>RQAP01000007.1 GCA_008671135.1 Collinsella aerofaciens
CCGGGCCAAGCTCTCGGACTACGTGCACTGGTACAACAACTTCAGGATCCACTCGACGCTGGGCTACATGTCTCCGGTCGAGTTCAGGGAGGCGGGGCTGTCCCTCCCGGAATCGTCCAAATAGGTGTTGCCAATCCAGCATCCGGAGCGCAGCTGGACCCGGGAGCAGCACCTGGCGGCGGACATCGTCGACAGCGTCTACGCGGCGGCGACCGCGCTGTGCGGCGGCAAGGCATCGGACGCCCCGAGGGTGCCCCGCCCGCGGGACGTGGCCGCCGCCGGCGCCGCGGCAGATCGCGCGGCGTCGGTGCGCGCCCGCATCGAGAACACCGAGTGGGTGGAGGTGACGGATGGCTGAGATCGGACGCGCGGACCTGCTGATCGTCCCCAGGTTCGACAACCTCACCAAGTCGGTCGAGTCCGCGCTCGGCAAGTGCGAGGGGCAAGCGAGCAAGTCCGGCTCCAGCCTCGGCAAGAGCACCGGCTCCGGGTTCGGGAAGGGGCTGGCCGGCTCCGGCGCGATGATAGGCGCCTTCTCGACGCTCACGTCGAAGGCCATGGACTCCATCTCGTCCCATGTCGGGTCGGCGATCAGCCGCTTCGACACGCTCAACAACTACCCGAAGGTCATGCAGTCCCTCGGGTACTCCGCCGATTCCGCCAACGCATCGATCGGCAAGATGTCCGACCGCCTGTCGACGCTGCCCACCAGGCTCGACGACATGGTCTCGGTCGTCCAGGGCATCACCACTTCGGTCGGGGACCTCGACAAGGCCACCGACGTCGGCCTCGCGCTCAACGACATGCTCGTCGCCTCGGGCAGCTCGACCCAGCTGTGCTCGGCGGCGATGGAGCAGTTCCGCCAGATCCTCTCCAAGGGCAAGCCCGAGATGGAGGACTGGCGCTCGCTGACGACGGCCATGCCGGGCCAGATGGACCAGCTGGCCAAAGCCATGCTCGGCCCCACGGCCAACGCCAACGACCTGTACGCCGCGCTCGGCGGCGGGGGCAAGGACCCGACCATCACCCTCGACCAGCTCATGGACAAGATGGTCGAGCTCGACACGCAGGGCGGCGCGAGCTTCGCGTCCTTCAAGGACCAGGCCGAGACCGCGGCCGGCGGCGTCCAGACGAGCATCCAGAACATGTCGAACGCCGTTACGAAGGGCGTCACCGGCACGCTCGAGGCGGTCGGCAGGAACAACATCGCCGGGGTGCTCGACGACGCGAAAGGCGCCGTGAACGGCTTCTTCAGGGTCGTCAACGGCGGGGTCTCGGCGTCGATGCCGATGGTCAAGCAGCTCTACGGCGGGTTCAAGAGCCTGGCACCCGAGATCGTCTCGGGGGCGGCGGGCATCGCGGCGTGGCAGAAGGCGGTACCGGTCCTCACCGGCGTCGCGAGCGGCGTGGGCAAGGCCACCGAGGCGTTCAAGCTCGCCCGCGGGGGCGCCGGTACGTTCGCCGAGGCGCTCGAGGCGGTTGGCGTCGGCTTCAACCCGGTCGCAATCGGCTGCACCGTCGCGGCCGCCGGCATCGGCATACTCATCGAGAAGCAGGTCGAGTGGCAGGCCCGCACGGACGCGCTGAACAAGGCCACGACCGGCCTGGTCGACGCGGCCTCAAACACCGTGGCGCTCGAGTCCTACGCCGGCAGGGTCGAGAACGTAGGCAAGAAGTCCTCCTTCTCGGCGATGTCAGTCGATGAGCTCGCCGAGTCGATCAGCAAGCACGTCGACGCCATGAACGAGAACACGAGGGCCGCCGAGTCGCAGATCGCGCAGCTCAACACCGCTCAGCAGATCATCGACAACTACGCCGGCAAGACCGACCTGTCCACCGACGCACAGGGCCGGCTCACGTGGGCGCTCCAGCTGCTCAACGACCAGCTCGGGCTCAACATCTCGGCGCAGGACGTGGCGAACGGGCGGTACGTCGACGCGGACGGCAACGTCAAGAACCTCAAGCAGTCCATCGACGAGCTCGTCGCATCCAAGAAGAAGGACGCCGAGGTGAGCGCCCTCACGGCGAACCTCACCGAGGCGTACCAGGCGCAGTCCGAGGCGGCAAACACGCTCGCCTCCAAGACGAAGCCCTACCAGGACCGCCTGAAGGAACTCGCCAAGACCTACCCGGAGCTCTCCAAGGGCGAGCTCGAGGCGCTCGCCTGCACCGAGAAGGTCGGCAGGGAGTACAACGAGGCGAAGAAGCAGTTCGACTCCGCCTCGGAGAGCATCGACGTCCTCAACGGCAAGCTCGGAGACGCCGCGCTGACCTCGCAGGAGGCTGGCAGCACCTTCGAGCACTTCACCCAGGCGCAGCTGACGCTCTTCCAGGCGCAGCTCTCGGCCAACGGCGAGACCCTGTCCGCCGTCTCCGGCTCTCTCACGCAGCTCGGCGTCGACACCGAGCAGCTGGCGAGCCTCAGCGACGACCAGCTCGCCAAGCTGGCTCAGGACTACGACGGCACCGCCCGCTCCATCGTCGACGACCTCGACGGGTGGGGCGTCTCGATGGACGAGGGCGCCGCCTCGACGGTCCGCGCGGCGAGCCAGATCCAGGCCGCGCTCGAGGACATGGGCGGCAAGCTCAAGAAGGCGTTCTCGAAGGAGAACATCGACTTCAGCGCGTTCTCTGACGCCTGCGCCGCGGCCGGCGTGTCGACCGAGACGCTCAACAGCATCGGCTCGGCCAACCTCGCCGCGCTCGCCAGCAACTTCAACGGCAACATCGACCAGATGGTGTGGGCCGTCCAGAACTACAACGCGCAGCCCATCGTCGACAAGAACGGCAACGTGACCGTCGACCAGACCCAGCTCATGGACGCCCAGGGCAACATGTACACCTGGAACGGCTCGCAGCTGATGGACAAGAACGGCGTCGTCGACGTGAGCGTCGGCGACCTGCGCGACGCCCAGGGCAACCTCGTGACCTGGAACGGCACGGCGCTCCAGTCCAAGAGCGCCAAGACAAAGGTCGACAAGAAGGAAGTCGACAGGGCGCAGACCTCGGTGGACAAGCTCAACGGCACCAAGCTCAAGAGCAAGGAGATGACCGCCAAGGCGAGCTACGGGACGCTGCCGAAGTGCCAGTCCGCGATGCAGGCGGTGATGAACGAGCCGTTCCACTCAAGATCGGCGACGATTACCACGACCTACGTGACCGTCAACAGGACGCGCAACGAGAAGGCCGCGGGCGGCATACGGCACGCCGATGGCGGCATCCGCATGCACGCGCACGGAGCCATCGTCGACGCGCCGGTGACCGGCTACCCGCTCGACTGGGTGGGCGAGGACGGCGCCGAGGCAATCGTGCCGCTCACCAACCGAAAGTACTCGGAGCCGTTCGCGGCGACCATCGCCGAGCAGATGGCAAAGCTCGGGGGCCAGCGCGGCGACGTCTACAACATCTACCTCGACGGGTCGGCCCTCGAGGTCGACGAGCGCGTCGCGGAGGCGCTCAGGGCACTGGTCTCCGAACTCAAGAGGACCGTCAGGACCGGAAGGGGGTAGCAGGTGGCCTACAAGGAACTGAGCAGGAACAGGGTCAAGTACTACTCGATCAGCCTCTCCACATCGGTCTCAAACGTCGACGACACCACGGCCCGCATCTACTGGACCGCCACCGTCGACTTCGGCGACTGGTACTGCTACGGCGTGCGCCTGCACGTCAAGGTCGGCGGCGTCTGGCGCGCGTCGGGCGACGGCTACACGACCTCCTCCTGGAAGCGCGCCGTCACCGTCAGCGGGTACACCGACGCGGAGCGCAAGGACAAAGACTACGACGTCTGGGTCGAGGCGTACACCGAGTCCGTGTCGGTCGGCGGCTACGGCGGTGTCGGTGCGACGACCTCTTGCGGCGAGGGCGCCAGGATCGGTAAGGTCCCGGCATACGAGCCCGCGGCCCCGACCGACCTCAGGGTCACGCGCTCGACCGACGGGGCAACCGAGCTCGAGTGGGTCAACCACCCGGACGACGACGCCAGGAAGTACTACGACGGCATCAACGTCTACCGCCATACGAACGGCGGCGACACCGAGAACCCCTACAACAGCGTCACGATCTCCAACTGGCGCGACGCGTCGACGTCGGCGAACAACTACTACGACTACGACGTGAGGGCGCGCTGGCGAGGCGGCACATCGGAGAGAACGAACTCCGTTCGCGTCTACAAGACGCCCTCCCCACCGGCATCGGTCTCGCTATCGCGCTCCGGCGACGGCGAGGTCTCGCTGGTCGTCAGGGGTCCCGATATCCCGTCCTGGATTAGCGGCTTCGATGTCCGCGTGACCTCCGACGGCGGCAGGACCTACAAGCCCCGTGCCCTTACCGCCGACAGGCAGGAGCCGGGCGTCTGGACCATGACCGACCCGTCTGCCGTGGCGGGAGAGAAGGTCGTCTACGAGGTTCGCACCTACCGCGAGAAGCCCGTGGCGGGCGCGGGGGACACCGTCTTCTCCGCGTGGACGGCATCCAACGCCGTGGCCACGATCTGCCAGCCGTACGCGCCGGCCGTCTCGGGGGCCGAGCCCGCCTACCCGACGGGGTCGACGGCGACCATCGGCTGGAAGCGGAACCACCCCGACGGCACCGCGCAGTCGGCGGCCCAGATAGAGCTGATCCAGCCGGACGGCAAGACCGTCCCGCACTACATCACCGGCCCCGCCTCGGCGACAACTCTGAGCCTGTCGGTGAAGGGCACCTATCGCCTGCGCGTGCGCACCAAGGGCGCCGACCCGTCATGGGGCGCGTGGTCGGAGTACGCAGTGTTCAGGGTCGCCGACCCGCCGCAGGCGTTCTTCACGACCCCCACGGAGGACGGCGAGGCCGTCGTCGAGCTCCCGCTGCGCGCCGCCTGGACCGCTGTCGACGAGACGGGCATCACCTATCAGCGCCTGAGGCTGCTGCGCGGCGGCTCAGCGGTCATCGACACGTCGGTCGCCGCGGGCGAGCGGTCGCACGAGATAGCCTCCGGCCTGGAGAACAGGTCCGCGTACGTCCTCGAGCTCACCGTCCGCGGCGGTTCGAGCCTGTCCACGACCGTCACCCGTTCGTTCTCGACCGACTGGCTCGTGCCCGCCACGCCCATCGTCAACGTCTCCTACGACGAGGCGCTCGCGGCCGTCGTCACGGTGCGAGACGGCATCTCCGAGTTCGCCGTCAGGGACCACAAGCTGCGCGGCCCCATGGCCATGACGCCCGAGGGCAACATCCGCATCAGGGGCGGCATGTCGATAAAGGGGACGCGCGCCACCGTCCACGGCCTGCCGCCGTGTGCCTCGTTCGATATCGAGCGCGTGCTCGCGGACGGCTCGAGGCTCCTGCTCGCCAGCGGCCTCAAGTCCGGGCAGAGCGTCATCGACCGCCTGCCGCCGCTCAACGTCGGGTTCTCCTACGTCGCGCGCGGCTACGCGGCCTCCGGAACCACCTCGACGACCGAGGTGGGGACCGTGTGCCCGTGCGACGGGTTCGCCCTCAACTTCGGGCCGGACGCCTCCGAGGTCGTCGTGGGCGACAGGAACATGGGTGGCCCGCCGCAGTACTCGGCGAGCCCCGAGCGCGAGCGCGACCAGTTCCACTTCGTCGGCGGCGGCCTGCCCATGGGGTTCGAGAGCGGCAACCTCTCGATGAAGGAGTCGATGGAGTTCACGATCGAGGAGGACGACTACCTGCGCGTCCGCGGCCTGTTCGGCCGCTACGGAAGCGCCTGGGTGCGACCCCATCTGGGCGACCGCGGCTTCGCCGCCGTCACGGGGACGCTCACCAGGTGCGCGCCTGAGGACTACAGGGTGTCCGTATCGACGAAGAGGGAGCGATGGAGGGAGCCCAACGGTGTCGGATGATATCTGGCTCGCGTCGTTCAGGACCTCCTACCGGTACGCCCGCGTTTCGCGGCCGACCGGCCTGGAGACCGGCGCCATCGAGTGCTTCACCGGCGGGAGCATCAGCCGCAACCAGGACACGGACACCTATGAGTCCGCATCACTGGACTACGTCGGCAGGCTCGACATGGGCAACGACTTCGTGCGTATCTACCTCGACGCGGAGGACCCGATCTCGGGCGCGTCGCGCACCGTGTGCCTGGGGACCTTCGAGTGCTCGACGCCGTCCCGCACGGTGAGCGGCGAGGTGGCGACCGGCACCGCGACGCTCTACGGCAGACTCCACGACCTCGCGAAGGACGACTTCGACGAGCCGTACACCGTGCCGGCGGGCGCAAACGCGGTCTCCGCGGCCAAGGCGATCGCGGAGGGGTGCGGGCTCGAGGTGGTCGCGGAGCCGAGCGACTACACGCTGTCGACGGCATGGGTCTTCGGGATCGCCGCCACGGCGGACACGCCGGACAACAAGCTGGGCGCGGTCAACAGGCTGCTCTCGGCCGCAGGATTCAGGAGCGCGTCGACCGACGCCTACGGGCGCGTGCTGTTCAGGCGTTACCTGGAGCCGGCGGCGAGGCCGATCGACCGCACCTTCTCAGAGGGCGAGGACTGCCGGGTGCTTCCCGACCTCACCGACGAGCAGGACGACTTCGACGCGGTGAACGTGGTGCACGTCGACTTCGCTACCCAGGGCGAGAGCGTCAGGGGAACGGCCTCGGACGACAGCCCGCAGAGCGAGTGGTCGACCGTCTCCACGGGCCGGCGCATCGTGAAGCGGTACCAGTACAGCGACCTCCCGTCAGGGGAGAGCGTCATCGCCGGCGGCTCCTACCCGCTCGCCGGAGACGGCACCCACGACAGCGCGACCTTCAGGTCCAGCGGCGGCGGGGGGACCATCGAGACCGTCGGCGTCTCCGGGTGCCCGATCGGCGGCATCAGCCAGGCGATCCGCATCACGAAGGGGTCGGGCTCCGGTGAGATCGGCATCGCCCAGGACAAGATATCCCTCAAGAAGGGCCAGCCGTACACCGAGTCCGTCTACCTCTACGCGTCGCAGAGGGTGCAGGTGAGGGTCCAGCCAATCTGGCGCGAGGACGACGGGGGAGAGACCGCGACGGTCGCCATCGGGCCGGGCTGGACGAGGCTGTCGCTCACGGCCACCCCGGCCAAGTCCGAGGAATACAGCGCGGGCTACATCTACCTTGCCGCTAGCGCGCCGACCGGATCGTACATCGACGTAGCGCAGGTCAAGGTCGAGGAGGGCGTTGTGGCAACGCAGTTCGCGGTCGAGGCTGCGAACGAGAAAGCGGCGAGCCTGCTCGCCACCGAGTGCTCGGTCATCCGCCGCCCGACCATCACGGCGATCTTCAACCCGTCGGCGGACGTCTACTCGGCGTGCGCCATCAGGCTGCCGTCTGTCGGGATCGAGCTCGCCCGCGCCTGCATCCGGAAGATGGACCTCGAGCTCTCGATGGGATGCCCCATGAGGATCGAGCTCCGCATGTACATGAGGGGTGATGCCTCGTGAGCGTCATGTCGTCCCTGGCCGCGGACCTCGCCGATATCGTCGCCGGCCCATCGGCGCCCGGCGTCTCGATCGCCTACGGCACCGTCGTCGCGGCGGACTCCAGGACCGTCGACGTGCGCATCGGGGGCTCGGTTGTCGCCGGCATCTGCATGACGACGTCCTGCCGGGGCGCGGCGCCCGGTCAGCGCGCCATCCTCATCGGGTCGCCTCCGCTCTGGACGGCGATCGGGATCATCGCTTGATTATCGTGCGGGCGCAGGCCCGCGGAAGGGAATCCGCATGGCCAACAACAGCGACGGGTCCGCCGTCTACGAGGTGAAGGTCGGGGAGGACGACTATATCGACGGCCTCGACGTGACGGAGAGCGACGGTAGCATCACCACCTACCTGTTCCGCCCGGCAAACTACGACGAAGTCGAGGCGGCGCGAAAGAGGGCCGAGAGCGCCGCGTCGCTGGCGAGCAGCGCCGCAGGCACCGCAAAGACCCAGGCATATGACGCCAACGTCGCCGCCGGAGCTGCCAGAACGGCCGCCGCGAAGTGCTCGACTGCCACCGAGAACGCCAACGCCGCCGTTCAGAAGGCGAATGCCGCGAACGATACCGCAAGCGCCTCGACTGCGCTGGCGAGCAATGCGGCCGCCGCGGCCAACGGCGCGGCGTCTCATGCCGAGGCCGCCGCGAACCAGGCGCTGCAGATCGCGAACTCGGTGGCGCAGGGCGCCGGCGGCGAATCCGATATCGCCGAGCTGCGCCGCCAGAACGGCCAGCTCGCGACGATGCTCGCCGACGCGACAGACAAGTTCATCTACATGGACGGCACGGTCTACTGCCCTGCCGGCAAGGCGTCGGTATCCGGGGACACGGTGACGTTCGGCGGCACGTGCTCAGTATCGGGCAGCACGGTAACCCTTTCCTAAGGAGGATAAATGGCAAATGCAAAGACGCTGGTCGTAGGCGGCCAGCCGCTCAACGTCATCGACGATACCGCGCGCAGCAACGCGCAGACGGCGCTCAACAACGCCGAGTACAACCGCCAGGGCCAAATCGGCAAGTACGGCGGGCAGAACATCGCCACCATCCTTGCCGGGGAGATCGGCAGCGGCAGCGTGTACGATGCGCTGCACAAGCGAGCGGCGGCCGGCAACTTCGCGGGCCTTCGCGTCGGGGACTACATCGACGTGCCCCTCGTGAGCGCGTCAAACGTGGCGGCCCAGCAGTCCGTGCGCTTCCTGCTTGCGCACTTCGACCCGTACTACCAGTGCGGCAACAGCGCCAAGGGCCACCACATCGCGTTCATCGCGTCCGCGCCCGTCGCCGTGGCCAAGACCGTCACCGGCGTGGCCAACGACAGCTACCTGATGTGGAACACTGCGAACACCAACCAGGGCACCGCAGACGTGAAGAACCCGTACCTGAACAGCAACCTCAAGGCGTGGGAGAAGCTGTTCGAGGCGTGCCTGCCCGAGGGGCTGACCAAGTACCTGCTCACCCAGCGCGTGCTGCTTGAGGAGCGTTACAGCGCGAGCGGCGCGCTCGGCGACTCCAACAGCTGGAGCTGGCAGGACATCGGCAAGGTGTGGTCGCCCTCCGAGATGGAGGTGTACGGCTGCCCAGTGTGGGGCACCAAGGGCTACAGCGTGGGCTTCGACTGCCAGTTCGACCTGTTCCGCGATACCGCGCACCGCTTGAACGGAACTCGGTACGTTTGGTGGCTGCGTTCCGTCTTGGGTGGCTCCTCGTCCTACGTGTGCTACGTCTACGGCAACGGCTTTGCCTACTGCAATTCGGCGACGAATGTCTGGGTTCGCCCCCGCCCCGGCTTCCTCGTCGGCTAGCCAGCCGAGTGCTCTATACTCTGCTTTTAGGCGACCGCCTTGCGCGGTCGCCTCTCGCCCGCGAAGCGGGCCGTTTTTTCGCCAGTTTCCCCAGGAGGTGCACGTGAGCGGCGTCTACCAGCGCAACCGCGAGGTGTCCGAGTACAAGTTCTTCACGCAGGCCATCGCCATCCGCGTGGAGGTCAACAAGCTGATGGCGTCGTCCTCCGTGGTTCCGAAGGCCTACCGTCTGCTGAACGCGGTGCCGACCGTGGAGACGGCGCGCAGCATCGTGTACAACGTCAACCGCGCCGACTGCTTCTATCCAAACAGCTCGTTCAACGCGCTGGAGAGGAAACGCTACCTGACGCTGGCCATAGCGGACTGCGAGCAGCTGATGCTGGACATGCAGTGCCTCATGGATATCGGCCTGCCCGTGAACGCCAACCGCTTCGAGGCGCTGGCGGGAATGGTCGAGGAGGAGATCAGGCTGCTGAAGGGCGCGCGCAAGAACGTACGCGTCACCGGCAAGAAGACGACCGACGAGCGCATAGCCGAGGCCGAGGCCGAGCTAGAGCGCCTGCGTTCGTTATAATGGGCGGCGGTCCCGCCTTGTATATCGGTACAATTGGTGGCTGCGTTCCGTCATGGGTGGCTCCTCGTCCAACGTGTGCTACGTCAACAACAACGGCAATGCCAACTACAATTCGGCGACGAATGTCTGGGTTCGCCCCCGCCCCGGATTCCCTTACTGCCAGACCGAGTAGGCCCCAGGGCCGAAAGCAGAGCGCGGAGAGGAAGGAAGGCGCGACCGTCGGGCATGCGCCCGTAAATACGCACCCCGCGAGGGTGGCCGGACGCTGCTTGCATGGCGCGGCGCTCCGTGGCTTCGCCGCGTTTCATGGCCATACCTCAAGCGGCTGTCAGAGCCACATCGCAAGCCGTGCGGGGTGCTCTCTATGAACTCAGTGCAAAGAAGGGCCGCACGCCGCAAGCGCCGCGAGGAGAAGCGGGCCAAGGCAAAGGCCGAGCGCGTCAAGGCGTGCACGCTTGAGACGGTGGCCGACCTCAACAGCCTTTGCAAGGCCTCCAAGCAGGCGGCGGGCGGCGTGATGCGGAAGTCCTCCACGCAGCGTTATATGAAGGACTATCTGCGAAACGCGGTCAAATCGAGGAACGACCTTCTGGAGGGCCGCGACATATGCCGGGGCTTCATCCGCTTCGACCTGTGGGAGCGCGGCAAGCTGCGCCACATCAGTGCAGTGCACTTCCCCGAGCGCGTGGTGCAGAAGTCGCTGTCCCAGAACGCCCTCGTGCCCGCGATAGTCCCCACGCTCGTATCCGCGAACTCCGCCAACATCAAGGGGCGCGGCACCGACTACGCCCTTAAGCTGCTCAAGCGCCACCTGGCCGACCACTGGCGGCGGCATGGGCGCGAGGGCTACATACTGCTGGGCGACTTCTCCGACTACTTCGCGCGCATTGCCCACGAGCCGGTCAAGCGGCAGGTGGCCGACGCGCTGCTCGACCCGCGCGTGGTCGCCCTTGAGCACCGCCTGATAGACGCGCAGGGCGAGGTCGGCCTGGGCCTGGGCAGCGAGCCAAACCAGATATGCGCGGTGGCGCACCCCAACCGCATCGACCACTACGTGGCCGAGATGCTGCGCCCCGAGGCCTACGGGCGCTACATGGACGACTTCTACCTGATCCACGAGTCCAAGGAGTACCTGCAAGTGTGCCTTCTGCTGATAGAGCACGAGTGCGCGAAGCTCGGCATCGCGCTGAACCCGCGCAAGACCCGCGTGGTGAAGCTGACGCGCGGCTTCACGTGGCTGAAGAAGCGCATCTTCTACACCGAAACGGGCCGCATCGTCATGAAGCCGTGCCGCGACTCCATCACGCGCGAGCGACGCAAGCTGAAGAAGATGGCGCGCATGGTGGCCGAGGGGGTCATGACGCCCGAGCAGGTGCAGCAGAGCTACCAGAGCTGGCGCGGCGGCATGGCTCACTTGGACGCGCACCGCAGCGTGCTGGCCATGGACGCGCTGTACCGCAGCCTGTTCGAAAATCTCGCGCGGGAGGGGGGGGTGCTCAATGCAGGCCAACCCGAGGGACGATTCAAGCGGAGGCAAGCCCTCGCAATAGCGGAGAACCGGCAACTCAAAGCAGCGGCCTAAGCGAAGCGGCCGCGAAATAACAGAAGCATCGAAGGCGTGCCGCGGCGCGCCTTCTTTCTTTGCGCCCATCGAAGCGGCCCGGCAATCTCACGGCGCCAATACGATGGCGACACATTCTCCGACAAGAGAGGAGTCCGCATGGACACTGAGGAAGACATGCCGCGCCCCAACGAGCTTCAAGACGGCACCATGGCCGAGGTCAACGCCCTGCGCGATCTGCTGTCGCAGATCGGCGACCCCGACGCGGCGCACGACGCGGGCGTTATCGACGATGACGAGTACGTTGAGCGGAAGGCGCGAAAGCTCGCCTACACCGCGGCCGTCGCCGCCTACGGAAAGGGTGAGGCCCCGGACGTGGACAAGCTGCTTGAGCAGATGCGCGAGAAGGTCGCCGAGCCCAGCCAAACCGAGACCAACACGGCAAACATCGACTACCTGATGATGACGGTCGGGGGTGAACAGTAATGGCGGGACGCGTCAAGGCTGCAACCACGGCGGCGCACTCGAAGAACTATGACAAGGTGAGGCGCTACTACGAGCGCGGCCTCTGGACCAAGGCCATGGTGCATCGAGCCGTGGCCTGCAAGTGGATCACATGCGACGAATATGAGGAGATCGTCGGAGAAGAGTACGCGGAGGAGGTTTAGGGTGCCGGCGCTGAGCATCGGGGAGGCAACGTCGGTCCTCTCGGCCGCCGTTGTGATTGTCACGTTCTTCATCGGGCGCGTCTCCGTATCCAAAACATCGTCTGTCAAGGAGCAGCGGACCGAAGACAAGCTCGACAGCCTTTGCGGCGACACGAGCGAGATCAAGGATGGCGTCAAGGAGATCAACCGCAAGCTCGACGACCACGGCGAGCGCCTCACGAAAGTCGAGCAACAGGTCATCACCTTGTTCAACCGGCTCGACCGCGTCGAGAAGAATTACGACCTGCATCACGGTATCGGCGGGTCAGATTAGGAGCTGAAAAATGAAAATCAACTGGGCCCTTCGCTTCAAGAATAAGCAGACGCTCGCGGCATTGGCCGCCGCCGTAATCAGCGCAGCCTATCAGGTGCTCGGAATCCTCGGAGTCGTGGCGCCTATCTCCCAGGGGTCGCTCATCCAGCTCGTCGGAATCATCCTGACCGTTCTCGCCGGCTTCGGCGTGATCGTCGATCCGACCACCAAGGGCGCGTCGGACTCGAAGCGTGCCATGTCGTACAGCGAGCCCCATGCCGCATATGACGCCAAGGCGGTTGAGTAGGCCATGGCCATCACACAGCGCGAGGCCTTCGCGCAGGTCATGGAACACCTCGTCTCCCATGATGGGGGCGGCGGTCACGGATACTCGCAGGCCAACCGCATGGGGGACGGAACGACCGAGACGATTTGTCTGTCCGACGGCACCACCGTCACTATTGCCGGTGGCGATCGCGACTGTTCCTCGGCCGTAGTGACCGCCCTCCGCGCGGTCGGCGTCAATACCTTCGGAGCCTCGTATACCGGAAACATGCGGGAGCAGCTGCTCAAGACGGGCCTTTTCGGCTGGCGTAAGATGGGCGTCAAGTCCGCCCAGCGTGGAGACATCTACCTCAACGAGAAGTGCCACACCGCCGTGTGCGTCTCTCCCTATGGATCCGCTCGCGGCGACCTCTTGGCCCAATTCTCCATTTCTGAAAAGGGGACCGTCACCGGCACCAAGGGCGACCAGACCGGGCGCGAGTCCAACATCAAGGCGTACTACAGCTACCCATGGGACGGCACGCTCTACTGGCTTGGCGACGGCAAGACACTGAATGGGTCAAATACGGAAGTCGCGGACAATACGGTCCCGAGCCTCGGAGACACGCGATATTTCGGCCCGAAGATGGCCAAGGAGCTGCAATGCCAGCTCGGCACGACTGCCGATGGCGTGATCTCCGGTCAATGGCCGGCGAATGAGCGATACCTTTGGGCAAGCGACCGCGGCGTAATCGAGTACGTCAAGGGCGGGGTTGGCTCGAATGCCGTCCGCGCCCTGCAGGACAAGGTCGGATGCAAAGTCTATCCCGTGGTCGGCGGTGTTCAGGCGCGACAGATGGGTTCGGGAACGGTCTTCAAACACCAGCAGTGGCTCATCGCTCAAGGTATCTCGTGCGGATCATCGGGTGCGGACGGATACCAGGGCCGCGACACCAACGTCGCCATCGGCCAAGCGCTCGTCAAGCAACTCTATCGATAGGTGTGCATATGAATCCATTTGATATCTGTTTTATTGTCGGCGCTGCTGCAGGACTGCTGACCGGTCTTCTCGGATGGGCAATCGTGCGCGTCGGCAGCCAAAAAGACTTTAGAAATTGATAGATGCAGCCCCTCCCCGGCATGAACTGCCGGGGAGGGGCTTTATGCATTGCCAGATATCCGTCAATATCCGTTCTGCAATGCAGTTTCAGTGCGGTGAGAGCGTGTGGAAACATAACTACCTGCGATTTTGCTGCTACAAGGCACTCCATAACATCACGTTCAAGACTCTTAATCCCAAGGTCCAGGGTTCGACCCCCTGACGGCCCACCCAAAGATTGTTAAAGCGACTGGCTCAGGCTGGTCGCTTTTTTGTTGACCTCGCATGGGGTCGAACCCGTCGGGGCGCGAAGCTGAGGAAATGCGTGAGCATTTACCAGCGTAGCGCGCAAGGCGCCTTGGCGCCGCAGCGGTCGCCTGCAAAGCAGGCTGACCCCCTGACGGCCCACCAAAGCAAGTTAAGACGGTCAACGAAAGTTGGCCGTCTTTTTTTGACCTCGCATGGGGTCGAACCCGTCGGGGCGCGAAGTTGGGGAAACTGCACCGTGATTCCCTTAGGGAAACACGGCTAAAGCCCCATAAACGTGCTCTCCTTATGAGAATTATGCTCACGGGGCTCGATGCATGTTGAGAAGTTGTGATCAAACTCAAAGTGAGAATCGATTTAGTCTGCTCGATAGTGCGAACCTAAGCTTTCAGTTCGCTTGCGCATGGCTTTGACCATTTCCTGTGCCAGCTGAATCTGCGATTGCAGGCGGGCGAGGGCTGCGACTTCGCTGTCCTGGGCTTTCTGTGTGCTCAAGGTCGTTGCCTCCGTCTTCAAGCCCTCAAGCTCGTGTAGTGCTTCGGATAGGCCTGTTTCGGTGCGGTTGATCATGCAATAGGTACTCATCGTGTGCTTAAGGCTGCGGGTCAGGCGCTCGGCATCTGTTGTGGCAATGCCGTGCTGGGGGAGGGCGATATCCGCCTTCAGGGCTGTCTTAGGCTCTTTCTGCGCTGCAAGGGCTGCCGATGCGCCTGCGATGCGCCCGAACACGATGCCGTTGGCGCTTGACAAGCCACCAATGCGGTCGGCTCCGTGCATGCCGCCTGTCGCCTCGCCGCAAGCGTAGAGGCCCTCAACGCCCGTGTGCGCGGTCTTATCGATCTTGATGCCGCCGTTAGCGGCGTGGGCATACATCGCAACGCGCATCTCGTCGGTCGGCGCGATGCCGTGCTCGTCTTGCAGCCAGGTGGCAAAGGTCTGCACAAACTCTGGGACATCCTCGCGGGGGAAGTCGTAGTGGAGTGCCAGGCCTTCGGCACCTGCCTGATCGATGACGAGATCGATAGCGCGGGAGGCCAAGCGTGACGTGAAGGGACCATGTCCAGAGCGCTGCTCGAGCAGGTCGTCCAGCTTGTCGTCGGCAATATCTACCGGCTGGTCTACATGCACGTAGCGCCAGGTTTTCTCGTTGAAGACCAAGTTACGCCTGGGCTCGATGAAGCCAGGCATCATCTGCATGAACTCTATATTAGTAAGTGTTGCGCCGTGCGCCAGTGCGATGGCCTGCGAGGAGCTGAGCACATCAGCCGACGTAAGGCTGCGCTCGAACAGGCCGCCTGTGCCACCGGCTGCGATGATCGTGGCCTTGGCAGCAAAGGGCACGATTCGATTTTCGGTAAGGTCGTAGAGTACGGTTCCGGTTATTCTGCCGTTCGTGTCCTCAACAAGGTCGATAAGCTCATGGCGGGGGAGCAGGCGAATGCCGAGCGACTCGATCCAGGTCGTCAGAGCGTCCTCAAGGGGCTTGCGGGTGAGGCCGCGCCACATGCGCGTCTTGTGGTCAAAGCAGGGGATAAACTGCTTTTGTTGAGCACTCTTGGCGCTTTGCGGACGCTGGAGCTCAACGCCCAGGTCTTGCTCGAGCCAGTCAATCGCTTGGCGAATGCCGTGGACGAACGTTTGGACGAGTTCGGGGTCGGCAACGCCGCCGCCGACGGTCTGGATGGTGTCGATGAGGTCCTGCTCGTCGTCTTCGTCGACGGGACCGATGAGGCCGAGGCCCCAGGTACCCGGGAAGAAGCTCGATCCACTCATGGTCTTGCCGGCGCTTGCCACAGTGACGGTTGCACCCGTGCGTGCCGCTTCGATGGCGGCGCAAAGGCCCGCAATGCCAGCTCCAATTACCAGTACATCAGTCGATTCCATCGGATTCCTTTCTCGTCCGGCGCATTGTCGCACGGGTGATCGGCAATGGGGCCGCAAAGACTCGGCAAATCGGTAAAGGGCAAATATGGCAGGTGGGCGTCAGGTGGACTCGGTCACTTCGGTCGGCTAATTTGGTAAGTTGCGGTGGAATACGGACTGTTTTGGCCTGTATGGATGCAATTCAGTCCGTATTTCACCGCAACTGATATATCGGACCTTCTAATAAGAGTAACCAATTTGGGACGGGGCAAACAAAAAGAGCCGCTACCCGGGTGGGTAGCGGCTCCAAAGCTCAGCTATATGAGCATCGCACGGGCGCGATTAGGCCTTGAGGGCCTCCTCGACGGCGACAGCGCAGGCGACGGTGGCACCGACCATGGGGTTGTTACCCATGCCGATGAGACCCATCATGTCGACGTGCGCAGGCACGGAGGAAGAACCGGCGAACTGGGCGTCGGAGTGCATACGGCCCATGGTGTCGGTCATGCCGTAAGAGGCAGGGCCGGCGCCCATGTTGTCCGGGTGCAGGGTACGGCCAGTGCCGCCACCAGAAGCGACGGAGAAGTACTTCTTGCCAGCCTCGAGGCGCTCCTTCTTGTAGGTGCCAGCGACGGGGTGCTGGAAGCGCGTGGGGTTGGTGGAGTTACCGGTGATCGAGATGTCGACGTTCTCGTGCCACATGATGGCAACGCCCTCGCGGACGTCGTCGGCGCCGTAGCAGTTGACGGCGGCGCGGGGACCATCGGAGTATGGGATGGTCTCGACGACCTTGAGCTCGCCCGTGAAGTAGTCGAACTGGGTCTTCACGTAGGTGAAGCCGTTGATGCGGGCGATGATCTGAGCAGCGTCCTTGCCCAGACCGTTGAGGATGACGCGCAGCGGCTTCTTGCGAGCCTTGTTGGCGTTCAGAGCCAGGCCGATAGCACCCTCAGCGGCAGCGAAGGACTCGTGACCTGCCAGGAAGGCGAAGCACTCGGTGTCGTCGGAGAGCAGCATAGCGCCCAGGTTGCCGTGGCCCAGACCGACCTTGCGGTCCTCGGCGACGGAGCCGGGAACGGTGAAGGCCTGGATGCCCTCGCCGATGATGGCGGCAGCCTCAGAAGCGGACTTGGCGCCACGCTTGACAGCGAGAGCGCAACCGAGGGTGTAGGCCCACTCGGCGTTCTGGAAGGCGATGGACTGGGTGTTGTTGACGATCTCACGCGGGTTGAAGCCCTTGTCGGTGCAGATCTGCAGAGCTTCCTCGAGGGAGGCGATGCCGTTGTCGGCGAGGCACTTGTTGATCTTGTCAGCGCGGCGCTCGTAACCTTCGAACGTAACAGTCATAGTTATTTCCCTCCCTTTCTACTCGTGAACCGGGAACACGCTGGCGACGGAGTGAGTCTCCTCGTCGGTGCGCGGGTCGATGTACTTGGCAGCGTTCTCCCACTGACCATAGTGGCCCATAGCGCCAGCGATGGCCTCCTCGGGGGTCTTGCCGGCCTTGACGGCGTCGGTGAACTTGCCGAGGTTCAGGAACTCGAATGCGATGATCTCGTTCTTGTCGTTGAGAGCCATGCGGGTGACGTAGCCCTGAGCGAGCTCGAGGTAACGAGCGCCCTTGGCCTTGGTGCCGAACATGGTGCCGACCTGAGAGCGAAGGCCCTTGCCGAGGTCGTCGAGGGAGGCGCCCACGGGCAGGCCGCCCTCGGAGAACGCGGTCTGGCTGCGGCCGTAAACGATCTGCAGGAAGATCTCGCGCATAGCAACGTTGATGGCGTCGCAGACGAGGTCGGTGTTGAGGGCCTCGAGGATGGTCTTACCGGGAAGGATCTCGGAAGCCATGGCGGCAGAGTGGGTCATGCCCGAGCAGCCGATGGTCTCAACGAGGGCCTCCTCGATGATGCCGTCCTTGACGTTCAGCGTGAGCTTGCAGGCGCCCTGCTGAGGTGCGCACCAACCCACACCGTGCGTAAGACCGGAGATGTCGGAAATCTCCTTAGCCTGGACCCACTTGCCCTCCTCGGGGATGGGTGCGGGGCCGTGGTATGCACCCTTGGCAACGGGGCACATGTTCTCCACTTCCTGTGAGTACTGCATGCCTCTCCTCTCTATCGTGTTGGCGTCCCGTCTGGGGGCCGTGGCTGGCGATTGCCGGGCGACCCTTCGAAAGGGACATGACATGCAGCCCCTATAATACCGCGAAATGCACGGAATATTCGGCGAACGGCTCAGTTTTCGTAGCGAGAAGTCCGGAAGTTTTAATTGAAACGGTTTAACTCTATGTTCTGTGGTCGTGAACTTCCGTAGAGGGGGTCCGTCTTGGGCAAGCTATTGGTCAGCTCTTGTAAGCATTGCGGGGGTTGACCTGTTGCAACGATGCCGTTCGCCGCCTGATTACTGCCTTTGGCCGCGCGAGTGTATTGTTTTGCGTGAATGTTTTGATGGCACGCTTCAATCGTGCTGTATTGGATGGCAAGCAGATCCCGGCGAAGGGAGCGCCATGCAGCGCGTTTGGAGAACGGTTACCGGCTTTTACCATGTCTGTGCCCGCGGTACGGGCAAGCAGCTCATCTTTGAGGGCGATGAGGACCGGTGGGAGTTTTTGGAGCTGATGCGCGAGTGCTGCCGCGAGGAGGGTGTGACGGTTATCGCTTGGTGCCTTATGGGCAATCACGTGCATTTGGTGCTTGCAGATTACGAGGACAGGATGAGCGCGGCGATGCACCGGCTGCTTTTGACGTACGCGCGGCGGTTCAATAAACGCACGAGGCGCACAGGCCATCTGTTCCAGAACCGTTTTGACCGGCGCTCGCTCGATACCGACTGGCAGGTGATGGAGGCTATTCGCTCCGTACACGCCGATCCGCAGGAGGCGGGCGTTAGCCTAATCGAGCGTTATCCCTGGAGTAGCTTTGCGGAGCATTTGTGCGCTTACGACGGTGACGCGGCTGATGTCGCGAGGGGATTTTCTGATCCTTCTTGCGTGCTTGAGCTTTTTGGTTCTGCCGAGGGCTTTATTGCCTATTCGCTTTCGACGCCCGACGGCAGCAAGCCAGCGCTGTGCGATATGAAAGAGACAGAGTGGGAACGCAATGCCTTTGCCGGCAAGTTGGCGAAGAGTCTCGGGGTTCCGCTCAACGGGGTTAAAACTGCACCGCCGGCGCAGCGCGATACTGTTATTGTTGGATTGAACAATGCCGGCTTTACGGTGCGCCAGATTGAGCGGTATACCGGGATTGGCAAAAGTACCGTCTCTCGTATCGTGCGCGCCCGCGCGCGAACGGCGATGCGGGCTGGCGGAAACGTGATGTAAGGTCGCCTGTTCACCGCAGCTGGGGTCGTCCATACGCCGCAACCAGCGTTCAAAAGCTTGGTACGGTAACTGCACTTCTTAATATGCATAGAACAATCGTCATCTTGCATAAAATAACAGCTCAGTCCGGGTTTGCCCGTGCCTACCCCCGTCTGCGCCGTGCAAAAAACGGAGTTTTCAGCATCGTGTTGCTGTCGGCACCGCCGCAATCTTGCAACATACGGGTCCCGAAGCTATTGATTCCTGCCGTTGCGCCCCCGAAGCACGTGCCTGCGTCCCGTCAGACCGCGATGCTTGTTCTAAAACACAATATATATGCGCCTAAAGACATTGATTAACGCTTTCGATGCGTATACACACAGCTTGGCGTGCTGAATACTCGCAAAAATGCACGCCGCTTCCTATGGGACCCGTCTGCGGCAGGCGCGAAGCGAGTCGGAGCTTCGCAGAACGGGGCTTGGCGCATTGCTTGGCGGGCCCGGGGCCCTGCCGCAGGCCTTTGGTGCTGTGGAAAACGCCCGTGCTCGCGTCTGGCTGTGTGGCAAATGTCAGACGGGGCGCCGGACGCGCGGACTTTGTGCGTTCGCGCTCATTAGGTAAAAACAGAGCCGCCCGTATCGGGCGGCTCGGCAATCAAAAAACTTGGATTCGGGGCATAAACTACTGGTTTGCTTGCCCCTCGAGCATGCCGTCGAGGGTGCGCCAAGCGAGCTCGGCGCATTTGACGCGGGCGGGCATGTGCGAGATGTCCTGGAGCTGGGCGGCTTCGTCCAGGTCTTCCAGGTCGTCCTCGGAGAGCTTCTCGCCGCGGATCATGGCGAGGAAGAGTTCCGCCAAGCGACGCGCCTCCTCGACCGTCTCGCCCGTGATGAGGTCGGCCATGATGTCGGCGCTTGCCTGGCTGATGGCGCAGCCGTGGCCGGTAAAGGAGGCTTCCTCGATCACGTTGTTCTCGACTCGTAGCTGCAAGGTGAGCTCGTCACCGCAGCTGGGGTTGATACCGTCGTGCTCGTGCGTGGGAGCATCCATCTCGTACTTATAGTCGGGGTGCGAGTTGTGCTCCATAAACGTGGTGGAGGTGTACAGATTACCCATTGAACGTGCTCCAAACGTGATGCAGGCCGGCGATGAACTTGTCGATGTCGGCCTTGTCGTTGTAGAAGGCCACGCTGGCGCGGCAGCAGGCAAGGTTCTCGACGCCCAGCCAGGTGAGCAGCGGCTGCGCGCAGTGGTGGCCGGCGCGGATGCAGACGCCGTCCATGTCCATGATGCTCGCGACGTCGTGCGGGTGAATTCCCTTGACGTTAAAGCTCACAACGCCGTGGTGGTTGTCCCAGTAGATGGAACCGATGATTTGGACAAAGTCGAGCTGCATGAGTTCGCCCATCAGATAGTGGACGAGTGCCTGCTCGCGGGCCTGGATGTTCTCGTAACCCACCGTGTTGACCAGGTAATCAAGGGCGGCGCCCGTGGCGAAGATGCCGGCGGCGTCCTGCGTGCCGGCCTCGAACTTCTCGGGGACGGGCGCCCAGACGGCGTCCTGCTCGGTGACAGAGTCGATCATCTCGCCACCGGTGAGCATGGGCGGCATGGCGTTCAGCAGGTCCATCTTGCCCCACAGCACGCCGATGCCCATGGGGCCCATGGCCTTGTGTGCGCTAAAGGCAAAGAAGTCGGCTCCCAGGTCGGCCACATCGACCGGCATGTGCGGCAGCGACTGCGCGCCGTCGACGACCAGATAGCCGCCGTACTTGTGGACGAGCTTGCCGAGGTTCTTGACCGGGTTCTCGACGCCCAGCACGTTAGAAACCTGACCCACGGCCAGAATCTTGGTCTTGGGACCAACCTTGGCAAGAACCTCCTCGGTGGTGAGCTGGCCGGTCTTGGTGGGGTAGAGGTAGACGAGCTTGGCGCCGGTTTCGCGGCAGACCTGCTGCCACGGGATTAGGTTGGAGTGGTGCTCCATGATGGTGATGACGACCTCGTCACCGGGCTCGAGCACCGTGGGTGCAAAGCTCTTGGCGACCAGGTTGAGCGACTCGCTCGTGTTACGGGTGAAGACGACCTCGTTGGCCTGTGAGGCGCCGATGAGGTCGGCGATCTGCTGGCGGACCTTCGCGATGGCGTCGGTGGCCTCGACGGACAGTGAGTACAGGCCCCGCAGGGGGTTGGCGTTCATGCGCTGATAGAAGTCACGCTCGGCGTCGAGCACGCAGGCGGGGCGCTGCGCGGTGGCGGCACTATCGAGGAAGGCGATCTCGGGGTGCTGCTGGAAAAGCGGGAACTGTGCCTTGTAGGGATTGGTCTCGATGTCGACGGTAGGCCAGCCGCGCGAGGCCTCGTCACTGGCGTCGAGCTCCATAGGCTCCGGTGCGGTACAGGTATCGCATTTAACGTGCTCGGTGTCGATCATGCGAGCTCCTCTTCAAAGTTGTTGATCAGGTTGTTGCCCAAGCGGACGACGGCTGCGCGGGTGCGCTCGTCGGTGGCGGAAAGCGCGGCGTCCTCCAGCTTGGCGCGAATGAACAGGTCCTCGGCGGCGTTTTGGTCAAGGCCACGGCAGGCGAGATAGAACAGTTGCTCGTCGCGGACGTGGCCGATTGTGGCGCCGTGGTTGCCGGCGACGTCGTCCTCGTCGCAGAGAATGACGGGAACGGTCTTGTTGTCGACGCCCTTGTTGGCCAAAAGCACCGTCTCGCGCTCGGTGCCGGTTGCGCCCTTGCAGCCGTGCACGAGGTCGATGGTGCCACGGTAGACCTTCTTGGACGTGCCAGTCAGCACGCCGTTGGCGTCGATCTCGCACTCGGTCTTGCGGCCGCGGTGGCGCAGCTCGTAGTTAAAGTCGCGCACCTGCTCGCGGGCGCCCAGGTAATCGGTATCGATCGTCACCTTGGCGGTATCGCCCAGCAGGTCGCCGGCAAGGCCGGTGGCGCTGGCGCCAGCACCCAGGACGGTGTGCTGCACGTTGACGCGCGCGCCCTCGTCCAGGAACAGGCCGGTGTCGTCGAGCGCGATCCAGCTATCGTCGAGCGTCTGCGTGCAGGTCACGTTGACGGTGGCGTACTCGTGGGCGCACACGCGTAGCGCGGAGCCCACGACGCCTTGGCCGGCAACGGGGGAGTCCAGGGCTATGCGCAGGTCGAGCGTTGCCTGCGGACGGGCGACGACATCGATGGCGGCGATGGCCGCGGCAGCGTCGACGCCACTCACGCGCACGGTAACCGTGGCGTGCTTGTATGCGGGCACATCGATGACGACGCGCTTGGTGGTGTGGTCGGCCAGGTAGGTGTAGGTAGCCTCGCCCATGCCAGTCTCGAAGGCCTCGGCAGGGGAGAGCTCCTCCTCGAGCTTGATGGCGCCGGCCTGGTAGATGGAGGTGGCGGGCACGTCGAGCTCGGTCTCGGGCGTGATGCGGGCGCGGTCGACGGCGTCGCCGGGGGCGGAGGCACGGCGCTCGGGGAAGCGCTCGGCCATGGCGTCCATGGCGGTATCGAAGGCGTCGGCCGAGCTGGCAAACTGCTCGTCCAGGCCCTCGACCTCAACGGCCTCGGCGGGAGCGGCGGCAAGTTCGTCCGAAAGCTCGAGCTTGGTCTGGTTCATCTTGAGCCAACCCCAAGTGGCGGCCGGCATAGCGTTGACCTGCTCGAGCGTGGTAGCAGCGGTGTTGGTTTCCTGTTTCATTATCCGATCGCTCCTTCCATCTCGAGCTTGATCAGGTTGTTCATCTCGACGGCGTACTCAAGCGGCAGCTCCTTGGAGACCGGGTTGGCAAAGCCGTTGACGATCATGGTGCGGGCCTCTTCCTCCGATATGCCGCGGCTCATCAGGTAGAACACCTTGTCGTCGCCGATGCGGCCGATGGTGGCCTCGTGGCCGATGTCGACGTTCTTGGCGCGGATGTCCATGGCGGGGATGGTATCGGAGCGGCTCTGGTCGTCGAGCATCAGCGACTGGCAGCTCACGGTTGCTTTGGAACCTTCGGCCTTAGGCGTGGCCACGATGGAGCTGCGGAAGGTCTGGATGCCGCCGCTCTTGGAGATACCCTTGGTCTCGACGGTTGCCGAGGTGTCGGGCGCGTTGAGCACGACCTTGCAGCCGGTATCGAGGTTCTGGCCGGCGCCGGCAAAGGTAATGCCGGTAAAGCTCGAGCGGGCGCGACGGCCGTTGAGCACGCTCATGGGGTAGAGGTAGCCCACGTGGCTGCCGAAGGAGCCGCTGATCCACTCGATGTCGCCGTCCTCGTCCACGCGCGCACGCTTGGTGTTGAGGTTGTACATGTTCTTGGACCAGTTCTCGATAGTCGAGTAGCGCAGGTGCGCACGCTTGCCCACAAAGAGCTCGACAGCGCCGGCGTGGAGGTTGGCTACGTTGTACTTGGGCGCGGAGCAACCCTCAATGAAGTGCAGGTCGGCATCGTCCTCGACGATGATGAGCGTGTGCTCAAACTGGCCGGCGCCCTTGGCGTTAAGGCGGAAGTAGCTCTGCAGCGGGAAGTCGAGCTTGGTGCCCTTGGGCACGTAGACAAACGAGCCGCCCGACCACACGGCACCATGCAGGGCCGCAAACTTGTGGTCGGTGGGCGGGATGAGCGTCATAAACTTCTCGTGGATGAGCGGCTCCCACTGCGGATCGTGCAGGGCCTCCTCGATGCCGGAGTAGACGATGCCCATCTTGGACGCGGTGTCCTGCATGTTGTGGTAGACGAGTTCGGAGTCGTACTGCGCGCCGACGCCTGCCAGGTAGCTGCGCTCGGCCTCGGGGATACCCAGGCGCTCAAAGGTGTTCTTGATGTCGTCGGGCACCGACTCCCAGTCGTGCTTTTGGTCGGTGTTGGGCTTGACGTAGGTGACGATGTTGTCCATGTCCAGGCCCTCGATGGAGGGGCCCCACGTCGGGTCGGGAAAACGGTTGAAGATCTCGAGGGACTTTAAGCGCAGGTCGAGCATCCACTGCGGCTCGTCTTTCTTGGCGCTGATCTCGCGCACGATGTCGGGCGTGATGCCGGCGTCGAGACGCTCGAATCCCTCCTCGCCATAGGTGAAGTCGTAGAGGCTGCGGTCGATGTCCGCGACCTCGGTGCGGTTCTTGGTCATTGCGTCGCCCCTTTACGCCTGCTGCTCGGCAGCGGCGGCCTCGGCCTGGGCGCGCTGCTCGGCGGCCTCGCGCTCGAAGGTCTCAAAACCGTTCTTGTCGATCCAGGGGATGAGCGAGGCGTCGTCCTCGCGCACGATGTGGCCCTTGACCATAACGTGGACGCGGTCGACATCCAGGTGCTCCAGGATGCGCGTGTTGTGCGTGATGATGAGCATGGAGCCGTCGCAGCTCTTGCGGTAGGCGTCCATGCCGTGGCTGACGGTGGACAGGGCGTCGACGTCTAGGCCCGAGTCGGTCTCGTCGAGAATGGCGAGCTTGGGCTGCAGCAGCAGAAGCTGGAGCATCTCGACCTTCTTTTTCTCGCCGCCCGAGAAGCCCACGCCCAGCTCGCGGTTGAGGTAGGCGGTGTCCATGTTGAGCTCTGCCGCGAGCTCCTTGACGCGCCGGCGGAACTCCTTGCCCTTCATCTCCAGGCCGGGGCGGCCGGCGATGCTGGCACGCAAAAAGCTCGACAGCGGCACGCCCGGGATCTCGACCGGGGCCTGGAAGCTCAGGAACAGGCCGGCGCGCGAGCGCTTGTCGGTGGTGAGCTCGGTGATGTCCTGGCCGTCAAAGACGATGCGGCCGTCGTTGACGGTATAGACAGGGTCGCCCATGACCAGGTGGCCGAGGGTGGACTTGCCGGCGCCGTTGGGTCCCATCAGCACGTGGGTCTCGCCGGCGGCGACGTTGAGGTTGACGTTGTGGAGGATGGTCTTCTCGTCCACGGAGGCGGTCAGACCTTCGATGGAAAGCAGCGGATTTGCGCTCATGCTGTCCCTCTCTGTATATGGTGTACTCATAGGTGTACTAAACCCTAGGAATCTTCTCGGAATAAAGTTACTATGGGTTCGGCGTTAGTCAAGGGAAAACCCGACTAATCCACTCGACTTTTCAAATTCTGGGACAAAATAACCTGTTGTGTTTGTCCCATTTACTTAAGATTTGGGACAAACAAACCTGGTTATGTTGTCCCAGATGCGATGGGAGGGTAGGTATGCTCATTTCTTCCAAGGGCCGCTATGCCCTCCGGCTGATGATCTATATCGCGGCGCTGGGCGACGCCGAGGGCAAGATTGCCCTGCGCGAGGTTGCCGACCGCGAGCATATCTCACAAAAGTATCTGGAGCAGCTGGTTCGTCCGCTTATGAAGGCGGGCCTGCTTAAGAGCGTGCGCGGCAAGGGCGGCGGCTACATGATGGCCAAGGACCCGGCCGAGGTGCGTGCCGGCGACATCCTGCGCGCCGTCGAGGGCAGCACGGCTCCAGTGGCGTGCGATGGCATCGACAACAGCTGCACTCGCAGCGATCTTTGCTCGACCGTCAAGTTCTGGCGCGGCCTGGACGACGTGATCGAAAAGTACGTCGACGGCGTGACGTTGGCCGACCTGGCCGCCGTCCCCGAAATCAACTTTGACATTAAGCTGTAGGGCTGCAAATGGCATCTCTCGACAAGGTGTATAAGCAAATTGAAGTTTTTGCTCGGGAGTGTGACGCCGAGAAGGTTGTGCTGTTTGGCTCCCGCGCTCGAGGTGACAACTTGCCTAAGAGCGATATTGACATCGCAGTAGCAGGTTGCCGGGATTTCGGCCGGTTGTCATATTTGATCGAGGAGCGTCTTGATACTCTTTTAGATGTAGATGTCGTCAATCTCGATGAGCCCTTATCGCAGCAATTGCTCGATGAAATTGCCAGGGATGGTGTGATTCTGTATGAAAAAATATGAGAACTTTGCCAGCGCCTTGGCGAATCTTGAGGATGCGCCCAATCAGGATCTCAACAATGATTTTGTTCAGAGTGGATTGATTAATAAGTTCAATCTTCAATTTGAACTGAGCTGGAAGCTCCTTAAGCGTCTGCTCGAGTATGAAGGCGCCACGCTTGCCGCGTCGGGGTCTCCTCGTGCCATCTTGAAGGAGTCGTACCGATTCTACGACTTTATTGATGAGGCGGCCTGGCTAGACATGCTCAGAGACCGCAATACGAACGTCCATATCTACGACAACAAGCTCGCTCAAGATTTGATTCAGCGCATCTTGAACGTCTATATCCCCGCTTTCTGTCAGTTGAGGGACGGGCTGATGGAGCGATACGGCGAGCTTCTGATGGCGCCCGACGACCAGTTTGTTTAATTCCTTAAGATTTCGCGGAAGGTTGTTGCCGTTTACCGAGGGGTTGTTGTGCAACAACGGACGAGCTGCAATACTGATTCTATCTTTGCAAACTGCACTTTAACTACACCAATGCAGGGAGGATCTTATGCAGCCCAAGCATTCTGCTATTGTCGCGGGTCTGACGCTGGCGCTTTCGTTTGGCGCCGTTTCCGCGCCGGCACCCGCCGCTGCCGAGGAGCCCACGCCAGGCGTTGCCTCGGATGCCACCGATATCGATAAGGGTCTCTACACCCAGCAGTCCTTCTCGGGCGTGCTGAGGTCGGTCCAGGGCGTTTCGTTTGTCAACGTGACTACCGAGATGAAGTACTTTACCAAGTACGAGAGCCATGGTAACTACAACCAGGGCTTTTCGTATGGTGACGGCTACAACGCGCTGGGCTATTACCAGTTCGACCGCCGTTGGTCGCTCATTCCGTTTATGAAGCAGGTCTACAACTACAGCCCCGAAAAATACAGCATGCTCAAGGATGCGATTGATCGCGGCAGCGAGATTTCCAACGCGAGCAATGCCATGTACGAGAACGACCAGCTTACCGAGCTGGGCCGTATTGCACAGGAGGCCTTCCAGGGTGCTTATAACACCGATCCTGCTGAGTTTTCGGCTCTGCAGGATGCGTATGCGTACAACTCGTACTATGCGGTGACCGAGGCGTGGCTTAAGAGCGCTCTTGGCATTGACATCTCCGGCCGCGCCGATTGCGTCAAGGGTATGGTGTGGAGCATCACCAACATGTGCGGTACCGGTGGCTGCAGAGACTTCTTCCGCTGGGCGAATCTTTCCAACGATATGTCCGACCGCGAGTTTGCGACGGCGCTCTCCAATAGCGTGGTCAACAATGTCGCCACCAAGTTTTCAAGTCAGCCCCAGTATCATGAGGGCTGGAAGAACCGCTACCGCAACGAGCTGAAGGACTGCTTGGTTTATATCGCCGAGGACGAGGCCGCTGCCGCTGCGACGCCCGTGCAGCCCGAGCCTGCGCCGGCGCCCTCGCCGACACCTGATTCGAATGACGGCTCGAGTGACGATGCCAACGATGACAGGATGGATGCGCCCTCGACCGATGCTGACGGTAATGGCTCTGCTGGTGGCACTACCAACGACGGCTCTACCTCGAACGGCTCCGATTCGAACGGCTCTGCTGCGAGCGATTCGCCTTCAAGCTCTGCCGGCAATACGGACAGCGACGCTTCTGGTTCGACCGACGCTGGCACCTCTAACTCATCTACCGGCTCGAGCGATTCGTCCGTTGACACCGGCTCTAACAACGGCTCCGGCTCTGACACGACCCCTGATTCCGATGCTTCCAAGGACGACTCGAATAAGGCGCCGGACGCTCCCGTTGCTTCGCCGGACAAGAAGCCTTCTTTCTCCGAGCAGCTTGGTTCTACGCTGGGTTCTTCGCTGATGGCTGGCGTCAATAACGGCTCGGCCCAGAACAAGGACAACTCTGATCAGGTTTCCACGGAAAAGACCGAAGCCGCAAAGGGCGACTCCAAGGACAAGGCTTCCGAGAAGGCTGAATCCGATAAGGGTCCTAGCTCTGATGAGAAGGGCGACAAGTCCGGTCAGAAGAAGGACGAGAGCAAGACCGAGGGCGAAAAGAAACAGCCCGAAGACGACGACAAGAGCGGTGCTGACAACCAAGTCCAAGAGCAAAATGACTCCAAGACGGTGACCACTACAACCACGACGACTACAACGACCAAGTCATCTGGCGGTAACATGCCCAAGACGGGCGACCTTATCGTTATGGCGAGCCTTGCCAGTGCAAGCTTGGCCACGCTGGGTGCCACGTCTATTGTGAGTGGCAAGCATAAGCTCGATCAGCAAAAGAAGGCTGCTGGGCAGAACGACTCCGAGGAGTAGTCCCTTTCGGTTGCCCGACAACTAAAGATTCGCAATGGGGGCCGGTGCAGTTGCATCGGGCCCCATTTTGTTGCACAACGATTTGTTATGCCCCCTCAAGGCCTTTGTTCCTACCGTTGCCCGATGCCTTTGCACGGATCCAGCGTTGCACTTGAACTGCTCGCTACAATGGGCTTCGTGCTGCGTTTTAGGGAGAAGTTACGGTGTCTGAACAGGAGTATTGCAACAGTGACGATACTTTTGGCGTACGGCTTGTCAACCATGTCGATGATGCGGTTTTGCCGGTCGGTGTGCATGATTTTGCCGATGCCATTGGTCGTTGCATGCTGGTTGACAAGACCATGTTTATTGCCGATGTGTTGGACTGCGACGCGTCCGTTGTGGTGTGCTGTCGACCCGAGGGTTTTGGCAAGAGCATGAACTTGTCGATGCTCAGGGCTTTTCTGGAGCGTCCAGCGGTCGGTCGCTCTGGTCAGCGTTTGTTTGCCGATGCTCAGATTTGGGATGCGAACGGCGGGCGCTATCGGGATGAGTATGCTTGCTATCCGGTGATATCGCTGGACTTTTCTGGCGCTGGGAGGCGTGGCCCCGCTGTTGCCGGCGTCGTGCGCGATGCCCTTTCGGGCGAGTGCGCTCGCTTGTTGGCGCTCTTGGAGGCTCCGGATTTAGCTCGAGATAAGGTGCGTCACATCGAACGTGTCGCGCGTGGCGTGGCGAGCGCGGACGAGGTTGACTCGGTGCTCGGTGTGCTCATAGAGCTGCTGGAGATTGCCTGCGATGAGCAGGTTGTATTGCTCGTTGATGGGTACGATGCGGCGTGGTCTCGCCGTGCGAGCGCGAGGGACGCTTCCGACGCCGATCCGGCAGAACTACTTGACCGTGCGCTGTTTGACGCCATTGCCACTGCGCGCGATTCGTTGCGGCTGACGTGTCTGATGGGGGAGTGTTCCGGTCCCGCCGAAGCGGCGCTTTCTTCGCGCGGCTGCTCGTATTGTCTGACGACGCCGCTGTCGGCGTGGTGTGACCGTTGGTTCGGTTTTTCGGATGCCGAGGTCGAGGCTCTGTTGAATCATGCTGGGCGCGAGGAATACCTGGATGATGCGCGTGAATGGCTCGAGGGATATCGGTTTGGCAGGGCCTATTGCTCGAGTCCAGAGCGTGTGATCGGTTTTCTGGGCCGAGGCTGCACGGCGCCTGTGCGTGCCGATCTGTATGGATATGCCGATTGTCTGAGTAGGGTAGTTGCCGGGTGGAATCTCGACCGCCTTTCGGTCTTGTTTGATTTGCTCGAGGCCCATGGGTGCGCTGAGGTCCCGCTTTGTTTGGGCACTGCAGAGCCAGATGTCTCGCCTGACGATGGCATGTGGACAGCGCTGTATCTGTCCGGTTTTCTCACGACGGATATGACTGAGGAGCCGGAGCATGGCGATCGCCTCCGTGCTTTGCGATTGCCCAATAACGAGCTTCGCCAGACCTTGCGTCTAGTGATTATTGAGTGGTTTGAGTGCGCTGCAGAAGACATTCGAGACGTCGATGCGTTTCGCGACGGGCTGTGCCATGGGAACGAGGATACCGTGAGGCGGGCGCTAAGCCGCATCTTAGGAGATGCGGGAATCGGTGCGACCGACCCAGATGCGCCACTGCCATATCATCTGCTCTTGCAGGGGCTCTGCTTTGGCTTGCCGGGCTATGCCAATCCTGCCTCGAGGCGAAAGTGTGGCGCGGGTCGCTGCGACATCCAGGTTTTTCCTACGGGCGCCGTGTTCGACATAGCCGATACGATCGGTATGCTCGATGAACGTCCGCTGATAACGATCAACATGATGTATGACCCCGGTGTGGATGCGCTGGGCCTGGAATTGCTGGCCGTGCAGGCGCTGCTCGACATAGAGCGCGACGGCATCGACGAAATCCGTGTGCCGCGCCCCGGCGTGGGTCGCATGCGCTGGGGGTTCGGTTTTGATGGGCAGCATGTGGCTACGGTGTGCCAGCGGCTTTAAGCGCCGAGGTGTTTCCGGCTTCCGTTACTCGGTGTCCTTCATGGGCGGCATGGGCTTCCAGTTGGGATCCTTGACGATCTTGCGGGCGTCCTTCATGCCTCGGCGCAGCGCCGGAATACCGGTCTTAAAGCACTTGTCAACGGCAGCCAGGCGAATGAACTCCTTGCAGAAGGTCGCGACGTTGCCCAGACGGAACAGCGCGGGGTGATAGTCGCCGTAAATCTGCATGTAGCGGGCCAGATAACCGCGGTTGCGCATGATGTAGTAGCGGTTGGTGTCGCTCGTAGAGTTGAGCTGGCGCTTGCCGGCGATATCCCAGTTAGAGACAGCGCGGGCACGCTTGAGCACCACGTCGGCAACAACGGCGGCGGGGAAGTGCTGGCTGGCCACGTAGCCGTAGCAGGCATCGTCGCCGTAGATGAAGAATCGCGCATCCGGCAGGCCGATCTTGTCGACCACGCGGCGCGAGAACAGGCCGCCTTCAAAGCACAACTGGTTCATGGCGCGGTAGCCCTTGGGGCCCAGGTCCCACTTAGCGATGGGGTTGGGGATACCAAGCGAAAGGATGAGCTGGTACTGCCAAAAGAAGGCGCCGCCGTCAAAGTCCAGGCGCGAACCCTGGATGACATCGTAGCGGTCGGTCCACTTGGCAAGACGCTCGATGCCTTCGGGGATGACGAGCACGTCGTCGTCCATCACCCAGAACCACTGGGCGCCCAGGTCGTAGGCCCATTTGGTGCCGGCGGAGAAGCCACCTGCACCGCCGCCGTTTTCGAGCTGTGGTGCGTAGATGACGCGGTCGGTGCCGCCCTTCGCGTCGGGCTGTTCGATGTCGGTGCCCCACAGGTTGGCCAGGCGCTCGTTGAATGCGGTGCACATGGCCTCGGTCTCACGCGAATTCTCGTTATCGACGATCACGATGCGCCAGGGCGCTGCCGTAAGCTCGGTCATGGAGTCGAACAAGTTGGCCAGGAGTTCCTGGCGCTTGTACGTAACGACGACAATGGCGAGCTTATCGATGGGAGCGGGAAGGGTTGAAGGCATGGGGCAATATATCCTTTCACGCGCGGCGGGTGAGTGCAGCGCGGAAGCTATCGAATACGTCCTTGGGACTGTCCTATTGTAAAGGCTCGGCGCACCTTGGCGGCAAGCTTTGAATAAAACGCAGGAACCTGCCATGGGCCCGCCGCATGACGTGGGGCCGCTTTGCCCGCAAGAGGCTCCATAGATTATATAAACGCCCGCTGGCGCGCTGACCCTTTGATACCATGAAACGACAGGTATTTCCTAAGGAGCACATTTGTCTACTAACGCCTCTGGCAGCCCTGTTCTGTCGCTGCTTATTCCCATTTACAATGTTCAGCGCTACCTGCGCGAGTGCCTCGATTCCGCCCTGGCGCAGACGCTCAAGGATATTGAGATCATCTGCATTAACGACGGGTCGACCGACAACTCGCCGGCGATAATCCGCGAGTATATGGAGCGCGATGGGCGCGTCAAGATGATCGACAAGGCCAACAGCGGCTACGGCGACTCGATGAACCACGGTCTGGAGATGGCGCGTGGCAAGTACGTTGGTATCTTGGAGTCCGATGACTTTATGGCGCCCGACGCACTCGAAAAGCTTGTCTCGGCCGCCGATAGCAATAATGCCGACTTTGCGAAGGCGAACTTTGATTTCTACTGGTCTAAGCCCGAGGAGCGCCGTTCGCTGCACGAGATGTTTAAAGCCAAGGACTGTGGCAAGCCAGTGCACCCGAGCGATACGACGCAGTTCTTTAAGCAAAAGCCGTCGATTTGGTCGGCCGTGTACCGTCGCGATTTTCTTCAGCGCAACGGCATTACGTTCCTGCCGACTCCGGGGGCATCCTTTCAGGACACGTCATTCGCCTTTAAGGTGATCGCGTGCGCCGATAAGGCTATTTACCTGCACGATGCCGTGTTGTCGTATCGCCAGGACAACGAGAATTCCTCGGTCAATTCTTCAGCTAAGGTCTTTTGCGTCAATACCGAGTATGCCGAGATTGAGCGTTGGATTCGAGAGGATTATGCCCGCGACCACGCAAGCGGCGATGTCGCGCGCATGCTCAAGTTCAACCAGCTCATTAAGTACGATTCATACATGTGGAACTACGTGCGCCTGGCGCCTAAGTTCTATAAGGAGTTCCTGGTTCAGATGGCTAAGGAATTTCAGGCGGCCTTGGACGCGGGGGAGTTTTTGCTTGACGACCTCAAACCGTGGAAGCGCGCAAATCTCGCTGCCATCCTCAAAGATCCTGAGGGCTGGGTTGACGAGCATCCGAGTTTCGCGACGGATGGTGCCTTGGGGCGTGCTAAGTATTACGCCTCGGTTGGAGGCCCAGGCGTGGTCGCTGCCTTCCTCATCGAATCGCTGAGGGGGTAGGTCGACATGGGAGAGGCCTCGTGTCCTAAAGCTACCATTGTCGTCCCCGTTTACAACTCTGCGCGCTCCATTCAGCGATGCCTCGATTCGCTGTTGGCCCAGTCCGAGCGCTCGATTCAGGTTGTCTGCGTCAACGACGGTTCGACTGATGATTCGTTGAACGTGTTGCGCCAGATCGCGCAGGCCGACGATCGCGTACTGGTGATTGACCAGGAAAACGCGGGCGTCTCGTGTGCTCGAAATGCCGGTATCGATGTCGCCGAGGGCGAGACCGTCTTTTTTGTGGACGCCGACGATTACATCGATGCCCGGACGGTCGAGCACGTGCTGCATTCCATGGAGTCTGCAGATGCCGAGGCCGCCGTTTTTGGCGGCGTCTGTGAACCTGCCGATGCTGCCCCCAAGCGCGTCCAGCAACTCATGAGCCCCAAAGCTGGTACCTTCGGCGCCCGTGATCCCCAACTGCTGTTCCATTCGAATGCGCAGCCCTATGCCTGCCGTGCGGCTTTTTCGTGCGAGCTGCTCAATCGCGAAGGCATTCGCTTCGCCCCCGGTTTGGCTTTGGGCGAGGACGTCGTCTTCCAATTTGCGGCTTATGCGCTTGCCCGTAAGACCGTCGTCATGCCGGACAAGTTCTACCACTACGTGATGGAGAGCGAATCGGCGACGCACGAGTTCAACAGTGCCGAGGCTCGTGCCAAAAAGCTTGACGCCCACATGAGGATGCTCGAGGAGGTCTTGGAGGGCTGGGCGGCCTACGGTCTTTTGGACCTGTGTCCCGGCGAGCTGATAACTTGGTTTTTGGACCTAATTGTGTTCGACCTGGCGCGCTTGGATGCCGATGACTTCCATCGCGTGGCGGCTCGCGTCAACATGGACCTCGCGACGTTTTTGGGAACGGACTGGGCAGATATGCCTGCCAAGGGCGCTGTTTGCCGTGTTGCCCACAAGTTCGTTGCGACGACCTCGGGCTTTTCGATGGCAGATGCCACGCTGTTCTATCTTTCGACTCGCGGTCTCAAAGCCTGCCTGGAGCGCTTTCTCTAATTCCAAGCGCTGCCGCCCGCCGCAACTCGGCTGCTAAAATAACCCTGTTACACGCTATTCAACAGGAGGTTCTCTTGCAGAACTCTGATACCCCTAAAGTTTCGCTGCTTGTTCCCATCTGCAATGTTGAGCGCTACCTGCGCGAGTGCCTCGATTCCGCCGTGGCGCAGACGCTCAAGGACATCGAGATCATCTGCATCAACGACGGTTCTACCGATAGCTCGCCAGATATCATCCACGAGTGCATGGAGCGCGACTCTCGTGTAAAGATGATCGACAAGGCCAACAGCGGCTACGGCGACTCGATGAACCGCGGCCTGGAGATGGCGCGCGGCGAGTACGTGGGCATCCTTGAGTCCGACGACTTTATGTTTGAGGATTCGCTCCAAAAGCTGGTCGCCAAGGCCGATGCCGAGCATGCCGATGTGGTAAAGGGCGACTTTTACCTGTATTGGTCCACGCCCAGCGAACGCCGTGAACTGTTTGGGATTATCGACGAGCATATGACGGGCGCCGCGTATCGCCCCGTCGATCGCCCGGGCATCTTCTACCGCAAACCATCCATTTGGTCGGCTATCTATCGGCGCGAGTTCCTCAACGACAATCAGATTCGGTTCCTTCCCACGCCGGGTGCCTCGTATCAGGACGCAGGCTTTAACTTTAAGGTTTGGGCTTGCGCCGAGCGTGCCGCGTTTATTACGGACCCCATTTTGTGCTATCGCCAGGATAACGAGAAGAGCTCCGTTAATTCGTCCAACAAGGTGTTTTGCGTGTGCGACGAATACGCCGAGATGCAACGTTTTTTGGACGAGCGTCCCGAGCTCAAGGCTCAGCTCCAAGGCATTTTAATGCGCATGAAGGTTGATACGTACCGTTGGAATGATGAGCGTCTGGTCGATGAGTTGCGCGAGCGGTTTTGGGAGAAGGCCTCGCCCGAGCTCAAGGCCGATTGGGATGCTGGTCGCTTTGACCTGTCGCTATTCGACCCGCGCGGCGAGACTGACTTGCGCCTGATGGTCAAGTCGCCCCGCGCCTATATCGATTCGCGCTTTGACTTTAAGAAGCCGGGCAAGCTCAATACGTTTAAGCATTACTTTAAGATTGGCGGCCTGTCGCTGGTCTGGCGCGTGCTGACGTATCAGCGCACCTACGGCGACAACCCGCACCCCGATGACGTTCCGGCCGCACAGTAGGAGCGAGTGACTATGGCTAACCCCAAGATTTCCGTTGTCGTTCCCATCTATAAAGTGGAGGAGTGCCTGGCCTGGTGCCTGGACTCCCTGTTTGCGCAGGACATGCCCGATTGGGAGGGCGTGCTGGTCAACGATGGCTCGCCGGATGGCTCGCGCGATATTGCGGCCGCCTATTGCGAAAAAGACGCGCGCTTCACGCTGGTCGATAAGCCCAATGGCGGCCTGTCGAGTGCGCGTAATGCAGGCATCGCTGCGTCCACGGCGCCTATCGTCGCGTTTTTGGATTCCGACGACCGCTTTACGCCCGATGCATGCCGCGTGATCGTCGATGCCTTTGAGCGCGAGCGCTGTGATGTTTTGACCTTTGGTGCGAATCCGTATCCGCTGGAGGCGGGGTATCCGTGGCTTAACTATGTGCTGAGCCCGCGCGATGTGTCGTTTGAAGGCTATAGCTCCGACCTACTGTTTAAGGAAGCATCTCGCCCCTTTGCATGGCGCACCGCCTGCAAGCGTGAGTTTTTGCTGGGTAACGGGATCGTGTTCGACGAAACCGTTAAGTATGGCGAGGACCAGGTCTTCGATTTTGCCGTGTACGGTCGCTCGCGCAAGACCGCGCTTATTTCGAACAAGCTGTATGACTACCGCGTGGCGCGCAAGGGTTCGCTCATGGACACCATGCGCTACGACGACGAGACGCGCCTGCTGGAGCACGTGAAGATTTACTCCGCGGTGCTGGCTGACTGGCAGCGCGACGGTCTCGATGTCCAGCATGCCGAGGACCTGGCGTACTACCTATGCGATTTGGTGCTGTACGATGCGCTCAGGTTGCTGGGTTCGGACTGCGGCAAGGTGTTTGCTGCCGTTGCCACAGCGCTTGCCGGTTCTGCTGTGGGTAGCGATGCTGCGCTTGCACAATGTGCCCCGTCTGTTGCCGCTATGGTGCGCGCGGCGCTTACCAGTAAGGCCCCCAATGCCCGTGCGTGCAAAAAGCTCATGTTCGATTACGACGTCTTGAGGTTTGGGCGTCTGGGTGCCTGCAAGCGCATGGCGGCGAACGCCCTGGGAAAGCGAGAAGTGTAGATGAGTATCAAGCGTTTGGCACTTTGCCGCAGTCAGGGCCGTCTGTTTGTGCTGCTTCGTTTTGCCGGTCAGGATGTCGCTGCGCTTATTGAGCAGGAGGGTTCTCAAGCGTTTGCCCATGCGACGACGAGCGGTTCTTGTGTGCCGTCGCTGGTGCTCCCGGTCGATCATGGCCGTGTGCTGGCGCTTTGCCCTTCCGTTTCCGATTACGAGCGCGAGCTCGCTGTCTTGGTGCTTCCGTTTTTGGATGACTCGTCGATGGATGTCGTTTTTGCATCCGATGGCCAAAGGTTGGGCTCCATTCGCCTTGATAGCCGCGTGGCCAAGCTGGAATCCAAGATTAACTACAAAGCAAAGCCTTCGCTGTGCGCGCTTATCCGCGATGCGCAGCGTGGCGAATGCTGCGGTCGCTACGAGATCGATGCCATTCGCTATTTGCCGGCAGACGCCGGCGCGGTGTGGCGCTATGAGGTTACCTGGGCTGGAGACCCCCAGTGCGCACCTGAGCTCCAGATCTTTGATACGCATATGAATGCCATCGATGTCACCGTGCATGTGTTTGAATCGCAGGTCGATGTTCCCCAGCGCAACGGTTGCCGCGTCAATAAAACGTATCTGAGTGTTGAGATGCCTCAGGATATACGAGATTTTGTCGCGATCGTGAACGATCCCACAGAGCGGATCCAAAGCGGGTTTTGCGCCATGGATGGTCGCCTGTACAACGGCATGTTCGATGACAGCTGGAACCGCATGAAGGACGCGCGTGCAGACGACGCAGCTTATCGACGTTGGTTTGAGCAACATCGCGCAAAGCCGGGCGATTTGGCGTGCCAGCGTGTCGCTTCGGCGGCCTTTGCCTATAGACCGCTCGTGAGCATTGTGGTGCCGTGCTACAAGACTGATCGGGTCTACCTGCGCGAGCTGCTGGACTCGGTGCTAGCCCAGAGCTATGACAACTGGGAATTGCTGCTTATGGACGCCTCGCCCGAATGGGATGCGGTGGCCAATCTTGCAGCAAGTGCCAACGATGAGCGCGTTCGTCGCATTGAGCTGCCCGGCAACGGCGGCATTGTGCTCAACACCAACGCTGGTATTCAGCAGGCGGCTGGAGACTACATCGCGTTCTTGGACCATGACGACATTCTGGAACCGGACGCGTTATTCCAGTATGTTTCAGCGCTGAATAAGGCGGCCGAGGGCGAGCGCCCCCAGGTCCTGTTCTGCGACGAGGACATGTTTCAGAAAACGGGGGAGTGGGGTCAGCCGGTCTTTAAGACCAAGCTCAACGCCGACCTGCTCTATAGCCATAACTGTGTGACGCATTTCCTGATGGTGGAGAAGGCGCTCATCGATTACATTGGCATGTCCCCAGAAGACGTTGCGGGTGCCCAGGACTACGACCTGACGCTTCGCTGTCTTGCAGCGGGCGCGCGCTTTGAGCATGTTGCGCACGTGCTGTATCACTGGCGCGTTCATCCGGGATCGACCGCCGATGGCTCTGCCGATAGCAAGCCGTATGCTATTGAAGCCGGGCGCCTTGCGCTTCAGCGCCACTTTAACACGCTGGGCATTTGCGGAACGGTCGAGGAGACCGAGACGCCGTTTGTCTACCGCATGCGCTATGCGCTGCCGGAGCTTGCGCCGCTGGTGAGCATTGTGATTCCCACCAAGGATCACATTGAGACGCTCGATGCCTGCGTGATGTCGATCGCTCAGAAGGCAACGTATGCCAATTACGAGATCGTCTTGGTGGAGAACAACAGCGAAGCCCCGGAGACGTTTGCGTATTACGAAACCCTGCCAGAGCGCGTGGCTGCGGCATCCGAAGGCAAGGGTATCGCGCGCGTTGTGTACTGGCCGGGTGAGTTCAATTACTCCCAGATCATTAACTTTGGCGTGGAGCATGCCAAGGGCGACTACCTGCTGCTGCTCAACAACGATACCGAGGTCATAAGCCCCGACTTTATCGAAGAGATGATGGGCTATCTGCAGCGTCCCGATGCGGGCGTGGTGGGCGCCAAACTCTACTTTGCCGATCATCTGGTGCAGCATGCCGGCATTTTGGTTGGCGTGCGTGGAGCACTTGCCCATGCCAACCAGGACTTCTCGGCAAAGCGCGAGGGCTATCTTGCCCGCGCTGTGCGCCCGGGCAACTTCAGTGCCGTGACGGGTGCCTGCCAGATGGTGCGACGCGACGTATTTGAGCGCGTCGGCGGCTACAACGAGGAATTCGCCGTTGGCTTTAACGACGCAGACTTTTGCCTGCGCGTATGGGAGGCGGGCTACCGCACCATCTATACGCCTTATGCCGAGCTGTATCACTACGAGTTCACCTCGCGCGGCAGGGAAGAGGCCAACGAGGAAAAGATGAGTCGCTGGAAGCGCGAGCAAGCACTGTTCATGCGGCGCTGGCCTGAGTTCTTCTTGGATGGCGATCCGTGGTTGGGGCCGAACTTATCCGCTGAGAGCGAGTATTTCTCGTATTAAGGCAATGGTTTTTAGGAAGTCCTTAACTTTCTTTCGCTATGAGCTGGAAGAAAGTAACGTTGGACTACTTGCTAAGATAAATTACGAAAACTCGATACTTTCGCGATAAGTTTATACAAGCTTATACAGCTCGATATTATTCGATATAGTCTGTGACAATTATTGAAACGATGATTGACTGTTAATCGATTCCCTAGAAAGGCAAACAAGTGAGCGCCGCTGTATTCCATAACCCGTTTCGTCCCACTGCCGGCGCTGAGCCTCCGCGCATAATTGGTCGTGATGATATCGCCCTTGAGTTTACCGAGAGCTTGAATGCGGGAATTGGTGCACCTGCGAGGCTCATGCGCATTGCTGGACCGAGGGGCTCCGGAAAAACTGTTTTGCTCTGCGATCTGAGAGATCGTGCGCGAGAGCTTGGATGGAAGACCGCTATTGTTTCTGCTGGCCCTAACCTATTGCTGGACTTGAGGGATCAGGTTGCTGATTCTTCCCTTGCGACTAATGCTTCGGTCGGCGTAAACGCCGGCTTTGTTTCCGCGAAAGTCGATGTTGCACCCAAAGAGTCGAGTCTTAGAAAGTTGCTAAGCTCGGCAGCGAAGTCAGCCAAGGGTCTTTTTATTGCCATCGATGAAGTTCAGGACGCCCCGATTGACGATATGCGTGCCATTGCGTCTACGGTTCAGCTTTTGATAGGGGAAAAAGTAGATATCGCACTTGCCTTTGCCGGTTTACCCGCCGGTGTTATGGACCTTATTAACGGCAAAGCGCTTACGTTCTTGCGTCGTGCCCTCCCCGAAGATCTGGCGCCTATCAACCAGGTGGAGGTCGCGCTCTCTATGGGCGATAGCTTTGTCGCGACTGGTTTGACCATAGAGGACAATCTTCTGTCGAGAGCCGCTAAGGCCACTAAGGGCTATGCCTATCTGGTGCAACTGGTCGGTTACTCCATTTGGCAGCGCGCCAATTTGCATCGTGCCAAAAGTACCATCGTGAGTGAACGCGATGTTGCCGAAGGCATTGCGCTGGCAGAGGCTCGTTTTCACGATGTTGTTCATGAGCCCGCGATTTCTGGACTGGGGCCTAACGATATCAAATACCTATTGGCGATGTGCGAGGACAAACAACAGTCCAAATCAGCCGAGATTGCTAGGCGCATGGGTAAAAAGACCAATGAGATCAGCTCTATTAGGGCAAAATTGCTACAAAGGGAGGTTATTCAGGCACCACAGAGGGGCTACGTGCAGTTTGCCGTGCCGGACCTAGATATCTATCTGCGAGAGAATGCCGAGGAGATTCTCGAACGGTTCTAGGTCGAGGCTTAATTAGGTTTTGATTTTACTTGGGGGCATTATGGCAAAAATACGAGATTCCCGTATCGAATTACTTCGCATTGTCCTTATGTGGACGGTAATGGCTCATCATTTTGTTGTTCACAACGCTGATTCTGTTTCCGTATTTCCTGGTTCGTTTACTAGGTTTTTCTACAATATCTTTTTCTATCCAATTGGAAGAACTGCGGTCGGCTGTTTTGTTGCAATAACAATCTGGTTTGTTGCGGGGAAAGCTGGATACTCCATTAAACAAGCTGTCAAACAGATAGCTTCAATCGAAGGCACGGTTCTCTTTTATAGTATTGCGCTGGGTTTTTTCTTCATGCTTCGCGGCGATATTCAAGTAAGTCCAACCAATTTGATAGATATTTTTGCACCAATTCTTACTGGTTCTAGTTGGTGGTTTGTAACCGTCTATGCTTGGCTTGTATTTTTACTGCCCTTTTTAATTCCGGCTTTGCATGCGTTGGACCAGAAACTACATCTTTATCTATCAATCTTTCTGGTCTTCGCCTTTGGATTCCTGCGTTATGTGCCGCTCTTTTGGATTCCCATCGACGGGCTACTAGTGGATTTTATTATAATTTGCGTTCTTGTTTGCTATATTCGCTGGTATGTAGATTTGTCAACAGTGAATATAAGGCACTTGGTTGCTTGCTGCATTGCTTCTTTTGTTGGAGTTGCAATCTCGTTTTATGGTCAATTCCATTTTGATGGTTTGCTGGGCTCGACCTTTGCGAATTTGTATAACGGCTTTTTTGGTTCGCCGGCGTCTATTTTTTCACTAGTTATAGCCATCTCCGTCTTGTTGATCGATTTAAAAATGCCGCATTTTTCCTCCCGTTTCGTTAACACTGTTGCGAAACTTTGTTTTGCTACTTATCTTATTTCTGACTATGGGCCTATCCAAAGTTGGCTCTGGAGCTCGCAGTTTCCCTTTACGCGTGTCGGCGTTGGACTGGGAATGTTGCAGGTGCTTCTGGTTCCAACAGCTGTGTTCACGATTTGCTTAATGTTGGAAGGTCTCAGGAAGCTCTTGATTGGTTTCATCATACGTTTTATCGGCCCTTTCGATTTGTTAAATAAAGCTTTGTCGTAGAACCAAGACCTTTGATATTTTCTTCCGCATACGTGATTTGACGACGATCCCGCTACGCTGGTGGTGGAAAGATTGGGATTCCGAACCAGCGTTCACTGGTTGTAGCGGATTGGTCGATAATCATCTAGGAAAGCGCGTCGTGAGCACGCAAAACCTGTTAGAGGCATGGTAACGCCCACGGTTGTTGCAACTAAGACGACTATCACCGAGGCTGCTGTTAAGAAGCCGATCGAGCCGAAGGCTGACATGGTAACCGTTGCTAAGTTTCTGAGACCGTCGATGATGACTCGGTCGGCATGCCTCTGGTGCTGGTGTTGTTGGAGGCGCTATTAATTGCTGTAGAGGCTTCGGTTTAAATCAAGGAATCGAACCGGTTTCCACATCAATAGAATGCGCTGGCCGCATATGACGTATCGATGTGGGCATGATATTGCGTTTTTTAATTTGCGGCCACAAAGATGTCTTTTGCAAAGCGTGGGGGCTATCTTGCCCGTGCTGTGCGCCCGGGCAACTTCAGTGCCGTGACGGGCGCCTACCAGATGGTCCTACGCGACGTATTTGAGCAGGTCGGAGGCTACAACGAGGAACTCGCCGCCGGCTTTAACGACGCAGACTTTTGCCCTCGGGTGTGGGTGGCCGGCTACCGCACCATCTTTACGCCCTATGCAGAGCTTTACCACCACGAGTTCACCTCGCGCGGCAGGGGAGAGGGCAACGAGGAAAAACTGCGCCGCTGGAAGCGCTAGCAAGCACTGTTCATGCGGCGCTGGCCTGAGTTCTTCTTGGATGGCGATCCGTGGCTCGGGCCGAACCTATCCTCCGACAGTGAGTACTTCTTGCTTTAGAGCGAAGTAATTTCAAGATCCGGCAAAGTGCCCTCAAGAGCTGCAAGAGCGGTGGGGTTCAAGTACTCCTCGTTCAAGCGGCTCTTGTCATATCGAAAACGTGCCTCAGAATTTTTACAGGTGGTTGTATTAAATTGGTTCGCTTATGTGCTCGGTTTGACTCAGAAGCTATTTGACGTAACGGTTGAGGTGTGGTGACTCATATTTAAATTGCAGCTACAAAGACACCTTTTATCGAATTCCCGTTGAAAAACTGAATTGATAGTTTAAAAATAACTTTAGAGAGCCTTTAATCTCGGAGAAAGGATGTCGTATGAAAAACCTTCGAGAAAGACGGCACGGACTAACAGTGCTGGGAGTTGTTGCATTTGCTGCTGCCTGCATGACGGTTGCCCCGGCGCCCTCATTTGCTGATATTGCTGGCGGTGGCGGAGGCGGTGGACCGATTACGGAATGGTGTTCCGACGGTCGTCCGATTTCTTACTGGGGCTATGACGGTTGGAACGGCACTCAAAATGAACAGACGTCTGACCCTCTTACGCGGTATAGCGTTGAGTGCAATGCTGGGGGGACTACTCACAGGGATTTTCTAGTAGGCTTAAACTCAATTGATCAGAGCGCCTCGAGGACCGATTCTTCTGTAGTTACATCACGTCCCGCAGGTACATACTATTTCAACAAAGATGGTTTCATGAAGACCGGACTCGTCTGGTGCGAGGACGGCAAACTTCGCTATTTCGATCCGAAAACTGGCGCCATGGTCACGAACCAGTGGCATAACGATTACGAAGCCGTCTGGTACTATTTTGGCGCTGACGGGACCGCAGTTTCGGGCTGGCAGTCTATCGGTGGGGACAAGTACTACTTCTACCCCGAAAGCCATGATATGGCATACGGCCGAGTTCAAATTGACGGCAAGAATTACTTCCTGAACACCCCTGGTGCCAACGCCGATGGCCGTATGCAGCATAGTGGCTGGTTCTACGACTCCATCTACGGAAAGTGGTCCTATGCGACCTCCGACGGTGAGCTATTGACCGGTTGGCATAATCTCGGCGGGGCTTGGTACTATTTCAATGAATCTGGGGTCATGCTGACTGGCTGGATCAACGATTCGGGTACCTGGTACTACACTAATGCCTCCGGTGCGATGGTCACTGGCTGGCTCAACATCGGCGGTACGTGGTTCTACCTCGACGGCTCGGGCGCCATGGTCGCTAACAGCTGGCGCAGCCTCGGCGGCTCCTGGTACTGGTTCGGCGACTCCGGTACAATGGCCACTGGTTGGTTCTTGGCAGGCGGCTCTTGGTACTATGCGAGCGGTTCGGGCGCCATGGCAACCGGCTGGCTAAGCAATGGCGGCACGTGGTATTGGCTCGGAGGTTCGGGCGCTATGGCCTCTAACTCTTGGGCTAACGTTGGTGGGGTTTGGTACTGGTTCGACGATTCCGGCGCGATGGCCACCGGCTGGCGTCAGGTCGGCGGCGCCTGGTACTACTTTAGCGGTTCCGGCGCTATGGCCCACGACGCCTGGGTCGGCGACTACTACCTCCAGTCTTCCGGTGCCATGGCTACGAATGCCTGGGTTGGCTCCTACTATGTCGGCGAGGACGGCAAGTGGATTCCGGGCTACGGTTTAGTTTGGTACAAGAGCGGTAGCCATGTTTACCATACGCATAAGTGCCGTACCGTTGGCAAGGACGCAAAGGGCTATTCGCAGATCTCTATCCAGGAGGCCCAGAGGCGTGGCGCTTCACGAGAGTGCAAAAACTGCCAGCAAATTGGCTAGTACATTACTGAGCTAGTTTTGATTGAGGCCCCGTTGCCCTGAGGTGACGGGGCCACTGCGTGATTGGATACTGTGCTGCTATGAAGAAATGGTCATTCGGGGTGCTGGTCTTTTCGGGCCTTGTTTCTTTGGGGCTCCTTTTGGGTTCGCCCTCGATGTTATACGCCCTTGATTTGAATAACACTGACGAAGGTCCCGCATCTAACGTTGCTATTGCTTCTGTCGAGTCAGGCGTTGATGTTCAGCGCGAATCGACCTTCGCTGTCGAGCAGAACTCTCAGATGGATAATGAGATCCCTTCTGAGGTTTCGAATCAAATTATTTGGCATCAGGGGTGGATATCACCCGAAGAAGGGGCTGGTTTTTGGCGTTGGGGCTTGTCCGACGGAACAATCGCTGTTTCTTCTTGGAGGCATATAAACGGTAGCTGGTACTGGTTCGACGACGAAGGCCGAATGGCTCAGGATGGATTGGTTCAAGTCGGGGGTGCGACTTATGGATTCTCCTCTTCGGGTGCAATGCGTGTCGGCTGGTACCTAGATTCTACGGGCTCCACTTCTGCTTGGCGCTATTTTTCCGGTTCTGGCGCCATGGTAAAAGGTTGGCTTTCAGACGACAGCAACTGGTATTGGCTGGATGATGAAGGCAAGATGGTCCACGACTCGATGCTGCAGATCGGGGGAGCCACGTATGGATTCTCTTCTTCTGGTGCGATGCTTATCGGATGGCATCTTGATGCTTCCGTTTGGCACTATTTCTCCGGCTCTGGCGCCCTGGTAAAGGGTTGGCTCTCGGATGGGGGTCGTTGGTACTGGCTTGATCCTGCAGACGGTTCTATGGCCACCGGGCTGAAAGAATGTAATGGCACCTCTTATATCTTTAACAGTTCAGGGGCTATGCTATCCACCCAGTGGGCACTTATTGACAACAACTGGTATTACGCTGACTCTAACGGCTTGCTGCATGGAGGCTGGTTACTTCTAGGGAATTCTTGGTATTACCTGGATCCAGGAAGCCATATTATGCTCACGGGCTTTGTGCAAGTGGGCTCGTCCACCTATTTCCTTACGAGTTCAGGTGCCATGGCAACAGGCTGGGCACTTGCTGATGGTACTTGGTATTACGCCGCATCAAACGGAGCTATTCAACGAGGGCGATGGATAAAGTCCGGAAGCGCCTGGTATTACCTTGATGATGTATCCGGCGCAATGCGTACTGGTGAATTTGCGGTAGGAAGCAAGCGCTATTTTTCTTATGATTCCGGTGCAATGGCATCTTCGTGCTGGATCAACTTGAACGATGGTATAGCATGGGCGAATTCGTCTGGAGCACTGAGCGAGCCGTTGCCTACTTCATCTGATGGATCTCCTGTAGTCGCTGATCGTACCGACTCGTCTTCATTGCCAGGTGTGATTCATATTGGAGATGCGGTTTTCTATGCGGATGCGAATGGTGTTGTTAACGTGGCGTCTGGTTGGATTATGTCGAAAGACGCTTCTGACGAAAGTGGCAATACTTGGTACTACGCATCTTCCAATGGTGTCCTTAAGTCTGGTTGGCAATATGTCAACGGTGCGTGGTATTGGATGGACCCTTCCACATTCAAGATGAAAACTGGATGGCTTAATGACGGCGGTACGTGGTACTGGCTCCAGCCTTCGGGCGCCATGTTTGCTAACGGGTGGCTGAAAATCGATGGCGTTGACTATTACTTCAATGTAAGTGGTGCATGGTTGAATACGTCTGGTTCTGTTTTGGGGGTCAATAGGTCCAGCCTGGTCAATTGGCTTATGAGTCACGAAAACGACGGCTATTACCGTGGAACACGCTACGACACGCATCTCAGCCAGGAAACGTGCATGTACCCAAAGGGTGATCCGCGTTGGGACGGTTATACGGGCATGAATTGTGGTGGATTTGTATCGCATGCATATATGAAGGCGGGCGGGAATTTAGCTCCCATTGCCGCCGAGCAGAGCCATTCCCCTTGGAGTGGAGGTCCCGGAAGGGGCGGCTGCGTAAACGCGTATCGTTGGTACGGCTACGCTATCGATACGTGCGCGAACGTGACTTATTTCAACTCTATTGATGAGTTGTTACGCAGTGGTTTGGCTCGTAAGGGGGACATTGTGTTCTTCAATCCTTACAACCCATATGCGGACGATAGCCACATTGGCTTTTTCTGGGGCAATTCGCCGAGCGAAAATTTGTTCTGGCATAGTGATGGTTATGGAAATCGCATCTCCGGTTTGACTGCTTTGGGCCCATCGAAAGTAATCTTGATTCGCTAAACTGCAAAGAAGTAGGGGCCAAGTTGCCCCTACTTCTTTGCATCTTTTTGGCGTCTTTTTGATGGCTGTGTCTAACATTGTTAGCGCCGGAATAATTTAGCCAAATATAGTCGGCCGAGATTTACCAATCCCGGCCGACCCATTTTAGCCAACACGCCCGCATCTATGACTTTCCTATCGCATTCCTACATCCCCTCGGGCTGGATCCCCCTCACCTTCACCGCCTGGGGGACGGCCTCCACCGAGTAGGTGTCAAGCTCCCTGCCGCGGTAGCTCGGGCCCCGCATCACGAACACCGACGCCTTGTCGAACAGCCTGTCGAGGGCGCAGAGGAGCGTGTCGTCGCCCGTGAAGAACTCATCCCACCCGCTCGGGGCGATGTTGCTCGTGAGGACCATCGCGTTCGGCCCCTCCTTCTCGTAGCGCCTGTCGACGACATCGAAGAACAGGTCGGTGCACGGCCCGTCGTAGACGCATCTCCCCACCTCGTCAACGATGAGGCACGACGGCTTGACGAGCGAGGAGACGACCCGCGAGGTGTTTCCCCGCTGGACGGCCTTCTGGAACCTGTCCCTGAGCTCGGTCGCCTTTATGTAGTAGGTCTTGAGCCCCCGCATGCAGCACTCGCGCCCGTAGGCCTGCGCGAGGTGCGTCTTCCCTATGCCGCCGGGCCCGACGAAGGCGACGTTGCGGTGCGCGTAGAGGTCGGCCAGCGACGGGAGCTTGCCCAGCGCGGCCGCGTCCCGGCCCTGGATCCTGGAGAAGTCGAAGCCCTCGAAGGTCTTGGGCTCGCGCCTGGGCAGCCTGCTCAGCCTCAGCAGCGTCTCGATGGAGGCGAGCCTCCTCTTCTCCGCAAGGTAGGAGAAGGTGGCTGCCACGGCGGCCATCTCCCCGTCGCCGAGGTCGAGGTCCGAGGCGAGGGTCGCGAGCTCCTCCGCCCCGACGGCGATCCCGAGCCTCGACGCGGCGTCGCTCGCGAGCTCGTAGGGGCTCGCCCCCGCGCCCACCATCATTCGGCCCTCCCGAAGTCGAACCTCTCGAAACCGGGTTTCGTCCTGGGCGGGGCGATTTGCTCGACCACGGTCCCCACCGGCTGGGTCGGCAGCTCCTCGGGCTGCGCCGGCGATGTCTCCCACTGCCCCTCGCACCAGCTGTCGGCGCCGGTGCCGACGGCGTGGGCGACGAGCTCGCGGGAGAGGTCGTCGCTGTATATGTGCACCACGCGCCCCTCCCGGTTCACCCTGCACTCGCGGCGGACGTACCAGTGGATTGGCTACACTGATGTGGACAGTTCCGGGAGGGGCGCAGGAGACGGGAGGGCCGTATATGAGGGACCCCAGGCACCCGAGGCATTTCACCGACGAGTGCAAGAGGCAGATAGGCGACCTCTACAACGCCGGCAAGCCCAAGCGCGAGATCATGGACGAG
>RQAP01000010.1 GCA_008671135.1 Collinsella aerofaciens
CCGCGCCGGCAGCACCCAACAGGCCCTCTCGGGGGCAGGGACGTTCGGCCGTGCGCGGGCGCCCGGTCGGCGGCCCGTTCTGGGCGCGCCTCAATCGTAGCCCGAGACGGTCCCGGGCTGACAATTTCGACTGTAATGGACACTCCTTGTGCCAGCGTTGCATCGAGTGCTTGGGAAACCGCGACCCGGTTTTTGGCCGAATAGTGGGTCGAATTTTCCGGATGGGGTGGGTTGCGGAAAGTGCGACCCGGAATATTGCTCTGAAACGGGATGCGGTTTCCCTGATGTGCCTCAAACGGAAAGCGCATCCCATTCCGGAGCTCCAAAACGGGATGCGCTTTCCGCGCGGAAGAATTGTCGCAGCTGCGTTAAGCAGTGTCGCTCGTTACTCGCCCAGGATTAGCGCTGCGAGCTCGCCCTGGGTGTCCACCACGTAGTCGGCGCCGGCGGCCTCCAGCTCTGCACGGCCGCGGAAACCCCAGCTGACGCCCGCGCTCTTAAGGCCGGCGTTGTGACCGGTCAGAACATCGACATTGGAATCGCCCACATAGAGCGTGGTCGCCGGATCGGCGCCTAGCTCTTCCATCACATGCAGCGTAACAGGCGCCTCGGGCTTGGGGGGAAACGCATCGATGCGGCCCTGCACCAGCGCAAAGCGCTCGGAACCAAAATACTTCTCGATAAGCGGAGCCGCCGAGACGTGGTCCTTGTTAGTGAGCACGGCAAGCTGCACGCCCGCGGCGCGCAGGCGGTCGAGCATCTCGATCGTACCGGCATAGGGGGCGGTGTGGTCCTCCTTGTGCTCGCCGTAGTAAGCCCTAAACTCGGCAAGCGTTTGCTCAAACATACGGCTGTCGCCCGCATACTCGGCAGGCATAAAGCGCTCAACCAGCTTGAGCATGCCGTTTCCCACCTTGTAGCGGTACTCGTCAACGGCAAACGTGGGCCAGCCGTGCGCCTCGCAGGTATGGTTGCCGGCGGCCGCCAGGTTCTCGAGCGTGTTGAGGATGGTGCCGTCCAGGTCAAAGATCACATGGGAAAAAGCTGCTGCCATGGGTGCTCCTGCCGCTTGAGTTGTAAAACGCACCCCATGATACTGGGCATGCGTGTCGGGCATGTTTGGAATCTGAATATCTTTAATAGCCCTGAGCCTTTGTCGTTAGCAAATTCTCGGCAGCTGCTCTCCTACGAGCATGTCGAGGATGCGGGTCGAACCCCAGCCGGTGCGCACGCGCACGGCGGGGCGGGCGCCCTCGGCAAGTGGCAGCACGCGGCCGACGATGGCGGCATTCTCGCCGTAGCGGGCGGCGCGCATGGCGCTCAGCGCGGCATCGGCTTGCTCGGCCGGCACGACGGCAACCATCTTGCCCTCGTTTGCCACCTGCAGCACATCGTAGCCGAGCATCTCGCAGGCCGCCTGCACGTCGGGGCGCACGGGCACATCGTCCTCGTCGATCTCCATGGCAACGCCGCTGGCCTGCGCAAACTCGTTGAGCGTCGAGGCCAGGCCACCGCGCGTGGGGTCGCGGAAGCAGCGTGTGTCGGGTGCTGCGGAAAGCACATCGGCAATCAGGTGGTTGAGCGGCGCGGCGTCGCTTTCGAGGGTGCTCGAAAACGCCAGACCCTCGCGTTGGCTCATGATGGCGATGCCGTGGTCGCCCAGTGTACCCGAGACCAGGATGACATCGCCAGGCTGGCAGTTTGCGCCACTGAGCGCCACACCCGCGGGCACTTCGCCCACGCCGGCGGTATTGATGTAGACGCCGTCGGCCCCGCCGCGCTCAACCACTTTGGTGTCGCCGGTGATGATCGCCACGCCCGCTTCGCGCGCCGTCTCGGCCATGGTCTGCACAATCTGACGCAGCTTGTCCATGGGATAGCCTTCTTCGAGGATAAAGCCGCACGACAGGTAGCGCACGTTGGCGCCCGAGGTCGCGACGTCGTTGACGGTTCCACACACGGCGAGGCGGCCGATGTTGCCACCGGGGAAGAACTGCGGCGAGACTACAAAGCTGTCGGTCGACATGGCGATGCGCCCGCTCGCGGGCAGCGCGGCGACGCCGGCATCGTTGCCTTCGAGCAGCTCGGGCGAACCAAAGGCATCTAAAAAGACCTCATCGATGATGCGTTTCATCATCTGGCCGCCGGAGCCGTGACCCAGCAGGACGGTGCTATCGGTAACGCTATGGGACATATCGAAAACTCCAATCGTGGGTGGAATTATATGGGTGAGGCGCAGCGTCGACTGGTTCGCCGTTCGTTAGAACGGCGGAACCTATTAGCCTCGGTAGCGGAAATATGCTGCGCAGCTGCCCTCGGAGCTCACCATGCAGGGGCCGACGGGATGCTCGGGCGTACAAGCGTGGCCGAACAGGGGGCAGCTGCTCGGCGTAATGGCCCCGCGCAGCACGTCGCCGCAGCGGCACCCGCGCGGCTCAACCGTCGGCTCAACGGGCACGTCAAAGCGAACGCGGGCATCAAAGCGCGAGAACTCGGGGCGGATGGAAAGGCCCGAGTTGGCAATCGGCCCCAGCCCGCGCCATGTGGTATCGCACGGCTCAAATACCTGCTCGACCAGCTGGCGCGCCACAGGATTGCCGTCGGCATTGACGCCGCGACGGTATGCGTTGTCGATCGCGGGTTGCCCCTCAACAACCATCTGGACCAGCATGCAGATACCCTGCAAGATGTCGACCGGCTCAAATCCCGTTACCACGCCTGGAGTCTTAAACTCGTCGACCAAAAAGCCAAAGGGGGCCAAGCCCGTGATGGTGGCGACGTGGCCCGGCAGGATAAAGCCGTCGATGGCGGTCTCGGGGTCGTTGGCGATGGCGCGCAACGCCGGCGGCGTGGTCTTGTGGGCGCAATAGACCGAGAAATTCAAAAGCCCGCGCGCCTCGGCCTCCAAGATGGCGGCGGCGATGGTGGGCGTCGTAGTCTCAAAGCCCACGCCCATAAAAATGACCGGGCGATCGGGGTTTTGCTCGGCAATGTCGAGCGCGTCGAGCGGGGAATAGACGATGCGGATGTCGCGTCCTGCCGCCTTTTGCGCAGCGAGCGAGGTGGATGATCCGGGCACGCGCATCATGTCGCCAAAGGTGGTGATGATGGCTCCGTCTATGTTGGCGAGCGCGATTGCGTGGTCGATGTCGCGGTTGGCGGTGACGCAGACGGGGCACCCCGGGCCGCTCAGCAGCTTGAGCCCGGCCGGCATAATGGAGCGAAAGCCATAGCGCCCGATGCTCACGGTATGCGTGCCGCAGACTTCCATAAGGTTGATGGCGCGGTCGCCGACAAGCTCATGAATGCGCTCGATGAGCTCGCGAGCCAGCTTGGGATCGCGGAATGCCGAGAAATCGATACCGGAGCGCGCCGGCTGCTCGGCCGCCACTAGTATGCCTCGGCCGGGTTGGTGGCAAGCTGGTCTTCTTCGACCAGCTCGGACATGGCATTAACAAGCTCGAGCGTCTCTTGCGCTTCCTGCTCGTCGACAATCTGGATGCCAAAGCCGGCGTGCACGAGAACATAGTCTCCTACCTGCGCCGTCGGCACGAGTCTCAGCGAAACAGGGCGCTCGATGCCCATCATGTCGACGGTGGCCTTGAGGTCATCGTCGCGTTTGACTACTTTACCGGGAACGGCAAGGCACATAATGTTCCTCTTTTATACGCTTTGCGCTGGATGGGCGCTTAATAATCCATCAGTTGATGGTAGCGCTCGCGGGGTTCGCGGGCAAACGCGTTACGCCTGTGAGACGGTTGGGCACAGCGGCGTGTGAGGGCGAGCTACTGCGATGCAATCTGCGCAAGACGAGTGCGTGCGACTGCCGCCTGACCGTAGGCGATGCAACCGTCATTGACGGGTACGGTGTGGGGGACAAGGACAGTAAAGCCTGCGCTTTTGAGCTCGCGGGTGAGAAGCTGAAGCAGAAGTCGGTTCATGAACACGCCGCCCGAGAGCGCGACGGTGTCGATGCCCTCGTGCACGCAGATATCGCTGGCGATGCGCGCCGAGGAGCGCGCGGCGGCGACATGGAAATCGAGTGCGAGCCTGTCGGCGGGCGCTCCGGCTTCAATTCCTCCCAAAAGTGCCTCAAAGAGCGCTTTCTGGTCCAGAACATAGGGGCCGTCCAGCCACGATGGGCCAGATGCGAAATAGCCGGCGTTGTCGTCGGGAAAATGGGCGATTTCGTTGTCGAGCGCGCGCCAGGCGGCGGCTTCGAGTTCTATGGCGGGTTCGCCCTCGTAGGTTGCCTTGTCGCAGATGTCCAGAATTGCTGCCGCGGCATCAAAGAGACGCCCCATGCTGCTGGTACGCGGGCTGTTGATGCCGCGCTCGATCATGGCGGCTGTCACGCTGCGCGTTTGCTCGTCGAGGCTGTCCAAAAGCCGAGCGGCACCTGGGTGCTCGAGCAGGCCGAGCTCACTGAGCAGGGCAAAGGCGTTGCGGCGGGCGTCGCGCACGGAGGCCGCCCCACCGGGGAGCGCCCAGGTGCGCAAATGCGCGGTGCGCTCAAAGCCGCCAAGGCTGGCAACAAGAAACTCGCCGCCCCAAATGGTCCCATCGGTGCCGGCGCCGGTGCCGTCAAAGGCGATGCCAAGGACGCGCGCGTCGGTTGTAAGCTGGCCCGCGGCGATGGCCTCGGCCATTACGCTCGCGATATGCGCATGATGGTGCTGCACCTCGACGAGCGGCAGATTGCATTTTCGCGTCTGCTCGCGCGCCCACTGGCCCGATAGATAGCTGGGGTGTAAATCGCAGGCCAAGGCGGCGGGCGCCAAGTCAAAGAGATCTTCCAAGCGTGTGCGCGCGGCGTTCCAGGCATCGAAGGTCCCGCCGTTTTCAACATCGCCGATATGCTGCGACACAAAACAGGTCGCCTCGCCGTTCGTCCCTTCACGCGTGAGCGCAATCGTGGCCTTTTGTTGTGGCCCGCAGGCGAGCACGCAGGACGGAGCGCCGTCGAGCGCCGGCAACGGCAGCGGCTGGGGTGCATATCCGCGAGCGCGGCGAACGGGCATAATGGCGCCGTCGACCACGCGCACTACAGAGTCGTCGTAGCGCGAGAGGATCGCGCGGTCGTTACCGAGCAGCGCGTCGGCGATGCCGGCGGCAACGAGGTGTTCCCAGGCAAGGTCGTCGTCGGTCTCGATGGGTTCTTCGCTCAGGTTTCCGCTGGTCATGACGAGCGCGTGCATACCGCAGGCTTCTGCCGCGGCAAGCAACAGATGTTGAAGCGGCGTATAGGGGAGCATGACGCCGAGCTCAGGAAGGTCGTGCGCGACAGATGGCGCGAGAGCGAGGATGTCGGGGGAACCGCCGTTGCCCTCGCCAACAGTGCGCCGGCGCAGCAGCACAATGGGGCGGATACTGCCAGCGAGCAGATCGCGTTCAGCATCGTCGATATGACACAGGCGCCCGGCATCGGCAAGACTGCGAACCATGACGGCAAGTGGCTTGTTGCTGCGACGCTTGCGACGGCGCAGCTCGCGCACCGCTTGTTCGTTGGCAGCATCGCAGGCCAGGTGGAATCCGCCCAGGCCCTTGATGGCGACGATGCCACCGCTGGCCAGCAGCTCAACGCAGCGCTCGATGATAGCGTCGCTGGCCTCGCGTGTGGTGCCGACGGCCGGTGTCGCGGACGAATTCCCGCACGCATTGCCGTTTACAGCCTCGCGCCACGTAATATGCGGCCCGCAATCAAAGCAGGCATCGGGCTGCGCGTGAAAACGCCGGTCGAGTGGGTCGACATACTCCGCAGCGCACTTGGGACACATGGGAAAACAATCCATCGACGTGGCCGCTCGGTCATAAGGCAGCGATCGGATGATGGTAAAGCGTGGGCCGCAGTTAGTGCAGTTGATAAAGGGGTAGTGATAGCGTCGGTCGGCGGGATCGAACAACTCGCGCAGGCAATCGTCACAGGTGGCGATATCGGGCGAGACGAGCGTCGTGTGCGCGGTCTGGTCCTGCGACGCCACAATGTGAAAGCCCTGCTCATCGGCAGCGCTCCAGCCGCCAGGCTCCAAATCCGCAATATCGACTCGCTCAACGCGAGCTGCCGCAGGCGCATGCTCAGAAAGCGCGGCAACAAAAGCATCGAGCGCATCGGCCAAAGCGTGCGCCTCGATATGCACGCCGTCGCCCGCATTGAGCACCCATCCACAAATGCCATGTGCCATGGCCTCGCGATACACAAACGGTCGCATGCCAACGCCCTGCACAATGCCCGTCACATGAATATGCGCATGCCGCATGCGACCCTCCTTCGTTGAAATGTGTGCTGTTACAGCCCCAGGCTCTGCTTGGTGGCGGCGCACGTGAGCTCGCCGTGCTTAACGCCGCGCAGGCCCAGCAGGCGGTCGGCTAGTTCGTAGACGCGCTCGCCACGACCCTTGAGCGCCAGAATCTCCAAACAGTTGTGGTGATCCAGATGCACGTGCATGGTCGATACGATCTCGTCGGTGTAGTCGTGCTGCACTTCGTCCAGGCGGCGCGTCAGATCGCCGGTGTGATGGTCGTAGATCATGGTGAGCGACCCGATAACGTGCTCATTGGGCGTGCGCATCTGCTCTTTGGCGATCGAGGCGCGAATCAAATCGCGCACGGCCTCGGAGCGGTTGGCCACGTCGCCGCGGCGCGCGATCTGCTCGTCAAAACGGCGCAGCAGGTCGTCGGGTGCGGTAACCGAAAAACGGACCAGCTCGGAGCCGGAGCCACTACAGTGGCAGCCCGCGTCACCGTCCGCCCCGTGCGGATGCTCGTGCTCGTACTCGCAGCAGTGCTCGTGTTCGGCCACCTTACACCAGCTTCACGGAGCCGACGGAGTTGTGGTCGGCCTCGATGGCTTCCTCGTAGCCCTCGAGCGCGTCATGCGCCTCGTGGAGCGCGGCCATGGCGGCCTCGAGCTTGGCGCCGATGCGCTCCATGTCAAAATTCTCGGTCGCATGCAGCAGCTGATGGCTCCACTCGTGAGCGAGCTCGATGGTGTCGTCGACCTGCTTGACGCTCATGGCAAGCTGGCTCATGTTCATTCCAACATCATGCATGGGAAATCTCCTTTTGTATGGGGCAGTTCAGTGGTTCAGATTTTACTACGCCCGCTCTGCGCGCAGCTGCATAAGAAAACGGGTACGAGTCTGTGCGACCCGCACCCGTTCACTGGGGGCTGTTTGTGACTACCATACTATCCGTGGTTGCACTCGGTGCATTCAGAAGTCCGGCGAGCGGCGTAAAAGCGCTCATGGACGGCAGGCAGACGGCAACATGTAACAAGCGTATTACAGATGCTTCTCCAGCAGCGCCTGCAGCCTCGCCTTGGGCAGAGCGCCAACCGAGCGGTCAATCTCCTCGCCGTTCTTAAACACAATCAGCGTGGGGATGCTCATGACGCCATACTTCATGGCCAGGTCCTGGTTGTCGTCGACGTTGCATTTGGCAACGGCAAGCTTGCCCGCCAGCTCATCGGCAACCTCGTCAACGATGGGCGAGAGGGATCGACAGGGCCCGCACCACGGTGCCCAAAAATCGACCAGCACGGGCAGGCTGTCGTTAACGATGGAATCGAAGTTCTCGGGGGTAATCTGATTAATGTCAGCCATGGTGACCTCCATAATGCGACGCGGCTCGGCCGCGTAAAACTCAGTACGACCGTGCTTATACCCAGCCGCCCGCAAAGCAACCACTCGCGGGCGGCTCTTTTATATAATGGTGGGCACGCAAACGATTGGAGAGCGCATGCCCACGTCACAAAGCCAGAAAAAAGAAGCCATCGCCCAGGCGACCGAGCAGGAGCTCGCATCGCTCGCGGGTCGTGGCGTGCGTATCGCGGGCAACGCGTGCTCGCCGATCGTGCTGGTCAAAGGCGATCTGGACGAGGCCGAGCGTTCGGGTGGCGAGCTTGCCGCCGGCCCGGATGGCGCGGCGTTGCGCAAGGCGCTTGGGGCCATCGGCTACGCGCCCGAGGATTTTTGCGTGCTGGCAAGCGTCGCCGGCGTGGGTGATGGGACGGTCGCGGTGGGCGAGACTCTGCCGTGCGAGCTGTTCCGTGAGGCGCTTGAGGCCTTGGACCCCGAGGCGGTCTTGCTGCTGGACGATCGCGCGGCCGATACCATGCGCGAGACCTATGCCGACATGCTTGTGGCAATCGACGACTTCGATACCGCTATGCTCAAGCCCGGCTTGGTCGCCCATGTGCAGGGCCGCCGCGTGCTCGCGCTCGACGGCTTTGAGGCGGCACTCACTGACAAAGCCGCCAAGCAGCGCATGTGGGCATACATCAAGCAGCTGACCCCGGCAGCCGCTCCGCTGTAGCGAGGCTGGCGGCAGCCCCTACATCACAGCGCGCAGCTCAAACCGATCGCCGTTAATGCGGAACTGACAGTTGCCGTTCATGCGTTCGACGGCAAGTTTGATGCTCCTGGTGCCAAAGCCGTGGCCCGCATGCCGGGTCACGGGCATGCCATCGACCATGCGCGGCGCGCGGTCAAACGTGTTGGAAACTAACAGCAGCAGCTGGCCGTCCTCTAATCGCAGGTCAAAGTCGACGAATCGCTTTCCTTGGGGTGCGGCGCCTGCAGCGGTGATAGCGTTTTCCAAGGCATTTGAGAGCACGCTAAACAGGTCGGCGTCACCTACGTGGATGGTTTCGGGTACGGCGGCGCGCAGGTTGGCGGTAATGCCGTTTCTATTGATATCCGAGTTAAATGACGAAAGCGCGATGTTTACGGTCTCGTTGGCGCAGAAGCGGCGTACGGCGGTGCGATCGCCGGCTTCGCAGAGTTCATCGATGCGTTTGAGCGCCTCGTCGGTGTGGCCCTCCTCAATTAAAGCGGCCAGGCCGCGTAGGAAGTGGCGCATATCGTGGCGAAGAATCGACAGCTCGCGCCCAGATTGACGCCAAGCCTCGAGCTCTTTGATGGCGGCGTTGTCGCGGGTTTCGAGCATCCAGCGCTCTCGCTCGGCGGTTTCCTTTTCTTCGTATTCGCGCAGGTAAACGGCAAGAAACATAAGATAGAAGGCACAGAGCGCAAAGGCCAAAAACTCAACCGTCACCACCGAGCCCGAGTGGAACAGCGTGGTGTAGACGTTGGTGGCATAGTCAAAGACGTAATAGACGAGCGGCAGGATTAAAAGGATGCCCAGCTCGGTGGTGCTTTTAATCGCCAAGCGTGGACCGATGTCGCCGGCCCAATGCAGCAGGACGGCAAAGACGGCGAGTGTGGTCGCGATGCGCGCCAGATAGTACGCGATCTGAGAATCGGTTGCGGCAAATGCGGCGATGCCCATCCAATTGCTGAACTGGCAGCTCAGATAGGCACTCGTAATGCCGAGCACGGCAAGCAGCGGGCTCAGGCGGTAGCGCGCGCACAAATAGATGACGAGCGGCAGATGCACGACGAGCGGATATACCTGGCGGGCAAAAAGCTCGCCGCCGACGGCATTGGCGAGGCCAAATGCGCATCCGGTTACGGCACCGACCAACACCAGTTCAAGCGCATGACGCCGGTTGATCTCGACACCGCACAGTGCCGCCGAGGCAAAGACGCCAAAGAGCAGCGTCGTGGCGTGGTGGATTGCCCAAAGGACCATTTCGACCGAGGAGACCATCAGTGTCTCCCACCCTCAAAGCGCGCCGCAAAGTAGGCGTCTTGGAATCCCTGCTTGCTGCTGCGCGACAGTGGAATGCACGCGCCGGAGCGCATGACGATGTCCGTGCGATCGAAGTGGTCGATGTTGCGCAAGTTGACCTGGTAGCTACGGTGGCATTTAAAGAAGGTGGCATTTTGCGCCAAACGGTCCTCGACGCTGCGGAACGACTCGAGTGCCTCGATATCGCGTCCGTCGCGCAGGTGGAAGACCACGTGCTTGTTGCGCGCCTCGGCATATTCGATGTCGGACAGGCGCAGGGCGTGGTAGCCAAAGGAAGTTTTGATCACGAGCTCGTCGGTTGCCGCCGGGCGCATGCTCGAAAGCTCGTCGAGTAATCGCGCCAGGCGTTCGTAAGTCACGGGCTTGAGCAGATAGTCGAAAGCGCGGACCTCGTAGGACTCCAGTGCGAACTCGGGCGACGAGGTGAGGAACACCAGGCGCACGGCGGTATCGGCCTGGCGCAATTCGCGTGCGGTGTCCATGCCGTTGACGAGCGGCATGATCATGTCGAGCAGAATGATGTCGGCGCGCGATGCGGCATGGCGGGCCAGCAGGTCCTCGCCGCGCGTGACGAGCGCAACATCGACCGCCGTGCTCGTCTCGGTCGACCAACGGTCGATCATCCGGTGCAGTCTATCTAGAAAAGCGACATCATCGTCGCAGGCAATAATCTTGAGCATTCGGCCCCCTTAAGTAGTTCGATTTTGCCACATCGGGCACGCGCCGCTTGCGGGGGTGCGGACCGTTTGCGCCCCACGGCGTGCAGCTCGCGCCAAGCGGTGTTGCGGTGGCGAAAGATGCCTCCTGCGCTATCGAAAGCCCGGCTATCCTCAGCTTGCCAGTTCGAAAATGGACTTGCCGCATGATTGAATCTTTATTTCAACTTTACACCTAGGTTTACAGCTGTCTTGTCAGCTGTAAACCTAGGTGTCATACTAAAGCCCCAAGATTCGCCAAAAGAGAGGGGCCTTGATGGCACAGAGCGCGAACATGGATGCGTCGGAGCTTGCACGCGATATCGCGGCCGGCCTGGCATCGGCAACGACGGCAACGGAGCGTGCGGCACTGGTGCCCGCAGAGCTCGTCGAGGCCATTCATCAACTAAAAACCCAACGTGACGCGGTGATCCTGGCGCACTATTACGTGGCGCCCGAGGTTCAAGCCGTTGCCGATTACGTCGGCGATAGCTTCTACCTGGCAAAGCTCGCCAAAAGCCTGCCGCAGCAGACCATCGTGTTGTGCGGCGTGGAGTTTATGGGCGAGAGCGCCAAGCTGCTCAATCCCACTAAGACCGTGCTGCTGCCCGAGCCGGGCGCGGACTGTCCCATGGCGCACATGGTCAAGCGCGAGACGGTCGACGCGGCGCGCGCCGAGTACGGCGACGACCTGGCCGTGGTGTGCTACGTCAACTCCACGGTCGAGATCAAGAGCTGGAGCGACGTGTGCGTCACCAGTTCCAACGCCGTTAAGATCGTGTCCGAGCTGCCGCAGCAGCATATCCTGTTCATTCCCGACCAAAACCTGGGACGCTTCGTAGCCGAGCAGGTGCCGCAAAAGCACGTCATCCTCAACAACGGCTACTGCCCACGCCATCACATCATCACCGTCGAGCAGATCGTCGACGCGACGGAGGCCCACCCCGACGCGCTCGTGCTGGCGCATCCTGAGTGCAAGGCCGACGTTCTGGCCGAGGCCGACTACATCGGCTCCACCGCCGGCATCATCAAGTATGCCGAGGAGTCCGACGCGAGCGAGTTCATTATCGTGACGGTCCGCGGCGTGCTCTACGAGCTCGAGCGCCGCTGCCAGGGCACCGGCAAGAAGTTCTATTTCCCCGCGGTGCAGCCCACCTGCGTCAACATGGACCTCATCACGCTCGAAAAGCTCGTGCGCTGCCTGGAGACGGGCGAGGGCGAGGTGCAGATCGGCGTCTCGGACGAGGCAGCAGACCAGGCCAAGCTCACGCTCGACCGTATGCTCGAGTACGCAGCACGCTAGAACAATGTTGCATGAGGGACGGTCCCTTATGTCACATTCAAGGGAGAGGATTCCTGTGGAAACCAAGCAATACCCCGATATGGAGTGCGACGTCGTCATTGCCGGCTGCGGCGTGGCGGGTCTGTACGCGGCCCTCAATCTGCCGACGAGCACGCGCGTGATCATGCTCTCCAAGGGCGCGGTCGATGAGTGCGATTCGATGCTCGCGCAGGGCGGCATCTGCGTGCTGCCCGAAGGCTCGGACTACGATGCCTTCTTTGAGGACACCATGCACGCCGGCCACTACGAGAACCGCCGCGAGAGCGTCGACATCATGATTCGCTCGAGCCGCTCGGTCATCAACGACCTGCTAGCGATGGGCGTGGATTTTGAGCGCAAGGCCGACGGCAGCCTCAATTTTACCCGCGAGGGCGCGCACAGCCGTCCGCGCATTGCCTTCCATGCCGACATTACGGGCAAGGAGATCACGACCAAGCTGCTCCAGGCCGTTCGCAAGCTGGACAACGTGCAGATTTTGGAGCACGTGGCCATGACCGACATCCTGACCGCCGAGCGCGATGACGCCACGGTGTGCACCGGCGTCGTCGCCGTAGCCGTGGACGAGGACAACTCGGTTCGCCCCGCCGACGAGCTGGCAAATGCCGCTGAGGGCGTGCATGCCGGTAAGCCGTTTAAGATCCATGCCCGCCACACGCTGTGGGCGACGGGCGGCATTGGCGGCGTCTACGACCACTCGACTAACTACCCGCAGCTCACGGGCGACGCCTGCTACATCGCTCAGGAGCATGGCATTAAGATGGAGCACCTGGACTACGTGCAGATCCATCCCACGGGTCTGTTCTCGCCGCAGCCGGGTCGCACGTTCCTGATCAGCGAGAGCTGCCGCGGCGAGGGCGCGATTTTGCTCAACGCCGCCGGCGAGCGTTTTGCCGACGAGTTGCAGCCGCGCGACGTTGTCGCCGCCGCCATCCGCGAGCAGATGAAGCAGGATGACACCGAGCACGAGTGGCTGAGCTTTGCCCCCGTCGAGCGCGACGTGGTGACCGGGCACTTCGCCAACATCCGCGCGCGCTGCCTGGAGGACGGTCGCGACATCCTGGATGAGCCCATTCCCGTTACGCCGACGCAGCACTACTTTATGGGCGGCGTGTGGGTCGACAAGGACGGCCGCACCTCGATGCCCGAGCTCTACGCCGCGGGCGAGACGGCCTGCAACGGCGTTCACGGCAAGAACCGCCTTGCTTCAAACAGCCTGCTCGAGGCGCTGGTCTGGGGTCGTCGCGCCGCGTGGTATATGCGTACCGGCGAGTCGCTGGCCGTGGAGCAGGCGGGCGATCCCGCGCTCGATGGCCGTCATCGCGCCCTGGGCGCCGACCCTCTGGCAATCGATGATTTGGCCCGTGCCGCCGGCACGCAGGCCGTGGAGGAGTAGACCATGAATCCCATTACCATGAAGCTCGTCGTCGATGATCTGATTCTGCAAGCTCTGCGCGAGGACATTACGTTTGAGGACGTGAGCACGGCGAGCGTGTGCCCCACGGCGCGTCCCGCCACGGTGGAGCTTATCGCCAAAGCCGATGGCATCATCGCGGGCCTGGATGTATTCGCTCGCACCTTTGAGCTGCTGGATTCGCAGAGCTCGGTGCTGTTTGATGTTGCCGACGGTGACGAGGTGCATGCCGGCGACCACGTGGGTCAGGTGCGCGGCGATGCGCGTGTGCTGCTTTCGGGCGAGCGCGTGGCGCTCAACTACCTGCAGCGCATGAGCGGCATCGCTACCTATACGCACAGCATGGTCGTGGCGCTCGAGGGAACCAAGACCGTGCTCGTCGACACGCGCAAGACCACACCGGGCATGCGCGTGTTTGAGAAGGCGGCGGTTGAGATTGGCGGCGGCAGCAACCACCGTTACAACCTGTCGACGGCCGTCATGCTCAAGGACAACCACATCGATGCCGCCGGTGGCGTGACGCGCGCGATCGAGATGGCGCGCGCCCATGCATCGTTTACCACGACGGTCGAGATCGAGTGCGAGAACCTGGACATGGTGCGCGAGGCCGTGGAGGCCGGCGCCGACATCATCATGTTCGACAACATGACCCATGACGACATGGCCGCCGCTATTGAACTTATCGCCGGCCGCGCCAAGACCGAGTGCTCGGGCAACGTGGATGCCAGCAATATCCGCGCGCTTGCCGACCTGGGCGTTGACTTTATTAGCTCGGGCGCCCTGACGCACTCCGCGCCGATCCTCGACCTCTCGCTTAAGCACCTGCGTCTGCTGGACGGTAAATAATGAACGCCCGCGAGCGTCGCCGTGCCATCATGGCCGTGCTCGAGGGGGCCAAGGGGCCCGTATCGGGCGGCGCGCTTGCCCGCGAGGTGGGTGTGAGCCGCCAGATCGTGGTGCAGGACATCGCCCTGCTGCGCGCCGATGGGCACGATATCGTGGCGACCAACCGCGGCTACGTGCTGCAGGAGGCCCCCAGCAGCCCCGCCGTGCCTACGCGCTTGGTCAAGGTTCGCCACAGCGTGGAGCAGGCAGGCGATGAGCTCACGAGTATCGTCGACGCCGGCGGCGCCGTGCTCAACGTGATTGTCAATCACCGCGTGTACGGTAAGATTACGGCCGACCTGGACATCCGCAATCGTCGCGATGTCGAGCGCTATCTGCGCGATATCGAGAGCGGCAAGAGCTTTCCGCTGCTGACGGTGACCAGCGGCTACCACTTCCATCGCATTGCGGCGGAGGACGAGCAAACCCTCGACGAGATCGAGGCGATGCTCAAGGAGAAAGGCTACTTGGCGGACCTAATGCCCTACGAAGACGATCTGTCCTAGTAACGACGAATGCAAAAGGAGGCCTCCGCGGCGATGCGGAGGCCTCCTTTTTTGTGCACGGTGTACTTTTGAGTGTGCAAGTGGGGGAGTTGTTACTCCTCGACGATCTCGGTGATCGCGCCAGCGGGGCAAGCGTCCTGGCAAGCGCCACAGGCGACGCAGGAGTCCTCGTCAGCGACGGTAGCGACGTCCTGGAGCTCCAGAACGCCAGCGGGGCAGGAGTCGACGCAAACGCCACAAGCGATGCACTCGTCGGCATCAATTACGGGATGAGCCATGGTAGTTTCCTCTCTGTTGACCGACGCTACAGGCGATGCGCGCCGGTTTGATTCGGGCAAAAACATACCACGGGAGCGACCGTTTGCAATACCCTCTGACCGGCATCTTCATACCGTTCGCCGAGTATGCCAAGGTTTACTAAAAAATGCGCAGGTGGGGCCGTTGAGCTGCGCAAATGTTAGCTAAAGGTGACTTGAAATATTGAGCTATTGAGCGCGCCTGCGGAAAGGGCATCCCGTTATTTGGCCGAAAACCGGGTTGCAGTTTCCGGTTAGGCCCGCTAGCGGAAAATGCGAGCCGGTATCAGCTCTCAAAACGGGATACGGTTTCCGGTTGAGTCTTCAGACGGAAACTGCGACCCGGAATCCACGCTCAAACCGGGACGAGCTTTCCACAAGGCAGCCCCAGGCGCCCCCGGACCCAAACCTCAGCCATCTCTACATAGATCTCGATAGATTTGCCGAGAACTCAATCAGCGCATCTACCTGCGCATTTAAGAACCTAAACTCTCAGCAATAAGAAATCTTATATGAATTGACTTAGATTTTGTATATTCCGGCCCATAAGGGGATACACTACATCCTGAAAGACAAGCCGAAACACCGCTCGGCAGACCGCCGAGTCGGTGCAAACGCACAAGAGAGAGGGAATTTCTAATGGGCAAGATTCTTGGTATCGACCTTGGTACTACCAACTCCGCTATGGCCGTCCTCGAGGGCGGTTCTCCGACCATCATCGTGAACGCCGAGGGCGACCGCACCACCCCGTCTGTCGTGGGCTTCCGTGCCGACGGCGACCGCGTCGTGGGTAAGGCCGCTAAGAACCAAGCTGTCACCAACCCCAAGAACACCGTGTTCTCCATCAAGCGCTTCATGGGCCGCAAGTACTCCGAGTGCACCTCCGAGATCAAGACCGTGCCGTACGAGGTCAAGGAGGGCCAGGGTGGCCGTGCCGTCGTCGACATCGAGGGCAAGGATTACACCGCCGAGCAGGTGAGCGCCATGACGCTCGCAAAGATGAAGGCCGACGCCGAGAAGTATCTGGGCGAGACCGTCACCGACGCCGTCATCACCGTCCCGGCCTACTTCAACGACGCCCAGCGTCAGGCCACTAAGGATGCCGGTAAGATCGCCGGCCTCAACGTCAAGCGTATCGTCAACGAGCCGACCGCTGCTGCTCTTGCCTATGGCCTGGACAAGCAGGGCACCGACCAGCGCATCCTGGTCTTCGACCTGGGCGGCGGCACCTTCGACGTCTCCATCCTCGACCTCGCCGACGGCGTGTTTGAGGTTCTGTCCACCTCGGGCGACAACCACCTGGGCGGCGATGACTGGGATCAGCGCGTCATCGATTGGATGGCCGATAAGTTCCAGCAGGAGAACGGTGTCGACCTGCGTCAGGACCCCATGGCCCTGCAGCGTCTGAAGGAGGCCGCCGAGAACGCCAAGAAGGAGCTCTCCGCCGCCCAGCAGACCACCATCAACCTGCCGTTCATTACCATGAACCAGTCCGGCCCGCTGCACCTCAACTACACGCTGACCCGCGCCGAGTTCGAGAAGATCACCCGCGACCTGCTCGAGCGCTGCAAGCAGCCTGTCACCAACGCCCTGCGCGACGCCAAGCTTAAGCTCTCCGATCTGACCGAGGTCATCCTCGTCGGCGGCTCCACCCGTATGCCCGCTGTCCAGGAGCTCGTCAAGACCATGACCGGCAAGCAGCCCAACATGTCCGTGAACCCCGACGAGGTCGTTGCCGACGGCGCTGCCGTCCAGGGCGGCGTGCTCACCGGCGACGTCGAGGGCATCCTGCTGCTCGACGTTACCCCGCTGTCGCTGGGTGTCGAGACCATGGGCGGCATCATGACCAAGATGATCGACCGCAACACCACGATCCCGACCTCCAAGACCGAGGTCTACTCCACCGCTGCCGACAACCAGACCAGCGTCGAGATCAACGTGCTCCAGGGCGAGCGCGAGCTTGCCCGCGACAACAAGTCGCTCGGTAAGTTCCAGCTGACCGGCATCCCGGCTGCCCGCCGCGGCGTGCCGCAGATCGAGGTTACCTTCGACATCGACGCCAACGGCATCGTCAAGGTCTCCGCTAAGGACAAGGGCACCGGCAAGGAGCAGCAGATCACCATCTCCGGCTCCACCGCGCTTTCCGACGACGAAGTCGATCGCATGGTCAAGGACGCCGAGGCTCATGCCGAGGAGGACAAGAAGCAGAAGGAAGAGGTCGAGGTCCGCAACCAGACCGATAGCCTGTGCTACTCCACCGAGCAGACCCTCAACGAGCTGGGTGACAAGGTTTCCGCCGACGTGAAGTCCAAGGCCGAGGCCGCTATCGCCGACGCCAAGAAGGCGCTCGAGGGCTCTGACGTCGAGGCCATCAAGGCCGCTGGCGAGTCCCTGCAGTCCGTGGCCTACGAGCTGGCTCAGGTTGTCTACGCCGACGCTCAGCAGCAGACCGACGGCGCCGCCGGTGCCCAGCCTGCCGACGATGACGTTGTAGACGCCGACTACGAGGTTGTGGACGACGAGGACAAATAATCATGTCCGCCCGTAAAGCTCGCACGGAGGCGGCCGCCGCTGGCGCCGCCCCCGTTGACTCTGAGGAGAAGGACGTGAAGATTCCCGTAGAGGCCGCAGACGTTACCGAGGCCAACGAGGCCCCGGCCGCCGAGGCTGCCGAGAACCAGGTAGAGGATTCCAACAAGGAGGCGACGATGACCGAGGACGAGATGGGGGAAGCCGCTATCCGCGCCGGTGAAGAAGCCGCCGACAACGACTTTAAGCTCAAGTTCGAGCAGGCCCAGAAGGAGCTTGCCGACGTGCGCAATGAGCTCGATGCTGCGGCAGAGGCTCAGAAGGCCGCCGAGGACAAGGCAAAGGACGCCACCGAGCGCACCGCCCGTCTGCAGGCCGACTGGGAGAACTTCCGTCGCCGCACCGCCAACGAGCGCATCGCCGAGCGCGAGCGCGCGACCGAGAAGCTCGTCACCGCGCTGCTGCCGGTGGTCGACGATATCGAGCGTGCGATCGACCATGCCCGCAGCCAGGAGCTTGCCGACGACTTTAAGCAGTTCGTCGACGGTGTCGACGCGGTGCATGCCAAGCTGCTCGATGTGTTTGCGCACGAGGGCGTTGAGCCCATCGACCCCAAGGGCGAGGCGTTCGATCCGCTCGAGCACCAAGCCGTGGGTCGCGTCGAGGACGCGTCGCAGTACGATGAGACCGTCAACGACGTGTACCAGAAGGGCTACCGCATGGCGGATCGCATCCTGCGTTCCGCGATGGTGACGGTGACCTACGGCGGCGAGAAACGCCCCGCACCGGAGCCCGAAGCGGCGCCCGAGGATGCTGCGGCCGATACGGCCGAGAGCACCGAGGAGTAATTGAGAAGGGCCCCGGGGCAACACCCGGGGCCCTTTCTGGCCTAGTGCCATATGAAAGCATGAGCCGCCGCCCGCTGGGCGGCGGATGAAACAGGAGAGGAGCTACGATGGCTGCAGGCAAAACCTTCTATGACATCCTGGGCGTATCCAAGAGCGCCTCCGACAAAGAGATCAAGAGCGCGTTTCGCAAGCTCGCGCAAAAATATCACCCCGATGCCGGCGGCGACGAGGCCAAGTTCAAGGAGATCAGCGAGGCCTACGAGACGCTTTCGGACGAGAAGAAGCGCAAAGAGTACGACCAGATGCTCATGTTTGGCGGCATGCCGGGCGCGGGCGGCGCGTATGGCGGCGGCTACGGTGCCGGCGCGGGTGCCAGCGGCTGGGGCGACATCTTCGACAGCATCTTTAGCGGCAACGGCGCCTGGGGCAGCGATTGGGGCTCGGGCTTTGCCGGGGCTGCGGGCGCTGCCGGTGCCGGCGCGGGTCGCAGCCGTGCTCGCAAGGGCGGCGACCTGTCGCTGACCGTCGATGTGACGGCCGAGGACGCGTTTCGCGGCGTGACGCACAAGGTCACCTATCGCATTCCCTCGACAGGCGAGCAGCAGACCATTACGGTCTCGGTGCCCGCGGGCGCGGTCGACGGCGGCAAGCTACGCTACAAGCGTCGCGGCGAGTATGGCGTTGCCGGCGGCGAGCGCGGCGACCTGGTCGTGACCACGCATGTGGAGGAGCACCCGCTGTTTAAGCGCAAGGGTGCCGATGTGACCATGGAGGTGCCGATCTCGGTCTACGAGGCGGCGCTCGGCTGCACGGTTGATGTGCCCACGCCCGGCGGCGCGACGGTTCGTCTGAAGGTGCCCGCTGGCACCCAGACGGGCAAGAAGTTCCGCTTTAAGGAGATGGGTGCGCCCGACGTTAAGCACCGTGGCCGCACAGGCGCGCTGCTCGTCGAAATCAAGGTACAGGTCCCCACGAACCTGTCCGATGACGAGCGCGATGCTATGACCAAGCTGCGCGAGGCCGACACGCGCGATTATCGCGAGAAGGTCAACCGTTACAAGGCGACGTACTAGGGCGGTCGTGGCGCACACCCGCGCCCGCGGGCTTATGATGGACGATAACGAGACGGAAAGGGGTCAGGTAGCATGGCCGAGGACAATAGGAATAAACCGCTGTACATGATCAGCGTGGCGGCCGAGTTGACCGGCATGCATCCGCAGACTCTGCGCGTCTACGAGTCCAAGGGCCTGGTGAACCCCCAGCGCTCGGGCGGCAACACGCGTCTGTATTCGCGTGCCGATATCGAGCGCCTGGAGCTCATCAACCAGCTGACCGACGAGGGCATCAACCTTGCCGGCGTGGTGCGCATCCTCGATATGAAGGAGCGTGCCGAGGAGCGCGAGCGCGAGAACGAAAAGCTCCGCGCCCGCGTGCGCCAGCTCGAGGACGAGCTGCACGAGTACAAGATGCAGAAGAAGATCACCGCCCTGGCCCCGCGCGACGGCTCGGTTAACCCCGAACAGGTCATGCGCAAACTTTTGGGCGCAGGCGGGGATCTCTAGGTTACGCCGTTCTGCCGAACGGCGTAACGGCTCGACGCTGCGCGACGTCCAGAGCGACAATTTGTCATTCAAAAGGCAAGGCATGACCAGAAGGTCTATGCCTTGCCTTTTTCATGCCAACTTGTTCGCTCTGGACGTCGCTCGCTGTCCGTCCTCTACCTGCGGCGTTGCCTTGCTCCGGATGCGGTGGTCATTGGGGACGTTCTTAAATGACTAGTTAAAGGGGACATTCTTGCGGCACTTGGCACTTGGGGACGTTCCTTTTGTGCCGGCACTTTGGGACACTCCTTGTCCAGAGAGTGATGCAAGGGGCTCGTCCTTTGCTTTACTGAGATAAAGTGAACGCGCAGATTCGTAACCCACTCGCAACCGTTCTATGGCACGATATTGAACGAATGTATGCTATGCGCCCAAATCTTTTGGGCAGAGTGGGAGACAGTATGGTCAAGCTGTACGAGGACGGCATCTACCTGCGTAACGGCAGCGAGGTTGTGCCTGAGGCCGAGGCTGCCGAGCGCGGTATTACGCAGACGCCCGAGGATGCCAAGCGCGGCACCATCGCGTATTCGATCCTTCAGGCACACAATACGTCCGGCGACCCCGAGACGCTCAAGATTCGCTTCGATGCCATGGCGAGCCACGACATCACCTTCGTCGGCATCATCCAGACGGCGCGCGCCTCGGGCATGGAGCAGTTCCCGCTGCCCTACGTGCTCACCAACTGCCACAACTCGCTGTGCGCCGTGGGCGGCACCATCAACGAGGACGACCACGTCTTTGGCCTCTCGGCTGCCAAAAAGTACGGCGGCATCTTTGTCCCGCCGCACATCGCGGTCATCCATTCCTTTATGCGTGAGAACTTCGCCGGCTGCGGCAAGATGATCTTGGGTTCCGACTCGCACACCCGCTACGGCGCCCTGGGTACCATGGCCGTGGGCGAGGGCGGTGGCGAGCTGGCAAAGCAACTGCTGCGCGACACCTACGATGTCGCCTATCCCGGCGTCGTTGCCATCTACCTCACGGGCGCCCCGCGCCCCGGCGTCGGCCCGCACGACGTGGCGCTCGCCATCATCCGTGCCGTCTTTGCCAAGGGTTACGTTAAGAACAAGGTCATGGAGTTCGTGGGCCCGGGCATTGCGAACATGACGACCGATTACCGCAACGGCGTCGACGTCATGACCACCGAGACCACCTGCCTGTCGAGTATCTGGGCTACCGACGAGGACACGCACGCATTCTTGACCATGCACGGCCGCGGCGACGACTACCGCGAGCTCAAGCCCGCCGATGTTGCCTACTATGACGGCTGCGTCGAGGTCGACCTGTCGAGCATCAAGCCCATGATTGCGCTGCCGTTCCATCCTTCCAACGGCTTTGAGATTGACGAGCTTAACGAGAACCTCGAGGACATCCTGCACGAGGTGGAGCTCGAGGCTGCCAAGATCGGCGAGGGTAAGACGCACTTTAGCCTGCTCGACAAGATCGTCGACGGCAAGCTGCACGTGCAGCAGGGCGTTATCGCCGGCTGCTCGGGCGGCAACTACGACTCCGTGGTCCAGGCTGCCCGCGTGCTCAAGGGCGCCAACACCGGCTGCGGCGAGTTCTCGCTGTCGGTCTATCCCACGAGCCAGCCCGTGGCACTCGAGCTTACACGCCGCGGCTATATCTACGACCTTATGGAGGCTGGCGCGATTGTGCGCACGGCGTTCTGCGGCCCGTGCTTCGGCGCCGGCGACACGCCTGCCAACAACGGTCTGTCCATCCGCCACACCACGCGTAACTTCCCCAACCGCGAGGGTTCCAAGCCGGGTAATGGCCAGCTGAGCGCCGTGGCCCTGATGGACGCTCGCTCCATTGCGGCGACGGCTGCCAACGGCGGCGTCCTGACGCCGGCGACCGACCTGCCCGAGGAGACTTGGGACGAGGGCTGCGAGTACGCCTTTGACGACGCGCCGTACAAGAAGCGCGTGTACTGGGGCTTTGGCAAGGCGGAGCCTGCCGACGAGCTGGTCGAGGGCCCCAACATCAAGCCGTGGCCCGCGATGGAGCCCCTCGGCGACGACATCCTGCTCAAGGTGTGCTCCAAGATCATGGACCCGGTCACCACGACCGACGAGCTCATTCCCTCGGGTGAGACGAGCTCCTTCCGCTCCAACCCGCTGGGCCTGGCCGAGTTTACGCTCAGCCGCCGTGACCCGGCCTACGTGGGCCGCTCCAAGGAAGTCGACGCCGTTGAGAAGCGCCGCGTGGCCGGCGAGGCCGCGGGCGACCTGGCGGCGCTCGATGCCGAGCTTGCCGGTGTTTTTGAGGCACTGGCCGGCGCGGGTGTCGCTGCCGATGCCAAAACGACCGAGTACGGCTCCATGCTCTATGCCAAGAAGCCCGGTGATGGTTCTGCCCGCGAGCAGGCCGCGAGCTGCCAGCGCGTAATTGGCGGCCTGGCCAACATCGTCCACGAGTACGCTACCAAGCGCTATCGCTCCAACGTGATGAACTGGGGCATGGTGCCCTTCCAGATGGAGGCCGAGCCCAGCTTTGAGGTGGGCGACTACGTCTTTGTGCCGGGTATCCGCGCCGCGCTCGACGGCGACCTGAAGGACATCGCCGCTTACGTGGTTCGCGCCGATGGTGCGGTCGAGCAGATTGAGCTCTACATTGCCGATATGACGGCAGAGGAGCGTGCCATCGTTAAGGCTGGCTGCCTGATCAACTACAACAAGTTCAAGGCCGCTGCCGAGTAACGCGCTTAATTGTCCGCCCGGGACTTACCCTTTCCCGCCCGCTCACGCGCTTCGCGAGGGTCGCGTTCGGGAAAGGGTAAGTCCCGGGCTACATTTCTGCGTTCTCGTTGGGTCTTGAGGGGCGCTAAAAATAGACTTGCTTGAAGCCGCCCCTGTTATCGGGCGGCTTCTTTTTGTCGAAAACCACCACAAAGGGGACAGGCACCTTTGTGGTGGTCCCGTTTGTCTCGACCTGTAACATCTGGGCCCCTATTTGACGAGCGGTTGTTACAGATTGAGACAAACGATCGCCGCCGATCATTTCATCTCAATCTGTAACATCTAGGATCGAAAAGGGCCGCTAGATGTTACAGATCGAGACAGTGGAACATCGGAGCCGAAACCACCACAAAGGGGCCTGTCCCTTTCGTGGTGGTGGGGGGCGAGCTCGATGTTGCCGTGCTCGTTGAACGACATTCTAATGAGCGTCTCTACAGAATTTCATCTGGGCCGGCGGGTTTGGTTGTTTTGGGGATGCCGAGTTTGGATGACGCGAAATCGTCAACATCGTTCTTGATTCCATCTTTGGTGTAGACAGTGACCGTATAGGTGCTGTGCCCGAATTCGCTCTTGTCGCGTGTCGCCCAGGCCTGCCAGTAGGCAGCCCCGTTTCGCCCTTTGATTTTTCCGACACGGCGGAGTTCTGTTCGCTTTAATTGCTGGTTGCTATAGATGGTTCGACCGGCCTCCTCGGTGAGCCCGCACTGTCCAAGCATCTTGTCGAGGACTTGGTTCATGTGGCGCTCATCGGTGTTTGGTGCGTAGTCGTAGGCGAGGGTGATGGAGTCGAGTGGATGGTCGTCGATCAGATAGTTTAGCGCCTGAGGTTCAAGGCAGAAATAGGGGGAGCATCCGTCGACCTTGCCGAGCAACGGTAACTTGGACTGCCAACTTCCGGTGGGAATTGCATATTCGTAGAACACGCCACGGCAGACAAAGGAGAGCGAGGTGGCACGCGAGCCGGCGTCGATCATCCCGCAAAGATCGAAGGGCGAGGCGATACCAAGGGAAAAGGGCGTGGCGACGATAAGGAAGAGCATCACGATGGGTATGGCGAGAATGGCGATGACGTTGCGGCCGGTGGAATGAGGCGGCTTCATATGCGCTCCTCGAGAGAAAGAGCAGGCAAGCTCGATGACAAATGAATAATCTCAGCTAACGATTCAATTTTAATCTCATAACGTGTGACAGCTGGACGTCGAAACCGAGAACCACCGCAAAGGTGCCTGTCCCCTTTGCGGTGGTTCTCGGTTTGTCTCGATCTGTAACAGTTAGACCCTAATTTGCCGAGTAGATGTTACAGATTGAGACAAACGGTTGCCGCTGGTCATTTTCTCTCGATCTGTAACATCTAGGATCAAAAATGGCTGCTAGATGTTACAGATCGAGACGGGAGTGCGCCTGGGCAGCGGCGGGCTGACATTTCAGTACCTTATCCATCAATCACTCAGAAAATCTTATATATAGAGACTTAGATTTGTGTATAAGATCGCACAAAGCTGGCAACAATACTTCTCGAACAACGTGAAGCCGCCCCGTAGGGCGGCCGCCCCAAGAGAGGTGATTCCATGAGAATCGATAAGCTAGCAATGACGTCGCGCGAGGCGCTGCAGACCGCCATGAGCACGGCTGCCGATGCGCAGGCTGGCGCGGTGGAGCCGATTCACCTGCTGTCTGCCCTGCTCGGTGCCGGCGAGCGCAACATCTCCGTGATCATCGAGCGCATCGGTGCCGACCCGGCTCAGCTCGCACGCTCCACACAGGATGCCATCGACCACGCGCCCAAGGTTTCGGGCGAGGGCCAGCAGATGGGCCTGTCCAACGAGCTCGTCCGCGTCATCGAGAAGGCCGAGAAGAAGGCCACCAAGATGGGCGACAGCTTTGTGGTGACCGAGCATCTGCTGATGGCACTTGCCGAGGACAAGGGCGAGGCGGGCCGCGTGCTGCGCGATGCCGGCGTCACCAAGGAGCGCATCGAGCAGGTCTACGAGGAGCTGCGCGGCGATGACCGCGTGACGTCTGCCGAGGACAAAACCCAGTTTGAGGCCTTGGAGCAGTACGGCCGCAACATCTGCGATCTGGCCCGCGCCGGCAAGCTCGACCCGGTCATCGGCCGTACCGATGAGATTCGCCGCACCATCCAGGTCCTGTCCCGTCGCACCAAGAACAACCCCGTGCTCATCGGTGAACCGGGCGTCGGCAAGACGGCCATCGTCGAGGGCATCGCCCAGCGTATCGTGGCCGGCGACGTGCCGAGCACCCTGCGCGACCGCGACCTTATCGAGCTCGACATGAGCGCGCTGGTCGCCGGCGCCAAGTACCGCGGCGAGTTCGAGGACCGCTTGAAGGCCGTGCTCAAGGAAGTGCAAAAGTCCGAGGGCAAGGTCATCCTGTTCATCGATGAGCTCCACACCATCGTGGGCGCGGGTGCCACCGAGGGCTCCATGGACGCCGGCAACATCCTCAAGCCGGCGCTCGCCCGTGGCGACCTGCACGCGATCGGCGCGACCACGCTCGACGAATACCGCAAGTACATCGAGAAGGACGCGGCGCTCGCCCGTCGTTTCCAGACCGTTATGGTGAGCGAGCCTACCGTCGAGGACACCATCTCGATCCTGCGTGGCCTCAAGGAGAAGTACGAGATCTTCCACGGCGTACACATCACCGATAGCGCGCTCGTGGCTGCCGCCGACCTCTCCGATCGCTACATCGCCGACCGTTTCCTGCCCGACAAGGCCATCGACTTGGTCGATGAGGCCGCAAGCCGCCTGCGCATGGAGCTCGACAGCATGCCGGTCGAGATCGACGCCACCACGCGTCAGCTCACCCAGCTGCAGATCGAGGAGCAGGCGCTCATGAAGGAGACCGACGACGCCTCCAAGGAACGTCTGGAGGCCTTGCGCCAAGAGATCGCCGAGGTCCAAGAAAAGCTCAACGTGCAAAAGGCCGGCTGGCTCAACCAAAAGAACGCCATCGACCACGTGCAGGAGCTCAAGGGGCAGCTCGACGAGGCCAAGAGCGAAGAGGAGCGCGCGACGCGCAACGGCGACCTGGGTCGTGCGTCCGAGCTGCGCTACTCCGTGATTCCGGGTCTGCAGCAGCAGATTCAGGATTCCGAGGCTGCGCTCGAGGCGCAAAAGCAGCAGGACGGCGAGGGCCTCAACGAGCAGGTGACCTCTGATGAGATCGCCGAGGTCGTGAGTGCCTGGACCGGCGTGCCCGTGTCCAAGATGATGCAGGGCGAGCTCGACAAGCTGAAGGGCTTGGAGGGTGAGCTGCATAAGCGCGTCATCGGCCAGGACGAGGCCGTCTCCGCCGTGGCCGCGGCCGTGCGTCGCAGCCGTGCAGGCCTCTCCGATCCGGACAAGCCCATCGGCAGCTTCTTCTTCCTGGGCCCCACCGGCGTGGGCAAGACCGAGCTCGCGAAGGCGCTGGCCGAGTGCCTGTTCGATGACGAGCGCGCGCTCGTGCGTATCGACATGTCCGAGTACATGGAGAAGTTCAGCGTCCAGCGTCTGATCGGCGCGCCCCCGGGATATGTGGGCTACGACGAGGGCGGCCAGCTCACCGAGGCCGTGCGCCGTCGTCCCTACTCCGTGATCTTGCTCGACGAGATGGAGAAGGCCCATCCGGATGTCTTTAACGTGCTGTTGCAGGTGCTCGACGACGGCCGTCTGACCGATGGCCAGGGTCGCCAGGTGTCCTTCAAGAACACGATTATCATCATGACGTCCAACGTGGGCTCCAAAGCCATCGCCGATTTGTCCGGTAAGGACGAGGAGGAGATGCGCCATCAGGTCGACGCTGCCATGGCTCAGACCTTCCGCCCCGAGTTCCTCAACCGTATCGACGATATCGTGGTGTTCCATCCGCTCGGCATGGCGCAGATCGAGAAGATCGTCGACATCCAGCTTGCCGACGTCCGCGCACGCCTGGCCAAGGAGCGCATGACGCTTGCCATCACCCCGGCGGCCAAGCAGATGCTCGCCGTGGGCGGCCTGGACCCCGTGTTCGGTGCCCGTCCGCTCAAGCGTCTGGTCCAGCGCGAGGTCGTGGATGCCATCGCCGCCGCCATCATCGACGGCACGGTGCGCGAGGGCGATCAGGTGACGGTCGATGCCGACAAGGACGGCGGCTTTACAGTCGTGTGCGACAACACGCCGGCGGCCGCCTACGAGGTTCCCGACGCCGAGTAGATTTATGGGACATGCCTTAAAATCTGCCAGCAGTCTCTAAACGCCAAGGGCGGCGGATCCAATTGGGTCCGCCGCCCTTTTTCGTGCGACAATCGATGGTGTTGAACATGAGTACATGGCAAGGAGCTATGCAGATGAAAGACGAGAACAAGACGAATGCACCGGCGACCGATGCCGCACCCAAGCCTGCGCCTAAGCCGGCGCCTAAGCCGCGCGACCCCTATATCCGTGCCGAGAACGAGGACGACGACGGCTACGACCCCTACAGCGACCGGCGACCCGAGCGCGAGCCAATGTTCGAAGCCGACCCGTGGCGCTAAGTGCCACCCAAAAGGCCACCAATAAGTTGCGGTGAAATAGGGATTGTTTTGCGGTTTGACCAGCAAAAACAGTCCCTATTTCACCGCAACTGCGTTAGGGATGGGGTGTTGGGCGGCTGTCTTCGGGCCAGCTAGTCCTGGGCTTTGATACTCGGCAGCAGGATCTGCGCGAGGTAGTCGGTCTCGAGTTTGGTGGCGGCGTCTGCGTTGCCGTCTTTGCCAACCAGGTCGTTCTTGATCTGGCTATACGTATAGCGGTTGCCGGTCGTCAGCTCGACAAGCTCAATGGCCGTGTCCATGGGGTAGGTTGACACGGGATTCTGGGTGCGCCCGTTGATAGTCTGGGGCACCACGTGCGGATAGACGGGGCCGCTGGCATAGACGGTATAACCGTTGCCTAGGCTGACCGTGCCCAAAACCGTATCGCCGTCATCGGGCGTAAAGGTCTCGCCATCGCGCACGGCGACGAGCGTCACGAGCGGCGTATTGGCGTCGTCGCCCAGATAGATGCATAGCGTGCTTCCGTTTTGCCAAGTTGCGACCTTGCCGTACCACTCGACGGGAATATCGAGCTGGTAGAGGTCGGTTGCCTTGTGGCGAGCGTCAGCATCACGGGACGCCTGTGCCTTTTGCGCGCTCACGGCATTGACGGCGGCGTCGCGCCGCGCGGTTGCTGCCTGCTGGAGCACTTTGGCAGCCGCGGCGGAGCTCGCACCGCCCTCCTCGGCATACTTGGCGGCGGCATCGATCTGGTCGTCAGTCACCGTGTCGGCCGAAGGCACCTTGAGCTTAAAGGTGGCCTGGGCACTTAAATCCTGTCCATCGCTCTTAACGGTGACCTGCGTCTTGGTGGTCGGGACGGTATAGATGGTGCCGTCGGCCGCGATGGGGGAGGCAGCGATGGAGAGCGTGTAATCGCCGGGCAGCAGTTTGATGCCGCGGCCGTGCTCGTCAACGTAGAGTGTTTCGCTCACAGAAGAGCCGTCGGAGTCCTGGCCACTCACCTGCACGGGGATCTTTGAGCCAGTGGAACAGTCGAGGCCCGCGGCCTGCACGCCAATCTGCACTGACATCATCGTGTGGGCATTGGCGGCGACAGTGGCAGCCTGCTCTTGCTGATATCCGTTCCAGGCAGCATAGCCTGCGCCGCCGGCGACGAGCGCGACGGCCACAACGCCGGCAACCATCAGGTTGCGGCGCTTGGGCGACATCTTGCGATGGCGAACCTCGGCCTCGCGTGCCGAGGGAACGGATGGTAGGGGAATATCGCCCATGGCGATGGTCTCGTCCACGGCTGGTGCGGAACCCAGGCCAGGAAGCTCGCGGGTCAGCGAATCCTCGGCCGGTAAGCTGTCGAGCAAGACGGTTTCCTCGCCCGTGTCGGATTCGGGCTGGTTGCCGGCCTCGCTTTCGGTGTCTTCGTGATCTGCCTCATCCTCGGCAGGCTCAACGTCGCCTGCATCCTGATCATCGGATTGCGCCTCGGTTTCCGGCTCATCCTGCACATCAACGCCCGAATCGTCAAACGCAATCTCGGCCAGTGCGATCTGGTCTAGGCTCTCCAGGGCCTCGGCACACGCTTCTGCATCTTGGGCCGCATCCTCTTGGCCCATCGTCTCATCTTTCATATATCCCCCAAGCTCAATATCGGGACAACACTGTACCCAAAAATGGAGCCATATAAAGCGCGTGCGAAATATAAGATCCGATTTAACTCGAGCGCATCGTTCGGCCGCATCCTCGCGGCGGCAAAAGGCCCCCGGAACGCGAACGAATCACATTCCGGGGGCTCTACAATGCGTTGAGTTGCGCGGAGCCGGCTATGCTGCTTCGTGCTCAAGCGATGTCTGCGCCAGGCGCGTTACTCGGCGTGTGCGTAATCCACCTTGGCGCGGCGAGCGGTAGCCTTCTCCCAATCGCTGGTGCCCTCAAAGACATCCTGCTTGTAGGGATTGCGGCCGAGCTTCTTGGCGCGGTAGGCGATGTAGATGATCGCGGCGACATTGGCGACCAGTGCGGCGATCGAGACCGCGGTGGCGGCGCCGGGGTCGAGCGTGGAGTGGGTCACAAAGATGGACTCCTCCTGGAAGTACGGGAACACCTGGGCAAACATGCACCAAATGGCCAGCGTAAAGGCGCGGTTCTGGATCCAGCCGCCCTTGTTCCAGATAAAGGCGGCGACGGTGGGCGCCAGCAGTAGCGCAAAGCCGCAGAACCAGGAGTGGGTGGGCAGGCAGTTGTAGGTGTAGCAGAAGTTCCAGATATCGTAGGCGATGATGTAGACCCAGGTCATGTCGGGCCACAGCATATCGGTCTGATCCTCGGAGGCGTAGACGCTCCACCAACCGGTCATGCAGAAGATGTTGATGATACCGGCGATGCCGTTGAACACGTTGTTCCAGCCGGCCAGCTGCGTAGCACCTTCGGAGGTGACCCAGGTGGACTCGCCCAGGACAAAGAAGTGATAGGCGCTCTCGAAGTCGGACACGACGGCGATCATGATGTTGATGGCGACGATCACAAACGGCCATGCGCGGAACCAATGCGCCTTGCCGATCTTGCCCCACTGATACTTAATGGCAATGAAGCCCCAGCAGCCGGCCAGCGCCGCGTATACCTTGGCGTAGTGGAACCAGCTGTTCTGGTACACATGGGTGGGGTTGGTGAGCGCCCACTCGGCGCCCTGCGAAACGCCGATGGCGATGGCGACGCAGTAGATGGTCATGGCCAGCGGAGCCACGCCAAAGATGATTGCCGCGCCCAGCTTAGTGCGGCGGCCGACCTCGTTGAGCACGATGAGGCCAATAAAGACCATGGCCCAGCCGGCCCAGTGGATAAGGGTATCGCTACCCCAAACATCGAACAGCATGCTGCTCTCCTTTCACACGCCCGCGGCCCCTCTTCCGATCGCGGGCAGTTTGGCCAAATGTCGTCAGTTCTGGGGCTTGCGCTCCGGATACTTGGCGGTATAGCCCTCGATGTGGAGTGTCGAGGCGATGATTTCCTTGACCGTCTCGTCGGGCACATCGGGGTGCGTGCGGATATACATCAACAACCCCATGATGAGGGTGTAGAACGTCTCGTAGACATGGTCGATGCGTAGCTCATGATGGGCGACAAAATCCACCACGGTGGTGTCGCAGATATACTGCGCCACGCGCTGGACCACGTTGTGCAAAAAGCCGCCGTAGAGCGCGCCGCTGCTTGAGGTGAGCGTACTCGGCAGCTCGTGGCCGCTGACGACCAGGCGCTTGAAGAGCGGGGCGACGGTGTCGAGTGCGCCCTCGATATCACCGGCGATGCGGCTGGCATTCCACTGCTCGAGCTCGGCGATAAAACCGTCGATTGCCTCGTCCATGACAGCGGTGACGGCGGCGTCCATATCGGCAAAGTAGTGGTAGAACAATGAGCGCGTGCAGCCGGCGCGTTTGGTCACGGCCGAGACAGATAGATGCGACACACCCAGCTCGGAACTCACGGTGCGCACGGCGGCGAGGATCTCGCGACGGCGTTCGTCGCCCGTCAGACGTTTGGCCGTGCTGTCGGGCGCGGGGACGGCATCGGCCACAGAGGTATCTGCTGTGTTGTTGCCCATGTTTTGCCGCCTTTCATCCTCTTTTGCCTGACCGTTCACCTAACAGTCTTGAATATTGTTGACGGTTCGTCAATACTGTTTTTGACACAATGTCAACAATAACGGGTGAACGGCGTGGGGGCATGTCGAGCCCGTAAAAAGAGGGGCGCTGCGTGCCTGCCAGGTTGCGGCAAGAGAAGGGACGACTATGATTCTCAACGGACCGGGGATTAGCTACACCGAGCCCGATATCGGTGCGGAGTTTGTGCCGCCGCTGCCGGAGCATCCGCGCGAGGCCATCGTCAAACTGTGCGAGCACTGCACTAACCGCCTGCTGCATCGCGACGAGCTGCTGGGCTACGAGTACTGGTCGTTTGCCGAGGCCGCGACTGACGAGCAGGCCGAGGTACTCTGCAAGATGAAGATGCGCCGTCCCTACACGCTGCCCGAGATGGTCAAGCTCACCGGCATGCCCGAGGCCCAGATCGAGAAGATGCTCGACTATATGAGCTACACGGGCCTGCTCGAGTACAACTGGGAAAATCCCGAGCGCGCCAAGCAATGGGTGTTGCCCATGCTGGTGCCGGGTTCCGCCGAGTTTCTCAACATGCGCGTGAGCCAGCTCGAGGAGCACCCGGTCTACGCCAAGTTCTTTGAACAGGCATCCAAGGGCCCGCTGTCCAAGGCCACGCCGATGGTGCCGCCCGGAGGTGCCGGTATCGGCATGCACGTCATTCCGGTCGAGAAGGCCATCGATGCCGCAAGCACCTCGGTGCCGATTGAGCATATTGAGCACTGGCTCGACAAATACGAGGGTAAGTATGCCGCCAGCACCTGCAGCTGTCGCGCGAGCCGTCGCGTGATGGGTGAGGGCTGCGCCGACGACCCGGCCGATTGGTGCATCGCCGTGGGCGATATGGCCGACTACGTGGTCGAGACCGATCGTGGCCATTACGTGACCCGCGACGAGGTTTACGACATCCTGCGCCAGGCCGAGGACAACGGCTTTGTGCACCAGATCACCAACATCGACGGCGAGAACAAGATCTTCGCCATCTGCAACTGTAACGTCAACGTGTGCTACGCCCTGCGCACCTCGCAGCTATTCAACACGCCCAACCTGTCGCGCTCGGCCTATGTCGCCAAGGTCGAGAAGGACAAGTGCGTTGCCTGCGGTCGCTGCGTTGAGGTGTGTCCGGCCGGCGCCGCCAAGCTGGGCCAGAAGCTCTGCAGCAAAAAGGCGGGCGGACGGGTCCCCGAGTATCCGCGCCAGGAGCTGCCCGATGCCACCAAGTGGGACCACACCAAGTGGTCGCCCAACTACCGCAACGACAACCGCATCGAGACGCACAAGTCCGGCACCGCGCCCTGCAAGACGGCCTGCCCCGCGCATGTTGCCGTTCAGGGTTATTTGAAGCTCGCGGCGCAGGGTCGCTATGACGAGGCCCTAGCACTCATTAAGCGCGAGAACCCGCTGCCCGCTATCTGCGGCCGTGTGTGCAACCGCCGCTGTGAGGATGCCTGCACCCGCGGCCGTGTGGACGCCGCCGTGGCCATCGACGAGGTCAAGAAGTTTATCGCCCAGCGCGATCTGGACGCCGCGACCCGCTATGTCCCGCCCGTGGTGACGCCGACGCGTGCCGGCGGCTTCGACCAGAAGATCGCCATCATCGGTGCCGGCCCGGCCGGTCTGTCCTGCGCTTTTTATCTGGCCGAGAAGGGCTATAAGCCCGTCGTGTTCGAGAAGAACGAGCGTCCGGGCGGCATGCTCACCTACGGTATTCCCAGCTTTAAGCTGGAGAAGGACGTTATCGAGGCCGAGGTCGAGATCATTCGCCTGATGGGTGCCGAGTTCCGCTATGGCGTGGAGGTCGGTCGCGATGTGACGCTCGATGAGCTGCGCGAGCAGGGTTTTAAGGCCTTTTATGTTGCCATCGGCTGCCAGGGCGGCCGCCTTGCCGGTATTCCGGGCGAGGATGCCGAGGACGTGACCGTGGCCGTCGACTTCTTGCGCGAGGTCAACAGCGGCAAGATCGACGCGCTACCCGGCCGCACCATCGTAGTGGGCGGCGGCAACGTGGCTATCGACGTGACCCGCAACGCCTGCCGTCTGGGCTCCGAGCATGTTGAGATGTTCTGCCTGGAGAGCGAGGCCCAGATGCCCGCCAGCGAGGAAGAGCGTCGCGAGGCCATCGAGGACGGCGCGCACATCAGCTGCGGCTGGGGCCCCAAGGAGGTCCATCTGGACGAGACCGGCCGTGTGTGCGGTATCACCTTCAAGCGCTGCACGCGTGTCTTTGACGACGAGGGCCGTTTTGCGCCCGAGTACGACGAGAACGATCTGCGCCGTGTCGATGCCGACCGCGTCGTCATGTCGATTGGCCAGTCCATTGTGTGGGGCGACCTGCTGGCTGGCTCCAAGGTGGAGCTTGGCCGCGGCCAGGGTGCCCTTGCCGATCCCCAGACCTATCAGACCGCTGAGCCCGACATCTTTGTGGGAGGCGACGTCTACACCGGTCCGAGCTTTGCCATCGATGCCATCGCCGCCGGCCACGAGGCCGCCGTGTCCATCCATCGCTTTGTGCAGCCGGGCTCCACGCTCACCATCGGCCGCAACCAGCGCCGCTACACCGCGCTCGACCGCGACGATGTCGTGATCGAGAGCTACGACAACGCGAGCCGCGAGGTTGCCCACGTGGACCGCGAGCGCGAGAAGGCCGCGCCGTTTAGCGAGTACGTCGAGACCTTTACCGAAGAGCAGGTGCGCGCCGAGACCGCCCGCTGCTTGGGTTGCGGTGCCTCGATCGTCGACCCCAACAAGTGCATCGGCTGCGGCCTGTGCACCACCAAGTGCGCGTTCGACGCCATCCATCTGGATCGCGACCGCCCCGAGTGCTCCACGATGGTCAAATACGAGCAAAAGCTCCCCAGTCTGGGTAAGTACGCTTTGAAACGCGCAATCAAAATCAAGTTCGGTCGTAAATAGGTAACCATGGCCGGTAGGGGGACGGCGCAGACTAGATTTCGCCGTCCCCTTGCTTTGAGTTTGCATCGCATCAACCGTTGTTGAAAGGTTTCTACCTTGCACGAATTGGGAATCGTTTATCACATCATTCGCGATGTTGAGAACGTGGCGCGCGCCAATGGCGTGAGTCGCGTTTCGAGCGTCACGCTGCTGCTGGGCGAGGTCTCGGGCGTCGTTTCCGACTTACTGCTCGACGCTTGGCGCTGGGCGGCAGATAAAAAGTCCATCACCGAGGATGCGGAGCTTATTGTGGAGCCCGTCGAGGCCGTGACACATTGCGAGGCGTGCGGCCGCGACTACGCGACGGTCGAGCACGGCAAGACCTGCCCCCATTGCGGTAGCGGCGAGACATACCTGCTGCAGGGCCAGGAGGTCATGATCAAGCAGATCGAGACCCCCGACGAGGACCCGGCAGACGCTGCTCCTGACGGTACTTCCGACGCTCCCGACGCCGTCGACGCCGCCAACCCCCTCCACATCGCCTAACTTGGTCGTTGGGGACGTTCTTAAACGACTAGTCAAACAAGAACGGCCCCAACGACTAGTCGTTTAAGAACGTCCCCAATGACTACTTGCGCTAGAGCATAAGTCACGCTAATAGTCAAGTTATGTCTGTTTAAACAAAATAGCAGCAGTACAAGCGCATTCACGCTTGCCTAAAATCGATATTAATGAACAGCCTGCTTGTATCTGTAAAATGCGCGGCTTGATGAGCGGCGCCTTGGCGGGTAATGAGTGAAAAACCAGCAACGTAATCAACTTGTAACAAAGCTAGACGTTTAAACAAATAATGCAACCTTTTGCAAATTTAGCGATAATTCCACAAACTAAACAGGTATACTTCCTTAATGTCGTGTAGGGAATACGTAGACAAAAAGGAGGTTATGTGATGGTAAGTATTGTTCTTGCTAGCCACGGGGACTTGGCAGCTGGAATCAAGCAGACGGGCTCGATGGTCTTTGGCGATCAGCCGTCTGTTGCCGTGGTCTCGCTCGAGCCGAGCATGGGCCCCGACGACTTCCGTGCCAAGGTCGAGGAAGCAATCGCTTCCTTCGAGGACCAGGAGCAGGTGCTCTTCCTCGTTGATCTGTGGGGCGGCACGCCGTTCAACCAGATCAGCGGGCTCATCGAGGGCCACGATTCCTGGGCTATCGTCACCGGTGTCAACCTGCCTATGCTCATCGAGGCATATTCGCAGCGCTTTGACGCAAAGAACACTGCACATGCGATCGCAAAACATCTCGTGACTGAGGCTAAGGCTGGCGTGCGCGTCAAGCCCGAGTCTCTGGAGCCCGAGGAGAAGAAGCCGGCTGCGGCCGCCGCTGCTCCTGCAGGCGCCATTCCTCCGGGAACGGTCATCGGCGACGGGCACATCAAGATTGCCCACGTCCGTATCGACACCCGTCTGCTGCATGGTCAGGTGGCCACCACGTGGACCAAGCAGATCAACCCCAACCGCATCATCGTGGTTTCCGACGGCGTTGCTCACGACGAGCTCCGCAAGACCATGATCGAGCAGGCTGCCCCTCCGGGAGTCCATGCCAACGTCGTGCCCATCAAGAAGATGGCCGAGGTCGTCAAGGACACGCGCTTTGGTGACACCAAGGCCATGCTGCTCTTTGAGAACCCGCAGGATCTGCTCAAGGCCATCGAGGCCGGCGTCGACATCAAGGAAGTCAACATCGGCTCCATGGCTCACTCCAAGGGCAAGGTCGTCGTCACCAACGCCGTCGCTATGGGCGATGATGACGTCAAGACTCTCGAGGCCCTCAAGGCCAAGGGCGTCAAGTTCGAGGTCCGCAAGGTTCCTTCGGATTCCTCCGAGGATCTCGACGCCATGTTGAAGAAAGCTAAGGCCGAACTGGCCGCTCAAGCATAGTAAAGGAGGGTCCGATACATGTCTGCAATCACTATTCTGCTTGTTGCGATTGTCGCGTTGCTTGCCGGTATGGAAGGCATTCTGGATGAGTTCCAGTTCCATCAGCCGCTCGTGGCATGCACGCTTATCGGTCTCGTAACCGGTCACCTTCAGGAGGGCATCCTCCTGGGCGGTTCGCTCCAGATGATGGCCCTTGGCTGGGCTAACGTCGGCGCCGCCGTCGCGCCTGACGCCGCTCTGGCCTCGGTCGCCTCTTCGATCATCATGGTGCTCGCCCTCAACGGCGGCGCTACCGATCCGTCGAAGGCCGTTACCGCCGCTATCGCCGTCGCTGTCCCGCTGTCGGTCGCTGGTCTGTTCCTGACCATGATCTGCCGTACCCTGGCTACCGCTATCGCTCACGCCATGGACGGTTGCGCCGAGAAGGGCGACTTCGCCGGCATCGAGCGTTGGCAGTACATTGCCATCCTTATGCAGGGCCTTCGTATCGCCATCCCGGCAGTACTTCTGTGCATCATCCCGGCCGAGGCTGTTACCAACGCGCTTAACGCTATGCCCGACTGGCTGTCCGGCGGCATGGCTGTCGGCGGCGGCATGGTCGCTTCCGTCGGTTACGCCATGGTCATCAACATGATGGCCACCAAGGAGACCTGGCCGTTCTTCATCCTCGGCTTTGTCCTTGCTGCCATCCCTCAGCTCACGCTGATCGCCCTTGGCCTCATCGGCATCTCCCTTGCCCTCATCTACCTTGGCCTTAAGGATCTGGCCAAGCAGGGTGGCGGCATGGGCGGTGGCTCCGGTGACCCGCTCGGCGACATTCTGAACGATTACGAGTAGGAGGGGAGTGATACATATGGCAGAGAACAAGATTCAGCTCACCAAGGCTGACCGCAAGAAGGTTTGCTTCCGTCATCAGTTCCTTCAGGGCTCGTGGAACTACGAGCGTATGCAGAACGGCGGCTGGTGCTTCGCAATGATCCCTGCGATCAAGAAGCTCTACACCAGCAAGGATGACCAGATTGCCGCTCTTAAGCGCCACCTGGAGTTCTATAACACCCACCCCTATGTTTCCGCCCCCGTCATTGGCGTTACCCTCGCCCTCGAGGAGGAGCGCGCCAACGGTGCTCCGATCGACGACGTCGCCATCCAGGGCGTCAAGGTCGGTATGATGGGCCCGCTCGCCGGCGTCGGCGACCCTGCCTTCTGGTTCACCCTTCGCCCGATTCTGGGCGCTCTGGGCGCTTCCATGGCCCTGTCCGGCAGCATCGCCGGTCCGCTGCTGTTCTTCTTCGCGTGGAACATCATCCGTTACGCCTTCCTGTGGTACACGCAGGAGTTTGGCTACAAGGTTGGCTCCTCCATCGCCAAGGACCTCTCCGGCGGTCTGATGGGCAAGGTCACCGAGGGTGCTTCCATCCTGGGTATGTTCATCATCGGCGCCCTGGTCGAGCGCTGGGTGTCCATCTCCTTCACCCCGGTCGTCTCCAAGGTCACGCAGTCTGCTGGCGCCTTTATCGACTGGGCTAGCCTGCCCTCCGGCTCCGAGGGCGTCAAGGAAGCGCTGACGATGTACAACTCCATCGGTGCTACCGCCCTTGATCAGGTTAAGGTCACCACGCTTCAGGCTAACCTCGATCAGCTCATCCCCGGCCTTGCCGCTGTGTGCCTGACCCTGCTGGTCTGCAAGCTCCTCAAGAAGAAGGTCAGCCCGATCGTCATCATCCTGGCTCTCTTCGCCGTCGGCATCATCGGTCGCGTCTGCGGCTTCATGTAAGCACGCTTCGGCTTAAGACCGAGAGTTGCTAGGCAAGGGCTTTTGAGCCATTGAAACGGACCGCACCCGGTGGGTACACTGGATGCGGTCCGATTGTTTTTTATTGGAGGGCGAGGCGCGTATGGCGCAATCTCAGAACAGCACGGTCGATCTGGCAACGCCGGCAACCTGCCTGATGGGGCTTACCAGTCACGGTAACGTAATGGTGGGCAATAAGGCGTTTGAGTACTATAACGAGCGCAATCCCGAGGATTATATTCAAATCCCGTGGGACGAGGTCGACTATATTGCCGCCGAGGTTTTGCGCGGTACCAAGAAGATCACGCGTTTTGCCATCTTTACCAAGGATAACGGTCACTTTACGTTTTCGACGCGCGACGACAAAGAGACGCTTCGTGCGGTTCGTAAGTACGTCGACGAGGATAAGCTCGTGCGTTCGCCCGACTTTATCGATGTGACGGCCAAGGGCGCCAAGAGCATCCCCGCTGCCATCAAGAGCCTTTTCCACAGAGACAGCTAATCGTTGGCGATAGATGGCGGAAAATGCATCCCGGAATTTGTTCTCATTCCGGGATGCATTTTCCTTTTGAGGGCCAGTTGGGAAAGCTTGTCCCATTATTTCGCGTTATTCCGGGTTATTCTTTCCGATATTGAGGATTGCCCTCGGAAACTATTCGCTATAGAGCCTTCTCGATGAGTGGCCATGCGCTACATGGCAAAGGGGTAAATCTGCTACACTAGTACAACATGCCTCCGTAGCTCAGGGGATAGAGCACCGCTCTCCTAAAGCGGGTGTCGACGGTTCGAATCCGCCCGGGGGCACCAGGGAATATGACGGCGTCGCGGGAGCGGCGCCGTTTCTGGTTTGCGGGGGCCGCCGTGCTGCTCGCCCGTGGGGGACTGGCATCTGTTTCCTAGAGTGCGCTGCGGTAAATCTTTCTCGCGTTGTCCAGCGTGAGCTTCCTGAAGCTGCCGAAGAGCTCTCCGCGGTTGATCTTGAGGCCCGGAATCATCTTTTCGATATCGTCCTCGGTGACTCCGAACTCCGATAGCGCGCGCGGCATTCCCAGCGAGACGAAGAAATCCTGCAGCTCGTCGATGGTCGCTTCGACCGCGTACTCGATTGCCTGCTCGGGGGTTACCTCCACATCGAGCTCGTCCGCGTCCGAATCGATGGGTTCGATGCCAAGGGCCTGGGCGCTGAACTCCAGGAAGCGCTCAGGGTGCTCTCGCCATACGTAGCGCATCCAGGCGGGGAAGATGACGGCGAGGCCGGCGCCGTGCGTGATCTTGGTGTCCAGTGCGGATAGCTCGTGCTCAAGGCCGCGGCAGGTCCAATCGCCGTCGCGCAGGGCGTTATGGGCGAGCGTACCCACCCACATGATCTCGGCGCGGGCGTCGTAGTCATCGGGGTTCTCCATCACCTTGGGCGCCGCCTCCCTCGCGGCGCGCACTAGCCCGCAGGCGATGTTGTCGGTTACGCCCACGGCGGGCTCGCCGGAGAAGAGTCGCTCCATGATATGGGCGATCATGTCGGTCACTCCCGCGGCGGTCTGGCAGGCGGGCAGGCTGAAGGTCAGCTCCGGGTCGAGGAAGGCGATGGCCGGGCGGTTGAGGTCCGTGTTAATGCTGCATTTGAGGTGCTCCTCGTCGTTGCTGATAACGCAGGAGTTAGAGGCCTCGGAACCGGATGCGGGGATGGTCACCACGCAGGCGACGTCGATGCGGTCGGCGGGAACGGCGCGCTTGCGGAAGAAGTCCCATACGTCGCCGTCGTATACCGCCCCAGTGCGATGGCCTTCGCGCAGTCCATGACGGAGCCGCCGCCCACGGGCAGGATGATGTCGGCGTCGTTTGCCCGTGCGAGCTCAACGCCTTCTCGTGCCAAGCCTATTTCGGGGTTTGGACGCACCCCTCCAAGCCCGATGTGCTCCACGCCCGCGGCATCGAGCGATGCCCTCACGCGGACGAGCGTTCCGCAGCGAACTGCGGAACCCCTGCCGTAGACAATGAGCGCTCAGCGGTAGCCGGAGGCGGACAGAGTCCCCCAACCTTGTCGGTCGCTTTTCGCCCAAAGACAAAGCGGGTGGGGGAGTAGAAGGAGAAATCGTTCATGGAGCTCCAATCTGGCGTTTCGCCCTACATGCGCGGAGGAGTTTTTCGGGCGCATCGCCTGCGTTCGCGTCGCAATCTCGGCGGCGCGGTGCGGTCCGTGGATTCCATCGTATCGCCCGCGGCACCCCTTACCGACGATTGAGGCGAGTCTGCATTTCGCGGCGCGACGTCCACCTGGCGGACGATATCCGTTCGCGACACGTGGCCGTCCCGGTCGCAATAGCGTATGCGCACCGGGTTGCCGAGATGGGCCTGCGACCCCTTCTCCTGATGCGAGCGCGCGAGACGGGCGAGCAGCGGCGCGAGCACCTGCTCGACCGTCTCCTCCCGATACCACGCCGCCACGGGCAACCCGTTCACGTCAAACCCGTACGTTCGCCATGCCATTCGCCTCGCCGCCTTCGCCGAACGAAACCGCGTATCCAGACCGCCGGTCCCCCACCCAGCACTTCGACGAGCCTTCGCGCTCACTTCTGCGGTCGGGATGCGCCCGCGAGGCGCTCGGCAGGCAGCGCCATTTCCGCTCGCTGTGTCGAGCGCGAGTGTCGAGAAGTCGCCATATGCCACTCAGATGTAGCATGGAGTGCCGAAGTGCACGCGCCCGTGACGAAACACTGGCGCCAACCCGTTCCGCGCACCACCCCGCCCGTAAGGTGTGTGGCGAAAGGAGGACCAGCCGCATGAACATCCCCGAGACACAGAGCCTACCTCGATCGCATTCCGCACGAGCTTCTCTGACATTTCCGCCCATTACCACGTGGAGGTCCCCGTCGCGGAGATCGCCTACGCATACGACTACATCAATTCCCGGCATGCCCCGCGCAGGCAGGCCACGCTGAACGACGGGTCCGCGGCCCGGCAGGACGAATGACGCGCTTCGGCACAGGCCATGCCGAAACGCGTCACGCAAGCAAAGGAAGGAAGCCAACATCACATGAGCATCATCGCAGCACGCATCGACAACCGCCTGCTACACGGCATAGTGGCAACCCAGTGGGTACCCGAGTTCCGTCCGCAGCGTCTCATGGTCATCGATGACATCGTCGCCAACGACCCGACCAAGAAGGCCGCCATGCGGATGGCAAAGCCCTCGGGAGTCGCCCTCTCCATTATCAACAAGGAGACGGCTCTCACGAACTATCGGGCGGGCAAGTACGACGACCACACGGTCTTCATCGTGGCGCGAGACCCCCAGACCATCCTCGACGTCATACAGACGGGCCAGGTTGTTCCCACACTCGTGGTCGGAGGCACAGTCTTTCCCGAAGAGGGGTCAGACGCCGTCCAGGTGAGCAGTCGCGCCTACGTCACCAAAGACGAGCTGCCCGCATATCGAGCGATTGCTGGCACCGGCTGCGACATCACCGTTCGCTATGTGCCGGCCGACAAGCCCGTAGAGCTCTCCAGCATCATCACGCTTTAGCAAGGGAGTGAACTTATGACACCATCCATCATCCAGATAGCCGTCGTTACACTCATCGCCTTCATCTACGGAGCCGAGAAGAACGCGGGACAAATTCTCACGAACATGTCCGTCACGCCAGCATGGTTCGTCGGACTTGCGCTCGGCGACCCCGTAACCGGCCTCGCCGTCGGCGCCATCGTCCAACTCATGAGCCTGGGCGTGGCGGCCATGGGAGGAGCCTCCGTCCCCGACTATCCCACTGCCGCCATCATTGGCGCCGTCGTTGCCATCACCTCGGGTCAGGAGGCGAGCGTCGGCGTTGCCGCCGGAATCGCAGTCGGCATGCTCGGCCTTCAGCTCGACGTCATCGCCAAGACGGCAAACGGCTTCCTCGGGCGTACCTCGCAGCGCTTTGCCGAAGAGGGCAAGTACTCGCAGATGAAGAGCGTACTTTTCCTCGGTCCGGTCTTCTATGGCCTTACGGCGGCCATCCCCACGTTTGCCGTACTGCTCTTTGGCGCCGATGCCGTCAACGCTTTCCTCTCCGTCATGCCCTCCTGGTTCACGACCGGCCTCTCCATCGCCGCCGGTATCCTCCCCGTCGTCGGCCTTGCGATGCTTCTGTCCTTCATGCCAATGAAGAAATTCATCGCCTACGCCATCGTTGGCTTCGTTCTGGCCGCCTACCTGCAGATAAGCATTCTCCCCATTGCCCTGCTCGGTGCCGCCGCGGCCATCGAGTACTACAAGTCGCACAGCAATCCGTCCGTAAACGCCCTCGACGCTGGAGGTCTGGAAGATGAGTAACGAAGTTAACGCCACCAAGGCAAACGAAGCGCCAACCCGCCTGGCAGACGGAACGTACCAGCCAGTCCTCACCGTTTCCGATCTCGACCGTTGCGGCCGCCGCTGGATGCTCGGCGCGTCCATCTATAACTATGAGTCCCAGTGTGCCCCGGCGGTCATGTTCGCAACCGAACCCGCCCTGCGCAAGATCTATGCAGGAGACGAGGAGGGCTACCGCAGGTCACTTCTGAGCACCTATCGCTATTACAATGCGACTCCCCAGGTAAGCGGCCTGCTCCTCGGCGCCGGCCTAGCCTTGGAGGACAAGGGGCACAATGACGCCATCGACGCGGTCCAAGACCTTAAGATTGGCCTCATGGGCTCCCTCTCAGGAGTCGGCGATACGATCTTCGCCATCCTCATTCCCACCATCTTCGGCTCCATCGCCGCCTACATGGGACAGGCGGGAAACCCCGTCGGCGTGCTTCTCTGGCTCGCCGTCGCCATCGCCATCTTCGTATGGAAGCTCTTTGACTGGCGCATAGGCTATAAGTTCGGCGACAAGCTCTTCACGACCCTTGCCGAGAAGATGTCCGTTTTCACCGAGTCGACGTCGGCACTTGGCATGATGGTCGTCGGTGCGCTCATCCCCACCGTCATCAAGGTCTCGTGTGGTCTCACGTTCACCATGGGTGACGTCACGCTCGACGTCCAGACGGGCATCCTCGACCAAATCATGGTCGGCATGCTGCCCGTAATAGCCACAGCCATCGTCTACGCCCTCGTCAAGCGCAAGGTCAGCATCAACAAGATTGTCCTCGGCATCCTCATCATCTCGTGGGTGTGCGCGGCTTTCGGCATTCTTGCTGCCTAGCCTAGGGCTAGACCAACCCACAAAGGACGCATTATGAGGCACATCATCATTGCATCGCACTACGGCCTGGCAGCCGGACTCGGAGACACGCTCAAGGCCATCATAGGACCGGGGCACGACATCAGGGTTGTCTGCGCGTTTACAGACGAAACCCCGCTCGAGGAGAAGCTCGCCAGCGCATTCGAGGGCATCGCCGAAGATGACGAGACCCTCGTTCTCACCGACATCCTTCAGGGCAGCGTAAACCAGCTCGTAGCCTGCTCGGCTCCGCGAGGCGCGTTCATAGTGACCGGCGTAAACCTTCCCGTGGCCCTCGAGCTCTCGCTCCACGCCGGACAGCTTACTCCCGATGTGGTGAGGCATGTCGTCACCCAAGCCAAAGAGCAGCTCGTCTACCTCGGAGATCTTACTCCGGACGTTGACGAAGAAGACGAATAGGAAAGACGCGACAGTAAGGAGGACGAGACATGCGCAAAGTCCCGACCAATAACCAGCACCTGTTCTACCAACCGAAGGACGTGTGGGTGGGAGACGTCATGCCCTTCGGCAAGGACGGCACGTTCTATCTATACCACCAGCGTGACACGCGCGACCCCGCTCCGCTTGCCGAAGGACAGCCCTTTGGGTGGTCGCTCGCGACCACCCAGGACTTCGTGACGTACCAGGAACACGGAACGGCGATCCCCCACGGCGGAGAAGACGACCAAGACCAGTTCATCTACGCCGGAACCGTTTACGAGGCAAAAGGGGAGGTACGCGCTTTCTATACCGGGTTCAACCGCAACTACCTGCGAGAAGGCAAAACGTCCCAGGTGCTCATGCAGGCGAAGGCCTGCTCGGATGATTATGCGACGTGGAAAAAGACGGGCGTTGCAGTAGAGCTCACGCCTCAGCCAGGATACGATGGGCGCAACTGGCGCGACCCTTTCGTAATATGGGATGACGACCGGAAGGAATACCTCCTCGTACTGGGCACGCGTAAGGGAGACGACCCCTCCAAAACCCTCCAAACTGGCAGGCTCGTTCACTTTACGTCGAAGGACCTCGAGCACTGGCAGTTCAAGGGCGACTTCTGGGCCCCCGGCCTCTACACCATGTTCGAAATGCCAGACATTTTTAAAATTGGCGATTGGTGGTACCTGGTCTACTCTGAGTACAGCGACGAGAACAAGATCGTCTACCGCATGAGCCGCGATCTCTACGGTCCGTGGGAGAAGCCGAGAGATGACGCCTTCGACGGGAGGGCGTATTACGCCGGACGGACCGCCTTCGACGGATCGCGCAGGATTCTGTCCGGCTGGGTCCCCACGCGCGAGAACGACGATGACCGGGCCAACTGGCTTTGGGGTGGCTCGTTTATGCCCCATGAGGTGTACCAGCGCCCCAATGGCACCCTCGGCGTTCGCCCTCCCCAAAGCATAAAGGATGCGTTCGAGTGCCCTGATGCCGTCCCGGATATCGAGCTTCGCGGAGACCACGAACGAACGGAGTGCGTAATCACCGAAAACGCAGGCGAGATCTTCTGCTTCGAGGCAGACGTGACGTTCAGGGACGCTTGCGACTTCTCAATTCGAGCCTACAAGAATCTCGAGACCGACGAGTCGTACGAATACCGCTTCGACCTCGACGCGAATCGGCTCTCGTTCGACAAGAGCCCCTGTTACAAGTGGTTCCGCGTAATGGATAAGGGGCTTTGGAGGCCAGTCTGGCTCGAGTCCGGGCGTTCTTACCACCTGCAGCTCATCGTTGACGACAACATCCTCGTCCTCTACCTCGACGGTACCGCACTCACGACACGCGTCTGCGAGAAGTTCGGCCACTCGCTTGCTGTTACGGTAACGAATGGCGAACTCAAACTGTCCAACATAGCCTTGGCGAAGGGGCTGCGCGAACAGGAAAAGTAAGCCAGTGAACCTCGTCGCCACAGCGACTCCCCCAGCAAAACACGCGAACAACGGGTCCGGCCGCATTCCGGCGACCGGACTCGTCCTGTGCCCTGATGGCACATGGCCCCGGGCTGCCGACAGCGAGGCGGCCTTAGGGGCCTCGCCTACAGATTCCTGAGTGCGTCGACGAGGGAGACCTTGCCCGCGGTGACCTCGTCGGCCTGCTTGATGACCTTTGCGGGCACGACGGCCACCACAGCGCCGGCGGCAGAGTCGATTCGAGCGATGTGGTCAGAGACGGAGCGAACGGCGAGCCGCTTGCCGACAGGGAGGCAGTCAAAGGTGGCAAAGCGCACTCCTACGGTTGGGATACGCCCGGGAGGCGCGCGGCGGACAGCGCTGTTGCCGCTCGCTGTGTCGAGCGCAGGTGTCGAGAAGTCGCCATATGCCACTACAGATGTATTATGGAGTGCCGAAGTTCACGTGCCCGTGACAAAACGCGGGTGCCAACCCGTCCCGAGCACCACCCCGCCCGTAAGGTGTGGGACGAAAGGAGGACCAGCCGCATGAACATCCCCGAGACACAGAAAGACCTGCTTGCCTACCTCGATCGCATCACGCGCGAGCTTGGCAGCACGCGGGGCGGGCGCATCCAGAACCGTCTCGACCACTTCACCACGGCATCTATAACCGACTCGCTCGCCATCTCGCGCAGCCTGGCAAGTCAGTATCTCAACGAGCTCGTGCGCGCTGGCCTCGTGGTGAAAGCAGGGGCACGACCGGTGTGCTACTTCCACCGCCGCTCCCTCGAACGCTTCTTCCAGTCTCGCATTGAGCGTAGCACCTACCCTTCGGTCGAGCAGCTCTTCGCCACGCTCGGAAACGGCGAGCGACTCGACTTCGACCGCGCAATCGGTCACGAGCTGAGCCTTGCGCCCTGCATCAGCCAGCTCTGCGCCGCGCTCAAGTACCCGCCAGCTGGCCTGCCCATCCTGCTCTGTGGCGCCTCGGGAACCGGCAAGGGTCTACTCGCCGAACTTGCCCTCGAATACGGCAAGAACGTCGGCGTCCTGCAGCAGGAAGCCAAGCTTGTGAGCATCGACTGCTCGCATTACGCAGACGATGCCCGCGCGCTCACTCACGACCTGTGCGCAGATGGCGGGCCTGCAGATCGGGCGAGCGGCGGCATCGTTTATCTCAAGGACGTCGACGCCCTCTCACCCGCTGCCCAGGACGCGCTCTTGGAGTGGGCCTCCGCACAGGCGGGCGCCATTGTGCCAGCCCCTGCTGTGCGCCTTATCTTTGCCACCTCAAACGAGGCAGACAGTACCGAGTGCCGCAGCCTCACGCGTCGCATCCCCATGTCCGCCCAGGTGCCGTCTCTGCGCGAGCGCACCCAGGAGGAGCGTGAGGAACTGACTCTCCACTTCCTCAAGGAGGAGGGCCGACGCATAGGACGCGACATCCTCATAAGTCGCGGAGCCTTCCGAGCCCTCGCCGGCACCAACTTCGAGGAGAACGTACGCGGCCTGCGCGACTGCATCACCAACTGTTGCGCCGAGGCCTATCTAGACACGAAGGGTGACAGCCTGGAGATTCGCACCTACCAGCTTCCCTCCGCAATCCTTGCCGGCTCCGCACTCGAGCGCAGCGAGAACGACATGCAGCTCATCGACACCACCCGGAGCATCCAAAGCCAGGCGGACGACCGCGCACGGCATGTACTCGACGCCATGCTGGAGCCATACGAGAGCTATCGCGAAGGCACGCTTGATGGGGGCGCGTGCAGCGCTCAGCTGGTGGAGCGAGCCCGCGACCTCGAGGACTACCTGGCGTTCGGGCAAAACCCGGGCCGCTCGAAGTCCGACGCATACGAGCAGATCGCCGACAGCGTCGTCACTTCCGTGAACGAACTCTACTCGATCGATTTGTCCCGAAAGAGCTCGCATCTAATCGCCCAGGGCATCTGCCTCCAGCTGTGGCCGCCCGCAAGCCTCTCGCGTTGGAAGAGCTCCCATGCAAGCGAGCTTTCCGGCATGCGCGGCGTCGTGGCCCAGCGCAACCGCTTTGCCGTTACTGTCTGCGCCTGCATCGCTGATGAACTCAAGGCCACGCTCGGCATCGCACTCGACGATCTCACGTGTCTGCTCGTCCTTGCGCATGCGGCACTCGCACTCGACCCGTCTAAGCGTCGTCGGAGCGTCGGTATCGTCCTCAGTCATGGCTACTCGACCGCCACGAGCATCGCCGACGCCGCCAATCGGATTCTTGACACGAGGGTCTTCGAGGCCATCGACATGCCCTACGACCAGAAGGTTACGGACGTCGCTGTTCCTCTTCAGCAAATCATCGACCGCTTCTCCTACGCAGACGAGGTCGTCATCCTCGTGGACATGGGATCGCTCCAGGATATTTATAAGAGTCTGGAATCCACCTCCGGCATGACGCTCGGCATCATAAACAACGCCTCTACCGGCCTTGCGGTGGAGGTTGGCGCCGGACTTATCCCGGGTCGCTCCGTGCGAGAGGTTCTCGACGATGCTGCGGCAGCTTGCACCTGTAATTATCACATCGTGGCGCGCAACGCCCGACCGGACGCGATTGTCTTCTGCTCCGAAGGCGGACTTGACGCAGCTGCGCGGATCCGCGATCTCGTGGCGCAGAGCCTGCCTGGCGAGTCCCCCGCGCGGCTTGTCGCCGTTGACTGGCGGCAGCTCGCCAATAACGGATCTGAGGATGCCGCCTTCTCCCAGTACAACGTGCGCTCGGTCATCGGTACGGACAATCCGCACGCCGACGGAGTCCCGTTCATTTCGCTCGAGGAACTCATCGCCGGCGAAGGAACGGCCCAGATAGACCGCGCCTTCGCACGCTTGCTCGACGCTGACAGCTTGCGCACGTTCCACCAGAATCTCGTCAAGAACATGACCCTCAGGAACGTGGTCGAGTCCATCACAATCCTTAACCCCAACAAGCTCTTCGGCGAAATCGAGAGTGCCGCAGAGCGGCTCCAGCAGCTCACCGGAGACGTGATTGGCGCTCGTGTGAGCATGGGGCTCTACGTGCACCTGTGTTGTCTCGTGGAGCGCCTCGTGACCAGAAGCCCCATCGAGAACTACGCAGACGAGCAGCGCTTCGCCAATGAACACAACGATTTCGTCGAGGCATTCCGCACGAGCTTCTCTGACATTTCCGCCCATTACCACGTGGAGGTCCCCGTCACGGAGATCGCCTACGCATACGACTACATCAATTCCCGGCATGCCCCGCGCAGGCAGGCCACGCCGAACGATGGGCCCGCGGCTCAGCAGGACGAGTGACGCGCCTCGCAAGCAAAGGAAGGAAGCCAACATCACACGAGCATCATCGATCGCTGCGTGCAAGGCGGCGGGCCTCACCGTGTTCGCCAAGCGCGAGGAGCGTTTTGGTTTTTCGCAAGCAAATGCGGACGAAATCAGCGACCAGATTCCCGATACGCTCAAACATGCAGGGCCCCTATGTGTTTAACCTCATTTTTCCGTGTGCGGTAGAATGGAGTCGTTGAGATCGCGAACGCCTTAAAGGGAGAGTTTTTGTGGATGCGCATCTGGATGGGGGCTCTTCCGCCCCGCTGTATCAACAGGTGCTCGATTTGCTTAAGAGCGATATCGAACAGGGGACATATCCCGTTGACTCGCAGATTCCAACGGAACTTGAGCTTTCTAAGATGTACGGCGTGGGAAGGGTCACGGTTCGCCGCGCAATAGAGGAGCTTGTGGGCGAGGGGTATCTCACCAAGCGGCAGGGGCGTGGTACGTTTGTGACCGCGACAAAGATAATTCGCAAGGTGCATCAGAAGGACGATGTTCAGAGTTTTACCCAAGCATGCGCTGAAAACGGCATGAAGGCGGGCGCTCGCGTCGTTGCCCGCAAGACCGTTGCCGCCGATCGCGACCTCGCTTCTTTCTTTGGCTTGGATGAAGGCTCTGACCTCATCTTGGTCTCACGCGTGCGTACCGCAGACGGCGTGCCGGTCCTGTTCGAGAACAACTACTATCCTGTCGATGGATTCGAATTTCTCAAAGATATCGGTCTCTCCAATTGTTCGATATTCGAGGCCGTGGGGGAGCGTACGGGTAGGTATCCCTGCTCGTCCGATCCCTGCAGGCTGGAGATCGCCCGTGCGGGAATTGATGCCGCCCGCGAGCTCAAGGTCCCAGTAGGGGAGCCGCTGTTCTTCATGAACGCGGGCTTTCTCGATTCCAACGGAGAGCGCTTCTGCTATGGCAGACAGTACTACGTGGGTTCGCGCTACAGCTTCGATATCTAGCGGCTCTGTCTCACACAGCGCTGTTCTCGTATTGCCGCGGCAGGTCCGTTTAGCGCGTAAAAGTTACCACTTATAGAACAACCTAATATGTTTCTTGACCGACGCCTTCATGCAGGTTATACATAGAACAACCTAAGATGTTTGCCTATACGTGAAGGATTTTTGGCAAGCATCGTTGCTCTGGCAGGAGGTTAAGAATGCCGGATGCCAAACAGGAGAAGCCCAAGCGCAGATTCCATCTCCAGCTTCCCCATGTGTACACCATCGCGTTCATGCTGATCGTGTTCTTCGCGGTGCTCACATGGATCGTCCCATCGGGTCAGTTCGACCGCCAGACCATTCAGACGGCCGCGGGCGAGCGAGAAGTCGCCGTAGCCGGAACGTACCAAGAGGTCGACAAGGTCTACACCGATTCGGAGACGGGGGAGACCGTCGATCTGCGACAGGGCATCGATGCCGTCCTGCAGGCTCCCGCCAAGGGCATTCAGGCTGCGGCCGATGTCGTCGCGTTCGTCCTGCTGATCGGCGGATCGTTCGCCATCGTCACCAAGACCAACGCCCTAAACGCCGGCATGAGCCGCGTGATCAAGAAGCTGAAGAACAAGGACATCTTGATCATCCCCATCTCCATGATCCTGCTCTCGATCTGCGGCACCACGTTCGGCATGTCCGAGGAGGCGCTGCCGTTCTACGCGATCTTCATCCCCATCATGCTGAGCATCGGGTATGACTCCATGACCGCGTTCATCATCTGCTTCCTCGGCCCCAACCTTGGTTACTGCGCATCCACTATTGATCCTTTCAACGTGCTGATCGCCCAGGGCGTTATCGGCATCGAGGGAAATCCCCAGCTTTGGCTCCGCGCCATCCTGTGGGTCATCTTCACCGCCGCGGGCATTTTCTGGGCCATGCGCTACGCGCGCCGCGTCAAGCTCGATCCCAAGTCCTCCATCACCTATGAGGACGATAAGCAGAAGCGCATCGAGTTCTCTGTCACCGATGCCTCTATCGAAGAGGAGTTCACGCTTCGCCACAAGCTCGTCCTCATTGATTTCGCGGTCGGCATGGGCGTTATCGTGTGGGGCCTCGTTACCCAGGGCTGGTATATGGACGAGATCTCCATGGTGTTCCTGGCCATGGGCCTTCTTGCCGGCATACTCGGCGGCCTGGACGAGAAGACCATTGCGGAGGAGTTCGTCCGCGGAATCGCCGACTTCGCCTACGCAGCCTGCATCATCGGCATCGCCCGCGGCATCCTGGTCGTCGCAGAGGGCGGAATGATCATCGACTCTATTCTTAACTGGCTCGTCGGACTCCTTGCGGGCGCTCCGTCCTTCATCTATACCACCTTCATGTACATCGTCCTCGGCCTGCTTTCGCTGCTGGTTCCTTCCAGCTCCGGCCTCGCTGCACTCACCATGCCCGTCATGGGCCCGCTGACCGAGCTTATGGGCCTCAATCCCGGGGCTGCCGTCACCGCTCTGCAGTTCGCGAACCAGACCGTCAACACCATCAGCCCCGTTGCGGGCATGACCGTCGCGGGTCTTGCCGTGGCGAAGATCTCCTTCGGGCAATGGTGGAAGACCATCTGGAAGTTCTTTATCTTCATGGTTCTGTTCGGATTGGTCGCGACTGTGATCTCCGGCCTACTGCCGATGTAGGAGGTGCCCAGCATGGATTTAAGCGCTTCCACACCCCGTCTGCGTCGCGAGCAGGTCGCCGGCATGAACATTCACTACATCATGTGGTCGCTCGATTACTTCCTTGATGCTCAGCAGCGCCTTGGCTTCAAAACCATCGAGCTTTGGGCGGCCGAGCCGCACGTGACGCTGGACCACACGGGGTATTTCGAGGCCGACGAGCTTCGCCGCAAGATCGAGTCCCGCGGACTCTCCGTGAGCTCCCTGTGTCCGGAGAACGTGGTGTATCCGTGGCAGTACGCTGCCAGAAAGCCCCTCCACGCGCAGCGGAGCCTCGCTTACTTTAAGCACGGCATCGAGCTCGCCGAGGTGCTCGGCGCCCCGTATATGTCCATCAACTCCGGTTGGGGCGATTGGGACGAGGACCGCGAGGAGGCTTGGAAGCGCTCTGCCGAGCACTTGGCGATTCTTGCGGACTATGCCGGCGAGCACGGCGTGACCCTCTGCATGGAGAGCCTGAGGCCGGAAGAGAGCAACTTGGTGGTTACACTCGCGGACGCCAGGCGCATGCTTGACCAAGTAGCCAGCCCGCACCTTACTCCAATGGTGGACACTACCGCTATGGGAGTCGCCGGCGAGAGCCTTGAAGAGTGGTTTGCCGAGTTTGGCGATGGTGCCATAAGGAACATGCGCTTCATTGATGGCGACCCATATGGCCATCTGGTTTGGGGCGATGGAAAGCACAGTATGGACGATTTCGTACGCGTCCTCAACGCGCATGGGTTCGAGGGCTATCTTGGTCAGGAGATCACCGATGGAAGGTATTTCGATGATCCCGCAGCAGCGGACCGGCACAACATGGACGCCTTCGAGAGGTATTTTGTCGACTAGCGCGTAGCTCCCATTCGCGTGGGGAAGTCAACACGCTTGACGAGAAGACTCGCAGTAAACGTTGGCGGATTCGTCCGCCGTATCGAAAGGAAGAATAACAATGAACGCACATGATCTTATCGCCGACGCAATCGCTGAAAAGGGCGGTTTCGATAGCGTCTTCTGGGTTGCCTGCGGCGGCTCCCTCATCGACCTGCTGCCCGCCCACGAGCTGCTCAAGCGCGAGGCGACTACGTTTGCCAGCGAGGCGTATACCGCCCGCGAGTTCGATATCATGCGTCCCAAGCGCCTGGGCGAAAAGTCCCTTGTCATCGCTTGCAGCCACTCCGGCAACACCCCCGAGGTAATCGATGCGTGCTCGATCGCCAAGGCGGCGGGCGCGACCGTTATCGTGCAGACGGACAACGCGGGTTCCGGCATCGATAACGGTGAGTGGACGTGCTGGGTATATCCGTGGGGCGAGGGAGTTCCGCAGGCGGAGGTGCCCGCCGGCATCTCTTTGGCTCTCGCTTCCGAGCTCCTGGATCAGCAGGAAGGTTATGCCGACCTTGCCGACATGTACGAAGGCATCGCCAAGATGGACCAGATCCTGCCTGCAGCTCGCGAGAAGGTCAACGCCGAACTCTGCGACCGTTTTGCCGCCCTGTGCCAGGACCACAAGTTCCTGTATATCTTGGGGTCCGGTCCCGTGTTTAGCCAGGCCTATGGCTTCGCTATCTGCTCGCTTATGGAGATGCAGTGGCAGAGCTGCGCCTATATCCACTCCGGCGAGTACTTCCACGGCCCCTTCGAGGTGACCGAGCCCGGAGTCTTCTACTTCCTGCAGATGTCTTCTAGTGAGTGCCGAGCCATGGATGAGCGCGCCCTCGCATTCCTCGAGACCCATACCGACACTCTTATGGTGCTCGACGCCATGGAGTACGGCATGGACCAAGTACCGGCGAGCGTTCGCGCGTTCCTTGATCCAATCCTGTTCTACGCGATGAACTGTGAGCTGCGCTCCGCTCGCGGCAAGGTGTTCGACCATCACCCGGACGTGCGTCGTTACATGGGCATCGAGAAGTACTAGCGATTTTAAAACGGGGCGCGAGGCGCGTTGAGACGTGCGAATCCCTCGCGCCCCGTCTGCTCGCCGTAACCACGGCGGTTTACCTGAATGGAGATAACCATGGCAGCCTATCCTATAAGCGTGCTTGGCTTTGGAGACAACGTTGTCGATAAGTACGAGCACATCAAGACCATGTATCCCGGCGGCAATGCAGTTAACTTCGCCGTCTTCGCCAAGAAGCTCGGCGTCGATCGCAGCGCCTACATGGGAATCTTCGGATCAGATGAGGAGGCCGAGCACGTTATAGCATCGCTCGAGGACGAGGGCGTCGAGCTTCTTCGCTGCCAGCAGGTCCTGGGCGTCAACGGCGCCGCTCGCGTGACCGTTGACGAGACCGGGGACCGTATCTTCCTGGGCTCCAATGAAGGCGGCATACGTGGCGACATGCGCTACGTGATAGACCGCTTCGCCGCCGAGTACGTCAGCGGCTTCGATTTGGTGCACAGCGGCAACTACTGCTTCACCGAGCGCGAGCTCCCCAGGATCAAGGCTGCCGGCGTGCCTATCAGCTTCGACTTCTCCGATGACTCCACCGACGAGTACTTCGGGCAGATTGCGCCATTTGTGACGTACGCCTTTATGTCCATGGGCGACGCTTCCCTGGAGGATATCAAGGCGAGGCTCGAGTGGGTGAAGGCCCTTGGCCCTCAAATCGTATGCGCATCGCGCGGGAGCAAGGGCTCCGTCGCCTATGACGGCGAAAACTTCTACGAGCAGGGCATCAAGCCCGTGGCGCCCGAGGAGCTCAAAGACGCTATGGCGGCCGGCGATTCACTGCTGACGGCGTTTTTGGTCACCTATCTTTCCAAGAAGAAGGCCGGCGAGTGCGGCGAGGCCGCGATTCGCGAGAGCTTGGACTTCGCTGCCGGTTTTGCGGCGGAGACCTGCAAGATCGAGGGCAGTTGGGGCCACCCGCTGGTCTACGAGAACTAGTTTTTTGTCGTGGCGGGGTGTCTTGGGGCGCCCCGCATTGCGTTAGGAGTCAAGATGTCCGTTCGTGCCTGCGCGGCAGGATTTTGCTGCGCCGATGTCTACCAGAATCTGGATCCCCTGGGTTGCATCCAAGGGGGCCTCTCAGGAGCGCTTCGAGGGGTGCTTCTTGAGTATATGAAGGCAAAAGGGATATGCAATCTTCATATACGGCCTTCTTTTAGAGGGCGTTGTCCTTACTCTTTCATCTCCTTGCCTATGGACATTTTGTCCATAGGCAAGAGTCCATGGTCGAGATCATGGTGAAGTTCTGCGGCCAGTAATTACTGCATTACATATTCTGTTGTCACCTGGGAGGCTCGCTTTTGCGGGCCTCTTTGCGTTGCTAAGGGGCCATGGTCTGTCGATAAATAAAGCGCCCGCTTGCGGGGGAGCAAGCGGGCGCCGTTGAGCGAATATGTTTGCGGCCCTAGCCGCTGCGGGTGATGGGTCCTCGACTAGTTAGTCGTGCCGGAATCGTCGCCCGAATCGGAGCCAGAAAGCGAAACCGTCAACGTGATCGTGCTGTCGGTGGACTGCTTGCCGGTGGGGGAGACGCCCGTGACGGTGGCGTTTTCGTTGCCGCTCACGGGGTTGCCGTTCTGATCGCAGAATGCGATGTTGTAGAAACCGGCGTTGTTGAGCGCGGTGACGGCGGCGGAGATGCTCTTGCCGTACAGGTTGCCCGGGACGCTGGCCTTGCCGGACTTCTTGGCGATGACGACGGTGATCGTGGCACCGGGCTTCTGCTTGCCGCTGGGGTTCCAGCTAATTACGGTGCCCTCGGTAACCGAGTCGTTTTCCTGGTAGCTCACGTCGACGCCAAAGCCAGCCATGTCGAGAGCGTTGCGCGCCTGGGCCTCGGTCATGTCGGTCAGATCGGGCACCGAGGTGGTGTCCGGGCCGCCAGAGACCTTGTACGAGATAGTCGTGCCCTTCTCGACCTCCTTGCCGGCAGCAGTGCTCTGCTCAAAGACCTGGCCCTCTTCGGCCTCATTGGCTTCCTCCGAAGCGCTGCCCTTCAGGCCCACGCTTGCCAGTGCGGCCTCGGCCTGGTCCTTGGTCAGGCCGAGGAGCTGCGGAACCTCAACCTTCTCGGAGGGCTTAGGGCCCTTGGAGATTACCAGGTTCACCCTCGTGCCCTTGGCCTTCTTGGTGTTGCCGTTGGGGGTCTGCTCGGCGACCTTTCCCTCGTCGACATCGTCGTTGTAGCTTTGGTCGACGGTGCCAACCTCAAGGCCGGCTTCCTTGATCAGCTCAATAGCGGTCTCCTGGTCCTTGCCAAGCACGTCGGGCACCGTGACCTGTTCGCCACTGAACATGCCCGTGGCAAAGGCCACCACCACGCCAATCACGGCGATGGCGGCAATCACGGCGGCGATGATCTTGTTCTTGTTGGACTTAGGCTTCTCGACCTCGTAGGAGCCCGTGGAGCCCGAGACAGCGCTACGGGCGGTATTCTGACCGCTCACGCCCGAGACGGGACGAACCATAGCGCGCGTTGAGTCGGAAAGCTCGCGGGTCTTGGTGGCACCCAGGTCGCCGGCGGCACCGATGATGCGCGTGGGCTCCGAGACATTGACGGCACGGCCGGACAGGTAGCTGTTGAGTACCTGGCGCAGCTCGTCGGCCGTCTGGAAGCGGTTTGCCGGGTCCTTCTCCATGCACTTGAGGATAATGCGCTCCAGGTCGGCATCGACGCCGGAGTTGATCTGGCTCGGAGGGATGGGGAGCTCATTGACCTGCTTGAGCGCGACCGAGATGGCGTCGTCGCCGTCAAAGGGTACGCGGCCGGTGGCACACTCGTACATGACGACACCCAGCGAGTAGATATCCGAGGTGGGGCCGAGGTCCTGGCCGCGGGTCTGCTCGGGGCTTACATAGTGGGCGGTGCCCAGCACGTTGTTATCCTGCGTGAGGTGGCTGTTCTTGGCGCGTGCGATGCCAAAATCCATGACCTTGATGTTGCCGTCGGGCAGCACCATGATGTTTTGCGGCTTAATGTCGCGGTGGATGATCTCGTGCTTGTGTGCGACCGAAAGCGCGGAGCTGATCTGCGAGCCGATCTGCGCGACCTTCTTGGGATCGAGGGCGCCGTGGCTCTTGATGCCGCTCTTAAGGTCGGTACCGCGCAGGTACTCCATGACGATGTAATAGGTGTCGCCGTCCTTGCCCCAGTCGTAGACGCCCACGATATAGGGGGAGGACAGGCCGGCAGCTGCCTGGGCCTCCTGCTTAAAGCGGGCGGCGAAGGTGGCATCGCCGGCATACTGCGGCAGCATGATCTTGACGGCAACCGTGCGGTCGAGGACCTGATCCTGTGCACGGAAGACGGTCGCCATACCGCCCGTTCCCACCTTATCCTTGAGGAGGTATCTTCCCCCGAGGACCCTCTGTTCCATTCCTGCTCCTAACATAACTATTCGCTCAACGATGTGTGTAGTACCAAATGTGTGGCCGCTGGGGCCGTGTGGAGCGTTGCCGCTAGCTCATCGGCCGCGGCGCGCCATAAGTATCCGCTTTGATCATGGGCATCACGCTCCCTGTGCGGCGAGCGCCGCGGTCAGGACGATGCCGGCAATCTTGGCTGCCTCGACATCGTGTTTGTCGTAATCCTCCAAGGCCACCGAGATGGCAACCGTGGGTGAATCGTAAGGTGCAAAGCCAACAAACATAGAGTTGACGTTGGTGCCGCCGATCTCGGCCGAACCGGTCTTGCCGGCAACCTTGACGCCCGGAATCTGGGCATCGGTGCCGGTACCGGACTGGACGACGGCGAGCATGGCCTGCTTAACCTGGTCGGCCGTGGCAGAGCTGACAGCCTGGCCCAGCGAGCGGGACTGCGTGGTCTTAACCACGGTCCCGTCCGGGGCGAGTATCTGTGACACAAAGAACGGGTCCATGACCACGCCGCTGTTGGCGATAGCGGCAGCGATCACGCAATTCTGCATAACGGTGGTCTGCGGGCCAGGCGTGTGGTCCATGCCGACGGGCTGGCCGGCGCCTGCCCAAGCGGTCTCCCACTCGGTCATAAGCGACGGGTCGGCCATGATGGAAGCCGCGGTGGTCAGATCCTGACCGAGCTTTTGACCGTAGCCAAAGGCATTGGCAAACTGGACGAGCGAGCTGGCACCGACCTCGTTGGCCACCTGGCCAAAGACGACGTTGGACGACACGGCGAAGGCCTGCTGCAGGCTGATGGTGCCGTAGCTCTCGTTGGCAGAGTTGGTGACCGGCGCGTTGCCGATGTCCATGGAGCCGGGCGCCTGGTACGTGCTGGTAAGGCTGGCGGTGCCGGTTTCGAGCGCCGCGGAGAGTGTGACGACCTTAAAGGTCGAGCCCGGGGTGTACAGCGCGTCCATGGCACGGTCGTACATGGAGCCGTCCTCGCCGCCGCCCGACTGGAGCAGCGCATCGATGTTGGTGTTGTCGTAGGTGGGCGAGCTCGCACACGCAAGGACCGCACCGGTGCGCGGATCCATGACCACCACAGCGCCCTTAAAGCCCTTGAGCGCCTGCTCGGCAGCCGTCTGGATGCGCGAGTCGATGGTGAGCTTGGCGGTATTGCCCGGCTGGGTCTGTCCCGCGAGCGACGCGATGGCGTTGTTCCAGCTGGAGTAATCCTTGGAGCCGGTGAGCGTATCGTTCATGACGCTCTCGATGCCGGCGGTGCCGTATTGCTGGCTCACGTAGCCCACTACGTGCGCGGCCATGTTGCCGTTGGGGTAGGAACGGGCGTAGGTGCCGTCCTCCTGTTGCAGCGACTCGGCTAGTGTCACGCCGTCGGACGTGATGATAGAGCCACGCTGGATGTACTTGGAGCGGGCGATGGTGTGGTTGTTGGTCGGCATGTCCTGGTAATCCTTCGCCTTGATGACCTGGACATAGGTGAGGTTGCCGATAAGGATGGCGAACAGCGCCGTAAAGGCAAACACGGCACGAGTCAGACGGTTGGCAAGTGCAACGCGGCCGAGCACGCCGGACTCTGGCGTGTCGAGCAGGCGACGTCGCATGCGAGAACCCGCGGAGTGGTTGCCGTGGCTGTAGGAAGGTGCGCTGGCAAAACGCGTACCGGTCGGGGCAGCGGCGGATGCGACCTGGTCATCGGTGATGGCGGCCATGGTGCCGGTGCCGGTGAGCTCGGCTTCGCGTCCGGTTGCCTCGTCGCCGGCGCGCAGCAGCAGCGCGACGATGATAAAGCTCGCCAGCAGCGAGGAGCCGCCCTGGCTCATAAAGGGCAGGGTGACGCCGGTCAGCGGAATCAAGCGGGTTACGCCGCCAACGATTAAGAATGCCTGGAAGCTGATGGCCGCCGTAAGGCCGGTCGCGCTAAAGGCGGCAAGGTCGGACTTGGCGCGGGCGGCCGTGGTGAGGCCACGCACGGCAAAAAGCATAAACAGGATGAGCACGGCGCCGCCGCCCAAAAGGCCCATTTCCTCGCCGATGGCCGAGAAGATAAAGTCGGACTCGACGACGGGGATGTTGTTTGCCATGCCGTTGCCAATGCCGACGCCAACCAGGCCGCCGTCAGCCAGCGAGTAAAGTGACTGTACGATCTGGTAGCCTTGGCCCTGGGCGTCCTTAAACGGATCGACCCAGACCTGAAAGCGCACCTGCACGTGCGACAGGAACTTGTAGGCGCCCACGGCTCCAACGGCCAGCAGCGCAAGGCCGATGATGACGTACGAAAAGCGTCCCGTGGCAACATAGAGCATCAGCAAAAAGATGGTGTAGAACAGGACGGCCGAGCCCAGGTCGCGTTCGAAGACGACGATGAGCAGGCACACGCCCCACACGGCAAACAGCGGCAGCAGCAGGCGGAAGCGCGGAATCTTGAGGCCCAGGATCTTGCGGTTGGAGATGGAGAGCAGCTCGCGGTTCTCGGCCAGATAGCCTGCCAGGAACAGGACGATGAAGACCTTGGCGAACTCGCCAGGCTGGATGGTGAAGCCCGCGATGCGAATCCACAGCTTGGAGCCCGAGATCGTGGTGCCGATAAAGATCGGCAGCATCAGCAGGATGATGCCGATAATGCCGAAGGTGTACTTGTAGCGCATGACCACATCGAGGTTCTTGACCAGCGCGAGCGTTCCCACCATGAGCGCCACCGAGACAAACAAGATGATGAGCTGCGAGATGGCGAGGTCGGGGGCCAGGCGCGTCACGAATGTGATGCCGATGCCCGAGAGCACAAAGACGATGGGCAGGATGGCGGGGTCGGCGCCGGGCGCCAGGATGCGCACGGCGATATGCGCCGCGGCGAAGGCGGCGAACAGGCCGATCGGCACGGCGAGCGTCTCAAAGGAAATCGTGGCGCCCGCGGTGAGCACGTACATCGCATAGAGCAGGATGACGGGGAACGCCGAGGCGATGAGCAAGAGCAGTTCGGTGTTGCGGCGACTCATAAGCGGCACTCCCTTTCTAATTCTTATCGGAGGCTTCGGCCTCGGCTGACTGTTCGGCGGTTTTCTCGGAATCTGACTCGGAGGTGGATTCCTGATCGGTGTTGTCGCGAATCGTTTGCGCGTCAATCACCTGACGGGTCTGCTCCTCGTCAATCTGATGGCGGTACTTGGAAATGGTGTCCTGCGCATCGTCGACATTCGTTTGCGGAATGCCTGCCTTCAGGCGGTTTTGCGTGTCTTCGGGCAGGTCGGACAGTTTGATGCTGGTTTCGCTCTCGAGCCAGTGGAGCTCGACTCCGAGCGTCTTGCCGGGCAGGCCGCGCCAGACGGCGACATTGCCGTGGTAGGTTCCCAAGTAATAGGAGCCAGTGACGCCCGTGTATGCCCAGATGCCTGCTACCAGCACAAAGACAAGGGCCAAGACGGTGGCGATGGTGACATTGCGGCGTCGGACGCGTTTTGCCTCGCGCATGACGCCGTCGTCGACCAGGTCGACGACCACCACGGTCACATTGTCGTGGCCGCCGGCGGCGAGCGCCGCGTCCACCAAGTTGTCGACACAGATCTGTGCGCTCGAGGACTGCGTAGCGATGTTCTCGATATCGCTATCGGGAATCATGCTCGAAAGACCGTCGGAGCACAGAATCAGGCGGTCGCCTTCCTCGATGTGCAGGGTAAAGTGGTCGGCATACATGGCGGGATCCGAGCCCAGCGCGCGGGTGATGACCGAGCGGTTGGGGTGGACGCGGGCCTCGTCGGCCGTAATCTCGCCGGCATCCACGAGCTCCTCCACGTAGGAGTGGTCGCGGGTCACGCGGATGAGCGTACCCTCGTGGAGCAGGTAGGCGCGCGAGTCGCCCACGTGGGCGATGGCGAGCGTGTCGTTTTCGATGTAGGCGCAGGTGGCCGTGCATCCCATGCCGGGTTTGCCCAGGCCGTTGAGGGCGGCCTCGATCACGGCTGCGTTGGCGGCCTCGACGGCTGCGGCCAGGCGCGCGGCGTCGGCGGACTGCGGCGCCGTCTTGGCGATGGTCTCGACGGCGATGGAGGATGCCACCTCGCCGGCGGCGTGTCCTCCCATGCCGTCGCACACGCAAAAGAGCGGCGACTGCACCAGATAGGAGTCCTCATTGTGCGGGCGTACGCATCCGACGTCGGAGCGGGCGCCCCACATAAGCTGCGTGGTGGTGCCGGCGTCGTAGGTCGAGTCGGTCTCGATGCGCTCGTCGGTCAGCGGCTCAAAGCTCATGGTCGAGCCGGGATCTTTGAGCTTTGCCTCCACGGCCGCGACATCGATCTCGGCGGTGTCGCCGGGGGAGACGGTGTCGGCATCGTCTCCCGACTCGACGTCGGAGACGTCCGGAAGGTTGAGATCTTCGGTTACGCGGTCGGCGGGATCGCCGTCCTGCTGCGGCTCGGCAGCCGTCGGCTCGGGCGTCGCAAAGTGCGACGGCGCAGGCGTGCTCTGGGGTTGAGCGGAGGACTCGGGAGCTGCGGCGGGCGCGGCAACGGGCTGCTCGACTTCGGCAGGCGTTGCAGATGCGGGTGCCGCCTCGCTTGCCGGGGCGACGGGGAATACCGGCGCGGCAGGCTCGGGGGCTGCAAACACGGTAGCGCTCTCGTTGATCGCCTCGGCGACGGGCTCGGCAAAGTGGGCCGGTGCGGGCGTTGCCTCCGGTTCCGCGGGCTGCTCGGCAGCGTGCGCGCCGATGGGGGCATCGAGCTGCTCGGTGTCGGCGTCCTTGTCATCGACGAGTGCCGGATATTCTTGAGTTACATGCGAAAGAGGCAGGGAGAACACCGTGTCCTCGGGCTCCACGGTCGCAGGGCGCGTCGGAGCGGCATGAGCCGGCGCAACTGCGGGTGCAGTCGGCGTCTCGGGCATGGTTGCGGACTTGTTCTCCTCGTCGATCATCGACGGTTCACCTTCATGACCACGTCGCCAATCTGGACCTCGTCACCCTCGCGCAGCGTTGCGGGCTCCACCAGCTGACGGCCGTTAACGAGCGTGCCGTTCAGCGAGTTGAGGTCTTCGATGATGAGTGCCGGGCCCTGCAGCGAAAAGCGTGCGTGCGAGGCCGAGACAAACGGTTCGTTGATGCAGATGTCCGAGGACGGCGAGCGGCCAACGATGACGGGGCCGAGCATGTCTACATGGATGCCACGGATGCCGCGCGGACCCTTGTCCACATCGATCGTCCAGATAGCGGAGTCGCGGCGCTGGCCGTGTACGAGTCCCACGCCGGTTTTCATGACGGCGAACAGGAAGATGTAGAGCAGGGCGACCAGGACGATGCGGCCTGCAAAAAGGACGATATCGATGTTCATAAGCGACTATCCCCTAAATTCAAAGGTGCTCAGGCCAAACGTCAGCAGATCGCCGTTGCGCAGCGGGCAGCGCGTGATGCGGCGGTTGTTGACGAGCGTGCCGTTGGTGGAATTGAGGTCCTCGATCGACCAGTCCGAACCGGTAAAGGTGAGCTGGGCGTGGCGGCGCGACACGTTGGGGTCGCGCAGGGCGATGTCCGAAACAGAACGCTCGCGACCGATGGTCACCTGCGCGGAAGTGATGCTGTGGCTCTCGCCGCTCACGACATCGACGAGCTGGGCGAGCGGGCGCTGCGGGGCGCGGGTGCTCGCCATGTTGGAGGCAATACCGGCCGCGGCGCCAAGGCCCACGGCGGCACCGGTCGCGGCGGCTCCGCCCATACCGGCGAGGGCGTCACGAGAGACGGTCTGCGGCACGGGGATGGGCGCGGCGGCGGGGTCGGGGGCGTTGGGCGCAAAGGGATCGGCCACGGCG
>RQAP01000023.1 GCA_008671135.1 Collinsella aerofaciens
GGGGCATACTCTGTCCCGCCGTTCCGAGGGCTTTAGTATTTGGTCGCCTGCTCGGACAGTCCTGCTCGCACGGAGGCCACATTAAGTGGCCTCCGGCTCGTGCGGAACTCGCGATCGACCAAATACTAAAGCCCTCGGAACTTAGGATACATGGTTGGAGTCGCTCTGCTGAAAAATTTATCGGCCTGTGATTTATTCCATGTCCCAGGTAGGCTCATCTTCACCACCTTTAAATAAAAAAGAAGTACCGGTTGGGGCCGGTACTTCTTTTGGTGCGTTGTTATTTGGCTGTAGCTTTTCGAGTTAGCTTACAGGCCGCAGGCTGCTTTGAGTTCTTCGACTCGGTCGGTTTTCTCCCAGGTGAAGTCGGGGTCTTCGCGGCCGAAGTGACCGTAGGCTGCCGTCTTTTCGTAGATGGGGCGACGCAGGTCTAGGTCGCGGATGATTGCACCCGGGCGCAGGTCGAAGGTCTTCTCTACGGCCTCAACGATCGTGTCCTCGGCAACCTTGGCGGTTCCGAAGGTGTCGACCATGATTGAGAGGGGCTTGGAAACGCCGATGGCGTAGGCAAGCTCGACCTCGCAGCGGTCGGCCAGACCGGCGGCGACCACGTTCTTGGCGACCCAGCGCGCGGCATACGCGGCGGAGCGGTCAACCTTGGTGCAGTCCTTTCCGCTAAAGGCACCGCCGCCGTGACGGCCGTAGCCGCCGTAGGTGTCGACGATGATCTTGCGGCCGGTGAGGCCCGTGTCGCCCATGGGGCCGCCCACGACAAAGCGACCGGTGGGGTTCACGTAGATGTCCGCGTTGTCCCACGGCATGTTCTCGGCGGCCATGACCGGGGTGATGACGTGCTCGATGAGGTCGGCCTTGATCTTGCCCATGTCCTCGATCTCGGCGGCGTGCTGCGTGGAGATGACGATGGTCGTGACCTCGACGGGCTTGCCTTCCTCGTAGCGCACGGTGACCTGGGTCTTGCCGTCGGGACGCAGATAGGCGAGGGTACCGTCGTGACGCACGGCGGCCAGGCGCTCGGCCAGGCGGCTTGCCAGGTAGTGTGGCATGGGCATGAGGGTCTTGGTCTCGTTGGAGGCATAACCGAACATCATGCCCTGGTCGCCGGCACCGATCAGGTCGATCGGGTCGGTGGTAGCGCCGGTCTGGGTCTCGAAGGACTCGTCAACGCCCTGGGCGATATCGGGCGACTGCTCGTGGATGAGGCTCATAACGCCGCAGGTATCGCAGTCAAAACCGAACTTGGCACGGTTGTAGCCAATGCGGCGGATAACGCCGCGGGCGATTTCCTGTACGTCGACATAGGCCTGGGTGCGAATTTCGCCGGCGACGATGACGGTGCCGGTGGTCACGAGGGTCTCGCAAGCGCAGCGGACGTTCTCCACGTTGGCAGGCACGCCGTTGGGGGCGATGTAGCCCTGCTCCTGTAGCTCTATTTCTTTGGCGAGGATTGCGTCGAGGACGGCGTCGCTGATCTGGTCAGCGATCTTATCGGGATGACCTTCGGTCACCGACTCCGACGTAAAAACAAAGGACCCGTGTTGGGGCGGGATGGAACGAAGTTCTTCTGACATGATTGTCCTTTCAAAAAACGTGTCCCGGCGACCGTTACCATTCCGCCGGGCTCTCTATGCAAGGGCACATCATAGCGCGTAAATCAAACATTCACACCCTTTCCGCACCTACTCATTGGGGACAGTCTTAAATGACCAGCCTTACCTAAGTGCCGACAGGTTGCCCAAAGAATGGTCATTTAAGACTATCCCCAATGAGTATCCCCAATGAGTGGGTCGATGCCCTTTGTGCGGAGGTTGCTCTGATGCTTTATACTGATGCGGTTAGACATCCATCCTGCAATCGAGGAGATATCCATGGCATCAGACGTTCGCGTCCGCTTTGCACCCTCACCGACGGGCAAGCTGCACATTGGCGGCGCCCGCACCGCTATCTATAACTGGGCTTTCGCCCGTGCTAACGGCGGCACGTTCATCCTGCGCATCGACGACACCGACCCCACCCGCTCCACCGACGAGAACACGCAGATCATCCTGCGCGCCATGCGTTGGCTGGGCCTGGACTGGGACGAGGGTCCCGAGGTGGGCGGCGATTTTGGCCCCTACGCCCAGACCGAGCGCTTGGACCTGTACAAGCAGGCCGCCCAGAAGCTTTGGGACGAGGGCAAGGCCTATCCCTGCTTCTGCACCAAGGAGCAGCTCGACGCCGACCGCAAGGCCGCGCAGGAGCGCAAGGACCCCTTCCAGGGCTATCAGCGCCGTTGCCGCGATCTTGATCCCGAGGAGGCCCGCCGTCGCATCGAGGCCGGCGAGTCCTACGTCCTGCGCATCAAGGTGCCCGAGGACCGCGGCGACGTTGTCATCCACGACGCCGTCCACGGCGAGGTGACCTTCGACGCCAAGGAGCTCGACGACTTTGTCATCTTCCGCTCCGATGGCACGCCCACGTACAACTTCGCGACCGTCGTCGACGACGCCATGATGAAGATCACCCACGTCATCCGCGGCGACGACCATCTGTCCAACACCCCGCGCCAGGTCATGGTCTACGAGGCCCTCGGCGCTCCCGTGCCCACGTTCGCTCACATCTCCATGATCCTGGGCGCCGACGGCAAAAAGCTCTCCAAGCGCCACGGCGCCACCTCGGTGGAGGAGTACCGCGACGCCGGCTACCTGTCCGACGCCTTTGTCAACTATCTGGCGCTGCTCGGCTGGTCGCTCGACGGCGAGACCACGATCATCCCGCGCGATGTTCTGGCCAGCAAGTTCTCGCTCGATCGCATCTCCAAGAACCCAGCGACCTTCGATCCTAAGAAGCTCGACTGGGTCAACGCTGAGTACATCAACGGTATGTCCGATGCTCAGTTTGCCGACGAGATCATGGTCCCCGAGCTGCACGAGGCGGGCCTCATCGAGGGCAATGTCGAGTACGGTGAGGACTGGATCGACGCGCTTGCCGCTATCGTCAAGCCGCGCACTAAGATGCCGGCCGACGCTGTGACCGTCGCCGCTCCCATCTTCGCTTCGGCCGAGACGCTCGAGTATGACGAGAAGTCCGTCAACAAGGGCCTGGCCAAGGAGGGCATGGGTGCCATTCTGGATGCTGCCAAGGCCGCGCTTGAGGGCGTGAGCGAGTGGACGGCCGCCAACATCGACGCCGCGCTTGAGCCGCTGCCCGAGCAGATGGACCTTAAGAAGCGCGTGGTGTTCCAGGCCGTGCGCGTCGCTGTCTGCGGCAACATGGTGAGCCCTCCGCTGGGCGAGACCATGGCGCTCGTCGGCCGCGACGACTGCCTGGCGCGTATCGACCGCGCCCGCACGATGGCGCTGTAGCAGCCGCGTAAACGCACGTATCCGAGCCCCGTTCACCCGAGCGGGGCTCTTATTTCTGTAGACGAATGGGATGGGAGGTGCTGGGGCCATGGCCGAGCAACTGTCGCTGTTTGGTTCGCCGGAACCGGAGCAGGCTCCGGCCACGCCCGAGCCTGCTGTTGCCCCGGCCAAGTCCGAGCCTGTACCTGAGCCCATCGCCGCCTACGCGAGCGTAGTCCTGGACATTCCGACGCGTGCGCTGTCCGAGCCATTCGCCTACGGCATCCCGCAGTCACTCGCCAACGATGTCCAGATCGGCTCCACCGTCCTAGTTCATTTTGGCAATCGTGCGGCCGCGGGCTACATCGTCGACATCGCGCCCAAGTTGGCCGGTCTGCAAGGTGACGACGCTCTCGATCCTGCGCGCATCAAGCCCGTCGAGGCGATTCTCAGCAAACCACTCTTTACCGCCGAGGCTGCCCGTATCGCACGCTGGATGAGCCGCGAGTATGTCGCGACGCTTTCCGAGTGCCTGCGCCTGTTCTTGCCCCCGGGCGGCAGTTCGCGTGTGGTCAAGGGCGATGACGGCGTGTGGACCGTTGAGCGCCCTGCCGTTAAACCCATCCAAAACCGCTGGGTCATGCTCACGCCCGAGGGTTTCGACTACACGCCGCCAAAGACCGCGGTCCGTCAGCGTCAGCTCATCGAGGCGCTCCAGTGCGGCCCGGTCACGACGCGCGACCTCAACCTGCTCTATAACAGTATGTCGGCGACTATCAAGGCGCTCGAAAAACGCGGCGTCGTGGTGGTGGAGGAGCGCCGTGCCTGGCGCGGTTGCAGCGAGCAGACCACGCTGTCCTCGGCAAGCGGCAAGGCGCCGGTCTCCCTTACCAACGGCCAGCAACAGGCACTCGCGCAGATTGAGCGCGCCCGTCTGGACGCTCATGGCGACGTGGTGCTGGTCGACGGCGTCACCGGCTCCGGCAAAACCGAGGTCTACCTCTCGGCGATTGAGCGCGTGCTGGCGACCGGCCGTTCGGCCTGCGTGCTCGTGCCCGAGATCTCGCTTACGGCCCAGACCGTCGGCCGCTTCCGTTCGCGCTTTGGCGAGACGGTCGCCGTGTTCCATTCGCGCCTTTCGGCCGGCGAGCGTCTGGACCAGTGGGATATGGTCGCCAGCGGTGCGGCCCGCGTGGTAGTCGGCGCCCGCTCGGCGCTCTTTTGCCCGCTCAGCGACCTTGGTCTCATCATCATCGACGAGGAACACGAGACCAGCTACAAGCAGGGCTCCAGCCCGCGCTACCACGCGCGCGAGGTGGCGGCCGAGATGGCGCGGTGCTACCGCTGCCCGCTCGTGTTGGGCTCCGCCACGCCTTCTGCCGAGGCTCTCGACCGCTGTCGCCGCGGTACGTACAACAGCGCCACCTGGACGCGCGTCGAGATGCCCGAGCGCCCGGGACACGCTGTACTGCCTACGGTTCGAATCGCAGACCTGCGCCGTGAGTTTTCTCACGGCAGCCGCTCCATGTTCTCAAAACCGTTGATGGAAGGCTTGGAACGCGTGGTCGAGCGCCGCGAAAAGGCCGTGCTGTTGCACAACCGCCGTGGCTTTGCGCCGTTCTTGATGTGCCGCGAGTGCGGATGCGTCCCCACCTGCAATCACTGCTCCACCGCGCTTACGTATCACGAGCGCACGCACACGCTGCAGTGTCACACATGCGGTTCGTCTTGGCGCGTGCAGCCGTATCCCGCGCCCACGAGCCGTTGCCCCAAATGTGGCAGTCGCTACCTGGCAAAAATGGGTCTGGGCACGCAGCAGATCGAGGACGCACTGCACCAGATGCTTCCCGAGGATGTCGCCATTATTCGCATGGATGCCGATTCCACGCGCGGCAAGGATGCGCACAAAAAGCTGCTCGAGCAATTCGATGCGGCCGATTGCGCCGTTTTGCTGGGCACCCAAATGATCGCAAAGGGTCTCGACTTTCCCGAGGTCACGCTCGTGGGCGTGGTCAATGCCGACTTCGCCCTCAAGCTGCCGGACTTCCGCGCAGGGGAGCGCGCCTACGACCTGCTGGAGCAGGTTGCGGGCCGCGCCGGCCGCGGCGATCGCCCCGGCGAGGTTATCATCCAGACCTACCTGCCCGAGGACCCGGTCATCCGCGCCGTCGCCGAGCACGACCGCTCGATTTTTACCGACTACGACCTGGACCAGCGCCGCGACGCGCTGTACCCGCCGTTTGTTCGCCTGGTCAACATCTTGGTATGGTCGGCGAACCGAGACGACGCGCAGGACTACATCGGCCGCATCGCGAAGCTCCTCAAGCGCCGCTGGCATGCCGCCGCGCCCGACTTTTTGCGGGCGGGGAGCGCCGTGCCTCAGGTGCTGGGCCCGGCTTCATGTGTAATCGAGAGAGCCAAGGACCGTTACCGCTTCCATCTGCTTGTAAAGTCGCCGGTAGGGTACCATGTCTCTGATGATATCGACGCCTGCCTCAAAGAGGTGGGCTCTGTGCGCGGCGTGAGCGTGAGCGTTGACGTCGACGCCTATGATTTGATGTAACAACCCGAAAGGATGGCCATGGAAGCCAACGGAATCGTACTGTCGCCCGACCCTCGTCTGCGCCAGGAGTGCGCCGTCATCGAGGAGATCACCCCGGCGATCGAGGCGCTTGCCGAGAAGATGAAGAAGATGATGTTCGAGAACGGCGGTTGCGGCCTGGCTGCCCCGCAGATCGGCGAGCTCATTCAGCTCGTCACCATCGACTGCGACTACAGCGACAAAAACGACTACGACCCGTACGTGCTCATCAATCCCGTCATTGTTGAGCAGAGCGACCATCTGGTGCCCTTTAGCGAGGGCTGTCTTTCCATTCCTGGCATTAGCTGCGAAATCGAGCGTCCCGACCATGTCGTCGTCGAGGCGTACGATCTGGACGCTAACCTGATTCGCTATGAGGCCACGGGCGATCTGTTCTGCGTTTGTCTGCAGCACGAGATCGATCACCTGCACGGCAATACCATGTTCGAGCGACTGAAGCCCATGCAGAGGCTCAAGGCCGTCAAGGAGTACCAGGACGCCCTGGCCCGCGGCGCTCGACCGGGCGAGACGGAGTAGGTCCCCTCGTCCCCGGTGCTGAGCGCCCACATATCATCCCGTGCTCAATCATTCTCGCTTTGCTGCGAAACTGCGCGCGGGACGATATGTGGGCGCTCAGCACCGGGGACTGCGTTGTTCTGGCTCGGTTCGCCCGGGTGCCGTCGGGCCAGGGAGGGGCGTCTTCGCTGATAGTCTTTGTTGAGAGAGGGCTGCTTTTATGCGGCTCTTTCTTTGGTTTTGGGTATATTTGTTCTTGTTGAATTGTTATTGCGGATGGGCTGGGTACTTGGCTTTCCGCTGTTATTTGTAGCCGTCTCGGCTTTGGTTGAGAGGAGACGATCTTTATGCGTATTGTGTTTATGGGTACGCCCGATTTTGCTGTGCCTTCGCTGACTTCGCTTGTTGAGGCTGGTAATGAGATTGCGCTTGTTGTTACTCGTCCCGATGCTGTTCGTGGGCGTGGTAAAAAGTTGGAGCCGTCTCCTGTTAAGGCTAAGGCGCTTGAGCTGGGGTTGCCGGTTATTGAGGCTAATCGTATGACGCCTGAGGTTGTTGAGGCGCTCCAAGCTGCGCAAGCCGATATTTTCTGTGTGGCTGCTTATGGTTGCATTTTGCCGGATGACGTGCTGCATATGGCGCCGCTTGGTATTGTGAATGTTCATGCGTCCTTGCTGCCTCGTTGGCGTGGGGCTGCTCCTATTCAGCGTGCGATTCTCGCTGGTGATGAGGTTGCTGGCGTTTCTATTATGCGTATTGGACATGGCGTTGATACCGGCGCTTATTGTGCCCAGGCGTCTACGTCTGTTGCCGGTAAGCATGCCGAGGCGCTCACGATGGAGCTTGGTGAGCTTGGCGGCAAACTGCTTGCCGATACGCTTCCTTCTCTTGCCGATGGCACCGCCGTGTGGACTGAACAGGATGAGGCGCTCGTTACCCATGCTGCCAAGATTTCCAAGCTGGAGATGCGTCTGGATCCGCAGATGGCTGCGCTTGATTGCGTGCGCCATGTGCTGGCCTCGTCCGATACCGCGCCTGCCCGATGCGTGATTGCCGGCAAGACCGTGCGCGTGCTCGATGCTGCACCGGCCGATGTCTCGCTTGGCGAGGGCGCTGTTGACGTTAAGAACAAGCGTGTTTACCTGGGTCTTTCCGATGGCTCGGTTGAGTTGCTCGAGGTTAAGCCCGATGGTAAGCGTGCTATGGCCGCTTCTGCTTGGGCTGCTGGCCTGCAGGGCGCCGATCTTATCTGGGGTGTTTTGTCATGAGCAAGCTGTCTCCCGCGCGCAAGCTTGCGCTCGATGTGCTAATGGAGGCCGATCGCCGCGGCATGTATGCGCGTGACGTGCTGTCCTCTCGCGCATCGGCCAAAGCTATTGACCAGCGCGATTCCGCTTTTGCCGCCCGCTTGGCGCTGGGTGTGGCCGCTACGCAGGGTATTTTGGACGAGCTGCTCGATCAGTTTCTCGATAAGCCTAAAAAGGTTGCGCCGCGTGTTCGCATGGCACTTCGTATCTCGGCCTTCGAGATGCTTTATCTGCATACGCCTGGTCGCGTTGCGGTGAGTCAGGGCGTTGAGCTGGTGCGCAGCGGAGCTAAGTCTGCCGCCGGTTTGGCCAATGCCGTGCTGCATAAAGTCGCGGACAACGTTGAGGACTTTGCCACGGCGTCCGACGTGGATGAATCCGAGCGCCGTCTTGTCCGTCTGTCGCGCCTGATGGGTCTACCGCGGTGGCTGTGCGCTCGCATTATGGCTTCGTTCGACACGCCTGAGGGTGCGCTTAACTTTGCCGGCAATCTGGCCCCCGCGCCGCTGGCCCTGCATGAGAACGTCTTTGCGACCAAGCCCGATCCGTATATCTCGCAGCTTGTGGCGCCTGTCTTCCCGGGCTGCCATGCCCCGGTTGATGCCCAGGTTACCGTTGCTTCGGGTGTGTTTGAGCGTGCTGCCGCGGTGGCATCTGATCTCAACGCCCAGCTCATCGCCACGGCAGCCACGCGCCCCGGAAGCTGCCTTGAGATTGGTGCCGGTCGCGGAACCAAGACCTATGTGATGATGTGCCAGGCCAAGCGTGCGGGCTATGAGCGTCAGCATACGGCGCTCGATCTGCATGATCGCAAGTGCGATCTGAATCTCGCTCGCCTGCATAAGGCCGGTATTCAGGGCGTTCGTACGGTTTCGGGTGATGCCTGCGAGCTTGATGAGGTACTCACATCGTTTGATGCCATGCTTGGCGAGTCGGTTAAATTCGACACGGTCTTTATCGATGCGCCTTGCTCGGGCACCGGCACCATGCGTCGTCATCCCGAGATCCCGTGGCGCCTGACTGAAAAGGATGTGACGGTTGAGCTGCCCAAACTGCAGCTGACGATGCTCAGGGAAGCCGCTGCGCGCGTGGCTGCCGGCGGCGAGCTCATTTATGCGACGTGCTCGGTCTTCGACGAAGAGAACACGCAGGTGGTGGACGCGTTTTTGGCTTCGCCCGAGGGCGCGGACTTTAGCCTGGCACCTCTCTCCGAAGTACAGATCCTGCAGCTGCCCGAGTTCGATCAGGCCAAGAAGCTCGTTTCCGTACGTCAGAACGAACGAGGCCTCTTCCAAAGCGTGCCGGTAAACGCCGACTCCTACGACGGCCACTTCTGCGCCCGTCTGGTCCGCAAGTAGCGACTAAGTTGCGGTGAAATAGGGATTGGATAGCGGCATCTACCTGCCAAACAGTCCTAATTTCACCGCAACTCACAAGGAAACCTGGGTAGCTTGATTAGCTACCCATAGAGCAAAGAAATAGCCCCGCGATCGGTGTTGATCGCGGGGCTGCGTTGTTCCTAGTGGTTATGCGGGCAGTTGGCGCAGCAGCCGCTTGTGGCGCTGGTGCTGGAGCCGCCGCTTCGCTGGTCGGTGTTGTAGAAACCGCTGCCCTCAAATTTAATGCCGCTGGCTGAGAACGTCTTGGCCGCCGGGGCACCGCAGCTGGGGCACACGACCTCGGGAGTCTCGGACATGGGATGCTCAACCTCAAATACGTTGCCGCAGCTCGAGCACTTGTAATCGTAGCGCGCCATAATACTTCCTTTTCAGCACAAAGCGGGCAGATTACTCTGCCCGCAAAAATTCAAACATTTGTAACTGTACCCTATATCGGGGGTTTTATCACGCTTCGCCCCAGAATCTATGGTTGTTGCGCAGGAGCTGTGCGGTTTTGTTCTCGGCGGCTGCAATGTCCGCCTCGTCAGCCTGCCAGGTCCAGTTGCCCGTGGCCACGCCCGGAACATTCATGCGCGCGTCGTCGCCAAGCCCCAGGACATCCTGCAGCGGCATCATCACCAGGGGAGCGTCGCTTGCCAGCGCGTCGCTCATCAGCTTTGCCGCCACCTCAACACCGCTCGGTTCATCGCCGCCCGCAAAGGAACGCGTGCACCAACCGGCCAGCGTCGACGTATCGTGCGTCGAGGTGTACAGAATCTTGCCGGGCGTGGGGTGCACACCGCAACGAACGTCGTAGTCGCTAAACTCCAGCACGTCCATGCCGGGGAAACCGCAGGTCGAAGCCATGGCGCGAACACCGGGCGTCAGGTAGCCCAGGTCCTCGGCGATAAAGTTGAGCGGCCCCAGCTCGTCATAGGCGGTCTGGAACAGGTCCTTGCCCGGGCCCGCCAGCCAGCGGCCCTCGGCGCAAGCCTTGCCCGCGGGAATGCTGAAATAGCTGTGGAAGCCCAGGAAGTGATCCAGGCGCACGCGGTCGTAGAGCGAGAACGCACGACGCAGGCGATCCATCCACCAGCTATAGCCGTTCTGCTTCATGTGGTCCCAGCGGAACGTCGGGTTGCCCCACACCTGGCCCTCGGGTGCAAAGTTGTCGGGCGGCGCACCGGAAAGCTCAATCGCCTTGCCGGTATCGGACAGCCAGAAGTTCTCGGGCTCGCTCCACGCATCCGCCGAATCGTCGGACACGTACATAGGAATATCGCCGATAACCTCGATGCCCTTCTTGTGCGCATAGTTCATGAGCTCGCACCAAGCCAGGTCAAAGCGGTACTGCATGTACGCCTGAAGCTCGGCCTCGTTGTGGAAGCGCTTGTCGTCGATCAGATGCTCGTTGTAGCGCGCGACATCTGCCGGCCAATCATGGCGCGACTCGCCCTCAAAGTACTTCTTAACGGCCATGTAGACGCAGTATTTCTCGAGCCAATCGGCATTGCGATGTTTAAAGGCGGTGTACAGCGGATCGGCATCCTCGCCTCCGCGGGCCTTCCAGGTCTCAAAGTCGGCTGCCAGCTCCTCGTGGCTCTCGGGAAGGAGGTCGATATTGCCTGCAAAGGCCGAAGGACCGGCGTAAGGGGAGCGGAAGAAGTCCGTGGGGTTGACGGGGAGAACCTGCCAGTAGCGCATGCCCATGGCGGCCAGATGGTCGATAAAGCGACGCGTGGGCGCGCCGATCGTACCGGGCTTGCCGTCGTCGGTCGGCACTGATGTGATATGGCATACAACACCCGCACCGTGATCGAGCGGCTCCTGCAGGCGCTGCTCGGCGTGGTGATAGATGATCGACGACCCCAGCGGGTACAGGTCTAGCGTGACCGTACCGTTGTGGATCTCGCACTCGTGACCGCTAATCACATCGCTCGCACATTCGCCGAGCGCCGGAATGGTCACGCGATGAGAATTGCGCAGGCTGCGGTTGATGATGACGGTCGCGGACTCGCCATCCTTGCCCATGCGGTTGTATGCTAGCACCTCATCATTGAGCGCGAAGGCCTTGATTTCACCGTCGATCATAAATGGCAGCGCGCGGCGCACGGCCGAGGCATTCTTGACGATCGCGAACGTATCGAAGTCGTGCAGGTCTTCCTTGGTTGGCATGGTGCGGCGATTGCCCGGATCGGTGAGTCCCTCCAAGCCGTACTCGTCACCGTAATAGAGTGAGGGAACGCCCGGGAACGTCATCTGCATGAGCGTCGCGAGCCAAAAACGACTCTTGGCCAGGCCCATGGAGTTCTCGTCCAGGCGCCACTTGCTGCGCTCGCTCTCGGGCAGCTGCGACTCGTCGGGGCCGCCGCCGAGCACCGAGATGATGCGCGGACGGTCGTGACTCGAGAGCAGATTGAGCGCGCAGGACAGGGCTTCGCGTGGATAGTTCTCACGCAGGGTCTCAATATCCTCGGCTGCCTGGTAGGCGTTCTTGTAGCCCATCAAAAAGCCGATGACCATGTCGCGGAAGGGGTAGTCCATGGCGGAGTCGAGCTCAGAGCCCTGCAGGTAGCGGCGCAAATGGCCATAGCTGATCTTGTTGGAGGCGTCTTCCCAGACCTCGCCGAGCAGCAGCGCGTCGGGCTTCTCGGCGAGCACGGCTTTTTTGATCTCGGCCAGGAAGTCGTCGGAAAGCTCGTCTGCCACGTCCAGACGCCAGCCATGGGCGCCAGCGCGCAGCCACTTACGAATGACTCCGTCCTTGCCCAGAAGCTTTTCACGGACAAGCTCGGAATTCTCGTTGATGGCTGGCATGTTGCCCACGCCCCACCAACAGTCATACGATCCGTCCTCATGGAAGTAAAACGCATCGCGCCACGGCGAATCCTCGCTCTGCCACGCGCCCACACCGGGGTAGTTGCCGTAGCGGTTGAAGTAGATCGAATCGTCGCCCGTGTGGTTGAACACACCGTCCAGAATGATGGAAATGCCCAGCTTCTCGGCCGCCTCGCACAGCTCGGTAAAGTCCTGCTCGGTGCCCAGAATCGGATCGATCTTGGTGTAATCGGCGGTGTCGTAGCGGTGGTTGCTCGCGGCTTCAAAAATGGGGTTGAGGTAGATGGCTGTAAAGCCCAGCTCGGCGATGCGAGGCAGGTCTTCCTGGATGCCCTTGAGCGAGCCGCCGTAGAAGTCCCAAGTCTTGATGGAGCCGTCCTCGGCGCGCTCGTACACAGGCGGCTCGTTCCAGTCCTCGACCATGCGGCGCTGAATGCCCTTACGCGGTTTTTCGACCTCGGCCAGCGTGCGCTCGCGCCAGTGCTCGTCGCGGGCATAACGATCGGGGAAGATCTGGTAGACCATACCGCGCTCGTACCACTCGGGTCGAACTTCGCGGTGCTTGTAGACGGTGACCTGGAATGACGGCACCTCGGCGTAATCGTAGGTTACGCCTTCGCCGCCGGTGCGGCCCTGTGGTGCGCCCAAGCGGACCTCGGGCTGGCCCTCAATATTGCATATAAAGCTGTACCAGATAAGACAGGGCTCGGTGCACTCAAGCTCTACGGTAAATATGCCGTCGCCCTCGTGCGTCATGGGATACCGAGACTCACCGATCTCATCGACCCAGGTGCGGAGCGTAAGCATTGCCTGCGCGGGATCGGCATCCTCCAGAATCACGGAGAGCGAAAGGGTAGTTCCTGTGGTCACAGCGCCAAACGGAGTGCGAAACTGCGGCAGACGGCTGTTGTGTATCAATCTCATAGTACGGTCCAGTTCAATAGAATCATGGTATGCTGGCCATGGGCTTTACGCACAGGATGTAAGTATATCTGTTGTACACAGGCTGTATAAACAACATCCGTTTACCATCGGCGAACGGTTGTCCTAGAAAATCGTTTTACCAACTATCTACAGAGAGGGGGCGCCCGGTTGGAGCGCCCCTTGCATAGGGTTTGATTAGGTTTTGGATCGTCTGTGGGCTAGCGGCGCTTGCGGGTGGCCGTTGCCTTGCGGACGGACGTCTTCTTGGACGGGGCCTTTTTCTCTGCCGGAGCGGCGGGGGAGATCGGAGTCTCCTTGGCGGGCTCGGGCTTGGCCGTAGCCTTCGGTGCGGCCTTGACCTCAGCGGCCTTCGGCGCCGGCTTGGTCTTTACCTCGGCCTTGGGCTCCTCTTTGGCAGCAGCGGGTTTAGTCTCTGCCTTGGGAGTCGTGGTCTTTGCCGTGGTCTTCTTGGCCGTCGTCGTGCGCTTTCGCGTGGTGGTCTTGGTGGCGGGCTTGGCCTCGACGGTTGCCTCCGCCTTGGACTCAGCGGGCGTCTCCTCGACTTTGGCGGCTGGCTTTGCGGCTGCCTTGGTCGTGGCGGCCTTCGCGGTCGTCGACTTGGTTGCCGTGGTCTTCTTGGCGGCCGTTGACTTCTTGGCGGTCGTGGTCTTGGACGCCGTCGACTTCTTGGCAGTGGTCTTGGCCGGTGCCTTTGCCGCAGGCTTGGCCTCAGCGACCTCGGCCTTTACCTCGGGAGCAGCCTCGGCTTCGGCGGCTTTCTTGGCAGTGGCGGTCGTGCGCTTGCGCGTGGTCGTTGCCTTGGCAGCAGTCGTCTTTGCTGCGGCAGCCTTGGTTGTCGTAGCCTTCTTGACCGTCGTCTTGCGGGCCGTAGTCTTCTTAGCTGCGGGCTTTGCAGCGGGCTTGACCTCGGCCTCTGTCTCAGGAGCAACCTCAGCCTTCACCTCAGGCTCGGCCTTTGCGGGCTCAGCCTCAACCGGCTTCTCCTCGGCCTTGGCCTCCTTAGCGGCAGCGGGCTCCCTAATGGTCGCCGCAGGCTCGGCCTCAGCGGCAGCGGGCTCATCGACAGCTGCAACCTCAGTCACAGCCGCCGGGCGCTCAATCTCCGGGTGCATAAAGAAGTACAGGTCCAGATACTTATCGGCCGAGCGCGTCCAGCTAAAGTCCTGGCTCATGGCCTGCGTGACCAGCTGGTTCCATGCGTCGCGGTTATCCCAGAACAGACGCGCCGCGCGGAATACCGCATCGCCCATCTCGTCGCCGTTAAAGTTGCTAAACGAGAAGCCCGTGCCCTCGCCGGTAAACTCGTTGTACGGGATCACGGTGTCCTTCAGGCCGCCGGTCTCGCGCACGATGGGCAGGGTACCGTAGCGCATAGCGATGATCTGCGACAGGCCGCAGGGCTCAAACTTCGAAGGCATTAGGAACATGTCGGCGGCAGCATACATGCGCTGCGACAGCGCCGGATCGAACTCGATGCGTGCGGCCATGGTGCCGGGGTACTTGTCCTGGAAGTAGCGTAGACCGTCCTCGTAGTCGCGGTCGCCGGTGCCCAGCACCGCCACCTGCACGCCGCCGGCCAGGATGCGGTCGAGCGCGTACATGACCAGGTCCATGCCCTTCTGGCGCGTCAGGCGCGTGACCATGACCATAAGCGGACGATCGTCGCGAACCTCGAGCCCCAGCTCCTCCTGCAGCTTGGCCTTGCACACGGCCTTGCCGGAGCGGTCCTCGACGGTGTAGTTGGCGGCAATGCGTTTGTCGGTCGCCGGGTCAAAGCCCGCCACGTCAATGCCGTTCAAAATGCCCTGCAGCGCATAGGAGCGCTCGCGCAGCACACCGTCCAGGCCCTCGCCAAATTCGGGCGTCTGGATCTCGTTGGCATAGGTGGGGCTCACCGTAGTGATGGCGTCGGCATAACGTAGGGCGCCCAGCATGTAGTTGATGCTGCAGGCGTCGCAACGCAGCTGCGAAGCGGCCGCCGGAATGTGCGCCACACCCAGGATGTCCTCCATCACGGTATCGCTAAACTGGCCCTGGAACGCCACGTTGTGAATCGAGAAGACGGTCTTAACGCGGTCATACAGCGGCAGGCCCTGGTAGAACTCGCGCAAAAACACGGGAGCCAGCGCCGTCTGCCAGTCGTTGCAGTGCAGGATGTCGCACTCAAAGCCGGCCGGCAGGTGCTGCAGGCTCTCGGTGATGGCCTTGGAGAAGAACGCAAAACGCTCACCGTCGTCAAAGAAGCCGTACGGATAGTCGCGCGCAAAGTAGCGCTCGTTGTCAACGAACATATAGGTGACGCCGTCGTGCTCGAGCTTCTCCAGCCCGCAGTACTCGTTGCGCCAGCCAAGGCTCACGTAAAAGTCGGCAAAGTGCTCCATCTGCGCCTTGTACTCGTCCTTGATGGTGGCGTACTTGGGCACCATCACGATGACCTCGGCGCCGGCGCGCACAAGCGCCGCTGGCAGCGAGCCCGCCACGTCGCCCAGGCCACCGGTCTTAACAAACGGTGCGCACTCGGCCGAGGCAAACACGATCTGCATCTTTTTGTTGGAATCAGCCATATTGTCTCCCATGTTGCAATTCGAGAATAGCCGCCTGGCGCTAACCGGGCGGCTATTCTACATGTTACGAGCGATGTCGCGGTGCCAACGTTAACGTACGATGGTGGTGTCGGAAGTTAACGGAGCCTTGCCCAGCACCAGGATGTTCTCGGGCGTGCCGCGAAGCTCGGTGTTGGTGGGAACCACGTTGTTCTTGTCCAGAATGGCGTTCTCGACGCGTGCGCCGCTCTTGATGATGCAGCTCTGGTTGATAATCGAGTTGGTCACCGAGGCGCCCTCCTCGACCACGACGCCGCGCGACAGAATCGAGTTGCGCACGGTGCCCTTGATGATGCAACCGGCCGAGATGATCGAGTTGCACGCGTGGCTGCCGGTCGCATAGCGCGAAGGCGGCACGTCGTGAGCCTTGGTCAGGATCGGACGCTCGGGGTCGAAGAGCTGGTCGGCCACGGTCTGGTCGAGCAGGTCCATGCTGCGGCGATACAGCGACTTCTCGCTAAACACGCCCACGACCTCGCCCTTGTACTCGTAGCTGCACACGTCGATGTTGCCAAAGTCGCCCTGGAGTGCCTCGAGCAGGTCCAGATAGTCGGCGGCCTGGTAGTGGTCGATGATCTCGAGCAGCGTCTCGCGGTTGACGATGCAGCAGTCCATAGAGGCGTTGTCGCCGTACACGACGCCGGCGCTCACGCCCGTCAGGCGACCGTTCTCGTTGATCTGCAGCTTAGTCTCGTCATCGACGTTGCGCGTGGCCTTGCAGTACACCACGGTCATCTGGGCACCGGAGTTCTCGTGTGCATCGATGATGGTGTTGAGGTCCATGTTAAAGATGATGTTGGTGCCCATCATCACAACGTAGGGCTTGTCCGAGCGCTGGAACAGCGTCTTGTTGGAGATGATGTCGCGCAGCAGGAAGCGCATGCCGCCCTTGGTGGTGCCATACGCGTTGCCGGGCACCATGAACAGGCCGCCCTTCTTGCGGTCCAGGCCCCAGTCCTTACCCGAGCCCACGTGGTCGATCAGCGAGCGGTAGTTTCCCGGCATGACAACGCCAACGGTCTTAATACCGGCATTCATCATGTTGGACAGCGGGAAGTCGATCAGGCGGTAGCGGCCCAAAAACGGAACGGACGCGATGGGGCGGTCCTTGAGCAGGACGCTGCCGTAGGTCGAAGAGTAGTTAGCGGTGATATAACCGATGGCCTTGCGATTGATCATCGGATCATTCCCCCTTCCCGATAACGACGTCATTTCCAACGACGGCCGTATCCTTGGTGGTATCGACAGAGCCGAGCTTCACGCCCTCTTCGACCGTGGAGTTCTCGCCCAAAATAGCGCGGCAGATGTGCGCACCGCTCTTAACGTGCGCACCCGGCAGCAGCACGGAGTCCTCGACCACAGCGCGCTCCTCGATGATGACATCGGTCGAAAGGATCGAGTGGCGCGCGGTGCCGTAGATCTTGCAGCCGTTGGAGACCAGGCAGTCATCCAGGCGGCCGTCCGGGCCAATGTAGTGCGGCGGACGCGTGGTGATGTTGGACATGATGGGGAAGTGCTTGTCGAACAGATCGAACTCGGGGTTGTTGCCCAGCAGGTCCATCGAGGTCTCGTGGAAGCTGGCAATGGTGCCGACATCCTTCCAAAAGCCGTGGAACTCGTAGCTGTACAGGCGCTTGCCCTCGCTGAGCAGCTTGGGGATGATATCCTTGCCAAAGTCGTGGCTCGAGCGCTGGTCCAGAGCGTCTTCCTCGAGCGCCTCGATCAGCACGTCGGCCGAGAAGATGTAGATGCCCATGGACGCGAGGTTCGAATCGGGCTTATCGGGCTTCTCGGTGAACTTGGTGATGCGCCCGTCCTCGGGGTCGGTGGTCAGGATGCCAAAGCGGCTGGCCTCTTCCCACGGCACGGGCATAACGCTCACCGTGAGGTCGGCGTTGTTCTCAATGTGCGTCTTGAGCATCTTGCGGTAGTCCATGCGATACAGGTGATCGCCCGAAAGAATCAGGACGTACTTGGGGTCGTTGGCCTTGATGTAGTCGAGGTTCTGCGTAATGGCGTCGGCCGTGCCCGCATACCAGGCGCCGCCGGTCTGCGTCTCGTACGGCGGCAGGATCGATACGCCGCCGTCACGGCTGTCCAGATCCCAGGCCTCGCCGGAGCCCACATAGGCATGCAGCAGGTAGGGACGATACTGCGTCAGAACGCCCACCGTGTCGATGCCCGAGTTGGAGCAGTTGGACAGCGAAAAGTCGATAATGCGGAACTTGCCACCAAAGCTAACCGCCGGCTTAGCGATCTTTTGGGTGAGTGCCCCCAATCGGCTGCCCTGTCCTCCTGCGAGGAGCATCGCGATGCATTCTTTCTTACTCATCGATTTCTCCTTCTGTCATCGATGTTCCTAAACCCATTAGCGACGGGCGCGGCGCAACGTCACGCCCGTCGAGTAATGCCGTGCTGGCATAGGGGAGCTCGCGCGCCTTTACGCGTGCCAGATCTCGTCGCGGTACTCGCGAATGGTGCGGTCGCTCGAGAACCAGCCGCTCGAGGCGGTGTTGAGCAGGGCCTTGCGGTTCCAGGTCTCCTGGTCGCCGTAGCTGCCCGTGAGCTTCTCCCACGCATCCACGTAGCTGCGGAAATCGGCCATGACCAGGTCGGGGTCGTTGTTGTTCATGAGCTCGTTGTAGATGCTCTCGAAGTTGCCCGAAAGACCCGCAAAGGTGTTGTCCTTGAGCTCGTCCATCACGCGGCCCAGACGCTCACGGTCGCCGTTGAGGGTATCCCACGCAAAGTAGCTGTTCGATGCCCAGAGCTGCTCGACCTCGGGGGCGGTCAGACCAAAGATGGCCTCGTTCTCGCGGCCGGCCAGGTCGGCGATCTCGATGTTGGCGCCGTCGAGGGTACCCAGCGTAATGGCGCCGTTCATCATGAGCTTCATGTTGGACGTGCCCGAGGCCTCCTTGCCGGCCGTGGAGATCTGCTCCGAGATCTCGGCAGCGGGGTAGATGAGCTGGGCGTTGCTCACGCGGAAGTTGGGGATAAAGCAGACCTTCATGACCTCGTTGACGCGCGGATCGTTGTTGATGACGTCGGCCACGGAGTTAATGAGGCGGATGGTCTCCTTGGCAAAGGTGTAGCTGGAGGCAGCCTTGCCGCTAAAGATGAAGGTCGTCGGCGTCACGTGGAAGTTGGGATCGGCGATGCGACGGTTGTAGATGTCCATCACCTTCATGATGTTCATGAGCTGGCGCTTGTAGGCGTGGAAGCGCTTCACCTGGACATCGAAGACGGTGTTGGGGTCAATGACCAGACCGGTCTCGGCCTTAACGTAGGCGGCCAGGCGCTCCTTGTTGGCGCGCTTGGAGGCACCCACGGCCTTCAGGAACTCGGTGTCGTTCTGGAACTCCTTGAGTTTCTCCAGCTCAAAGGCGTCCTTCAGCCAGCCGTCGCCAATGGCCTCGGTCACGAGCTTGGCGTAGGTGGGGTTGGCCTCGGCAAAGAAGCGACGGTGCGAGATGCCGTTGGTCTTGTTGTTGAACTTTTCGGGCGTCAGGGCATAGAAGTCCTTGAGCACGATGTTCTTGATGATGTCGGAGTGGATCTTGGCCACGCCGTTGACGCTATGGCTGCAGATCACGGACAGGTTGGCCATGCGAATCTCGCCGTCCCACAGGATGGCGGTCTGACGCAGACGCTCCTGCCAGCCCTCCTGCGTGGTGTCGAACGACTCGTGCCAACGACGGCTGATCTCGTCGATGATCTGGTACACGCGGGGGAGGAGCTTGGAGAACATGCCGATGGGCCACTTCTCCAGGGCCTCGGGCAGGATGGTGTGGTTGGTGTAGCTCACGACCTGCGTCACGATGTTCCAGGCGTCATCCCACTCGAGCTTCTTCTCGTCGATGAGGATGCGCATGAGCTCGGGGCCGCACATGGCCGGGTGCGTGTCGTTGGTGTGGATGGCAACAAACTGCGGCAGCAGATCCCAGTTCTCGCCGTGCTCCTTCTCAAAGGTGTCGAGTAGGCTGTAGATGCCGGCCGAGACAAACAGGTACTCCTGCTTCAGGCGCAGCAGACGGCCGTGCTCGCCGGCGTCGTTGGGGTAGAGGATGGCGCTGATGGCTTCGGCCTCGGCGCGCTCGGCGTCGGCCAGGGCATAGTCACCGCGGTTGAAGGCCTCAAGGTCAAAGTGCTCCTCGACCGGCTCGGCAGCCCAGACGCGCAGCTTGTTGACAGTCTCGCCGGCATAGCCCACGACGGGGATGTCATAAGGGACGGCCAGGATGTCCTGCGTGTCCACCGTGCGGTAGAACGTGCGGCCGTTCTCCTCAAAGCCCTCAACATGGCCACCAAACTTAATAGTCACGGCCTTGTCCTGACGGCGGACCTCCCAGGGATACCCGTGGGTGAGCCACTCGTCGGTGGCCTCGACCTGGCTGCCGTTGACGATCTCCTGCTTAAACAGGCCGTAGCGGTAGCGCATGCCGTTGCCGTAGCCGGCGATGCCCTCGGCTGCCATGGAATCCAGGAAGCATGCGGCCAGACGGCCCAGGCCACCGTTGCCCAGCGCCGGATCGGGTTCCTGGTTCTCGATGACGGAAAGGTCGAAGCCCATGTCGTCGAGCGCCTCGGCGACCATGTCGCGCACGCCAAAGTTGAGCAGGTAGTTGTCGAGCAGGCGGCCGATCAAAAACTCGATCGAGAAGTAGTACACGCGCTTCTTGCCCTCGGCGGTGACGCGGGCGTCGCTTTTGGTGGCAACGGTGCGTGCCTTCTCGGCCACGAGCTTGGCCAGGGCGTTAAAGCGGTCCAGGTCGCTGGCAGCCTCGACACTCTTGCCGCTGATGCTCATGACGGCATCGCGATAGAGCTCGGTAAACTCCTGCTTGTTGTCGAAGATCTTATTCATACGTTCCTTTCCCCCGGGGATGTTTCTCCCGGAACGGTTATGTCTTGTATCCTACGCCCTCGTGAGGCGGGTGATTACAGCTGTAACGGCTTTGTTACGCTTTCTTGGCAGACGGCTTAACAGAAGCAGACTTGGCCTTGGTAGCGGCCTTTCTGGCAGCCGGCTTCTTGGTCGCGGTAGCCTTAGCAGCGGGCTTTGCGGCAGCCTTAGCCTTGGCAGCGGACTTGGTAGCCTTCGCCTTGGCCGGAGCCTTCTTGGCAGCCGCAGGCTTGAGCTTCACCGAGGACGTGCGCTTCTTGGGCGCAGCCTTGGGGGCCTCGACCACCGGCGGCTTGTAGCTGCTGGGACCGCGGCGCTTAAGCACCACGCCTGCCAGGCCGGGCACCTTAATCTCAATAGAGTCCATCTGCCCGTTCCAGGGATAGGGCTCGCTCGAGCAGGTGTAGGGCTCCTCGCCGGCATAGCCGCTGCCGCCAAACTCGGGACGGTCGGAGTCAAAGATGACCTCCCAGTCGCCCTCGCGCGGCACGCCCACGCGGAAGCTCTCGTAGCTTGCCGGGTCAAAGTTGATCAGAATCACCAGGTCGTCGTCGATGTCCTCACCCTGGCGCACAAAGCTCACGATGGACTGCTTGGAGTTGTCCGCGTCGATCCAGGTAAAGCCGTCATCGGTGTAGCCGCGCTCGTACAGGGCGGGCTCGGCGGTGTATAGGTGATTGAGCGCCTTGATAAACGCCTGATGATGCTTGTGGGTCTCGTACTCCTCCGTCAGGAACCACTGGATGGACTCGTAGTAGCGCCACTCAATAAACTGGCCGATCTCGTTGCCCATAAAGTTGAGCTTGGCACCGGGGTGCGTCATCTGGTAGAAGGCGAGCGTGCGCAGGCCGGCAAACTGGCGCCACCAGTCGCCCGGCATGCGGCCGATGAGCGAGCACTTGCCGTGCACGACCTCGTCGTGGCTTAGCGGGCAGATAAAGTTCTCGGTAAAGGCGTACATGATGGAGAACGTGAGCAGGCCGTGGTTGCCGGGGCGCCACGGAAAATCGGTCTGCATGTAGTGCAGGGTGTCGTTCATCCAGCCCATATCCCACTTGTAGTGGAAGCCCAGGCCGCCGTCTTGCGGCGGATAGGTCACGAGCGGCCACGCTGTGGACTCCTCGGCCATCATCATCACGTCGGGGTAGTGCGCCTCCACGGCGCAGTTGACCTGACGGATAAACGCGCTGGCGTCCAGGTCCTCCTCGGTACCGTACTTGTTGAACTTCTTTTGGCCGGGATCGTCGATGCCAAAGTTGAGGTACAGCATGCTGGACACGCCGTCCATGCGAATACCGTCCACGTGGAAGTTCTCGAGCCAGTACAGCACGTTGGAGACTAGGAAAGAACGGACTTCGCCGCGGGCGAAGTCAAACTTGTGCGTGCCCCAGTTGGGGTGAATCTCGTGCTCAAACAGCATGTGGCCGTTAAAGGTGGCAAGGCCGTGGGCGTCGGCGCAAAAACCGCCGGGCACCCAGTCCATGATTACGCCGATGCCCGCCTCGTGGCAAGCATCGATAAAGTGCATGAGCTGCTGCGGGTTGCCGTAACGCGACGTGGCGGCATAGTAGCCGGTCGTCTGGTAGCCCCAGGAGCCATCGAAGGGGTGCTCCATAAGCGGCATGACCTCGATATGCGTATAGCCCATGTCGCGCACGTAGTCCACGAGCTCCACCGACAGATCGTCGTAGGTGTAGAACTCGCCGCGCTGCGCGGGGAAGGGATCCATGGGGCCGGGGTAGTTGCCGTACTCGTCCGGCTCGCCCTGCGGCGCGTCGCCGTGGCGCTTCCACGAGCCAATATGCACCTCGTAGATGTTAAGGGGCTGCGACATGTGGTTGTGGCTCGCACGGCGCTTAAGCCACGCGGCGTCGTTCCACTGGTAGCCATCGAGGGTCCACAGCACGCTGGCGGTACCCGGAGGGCACTCGGCCTTAAAGGCATACGGATCGGCTTTGTAGAGCTTTTCGCCCTCGTTGGTCTCGATGAGATATTTATAGAGCTGGCCCTGCTCGGCGCCGGGAATAAAGCCTTCCCAGATAGCGCTCGTATGCACGGGCACCAGCGGGTTGGCTTCCTCATCCCAGTCGTTAAATTCGCCAATGACATGGACACTCTTTACGTCGGGCGCCCAAACGGAAAAGCGCCAGCCGCGCGTGCGCTGCTGCGTGTCGGGATGCGCGCCCATCTTTTCCCAGCTGCGCTCCCACATTCCAATGCCAAACAGGTAGACATCGTCCTTGGAGAGCTCCGGTGTGTGCGGAGCCGGTTTGCGGGTTGCGGGCTTTTTAGCCGTTGGCTTTAGCTTTGTATCGCTCACGTTTGATCCCATCATGACGCGGCAGCGTGTTGCCTTGGTGACTAGATGCGAAAGGTCCAAGGCTGCACGAATCGAAGGGACGGCGAAGTTTCTGTGATTCGTTCCACCTCGCGTGCTCGGTGGAACTTTCGGCAGAAACTACGATAACACCTGTGCGTTAGTTTTATGGACGAAAGCGGATTTGCGGGTGCGTTTAATCGGTAAGCGACATGTTTATACCACTGGCAGAATTGCCGTGGTAAAACTCTTGACAGTTTTACCAATTTGGGTTTCAAAATTGTTTGGCTGACGTTTGGTAAAACGTTTTTAGCAGGATGTTTACCATTTGGTATCGAAAGGTTCGTTTATGCCCCATACCGCCACTCCCAAGGTTGCTTTTATTTTCGATTGCGATGGCACCTTGGTTAATAGCACACCCGTTTGGGCTTATGCCCAGCCCGAGTTATTGCACCGCCACGGAGTTGACGTGACGGTCGACGATTTTGCCCAGTTTGAGCATCTTTCGCTCGAGGACGAATGCCAGGCCTACCACGACACATGGGGTATTGGCGCGAATGGCGAGGAGCTGTATCGCGAGCTTGGTGAGATTTTGATCGATGGGTACTCCAAGGTGCCGCCGCGCGAGGGGCTCCTGGCATTTTTGGAGCAGGCGAAGGCGGCAGGCATTGCCATGTGCGTGGCCACGTCTACGCCGGCCGAGCTGGTTAAGTCTGCGCTTGCGGGCGCCGGGCTCGATGCTTACATGGAGTCTGTTACCACGACGGGCGAGGCGGGACGTTCCAAGCAGTTCCCCGATGTGTACGAGCTGGCGCTGCGCCGCCTGGAGGAGCGTCACGGGTGCAAGTTTGAGCGCGCATGGGTGTTTGAGGACGCCGTGTTTGGCCTTAAGAGCTCTGGGGTCGCCGGTTTTAAGCGTGTGGGTATTTATGACCCGCACGGGCGTATGAAGCGCGACGACGTACGCGCCAACTGCGATATCTTTATCGACAGCTACGAGGACCTGGATCTGGCCCGCGTGCTTTCCTTTGAGGGATAGGCGAGGGCTGTGGCTTGCAAGGTACTTGTAGTCTGCGGCTCGCCCGTGGTGGCGAGCGCGGATCTGTTGCGTAGGCTGGCGGGGGAGTGCGACCACGTTATCGCCGTGGACCGCGGGCTCGACGCGCTGTTGGGCGCCGGGCTGGGCTGCGACGTCTACGTAGGCGACGCCGACACCGTGAGCGACGAAGGACGTGCGCTGGTGGATGCTGCCGAGGACTTTGAAGTAGAGCACCACGACCCCTATAAGGACTTCACCGACCTGGCCTTGGCCCTAGACACTATCCGCCGCCGCTGGCTTGGTGCCGAAGTGGTTGCGACCTGCGCCACCGGCGGCCGTCCGGATATGGCGCTTTCCGTACTGGGGCTGCTCGCAGGCTACGAGGATGCCCCTGTCTGGATTGCCGAGGACAAGGTGGTCTCCCGCATCCTTCGCGCAGGAGAATCGTGGACCATCGAAGGTGCCGAGGGCAAGACGTTTTCCATCATCGCCATAGCGCCTGGGACGGTGGCAACCGAGCACGGCCTAGAGTGGGAACTAGATCACGCTTCGTTAGGCCTACTAGCCGACACGGGCATCAGCAACGTCGTCAGGTCAACAGCCACGATCCAAGTCCATCAAGGCGTCGCAATCGGTTATTTGCTGCATCAGGGTTTTATCGGGACGGTGGGTTAATTGACTGATTTTGCCGAAGTCAAAATCAGTCAATTCAGCCCCGTCCCAGGAAAACCCGTAAGAAAAGTTTCAACAAAAACCTCTTGCATCAAAGAAAGTCTTCCCCTATAGTATCTCCACGTCACGGGGGCGTAGCTCAGCTGGGAGAGCGCTTGACTGGCAGTCAAGAGGTCAGGGGTTCGATCCCCCTCGTCTCCACCATCGTGAATGCAAAGGCCTTCGGTATTCCGAGGGCCTTTTTTCATGCCAAAATACCTCGCGCCGCAAACCCCTCCTACACCAACAAAAAGTTGCACAATTTATTTCCCGTGCCTGTACATAGTTTGTTAGACAAACGAGATTATCGGCACAGCTCGCTGCTACATTTAGGCGTTCAGGAACGCCCCTAATCACCGTTAGCATCCCAATAACCTGCATCAATGTGAACAACATCCCAAAACAACCCCCTTAAGCACGCTAAATGAACGATATGTTGTCCACCACAAGCCAAATCAGTTTCGCTACCAGCTTGTGCTAGGATACCTAACGTTACATGAGTTCAACTGTGCTCACGGCTCCAGCAAGTCGCAAAGCGCAGGGTCGATCAGCATCCGGCCGTAACGGCGGTGTCAGAAACACCACGAGCTCCAATAAAGAAGTCATGCGACGTTATTTATTTGCATTTGGTAATTCCATGGTGCAATTAATAGCTTGTATGCCAATGCGAAACAGTTTTGCAGCTGTTTGCGTGCGGTCTAGTTTTGTTCCCGCTTGACTGGATCGCACGCAGCCAGCTGGGGTTACGGTCATTTTGCGATACACGTCCGTGTCCCTAGCGGCTGCGTTCACACATACCGTTCACGGTGGGGCAGAGCCACGTGCTTGTCTAACTGGGCTCAGGGTTTGAATATGGAGCGCCTTCGCGCACAAGCGCCCTGGCGAAGCCATACCCAAACCCCGTGAGCCACACGTAAGACAGTAAGGGGGTGGTGCTCGTGTGGTATGTGATTCAGGTCATTAACGGTCGCGAAGACGTAATGCGCGAGCGCATTGAGCGCATGGTACCGGCTGGCGCCATGCAGGAGCTCTTTTATCCCAAATTTCAAACCGAGATCAAGGTTCACGGCGAATGGGTTAACACGACCAAGCCGCTCTTTCCCGGTTATCTTATCTGCGATACGGCAGATCCCCGCACCGTGCAACAGTATCTGCTGCGCATGGACGACTTTGCCCGGGTGCTATCCCAGGACGGTCAGTTTGTGCCGCTGGCAAAAGAAGAGACCCAGCTCATTGGCAGTTTTACGCATAAGGGAGACCGCGTAGTGCCCATGAGCGAGGCCTTAAAGGACGGCGATCAGGTCGTAGTAACGGCAGGTCCGCTGCTGGGCCACGAAGGCCTTATCAAAACCATTAATAGACGTAAGAGCACTTCTTATTTGGAGCTCGACTTATGCGGTCGACGCGTAGCTACCCGCGTTGGCCTTGCGGTGCTTTCAGCCGAGCAGCGCGTAATGCGAAACCTTAAAAAGGCGATCGCCTAGCTGCGGGCTGTCGCTATGCAGAACAGGGAGGATCCCCGACCTGGGGACGAAGTGTTGGAAGAAAACGTGTCGGATAAAACTCAATTTGCAACGGATGCGCCTGCGGGGGCAGCGCTCATTGCTCAGGCCATGGACCGACGCGAGGGCGCCGGCCGCTACAAGGCCATGCAGTCCATCATGGACTGGGATCGTTCGCGCTTGGTCTACCGCGCCGTTAAGCGCGCCTTTGACGTCGTGTTCAGCGGCTGCGTGCTGGCCGTCATCGCCGTTCCCAGCCTTGTGCTTGCCGCGGGCATCCGCCTTGAGAGCGAGGGCAACCCCTTCTACAGCCAGATCCGCGTGGGCCAGACCCACCGCGATGGCAGCCTGTCCACCTTCCGCATGTGGAAGTTCCGCTCCATGTACAAGGACGCCGACGAGCGCCTGGCAGATCTCAAGGAGCAGAACGAGATCGCCGGTGCCATGTTCAAGATGAAGGAGGACCCGCGCGTTACCAGGATCGGCAAGTTCATCCGCAAGCACTCCATTGACGAGTTCCCACAGTTCCTGAACGTGTTCCTGGGCCAGATGTCCGTCGTGGGCCCGCGTCCACCGCTGCCCAACGAGGTTGCAGAGTACACCGAGTACGACCTGCAGCGCCTGGCCGTGAAGCCGGGAATTACCGGCTGGTGGCAGGTTACGGAGCGCAACTCGACCGGATTCGACGGGATGGTTCGTCGCGACCTGGAATACATTGCGCGACGCGGGCTCCTCACCGATTTGAGAATTATCGCCCTCACCATCATCGAAGTGATCACGGGAAAGGGTGCGTGCTAGATGGATCTTTCAAAAGCCAAAGTGTGTATCCCGAGTTCAAGTGGAGGACATCTGACTCATATGTGGCTCTTGAGGCCATTTTGGTCACAAGCTGCCGATAGGTTCTGGGTGACCTTCGACAAGGAGGACGCGAATTCTCTTCTGGAAGGGGAGCGCGTCTACCATTGCCACTATCCGACGAACCGCAACATCCCGAACCTACTGAAGAACACGGTTCTCGCCTGGAAGGTGCTCCGCAAGGAGCGTCCTAACCTAATTATCTCGTCTGGAGCTGCCGTGGCAGTTCCTTTCTTCGTACTGGGCAAGCTGCTGGGTGCCAAATGCGTTTACGTAGAGGTGTTCGACCGCGTGGATAAGCCGACCATGACAGGTCGGATGCTCAACGGGATCGCTGACCTGTTCGTTGTCCAGTGGCCGGAGCAACTGGAAGTATACAAGCACGCCGTGAACCTCGGCTCGATTTTCTAAGAAGTGGTCGAATGATTTTCGTTACCGTGGGCACCCACGAGCAGCAGTTCAATCGCTTGGTCAAGGCTGTCGACGAACTCAGGGCGGACGGGATACTTACGGAACCGGTTTTCATTCAGACAGGCTATTCAACATATGAGCCTATCCATTGTGATCACTCGCGTTTTGTGCCGTTCCATCAGATGAAGAATTATATGGAAGTTGCGGATGTGGTGATTACGCATGGTGGCCCTTCGAGCTTCATTGAGGCGATGGCGGCCGGGAAGGTCCCTGTTGTTGTTCCGCGTCGAGGGGACCTTGGCGAACACGTGAATGATCATCAAGCGGATTTCGTTCGCATTGTGGCGGAGCGCCAGGGCGGTATCGTGCCTATTTATGACGTTAAAGAGCTGCCTCAAGCAATAGAACGAGCCCGTGAACTTTCATGCGGAACCTATTTTAAGAGCCATAACTTAGAGTTCTGTAAGGAGCTCTGTGGTTTGATTGAGGAGCTTTAATCCCATGATACCCAAGAAGATTCATTACATTTGGTTTGGCGGTAATCCGCTTCCCCCTCTAGCTGAACGCTGCATTGCTTCATGGGAAAAATATATGCCAGGCTACGAGATCGTTCGTTGGGACGAATCAAACTTTGATACTGATTGCTGTGATTATGTTCGCGAAGCTATAAGCGTAAAGAAATGGGCATTTGCAAGCGACTATGCGCGATTCAAGATTTTGTATGAGCATGGAGGGGTCTACTTAGATACTGATGTCGAGCTTTTGAAGCCTCTCGATGAAATTATTCAAAGGGGCCCTTTTATGGGTTTTGAACAGGATTTCAGCTCTGGTGCTGCCGGCGCTGTCGCTCCGGGGCTTGGCCTTGCGGCCAATCCGGGGTTTGGCCTCTACAAGACTATCCTCGATTCCTATGAGTCTGATCACTTTATAAAGACTGGTGGTGTCTACGACCAGACCACTGTCGTTGTTCGTACAACTGATATTCTTAAAGGTCTTGGACTTGAAGATAAACCTGGCATCCAAGAAGTTGCTGGGATAACTATTTATCCAAGTGAATATTTTTGCCCAAAGGATTTCCTTACGCATGAGATTAACGTAACTGAAAATACGTATGCCATTCATCATTTCGACGGATCATGGGCTGGACCGGCGACGCATTTTAAGCATAAAGTTATGAGAGCGGTTGGCCCTAGAGGGGTTATTCTTTTCAAGGCGTTTAAGAACATAATTAAGGGTGTTCGTTAATGGGCAACGCATTATTAACGATATTTACACCGACCTATAATCGTATTAATGAGCTTGAGCGCCTGTATTCATCACTAATATCTCAGACCGACTTTCGATTCGAATGGCTCATTGTGGATGATGGATCGACTGACGATACTGAGAACATGGTTATCTCTTGGTTAGACACGTCGCCCTTTCCTATTCGATATATCAAACAGCCGAACTCTGGAAAACACGTTGCACATAATCTTGGTGCTGCTGAGGCATCTGGAGAGTATTTTATTTGCGTTGACTCGGACGACTGGCTTGAGCCCAACGCAGTGGAGACTATCTTGCACGACGTAACAGCTTTGGATACGGAAGAAGGTCTTCTGTATCCAAGGCTGTTTGCTGCGCAAACAGCCTTGGATACATGGTTTCCCGATGGTGCTGACAAGATTGAGCTTGCCGATATGCGCATGAAATACGGTCTCGTCATCGAGACGGCGATTGTTTTTAACACTGATGTTTTAAGGCGGCATCCATTTCCCGTTGTTCAGGGCGAGCGTTTCATTCCTGAAGGCTCGGCTTACTACGACTTCGTTGCTCCCGAGCTGTTTTGCGTGCACAACGAACCCTTCTACAGATGTGAATACCTCGAGGAAGGTCTCACCAAAAACATCTGGAAGAATTGGCTGGGCAGCCCCGTGGGTACGCGCATGGCACTTGTCAAGCGACATGAATCTGCCAGGCGGTACTCGAGCGTCCGAGCGCTGAGGGAAAGAATTTCGGCCCTCGTCGGAATCGAGTCCCTGAACATGGCGGTCGCTGAGCCCGTCTTCTCCGGAATCGATTCTAATAGGGTATTTGCCCTCCTTGTATTCCCCTTGTCTGTGCTGGTCGAAAGGAGACGTTTTGGAAGGAAAGTATCTTGATTAAGCGCAAGGCTGCCATAAAGCAATACACCGACATGAATGCGGGGAACGTTTCCTCCATGAGAGTCGTGGACCTTCTGTACTGCGCGTATCTTTTCTCGGTCGTGTTTATGAGCACGCTTGGCCTGAGCGCTGGTGACGATATTTATGTCGCCTGCGTCGGGCTCGGTGCCGCATTCGCGGTTATTAGGTTTCTTGCTATGGACTTTGATCCGCGCTTCTTCTTGATTGCAATGGGTCTTGCAGCCCTCGGCGTCATCGAGTTGGTTGTTAGCAAACGGTTCACCCTGCTACTTACGGTCATGCTGTTGGTTGGCGCCAAGGACATTGATATCAAGAGGGTGCTACTTACATTTCTGACCGCGAAAATCGTAGGACTTCTTTTCGTAGTGCTGTTTGCCGCTACGGGTATTTATGAAGTTGAATTTTACCAGTATTATAAAATGGCGACAGACACATACATTCAGCGAGTCCTTGTAAACGGCTCCTCTACCAACGTCATGCACTTGTCTTTTCTCACGGTCGTCTTCTTGACGCTCTATATGAAAAGGGGAAATTGCGGAATTATCGTCTACCTCGTGTTTGCCGTTTTGAACATCTTGTGTGAATACATCACGGGCAGTTACATCGGCCTGTTCCTCGGCACGGGTGGTCTGCTCCTGTTCTATGTACTTCAGCATTCAGGGAAGATAAGGGAACTGTTCGTCAGGTTCTCAACGGCCGTGCTCCCGCTTCTTATCGCATTTTCGTTCGGCACTGCGTTGCTCTATGGGAGAAACGGTTTTGTCGGCGTTCTCGATAGGATTTTTCAGGGTCGTATCTATTACAACAACTTCTTTCTCAGTAACTACACGGCAAGCCTATTCGGTCATGGCATGCTGACCTCAGAGGGTAATTTTGACAATAGCTACGTCTTCGTCTTCGTTGCCTACGGATTAATTGCCTTCATTTTGCTATTCGGATCAATGCAGTTAATTGTTAAACGGCTTAAAGAAACACGCGATTGGGCATCTCTTGCATTTGTGGTTATTTACATGATTGCAGCTCTGAGTGAAAGTTTTTACCCGGCTGCTGCTGTCAATCCATCCTTATTTCTGCTTGTTCCATTACTTAGCTTTAATGGGCATTTTGATATGTGAAGCAGGGCTGCGTCCTGAATAAACAATCTACTTTATAAAACCTTGAAACCTTGTTCGTGATGGGAATAGCTTACCATGTCACAAGAAATATCGTATTCATCTAGCAAAGGCAACTTTGCACCTGTTGCGATTACAACGTTGAATAGAATCGAGTGCCTAAAAACAACGATTGATTCTCTCGGTAAATGCCATTGTGCCGAGTGCGCTGACGTCTTCCCTCCTTGACGCTCGCATTTAAATTTGGACTTGTATTTGCAGTTGGTGCAGCGTTTCTTATCTTGCTGCCATCAATTAAGAACTCTGTTGCAACGGGAAACTATTCTGTTCTGTTCATGGGAATTTTAATGCTTACTTACTTCTCGACCTTTAACGGCATGGCCAATATTCCGGATGTCTACCACGTTATGGCTTTATTTTGCTTAGTGCTTAATCTGCTGGGTGAACGCACCTCTAAAAATGACTCTGTCGACTCCGCAGTCAGTGACGTTATCGGCCCGAAGGGTTTATGAGATGGTGATGCCTTCAGTGAATTCAAACGCCCCATTAGTCAGTGTCGTGATCCCGACATATTCACGTTCTGACATGCTGACTCGGGCATTGGAAAGTGTCAATTCCCAGACTTACTCTAATATCGAGATTGTTGTCGTAGATGACAATGGTAAAGGCACGAATCAACAGCTTGAGACTCAAGCTCGTGTTCTTGCATTCGAGACTCGGCCGGGCGTTGAATTGCGCTATGTCGTTCGCGAAAAAAACGGAGGCGGATCGCTTGCGCGTAACACTGGCATCGATGCTTCAAAGGCCGATTTTGTTGCCTTTCTTGACGATGATGATGAGTTTCTACCGCGCAAGCTAGAGCTGCAGATGGAACCAATGTCCGATCCTAATGTGTCGTTGACCTATGCGCACTGCAAGGGCGTCCAGTCCGATGGTACAGAGATTTACTACCGCCGAGTCTGCAACGGGGTGCCTGTTTTCGAGCAGGCCTACTGCGGCTGTATTGCGGCGACGAGCCAATGGCTGGCGCGCAAGGATGCGTTACGGAGCGTCGGTTGCTTCAGCGATACGCCTGCGAAGCAGGACTCCATTCTCATGTTCAAGCTTTTGATAGCGGGCTTCCAGATTAGATGCGTCCCCGAGGTGCTCTCAGTCTACTACGATGACTTAGGGACGGTGAGGATAAGCACGAGCGGCAAGTCTTTGGCGGGGGAGCTGAACTATGATCGGCTCATACGGGAGTATTCTGGGGTGTTTACGCTCAACCAAAGGCGTCGTGTAGAGCATGCGATGCACTATCGCGTCGGCATGATGCTCGTTGGAATGAACGCGAGTGCTGAGGGCGCAGTCCAGCTGTTATCCTCGTTTGCGCTTGCTCCCTTTGCTTTTATACATAAAGCATATCGCGTTGTTGGTCACAATGAGAAGCAGGCTCTTAAGAAACTTAATGCTCATCGTGGTTAGGAATTGCATGTTATTAAGAAAAGCCGCTCGCTGTGTTAGGCACCCTTCGCTTGTTAGGTTCGAGATTGAGAGGCGTTCCAGGCTGCGTGAGGTCAGTAAATTTGATTTTCGCCCTTACATGAGCGCGCCCATCAGCAATAATACATATATATCTCTTACAAGCTATGGGGCGCGTCTCAATGCGGTCCATATGGCCATCCGTTCCCTACTCATGCAATCAGTGAGACCCTCAAAGGTTCTGCTTTATCTTGATGAGTCTATCCAAAGGGACACGCTTTCCGATGATTTGCTTGACCTTGAACAATATGGTCTTGAAATCAGAATGGGTTACGAGGATTTGGGGCCGCACAAGAAATATCTCTTCGCATTTCAAGAGTTCCCGGACTCGCTCATTATCACGGCGGACGATGATCTCATCTATCCAGCAGACATGGTCGAATCGCTTCTCACGGCCCACGAGGCTGTTCCCTATTGCGTTGTGGCAAGGCGCTGCCATCTCATAGGGTTTGATGTTGCCGGAGATTTACTTCCTTATGAAAAATGGGGCTGGGAGCATAAGGACGCTTTTTCAGCCCCCAGCCGCCGGTTGCTTGCAACCGGCGGCGCCGGGGCGTTGTATCCTGCCGCAGCTTTCGATCTCGCATCGCTGGATATAGAGGCCATACGTGGAGTAGCCTGGCCTGCAGACGACCTTTATCTCAAGTTCTTCGAGCTCGCCAACGGCATCGAGGTGGCATATGCTCCGAACAGACAGAATCATCCCTATCAATTGGAGGGTCCTCGTTCAGACGCTCTTTGCAACGCGAATGTGGCGGGAGGGCGTAACGATGCCATCATGGCCGAGCTCATGTGCCGCTATGGATTGAGTCCATCGTATTTCGAGGAGGGATATCGTGTGACTTCTTCCTAATGTTCAGAATAGGCTTTCGCAATCCAAGGCTAACGAATGACTTGAGACTAACATGCAGGAACTGAGGGGGATCGGCTCTCTCGGTTGACCGACGGCCGACATAGCGATTCGTTATCCTGAACATATATTCATCGGGAGGGGCGTATGTCAACGGTGGGATGCTGGCTACCTCGAATGCGTGAAAGACGTCATTGGGCGCGACTGAATGTTGCCTATGGTTCTCTCGTGCGTACGGTCTTGCATCGCCATCAAAGACTTGATAAACCGATGAATGAGCAAAGCAACGTTGGGCTGAGAAAGTGTTGGGCAATGACGCTTGGATCGGGTGCTGCGTACAAATAATGTCCGGCGTCACTGTTGGCTCGCACGCCATTGTGGGTGAAGTGGTCGCGCGTAATTTCCCGGAGCGACCGGTTGTTGGCGGCGTGCCGGCGCGTGTAATCCACAAGAGGAACAGATATACCAGGCCATTGAGGCCGCTAAAGTTTGGAATATGGAAAGTGTCTAAATCAAATACGGGCATGCGCAGTGCTGCCCTTATGCAGTTTGGGTCTAAGTATGTCAGCATGGGTGCTCAACTCGTGATAACGGCTGTGCTGGCAAGACTTATCTCGCCGGGTGACTTTGGGCTTATGGCTATTGTCACCGTGTTCACTGGGCTATTCAGCTTGCTTTCTGATATGGGCGTGGGCACTGCTATCGTGCAGTATCGCGACCTTACGGAACGTGATTATGGCGGTCTATTTGCATTTTCGGCACTTTTGGCTGCAGGGCTTTCTCTGGCCTTTTGTGCCGCATCGCCATTCATCGCCGCAGTCTACGGGGACGCCCGGCTTGTGCCCTTGTGCCTTGCCTCGGCCCCCGCGCTGCTGTTCTCCACGCTCAATATGGTGCCAAATGGCCTTATGCTCAAGGAGTTGCGCTTCGCCGCCATTGGCGTACGTCTTGTGGCGGCTACAGTAGTCTCTGGAGGGGTCGCAATCGCGGCCTCCGCCTTGGGTGCGGGCTGCTATGCGCTCGTCCTTCAGACTGTGCTATCTGCAGCGGTGGTGTTCTTCTGGAACATCGTAGCGCGACCAATCAGGCAGATAAACGCTCATTTCATTTGCACGCTTAAGAAGATATTCTCCTATTCTGCTTACCAGTTTGGGTTCAGCTTGGTCAATTACTTCTCCCGCAACCTCGATAACATGCTCGTTGGCGGTATGCAGGGAACTGCGGCCTTGGGCTTTTACGATAAGGCTTATAAATTGACAACCTATCCCATGACAGCGTTCTCCAGTGTCATAGGCTCGGTCATCCAGCCGTTCATGGCAGAGCATCAAGACGATGTCGACCGCATCTACGAGTGCTGGATGCGTATCGAAAAGCTGCTCTCGCTAGTGGGTGTTGCTGTGGCGGTGGTATTCAGCTGTGCTTCGGCGGAAATCATTGCTGTCTTCTACGGGCCAGGATGGGAGCAAGCCGCGCCGGTGTTCGCCGTGCTTGCTTTGTCGGTCTACTTCCAGATGATGGGCAACCCTTCGGGTGCGTTTTTCCAGAGCATAGGACGCACCGATTACATGTTTAAGGTTGGTCTTGTGAACACCGCGATCACCATTTCCGGGCTGGTGGCGGGCCTGGCTGGCGGTTCCATCCTCACAGTGGCTTACGGCATCTTCGTAGCATACTGCCTTCATATGGTTCCTCTAGCGTATTTCCTAGTGAAACGTGGTTTCGGCAGACCTTACTATTGCCTGCTAAATTTCTTGCCTGAGATTGCTGTTGGCATCGTGGGCATTGCTGCTGTTGCGGGAGTTGGCGCCTTTATACCCATGGAAGATGTTTTCCTCTCTCTCATCGTAAAGTTGCTTGTGAGCAGCATTGCGCTAATCACTGGATATGCGCTCACTGGCCAGCTGAAATACCTCACGGCTCTAATTAAGAGATAGCTCATTCTGATCGTTCCATCACGTATGGCACCTTGAAAACCCCAGATAGAAAGAAGATTCCCATGAAAATCGCTGTCGCCGGTACCGGCTATGTCGGCCTGTCCCTCGCCGTACTTCTTTCGCAGTACAACGAGGTGCACGCGCTGGACATCGTGCCCGAGAAGGTCGAGAAGATCAACAACTACCAGTCGCCCATCCAGGACGACGAGATCGAGCGCTTCCTGGCAGAGGCCAAGGCGGGGGAGCGCGAGCTCGACCTGCACGCCACCGTGGACGTGGCCGAGGCCTACACGGACGCCGACTACGCCGTGATCGCCACGCCCACCAACTACGACTCGGACAGGAATTTCTTCGACACGAGCTCCGTCGAGGCCGCCATCGCCGCCGTTCGCTCGGTGAACCCGGACGCCTGGATCGTCATCAAGTCGACCATCCCCGTTGGCTACACCGCGGGCCTGCGCGAGAGGCTCGGCGACAGCAAGATCTTCTTCAGCCCCGAGTTCCTGCGCGAGAGCAAAGCGCTCTACGACAACCTGCACCCCAGCCGCATCGTGGTTGGCGCGCCGAAGGACGACCCTGAGGCCGTCGCCGCGGCGGAGAAGTTCGCCGGCCTGCTCGCCCAGGGCGCCGACCCCTCCGAGCTGGAGCGCGTGAACGCCGACGGCTCCAGGGGCATCCCGGAGCTCGTGCTGGGAACCACCGAGGCAGAGGCCGTGAAGCTCTTCGCCAACACCTACCTGGCGCTGCGCGTGGCCTACTTCAACGAGCTCGACACCTACTGCGAGGTCCGCGGGCTCAACACCCGCGACGTCATCGACGGCGTGTGCCTGGAGCCGCGCATCGGCTCCCACTACAACAACCCCAGCTTCGGCTACGGCGGCTACTGTCTCCCCAAGGACACCAAGCAGCTGCTCGCCAACTACAAGGACGTGCCGCAGAACCTGATCGAGGCCATCGTGGAGGCCAACCGCACCCGAAAGGACTTCGTGGCCGACGAGGTGCTGCAGATGGTGTGGGACCGCGTCTACGAGGGCAAGGAGAAGCCGGTCGTGGGCGTCTACCGCCTGACGATGAAGTCCAACTCCGACAACTTCCGCGCGAGCTCCATCCAGGGCGTCATGAAGCGCGTGAAGGCCAAGGGCGTGTCCGTTGTGGTCTACGAGCCCACGCTGGACGCGCCGGAGTTCTTCGGCTCCGAGGTGACCCACGACCTGGAGGCCTTCAAGGCCGGCTGCGACGTGATCGTCGCCAACCGCTGGAGCGATGAGCTCGCGGACGTGGCGGACAAGGTGTACACGCGGGATTTGTTTAAGCGGGATTAGGGAAGAGGGCGGAACCAGGCTGATCCGCTTCAATCATTCGCTATTTTAACCGCGTCGAGGGCGGGGGTGTTCGGCATTAGCCGATACACCCCCGCCCTTCATTGTTCTTCGCAGGTAAAATTCGCCTAATTCGAGCGATCGCTCAACGTGATTCGTGCCTTGAAACCGGCTCCATATTCTCCCGCCCGTGCCTGGTCATCCAACTTGAAGCCGATGTTATACAGCTTCCCCGACTTCGTCTTCCGAACCAGGCCATGCTCCAACATGAATGCGACAACGAGGCGATGTGCTTCGACGTCGTCCAAGTTCAGGTAGAAGCAGGCGACGCCTCTGCCGTTCTCGATAACGGACTCGAATGAGCTGTGCTTGCATTCCGCGACGACCATTCCGAGGGCCGCCTTGCGGCAGACTTCCTCCGCGAACTCGATATCGTTGAAGTAGAACATCCATTTCCCGCACCTGCTCTCGTCTAGCGCAGGTGCCAGCTCGGTGTCGATGTAGAACGAACACCATGGGTTGTCCACCCTGACGATTCGGCCGTCTTCGCTCAGCATCGTCTTCTCTTCCATCCATGCCTCATATGGTTTGAGGGTGCTTTCGTAGTACGCGATTGTTCTCGGAGAGCACCCCTCGACTTCCTTGTCGGTAAGGAAGAGACCGAGTAGACTCGAGTTGCTGGGCACGCTGCTTTCGGCATGGCTACACATAGTGCTTTCGAGCACTGCTTTTAAGATTGCTTTATCTGCAGATAGTCTAGAACCGGCTACATCTGTGTTAGAACCATATTGATCATCGCTTCCACCGGGGGCTCCTTTCCCCTTGGTTCGATGGAAACAATTCTGAAGTGCAGGCCTATGTTCCGGTAAATGATTATTTAGCTGAACTCGGAGAAGCCCTTTTTGCTCAAACAATTGAAGAGAACAAGCGAGAAAATCATTACCGTTCAGTCGAGTCATTCTGCGAAGTCAAGGGCGGTTAGAGGCTCCCTAAAGGTTCAGAGCTAATTGCAGAGGCAAACTCTCATCCATATATTCGAGTCCGCGACTTAAACAACGCTTCTGTTCTCTTACTCACTTCGGAAATGCTATATATCGACGATGAAACACGATCTAATATTTCGCGCTACGTTGTCAACACTGGCGATCTAATTGTTTCCGTTGTCGGAACGATTGGCCTTACGGCGTATATCGGAAAAACGCTCGATGAGGCAAACCTCACAGAGAATTGCAACAAACTTACTTCGTTTAAAGGCGACTTTGCGGCGTGGTCGTATTTCTTTCTTCGTAGCTCAATGGGCATGGAAGCTATTAGGCTTGGAACTGTTGGTGCCGTTCAGACCAAGCTTGCATTAAAAAACATTAAGTCGATGAACGTCCCGTTTGCTCCAGCTTGTGCAATAGAAAGAACGACTTCGACGCTCAATGGTATTCTTGAGCTCATATAGGCTAATATACTCAAGTCGTAGGCTCTTGGCGAACTGCGTGACGCATTGCTTCCCAAACTCATGTAGGGCGAAATCGACGTCTCTCAGTTTGGCGCTGTTCGGATGGATTAGGTATAGAGCGCTATGGCAGGGGGGGCGAAGATGATGATTGTTGTAAATGAATCGGCTGCTGCTTCATATCTATACCTAATGGGATTAACCATAGACGAAGAGCTGCCGCTTACGCAACACCTCTCTCTATTGCCGGCCACGTGCAAGGCCTCGCCGGACGACATGATAAATTCTGTGATGAAATATGGCAGCGGAGATGAGACCGATTTAGGTGTCTTGATTGCCGTCCTTAGGAAAACTACAGCTCAGTTGCGCGTTGTTGGAGAGGGCAAAGAGCTTGCAGTTCGAGTTTGGAATGCCCAATCTGCAATAGTTCTATTGTCCGCGCTTTTGAATTGCGAATTGTATTGGCATGTTCAGAGCGATTCGCGGACAGAAGATTTTTCGCCATGCTCGGCAATCAATGTTGTTCTTTCTACAAGGTTGTTCATTCCAAGAAAATTGAAAGTGATCAACGATTCAGAGAAGCAGTGGATGAGACAGCATTATCGGGACGCATGGGAACTGTTTGATAAAAACACGCGATTTGAGACCGCGGTGAATTCCTTGTGGAGCTACAAGCAATCGCTTCGACCTTCAGTTCAAATGGCGATTATATGGGCTGGGATTGAGTCATTGTTTGGAGTCCGGAGCGAACTTGTTTTTCGTGTCAGTACTCTCGCAGCTTTGTTTCTTGGAGGAGGCAAGCAAAAACAGCAAGAAATAAAGAAACTATATAGAGCAAGGTCAGAAGCCGTTCATGAGGGAAAACAACCTTCTGAGTCTTGTGTTTCCGATTCTGCAAAATTATTGCAAGCGCTAATCTTGGAATGCGTCGAACGGGGCTGTTTACCAAATGAGGACGGTTTGCTTTTCGGATTCGAAGAAGGATCGGCTAAATAATCATTTATCGCCCTACGAGTATTTGCAGATGAGACACCGATGCGTTTCAGTTGCATTGCATAGACAAGATAACGAAAAAGCAGCAAATCAAGAATGGCGATTCGCAAACATGGTTTATCCGGAGTTTTCACCAACCGCATCTTTGCGCGCCGCCTCAAATGAAACCCATAATGGAGTTTGGGCCATTCCAGAGTCACTTGCGCAAAGGTATTGCGAGTTTTTGGATCCAGTGATTTTGAGACGTAGCGTCGCCACTCAGACCGCGAACGCTTCATCGATCTGCAACTTCGGCAAAGCAAAAGGCCGAACATATGACCATGTTTTGATTTATCCAGTTGCCGATATGGCCTCTTGGTTGCAAGATGCCTCGACGGATCTGAAGCCGCAGACACGCTCCAAGCTCTATGTTGCAATTACTAGGGCGAGGTTCAGCGCTGGCTTCGTGGTTGCTGACAATAAAATAAATGAGCTTCCAGACACGCTAAGCGTCTGGAAGCCATAAATCAATCACGTGTTTGTTTGTCAGCAAAAGCGGATCCCTACGTGAACCTAAAGACGGCCTTGATCAGCCATCCGTTGAACCTGGAGATGCACTTACCAGTCAACTTCATCCATATCACCCCAATCCTCTGAAACAACTCTCATGTCACCCTTCTCTGGCTGCGTCTCGGTTGCGCCCAGCGCCTATTTGGCTACTTCCGCTTGTATCCTGAGTAATAACCTCCGCTGCTGCAACCAAGGTGGCGAATTGCTGCCTTTGCCATATGGATCTGTATGTAAGTGCTTCGAGGTGATGATGCCGATCTCACTTCAATTCATGGACGCATCGAAATAATAGGGCGGAGTCGCTCTCTCGATCCCGCCTCGCAAACCCGAATAGTTCTGACTTTCCCGTTATCCGGAACATCTGGGGAAGTTCGCGTCCCAGTCCGGAAAACCCAATGCCTGAAACGACGATGCCAAGGGGTTACTCGGTCAGCTTCTTGCATCCGTGCCAGGTCAAGGGAAGGGGCAGCCTGTAGAACGAGGTTGGCTCCATAGGGATCTCCTCGAGCCTTCCGTTGCCCCGCCGAACCCATGAAGTTCCGCTTGCGTCGGTGAAAGCCGTTTCGGGTGCCGTGCGTACTCCCATTCCGTGCCCTTCCGTCGGGAGCCATATGCACCATGCTCCAGGAGGAAGCGTGCCGACGCAGACGCGGTTGGGATAAGCGGGGCGGTTATCCTCACCTTTGAAAGAGGGGCCGGCCCCGCTAATCCCGACGCAGGTGACGATTACGTCGTAGACGGGGGACTCGCTTTCGTTTCGAAGCACGACGAATTGCCAGACGAACCGATTGTCCTCGGGCTGATCAGTTCGGTTTCGATCCCCTTCGTACCATGCCGATATGCGGGATGGCTGATGCCGCTTGATGTCGTCCTCCCTGTTCTTTTTGCTCTGGTTACTTTGCCAGAGTGCAGCAATCAAGGCCCCCAAGGTAACGAGTCCGATGAATGCTTGGACAATCAGATTGGCGATGTCTATATCGATATCAAAAGGCACTGGATGGTCACCAGCTTAGCGTCGTGGGGCGATAAATCTAACTCCGAATAATATAGGATGATCGATGGTTGCCCTTTCGTAAGACTCAAAGACCTAAAGAGCCAAAATACGTTACTCGTCGGTTCTGGCGTGGAATCTTTGGAGAGATGCATGGCGGCCCAAACGAGACCCGCTATCGCTATGACATAGAGGATGTGAATGCCAGCTTGAAGATGCGAAATTCGAGATGCGAACCGTGAACACTGCTCATTTTCAGTCAACCCGACCCCTGCGACTCCAGTCGAGGCAATCGGCAGCCTATAAGAGAATCATGGCTCTCCTCTATAAGGGGAAGGGGCTCGATTTAATGCGTGGCGTCTCTATCGATATCGTGAACAGCATGGAAACCGCCCCAGATATCCAGCTTCCCGCAAAAGCCACTGCGAAAAAACGGGATACGAAAGGCATAAGTGGAGCTCGGTCATCAACAAGATGCCTCTGCTGCCTGAATCGGACAGAGAAATTGGAGGCTTGACCCCCAGCGTCTGCTCAGCGGAATACGTTAAGAAAGTTGTCATCGAACAGGGTGAACTCCGTCATCGAATCGAATCTCATTGACTGGAATGCGTTCATTAATGATGACTTTGATGCCTATTTCAAAGCTGGTGCCATGGCTTTGCTGGACGCTATTGAGTTCGCAATGGGCAAGTCCATCTCCGATAGGGGCACCGAGGAAACGGTAAAGAGATTTGGCTGCTCATTGGAATAAGATGATTCTTAGCTCTGTTATTGGTTGTAGAAAGAAGGCTTAATGTCTGATTTTGAAATTTTGCTGCAGTTGTGCGAAACAGCAGACGAACTTTCAAAGAAATACATCAGCTCTAGTTCGCCTGATTTTAAAGCGTGGAAGACAAAGGCGGACAGGCTTTTAATTAGGCGATTTGGAGAAGACAGCTACGAATTTAATAGCTTTAACAAAATCCGCTACTCGTTGTCTATTTTCGCCTCCAGCACGCCCGAATCGGCTTTCGTTGATGCCTGTGCGGACGGCCTGCGCAAAGCAAAAGCTGTGCTGGAGACATACCTTGATGAGTTTTCAGCCGAAGGGGAAACCGGATCGACTGCAAATGTCGGAGATTATTCGAAGGTATTTATCGTTCATGGCCACAACGGAGAGCTTAGAGAAAGGGTCGCGAGAATCATCGAAAGGCAGGGCCTGACGGCGGTAATCCTGAACGAGCAGTCAAATCAGGGCAAGACAATCATCGAAAAGCTGGAAATTGAAGGCGATGCAGCAGGAGCGGTATGCCTTTTTACGGCGGACGACGAAGGAAGGGCCCAGGCAGAACAGTCGGCAAAGCCCAGGGCTAGACAGAATGTTGTATTTGAAGCCGGATACTTTATTGGTCGGCTTGGTAGAGAAAACGTTGCAATTCTCGTTGACAAAGGTATAGAGATTCCCTCCGATCTACAGGGTGTCGTATATACCGGATCAGACAATTGGGAGTTCGGCCTCTTGAAAGAACTCAAGTCCATGGGATATTCCATCGACTTTAATAAGATAGTTTTCTAACGGATACGGCAGCAGACGACGAGATGTGTTTTGTGGGAGCTGGCTTCGGAACAAAGAACAGACGAAGTTGCCAGGAGCTGGGAATGACGCAGCTCAACCTGACAGAGAAAATGCGGCTTTCTGAGGCCGCCGTGCGCAGCTACGAACTGGGGAGGTAGTGGCCTTGGATAAATCCAACCTATCTCTTGCCACGGATACACCAATCAAGGCGAGGGAGCAAGATCTTATCGGAAGGACCCCTTTCGCTGAGAGGCTGGCAGATATTCTGAAATCCGCAGCTGGTCCCGAGTCCCTTGTCATTGGTTTGTATGGGCCTTGGGGATCAGGCAAGACTTCGGTTATAAACCTCGTTGAAAATGCGCTCTCCCGAAAAGACGATGACGGCAAGGCGGGCGTCTCTGTCGTCCGTTTTGAGCCCTGGAATTACCTCACGTCCGAGCAGCTGCTCGCTCAGTTTCTTAAGGAAGTCGGGAGTGCGCTTGATAAAGATGTACATGGGCGGCGCACGCTATTCGGCAAGTTATTCGGCAAGCTGTGCGGTAAGCGCCCCGAGGTGCTCAATGCTTTCGCGGCATATTCTGAAGCCTTGTTGATTACCGCCGGTGCCGCTGCCAGTTTGGCGGGCGCGCCGCTTGCAGGCGTTGCTGTGCCTGCCTTCGGCAAACGTTTGGCGAGCAGGTTGAGGAAATCCGCAGAAAGGGCGGGAAGCGTCTCTTCGAAGAAACAGAGACTTGAGGAGGAGCTCCTCAAGTTCGATGGGCGGGTCGTAGTGATCATCGACGACATTGATCGGCTGCCGAACGATCAGGTGCGTATGGTGTTTCAGCTCGTCGCCTCCCTGGCGAAGCTTCCGAAGATAAACTACCTTCTTTCATTCGATGAGGAGGTGGTTACGCGGGCTTTGAGTGAAGTCCAGAATTGCGATGGCGCCGAATATCTGGAGAAGGTGGTCCAAGTCCCTGTGCACCTGCCGTCCATTTCATCGGGCGATTTGGAGCGGGTGCTTCTCAAGGACATCAATGCGATTTTCAAGTCGTTTGCATACAGGCTGGAGGACCTCGACGACAAGAGGTGGAACGGCGTCCGCCTGACGTTTCTGAACAATCGGTTCTTCACCATAAGGGAGGTTCGACGGTTCACGAACGCGTTAAAGGCGAAGTTGAGCATCCTGCCGCGATTCTGCTGCTTCGAGGACGTCGTCGCCTTGGCGGTACTGGAACTCAAGGTGCCAAAACTCGTTGATTGGATTCGCGTGCACAAGGACCTCCTTTGCGGCACAATCGGATCGTCGTTATATATGAATAACATGGATCCAAAAGACAACCTCGCCAATTTGGAGGAGCTGATTTCTAGGATAGTCCCGAGATCTGAAGCCAAGTGGGCGGTCGAGGCCGTCTGCAGGCTTTTCCCGCGGGTGGCAAATAAAACTGGCATGAGTCATTGCGTCTCTTACTCGAGGGAGAGCTTGAACGCTATCTGGCGGGCCGATTCCTTCGATCAATACTTCCATTCGAACATGCCGGACGGAATCGATGTTCACGAGGTACAGGATGCGTTGAATGTGAGCGATGGCGGTGTGTTGCTCGATGACCTGCGCAGGCACGCCGAAGCGGGGAGTATGATCGACTTTGTATCGGCTATGAGGGCCCGTGTATCGACGTTGGAGGAAGGACGTGCCGAAATCGTCACCAAGGCGTACCTTTTGGCCTTGGGTCTGAGTAAGGAAAAGAGATACGCCCCTTTGGCCTCGACGAGTGCCGACCTGGAACTCCTCAGACTCATCGAGTTGCTGTTCAAACAGTTGGGGCCTGCTAAGTCTGACGAGATTCTGCGAGCGTCGGTGGACGAGAGCAAGGGTAGAATTGTCTATCCGCTCGTGCCTTTCTTGATATCGCAGCTGAACAGCCTGAATGACGGGGGAAACGGTGGCTGCAAGACGCTTTTGCCCGAAGGCGACATTTTCGAGCTTTCCGATGCCGTTTGCGCCAGGGTGGGCGAGGACGCCGCCGCGAGGAACCTGTTCCTAGACGATGAGTGTCATTATGCGTTGATCTTGCTCAAAGAGCGTAAACCCAATGAATTCATGGCTTATGCGAAAAGGATTGCCAATGCAGACGGGGCGGGGTGCGCGTCTTTTCTCTCGTTCGGGCCGAAGCGCTACACCTTGCTGGGCAGCGACGAAGTAACGAGCTTCTCATTCGATAAGAATGCTGTCGCAAAGGTGGTCGAGCTCGCAAAGGTCGACGGTCTTCTTGCTGAGGCTCGCACAGATGGCAGCTTTTTTGAGTTGCCGGAAGACTGCCAGCTGGTTGCGGCGGCTTTCTGCGCTTCGAATAGAGACGATGATGATAGAAACGAGGTCTCTGCTGAAGAAGCTGGTAAGCTCCTTGCGCATTGGAGGCGAAATAGCAGGAGGGCGTGATGGAGATGCGGACGCTTCTTTGGACCGGCTATGTGACCGTGACGGGCGCGGTCGACTTCGCCCGGCCCTCGCCGCTGCTCTTGATGCAGATGGCGTCGAGCCAGATGTAGGGGAACCGGGCGCCTGGCAGGATGTGCTCCTCGCCCGGCGACTGCGTCGTCGGGCGAGGAGCACATCCTGCCACCTAGCTAACGCTCATGCGGCCTATGCCCATGGACTGTGCCACGTGCTTCACTTTCCTCGTAATCACGCCGTCGGTCGGCATCTCAGACGCGGCGGCGATGGTGCGTTAGGAGCAATATATAATTGAATCAAAAGCTGGCGAGGAGGTCTTGCGTGGAGCATAAGAGCGAACGTCATATGAGGGAAATACTCGTTCCCCTTGACGATAACGACAACATGCGCATCAAAGAAGAAAACGCGAAGTTCTTACGCAAGGTCTTTGCTAGTGCACATATTAATGTCTTGCTGGGCTCTGGCTTCTCTGGAAGTGTGGTTCCCGTCCTACAAGGACGGGAATCTTGGTTTCAGGCGGTTGACGAACACATGCGCGATTGTCCGGGAAACGAGAGGGGAATGTGGCTCTCGGCACGGGCGCTCTTGCGGGCGGAGTATTTCAAATCCATTATGCACCCCCTTCGCGAGGCGCATGCCACTGAGCCGCAGAAAGCGTTTGTTGCCTCGGCGTGTAGGCTCATCGAGAATCGAGGTACGACAACCCTCCCGAAACGCCTGAACTTCTTCACGACAAACTACGACCCGTTGATAGAGCTCTCACTCGAAAGTCTCGGCATTCCTTTCAACGACGGCTTTGTTGGGCGGGGAAAGCCGCGGTTCGACCCCTCTGCATTCAGCCGGCTTATGTGCGAGCAATCGCTTTTCATGGAGTACACCTCGCAGGTGACGACTGCTAATGTGCTGAAGGCGCACGGGTCGTTGACATGGCGACGGGTAGGCGAATCTGATCGCAAAGAGGTTGTGTACTCAAACGTCGAGAGCACTTTGGACGATTGCGTCGTGGGTCACGATGGCGTTCTTGACCTTCCTGCCGTTTCTGAGCTGGCCTCGTTGGTGAAGGACCCGTGCAACGCCGCGTCGTTACAATTGTTCAAGGAACTTGTCTCCGGCCTTTCCGTTGACGATGTGGATTTGCTCCAAGCATTCGGGAAGAGCTATGACTCAACGCTTTGTATCGTGAATCCTGCCAAGCGGAAGTTTGAGGAGACCGTTCTCGAGCAAAGCTACTACGATTTGCTGCGCATCTACGCCAACGAACTTGACCGCAACAACGCGCTGCTTCTGGTGTTCGGGTTTTCGTTCGCCGACGAGCATATCCTTGAGCTCACAAAGAGGGCCATACGGTCGAACCCGAAGCTCATAGTGCTGATTTCATGCCACACTAGAGACGACGCCGCCTGGTATCGCTCCCTGTTCCCCAATGCTGACAATGTCTATCTCCTTGTTCCCAGGGAAGACAAGGAGATCGGATTGGGTGAGCTCACGGAGGTGCTGAGATGCGTGGCGAGGTGAGCGGTGACCTCCTCCTGATCGGGGAGGTCACCGATGTTCGCGGCACCAAGGTCAAGGTGAAGGTGTGCAGCCAGGCGAACGAGGCGAGCGTCTTTTACCATGGCGAGCTCGTGCGCGGCGTCTCCGTTGGCGGGTACCTCCGTTTGCCTTGCGGCTACGACGATGTAATCGGAGTAGTCGAAGGGGACTACCAGCAGGAAAGCAGAGCTGTGGCTTCAAAAGGGGCCGATGGGCGCGAGGCGCCGGGCTCGTACCTTGAACGCTACGTCGACGTTTCGGTGTTCGGCAGTTTCTCCTCTGGGAGATTTAACCGCGGCATTGAGGTGCTGCCCTTGGTACGTTCGAAGGCGTATCTTCTCTCGCCCAAGCAGCTCGCGGCCGTGAATTCGCCCGTCGAAGCCACCGGCGCGGGCTTTAGGGTAGGGGAGCTGGTCGGGCATGACGGGGTCGACGTGAGACTGCCGTTCAATGCGCTGTTCGCGAGCCACATTGGAATCTTTGGGAACACCGGCTCGGGCAAGTCGAACACGCTGTGTCGACTTTTCACTGACTGTCTCGGGCAGCGTGCCGGATGCGGGAGCAGCAAGTTCGTTTTCATCGACTTTAATGGCGAGTACACTGCAAAGGCCGTATTGTGTCATGACAAGGAAGTCTACGGGCCAAGCACTAGAACGGGAGCCGGCGCCAAAATCCCCGTTCCACCTGGCTTCTTCTTTGATGTGGACATGTGGGCAATGTTGGCCAAGGCGACCGAGAAGACGCAACGGCCGTTTTTGAAAAGGTGCATTCGCAAAGCCGGGGCGATTTTGGAAATGAGCGACCCCGGTGCCTACCTGCGCGGCATGGTCAGAAAGCTTCTGGAAGACTATTGCGGCTGTGGCCCCGCTTTCGATGAGCAGCGCGAGGATTTGGTAAGGCTCTTTTCACTTGTCCCCGGCGTAGATGTAGGCAGCCTGGAAAGGGCGATTGACTCTATTGACGTTTATCAGAAGTACAACAATGCGCTCCACAAACGCGATAGTGGGAAGCTACTTTACTCGCCCGCCGATATGCCTGAAGTTTTCTCCGATTTATGCTATGAGAGCATGGACTACTCATCGTTGGCTTCTGACAGGCCCGCGCTGCTGGAATTCATCGCGCGATATCGGTTTATTGAGGCGGTTCGCTCTCATACGATCACTCGTGAGCATATTGCGCCCTTGATACAGCGTTACTCGGCAGAGCTGAGGGAGGCTTCAAAGCTCTACGAGCCTTGCATCAGCGGTTTCAAATCCGATGTCTCCGTCATCTCGCTTCTCAACGTTAACCTTGAGCAGAAGAAGATCGTTCCGCTCGTCGTGGCGAAGACGCTCTATCAGTTCCAGAAGGAGCGCGGGCAAAACGAGCGTGGAAGCAGTGCTCACCTGGTCATCGACGAAGCACACAACGTCTTGTCGTACTCGTCGCAGCGCGAGAGCGAGAACTGGCGCGACTACCGACTTGAGACGTTCGAGGAAATCGTCAAGGAGGGGCGCAAGTTTGGCATGTACCTCACCGTGTGCAGCCAACGGCCGGCCGACATATCGCCTACGATTCTCTCGCAGATGCACAACTACTTCATCCATAGACTCGTAAACGACGAGGACCTGAGAGCGATTAGCAAAGCTGTTTCGTTCATCGACAGCGCAAATGCGAGCATGATTCCCGTGCTTCCGCAGGGGTGCTGCATAGTGAGTGGCACGGCGACGACGTACCCGGTGCGTGTGCAGGTTGACGTCCTTGAACTTGAGAAGCAGCCTATGAGCTTCGACAGGGATCTTGCGAAGGCTTGGGGCGTTGGATGAAAGAAGTGGCTGAGGTGAATGACGATAGTTTTGCCAAAATGACTGCCGGGTTGGTGGAGAGACACCCTGCGCTCTACTATCGGATGGTGCTGGAGGATTCGCATATTCCGCTCCATGCCGTGAAGAGGGGTTTCTTCGGTGATACATTCCTCGAGGTCTTCCGGCAATACAACAATGCACTCTTCGATTCGGTCAGGCTGATGATTCGCTACGAGAAGTCGTTGATGGCATGGGGGGAGATTGTCGCGGGGGTCGACGACAAGGTTCTAAGGGACACATTGGTCATGGATTACGTCCATCCGGTGTTCATGGTAGCGTGCGATCTACCCAACGTGTTCAAAGACCGGCTTGTCCGTGGGTGTGTCAAACTCTCAACGGTCGCGAAGGGCGACTACTCGTATCTACAGGAACGCAGACGGGACTGGTATGACGCATTCCGGAAGAAGTGTGTTGATGTTCCGCTTGGGATGAAGGTGTGCGATGTCGTTGACGACGATCTCTACAAAGACGCTGATGCGACGCATTTCCGGGAGTTGCACGGCTCTAGCATGCATGACTTGTCGCAGAGTCTGGTGAGCGGGCTTGAGCAAACGGTCTCGGTGGACAATTGCATTACAATGCAGACTTATATTGGAGCTTTCGACCTTAACAAGGAACTTGAGGCCCTGGACAGGCAGAGGCGCAGAATCCAGAAAGCGTACCTATTGTTCGGGGAGTACGGCGATGCGCTGTACGAGGGGCGGTCTAGTAATTAGGGCGGTGGATTGTTGTAGGAGGCTGGAATGGATAACGTTGGGCCGGGGGAGCTGGAATCATAGCGAACGTCAAAGATAGCGAGTCTCAACACTTGCCTCTGTATGATCCAGACGATTGCGAACGTTTTCCGACCTTGGATGTTTGCGATGTCTGTCAACGGGGACGCCGCAAGGCGCGACATGGGTACCGTCAGGTACCGACAACAGTGCAGGCTGCGCCATGTTGACCTCCGAATGCATCCTGACCGACGGGCTCGTGTCCCTCTTTGGGCATAGGGTCCTCGACATGAAGCTGTTCCGTGGTAAGGAACTGCTGAACCGGCGTACTGCTCGTCACAATCATCGTGTTGGGTCCCTCCTTCTCGTAGCGCATTCGTAAGCCGATTCCTCCTTTCACCGACTGGCAAAACGATTTACACCTAATTGTGGACACTGCCCACGCGATTTCTCTTTGCCCCCGCATCGATCTCGCTAAACTAATAGCTGCTGCTACCAGGGCATTTTCTGGTGCACATTCTATTGGCTCCTGCGAAGATCGGAGCGGGTATGTTTGCTGCAAAGTCCTACACCAGCCGTCATTACATTGCGATTGTTGCCATGGCCTGCCTATGCGCTTTGCTGGGCGGGCCTTCTTATGCCGCGGGCGCGGAGAGCCTCATCATCGCGGGCGCGACGTACTACGAGCCGGGCGTGTCGGGCCCCGGCTGGGCCTGGACCGATGCCGACCACCTGGAGCTTAACGGCTACGCGGGCGAGGCCATCGGCGCCGAGGGCGACCTGGTGCTGACGCTTGCCGGGCAAAACTCCGTGACGGAGTCGCATGCGCCCGATGCGGACATCACGCTGAGCGGCATGGAGGTGTGGGGCAACCTGACGCTTCGCGGTACCGGGACCCTGACGGCGACGGGCTCGCAGTGCGGGATCCACGTCTCGCAGGCGCTCGTGGTGGATGGATGCACCGTCGATGCCCGGGCGGACGGGGCCGATATTACGGATGAGGCGGTCGCCGGCGTGATCGCAGGCGACATGGCCGTGCGCGGCGGCGGGCGCGTCGTTGCCGCGGGCGCCGGGTCCGGGGCGGGCGTGCGCGCCTACGGCGTGTATCTGCAGGACGCGGGCCTTGGCGATGGTGCGGCCGGCCGTCGGCTTTCCGCCGATGCATCATGCTCGATGCCACCGGTGCCGACAGCGGTGTTGCGTGCGCGGGCGGGTCGCTTGTGTCTGCGAGGTTTGTGACGCCTGCTGGCGGGACCTTTGGTGCTAGTGGCGTGGTGAATGCCTCCGGTGCGGTGGCGCCGCATGTGGTGATTGAGCCCGATGCGGCCACGCCTCCGGCGGGGGCGACCGATGGAGACAACGTGCCTGGCGATAGCTCGAGCAAGTCTCCTGCCGATGCTAACCCCGCTGCCGGAGAGCTCACCACAGGGCCCACGGCAAATCCGGCGCTGAAACCCGCGACCGCGACAACCAAGACAACAACGACAGTAACCAAGACCACGGTGTCCACGTCCTCCAGGCCCAAGACCGCCACCGCGACCACTGCAGTACTCCCCAAGACCGGCAACAGCAACTGGATCGCCGCTTCCGTGGCGCTTTTCCTGCTTGGTACAGTACTTCTAGCTGCCGCATGTCGTTGTTGAGATGGCTGCCATTTGGAAGAAAGGGACATCCACAAGGTATAGCTATTTGCTTATTTGTTTATAGGCGCCCAATTATCGAAGGCGGCGGCCATGCGGACGCAACAATGGGCTGAATCATGACAACGAGACCCGGGTTAATATACGCGAGAAAAAAGAATTAACAAGAAAGTGGGGCAGACCACAAGCAGCAAAAAGGGCACCGGGACCTATGTAGGCTCCGGTGCCCAAGCGCAATATCGGCAGTACACGGAGTACCGCAATACGACGATCGGGGTCGAGCACAAGGCGGATTTATATTCGCTGAGTTCATTTATAGCGCAAGCAGTATGGTCTAACCCCTCTTTTGCGTATATCCGGCTGTTGCGGTCGAGGTCTACGTCCCATGCGTAGAATTACTTGGTATATAGAATTGCAACACCATTAAGTATTGTGGGAGCATCTTGTGAAGTGTAACGAATGGGCTGAATTAATATGCGCGTTTATCTCTTTACTTGTAACAACCATCATTGGCATGAAACAGTATCGCCAGAGCAAACGCATGGAAGAATTCGAGCGTCGCCAGGACGAAAGAGACGAACGCAGACACGCCGAAGGGAATAAAGCGCAGGCGGTCGAGTTTATCTCGAAGTATTACTCAGACAGAGGCTTGATTCCGCTGTGCGCTGTCGCCGCCATGCACAATGACCTTTTTTATTATTCACGTGAGATGTACCGGAACTTCTGTTGTCTCGTGCCGGAGGTACAGAATCTAATTCTTAAATACTGCGATCTTGACTTGCGGGTCAGGAGAGAGGATGACCTGTTCGTCCGTTGCATCGCCGCAGTCGAAGCCGCCCTCCGTGACCGCTTCCCAGAAGATGAACCTGTTCTTTATGATGATGGGAAATACGTGCTTCGCGGGCTCGAAAGGTATGCGGGGGAGAGACTGCCAGCACCTCAAGTTGACCTTCTTCCTGAGTGCTTGGACTCTTCGTTCCTTCCCCCTGATAGCTGTACCCTGGAGTTCGATTACCTTATCCGTAAAGTCCTTTCCGAGGCCTTCGAGTCGAGGGACGCTTCCTTCACCCCTATTTCATATCTAAAAAATGAGTATCAATTCGAATCGAGCCCCGAGATAGAGGCCTGCCGATTCGCGTCGACCGTTGCATTCTACGCGGCGACCTACGGCTCTGGTGACGAGGCCAACAATATGGCCTACGGGTGCCCCGGGGGTTTCGATGGCGAGAGAATCGAGACCATGGAAGACCTATTTCTTCTTACTGTCTTCCAGATATATACCAAGCTTCTGCTTCCGAACGAAGGGTAAGAAATAACACGAGGCATTCGTTATTTGACTCAGCCTAATTCTGCCAAATTCATTTTCGATACCTCACTCATTTCCTTCATTACTTGGGCATACTTAAATCAGAAATTGGTCGTAGGGCGCGACCAACGAAATCAAAAGAAAGCCCACTGAGAAGATGTCTTCAATCTCTTTGGGTTGGAGGCATTTTCTTTTTCGGAGAGTCTGCATGAATTCTAAAAATGTCTTTTTGACAAACTCGTTCTACAAAGAGCATCCAAACCATCTAGTCTGCTCTTTATACTCGGATATAAACACTAAGGAGGTAGACGTGTTTTGGAGCTATGTTCAGCTTGATGACGGCACTCAGTTTGCCTACTCAGAGACAAGAGATGACGGGACCGTTCGCGTAGCCGTCGAGCGTCCGGTTGACCTTGGCTTTGACCATGCAGAATGCTTCTTGCCTGCGGTTAATTGGTTCAATGTCGAAGGATTTTCTATTGACGATCTGGATTTTTTGACCGAGTTCGTTAGATCAAACGCCCCATTTATCTTCGAGCTTGCAGAGCGGCAAAAAGCCGGACCGGCGGTTTCGGCGCTGGCCCCCTGACGTCTACTGTTGAACGGCAAATAACCCATGATTACGCCTACCGACATATCCACCGCCGCCTCCCGCGTGCTTGCTCAATACGACGTCAGCGAAGCATATTTATTTGGCTCGTTTGCCCGAGGCGAGCAAACGCCCAATAGCGATATTGACTTGCGCCTAGTCTGCGGCAACGCCATGACGTTCGGCACGCTTTACGAACTCTCCCATGAGCTCGAGAGGGAACTTGGGCGAAAGGTTGAAATCGTCACCAACCCACCAGAGCACATGCGCCCAGCATTCCGCAAAAGCATCAAGCAGGAAGAGATACGCCTTTATGTCTCAACATAAACGAAACGATGAGCTTACGGATACAACCCTACAGCCCTGTCCTCCCAAAGAACCTAACGCCGAAAGCCTAAAGGCCATCCGCGAAGGGGATGCGTTCTTTGCCAGTGGAGAACTAGGTCGTTTCGACAACTCCGCCAACCTTATCAATGCAGCTCTAAATGCCCCTGAAATGTGAGAAAACTCAATCACCAAAGAGACGGCCGTCTTGGAGGTGCCAGATCGGCGAGGTACGTACCTCGCCATTTTTGTCCTTCGACGGATAGCGGTACTATCCAGCCTTCTGGCATATCCCGAGAGCCGACGAGCGCGACCGTGTGACTTCTGGGTTTGCCTTGCAGCTCTTCCCATTCATTTGTATGCTTGACTTTGATTTTGGTCGTAAGGCGCGACCAACGGAATCAAAAGAAAGCCTGCCGAGAAGACCTTGGTCGCAGAGCACGACCAACGCAATCAAAACAATGCTCGCGGAGAAGGCGCTTTCAATCGCATTGATTGGAGGCGCCTCTAATACCAAGAGATATCTACTCTGCCGGAGAGCCAGGAGCAAAGGTGGCGGTCGAACGCGCCTGATAACGGGTATCGCTCTAACGAAACCAGTACTACGCTTGGATCCAGGACCTCGTTTCCGGAAGCCGCACGACCAGTGGACTCGCCGAAGAGTTGCGCCGCGGTTGCATTGTGGGCGCGGGCGACCCGTCACCCGTATAGAATCAAAGCATCCGCACGCCAGCTATGAGATGGATTGGAAGCCACATGGAGATCCCCAACACCCTGTACAGCAATGTATACGACTTTGCGTTTTGCCCCGAGCCCTGCTACGACCGCTTGGTCGATCTCGCCGACCCCGAGGACTGGGGTCCCAGCAACCGCATCCTCAAAAACTACCTGTCGTTTTCGTTTAGCCGCGCGGTGTTCTTGACCGAGCGTGACGTGGACCAGACCGCCCCGTCCAACTTACCGCTGGTGTTCGACGACGACCGTTGCCTATTCAACACCGGCCTGTACACGCGTCGCTACGAGACCATCTACGGCCTGTTTGAGCCCAACACCAAGCCCGACGCGCGCCAGCGCTGGTTTTTGAAGGGCTTCTTTAAGGAGAGCGACCCCATGCTGGTCTCGTTTGAGTACCTGCCGTGCCGTGTGCGCTTTGCCGAGGACCCCTCCGAGCTGGTCTTTGACTACCGCCTTCCCATCCGCTCCAACATCGACCACATTCTGGGCGACGAGGAGAACCTTACGCGCATCCCCGCCAGCCTGATGGGGGAGGGCAACTCGCTGCTGCTGCGCCGCGCCTTTGAGGGAGCTGCCGTCGAGGCCGCCCGACGCGCCGCCGCCAACTACACGCTCGCGGTGCCGCAGTTCTACGGTGGCCGGATCCAGCTGCTCTTGCCGCTGTGCCTGACCGGCGACAAGCCAGAGCTGGCGCTGACCATCCAGCGCGAGGACGGTTTCTACGCAGCGCGCACCTGCCTCACGCTCGACATGGCCTACAACAACGCGCGACTTATCTGCCGACCCGAAACCTCGTGGATCAAGCGATAAAGGGTGGTTTAGCTGGGGGTTTGTCGGCTGCCCTGATTGCTGCGACGCGGTTTGCGCCCGCGAATTTAAAATCGGAAGCAAAAAGTTCTTGGTAAACCACGCACGGCTATGTTAGTATCTCTTTTGCCGAAAGGCGACGGGCGATTGGCTCAGGGGTAGAGCATATCCTTCACACGGATGGGGTCACAAGTTCGAATCTTGTATCGCCCACCATCTAAAGCATAGGTCAGAGGTGTTAAACCTCTGACCTTTTTCTTCTTTGACACCAAGGGTGACTCCAAAACGAATCGTAGTCGTATAAGGCGTCATTTTTTTCGCACCCTTTTTGCTAACGCCATTACATGTTTATTATAAATTAGTTGATTGTCTTGAAAAATGCTTGATTTGCAGGCATATTCGCAGGTTTGCAGATTGATTTTACTACTCATTTACTACTTTTAATGAATTGAGCCTTGATATGCAAAAAGCACCTGCGGACTGCCGGATAGACCGCTGCACCACCTTACGCGGCACGTCGAAAAGAAAAAATAAAATAAGCACCACCTATAAGGCGGCGTTTCTCACTCCTACACAGGAGAACAGGAACGCTGCTTTTTTTATGCCCTCATGTTACGCAGTAAGGGCAAACAAAGCCTTGATTTATGCGGCTCTTAGAGTGCGGAAATGAGAAAGACAAGGATTGATACCTTTTCCCTCAAAACCGCGTTTCTACTGCGTAACAAATCCAACCAAAGGAGTGATGAAGCTATGGCAGTTTTCCGCGTGGAAAAGAACAAAGGTTATACAGTTATGAGCAACCACCATTTACGCAACAAGGAACTTTCCCTAAAGGCAAAGGGCTTGTTATCGCAAATGCTCTCACTTCCCGAAGATTGGGACTACACCCTTGCAGGACTGTCCCTTATCAACCGGGAAAGTATCGACGCTATCCGCACCGCTGTATGGGAGCTTGAAAAAGCCGGATATATCACAAGGCGGCAGGGACGCGACGAGAAAGGCAAAATGACCGCTATCGAGTACAC
>RQAP01000037.1 GCA_008671135.1 Collinsella aerofaciens
GCCAAGGGCTGCCCCTACGACAACGCCGTCGACGAGTCGACCAACAGGATACTGAAGGCCGAGCTCGTCCACCGCGAGACGTTCGGCACGACGCGCGCGCTCCGGGCCAAGCTCGCGGACACCGTGCACGGGGACAACAACTTCAGGATCCCCTCGCCCCGGGTCTACTCGTCGCCGGTCGAGTTCATGGAGGCGGGGCTGTCCCTCCCTGAATCGTCCAAATAGGTGTTGCCAATCCAGAGCCACCAACCGAAGCTGATGCCCAAGGGCAGCGGCGTCCCGCTCGAGGTGAGGATGCACGGGAGGAAGGGTTCCGAGCGCCTGCTCCGGCGCCGCGAGGAGATGCTCGCCAGGGGCATGCCCCAGGCGAAGGCGAACGCCGCCACCGCCGCCGAGCTCGTGAGGTGGCTGTGGGCCCTCGGCGCGATGTGCCGGGAGGCGACCGAATAGACATAGCCCCCGTCCCGGCGAGCCGGGCAGCCTTCGGGGATACCCCCGCTTTCGCTGGGCGCGCGGCAGCGGCCGCATGCGCGTAGTCAGACTTGGGGAGCCCCGCCGAAGGAATGGAGTGCGGGCCGACAGAACGGTATCCGCGGATATGAGACTGAGCCGAAGGCGTCGACGACATGCCGGGGGCGGACCGGGACGGGTTAACGGCAGGCCCCGCCGACCGATTGCAAGCGGTCGGCGGGGCCATTGTGGCTCTTGACAGCGGATTGGGTCATATGAGCGAAAACCCGCCAGAGCGAGCAAGGTGCCTTGAAACGAGGCGGCATTGACCTTCTGGTCATGCCGCCGAAGTTGAAAGGCAGATTGCCGCTCTGGCGGGTTTGCAGCGTCAACTAGTTACGCGGTTCGTAGAACCGCGTAACCCCTAAAAGCGGTTGCCGCGGAAGCCGCCGCCGTTGCGGCCGCCACGATCGCCACCGCGACCGCCGCGGTCGTTACCACGGTTGCCGCCGAAGCCGCCACGGTTGCCACCGCGGTCGCCATAGCCACCACGGTTGCCGCCAAAGCCGCCGCGACCGCCACGGTCGCCGCCACGGTCACCAAAGCCGCCACGGCCACCGCGATCGCCACCGCGACCGCCACGGTCGCCACCACGGCCACCGCGATCGCCAAAGCCGCCGCGACCGCCACGGTCGCCGCCACGACCACCGCGATCGTCACGGCCGCCGCGAGGACCGCGGTCCTCGTCCAGGCCCATGGCGACGAGCGGAGCAATAACCTTATCGAGAGCGGCCATCAGCTCGGTGGCCTCCTCGTAAGAAAGCTCGGGCAGGAGCTTCTCCTTCTTGTTGGCAAGCTCGACCAGGCCCTCAGCGGCATCCTCGGCAGCGAAGACGACGATCTTGCGCATATCGCCCTCGGCGTCGTCGATGCGGCCGACCAGATCGGCAGCCTCGGCCTCGGCCATCAGGCCATCGAGCTCACGAAGGCGCATGCCCAGCAGGTCGGACATTTCCTTCTGCTCCATCTTGGGCTTGAGGTCAAGAAGCTTGATGGCGCGCTCGATGTTCGCCATGCGCTCGGCCTTGGCCTCCTCCTCCTTGGAAATAGCAAAGCGACGGCTACGCAGCAGGCGGGCGGCCTTCTGCATCTTGTCCATCAGCTCTTCGTCATCGTAATCAACGGCGGCCTCGACAACCTCGGCCTCCTCCTCGGCGGAAACCTCGTCAGCAGCCTCAACCTCGGCAGCTTCGGTCTCCACGGTCTCGACTGCCTCTACCTCGGCAGCCATGGTCTCGTTCTCGGTCTCGTTCATGATCTCTTCGTTCTCGGACATGAGACTCCTTCTTGGCCCTCTCGGGCATCATCGCCCCATTCGCGGGGCCCGTCGCGCACTCTTTGCGCTTTAAACATTCATGCCTCTCGGCAAAACGTCCATTAGTTTATGGTCTTGCCCGCCAATCTAGCTGCAGAATCTATGTGCACACATTAATGCGACATGTCGCGGTATCATGGCCTGAACCAAACGTGTCCACCCTAAGGAGCCCGCCATGATTAAGCCCATCATGAAATCCGAGTTCTTTTTGCGCCTGCCTTCTGAAGACGCCGGCCCAGAAGATGCCACGACCGGACAGGATCTTCTGGATACGCTCCATGAGCATGAGCACGAGTGCGTGGGCCTCGCCGCCAACATGATCGGCGTGCGCAAACGCATCATCTGCGTAAAGGACGGCAGGAAGTCGCTGCTCATGTACAACCCGCAAATTCTTGAGCAGGTCAATGCCTATCAGACGAGCGAAGGGTGTCTTTCTCTCGTCGGCGAGCGTCCCTGCACTCGTTATCGTCGCATTAAGGTGGAATATCTGGACGAGAACTTCGTCCACCGCATCAAAAACTTCTCGGGCTACACCGCCGAAATCATCCAGCACGAAATCGACCACTGCAACGGGATTGTTATATAGTTCCGCCGATTCAAGAAAGCTCCCTGCAGCAAAACAACTGCAGGGAGCTTCTCATAGTGCGGAGCTTCTATCCCACTAGCTCTGGCGGTAGTGATCGAAGAAGTCGGCGAGGTCTTCGAGCGACTCTTTGAGCACTTCCATGCGCGGCAGGTACACGATGCGGAAGTGGTCGGGCTCAGCCCAGTTAAAGCCGCCGCCGCGCGTGATCAGAATCTTCTTCTCGTGCAGCAGGTCGAGGGCAAACTGCTCGTCATCGGTGATGTTAAACTTTTTAACATCCATCTTGGGGAAGATATAGAACGCCGCACGCGGCTTAACCACCGAGATGCCGTCAATCTTGTTGAGCGCCTCATACACAAAGTTGCGCTGCTCGTAGACACGGCCGCCGGGGCGGATGTAGTCGTTGACCGACTGATGGCCGCCGAGCGCCGTCTGAACAATCGACTGAGCCGGCACGTTGGAGCACAGGCGCATGTTAGAGAGCATGTTGACGCCCATGATGAAGTCGCTCATGCAGCGCTGGTTGCCCGAAAGCACCATCCAGCCAATGCGATAGCCCGCGATCATATGCGACTTGGACAGGCCGCTAAACGTAATGCAAGGCAGGTCGGGGGCGAGCGAGGCAATGGAGACGTGCTCGTAGCCGTCCATGCACAGGCGGTCGTAGATCTCGTCGGCAAAAATCATGAGCTGGTGCCTGCGCGCGACCTCAACAATGCCTTCGAGCACCTCACGCGGGTAAACGGAGCCCGTGGGGTTGTTGGGGTTGATGATGACGAGGGCCTTGGTCGCGCTCGTAATCTTGGACTCCATATCCTCCAGGTCGGGATACCAATCCGCCTGCTCATCGCACAGATAGTGCACGGGATGACCGCCGGCAAGGGTCGCGCACGCCGTCCACAGTGGGTAGTCGGGGCTGGGGATCAGAATCTCGTCGCCGTTGTCGAGCAGCGCGTTCATCGAAAGCTGAATGAGTTCGGACACGCCGTTGCCCGTGTAGATGTGCTCCATCTGAACATTGGGCAGGCCTTTGATCTGCGAATACTGCATGATCGCCTTGCGCGCAGAAAACAGGCCGCGCGAGTTGGAATAGCCTTCGCAGTCGGGCAGCTGCTGGCGCATATCCTTAATGACCTCATCGGGCGTGCGGAAACCAAAGGGCGCGGGGTTGCCGATGTTGAGCTTGAGAATACGCTCGCCCTCGTCCTCCATACGGGCGGCCTCGTCGACGACGGGACCGCGCACGTCATACAGGACATTCTCGAGTTTGGTGGATTTAGAAAAAGTACGCATGGTGGTGCTCCTTGGAATTTGAGCTGAGGGATGGGGTTCGGGCTTGGAATCGTTGCGAGGCGATGATGTCTCGCCTTGATCGGCGTCACTGGCGAGCAGCCAGGAAACATCGACCTCCAAAATGCGGGCGAGCAGCTCTGCCACATCGCGCCGCGGGATCGTCTTGCCGCTCACATATTGGCTCATCTGACTCTTGCCGAGTTTTTTGCCGAGCATCTCCGATGCGCGGATTACGTCCGACTGGCGAACGTCACGATCGGACATGGTCTGTCGCAGGCGATCGCAAAACGTCTCTTGGGCCACTAGAACCTCCTTGCTGGCAAAGTTCAATTTACAGAACACGAATTGAACCAAGGTTCAATTTAGCAAGCAGTATAGCGCCGTACCTCATTCGAAAGTTCAATTTCACAAGAAAATGTACCGAACCCCGAGAATCGTCCCGAGGTGGACAACGGGCACGCGCTTTTAGAGATATTCGAGGAAACGAGCCGCCGCGAGCGAAACGTCGGCGGTGCGGTATATGGCGTTGATCTGCCGATGAGGATGTCCCTCGAGCGGGCGCACGGCAACATCGAACTGGCAGCGGCGCAAGATGAGCGCCGGAAGAATGCTCACGCCCAGGCCGTCCTCGACCATGGCCATAATCGCATAGTCATCCCAGGTCGACAGCTTGGAGCGCACCGTCAGCCCCGCCCGACGGAACAGCGGCGTAATCTCGTCGTCGCTACCGCGTTCCAGCAGAATAAACTGCTCGTTGGCCAAATCGGCAAGGGAAACGACCTCCGCGGTGGCAAGCGAGGAGTCCGCTGGCACCACGGCCATCAGCTCGTCTTGCACCAACGACCGCGACGCCATGCCGGCGCCGCGTGGCTCGCGCGGAATAAAGCCCAGGTCGCAGCGGCCTTCCGCCACCCATTGCTCAATCTCGGAGTAATCGCCCATCAGCAACTCATAATCGACGTCCGGATGATCGGCGCGAAACCGCGCGATCACTGGCGGCAGTACATGGGTCGCCACACTCGAAAACGTACCGATACAGATCTTGCCACGCATGAGCCCTCGCATCTCGTCCACGCGTCGCTGCAGGCGGCCAAACTCTTCGCATAACGCCTCGACTGCCGGCATGACCTGCCGCCCGTCGGCAGAAAGCACCACGCCCTCGCGGCTGCGATCAAGCACCTTAAAACCCCAGTCTGCCTCAAGGTCGCCCACCATGCGGCTCACGCCCGACTGCGAATAGCTCAGCCGCTCTGCAGCACGCGTAAAGCTGCCGGCACGCACCGTCTCAAGCAGCACTTGCATCTTTTGGATATTGGTCTCCACGGCACGTCCCCGCCCTTACATGAGTATTTGTCATGTCTTCCATGCATTATATTCGCTTTTCTTCTAAAGCCAGTTCACCCATAGTGAACATGCTCGGATATAGATGGGACGGAAGCGCATGAACAACGGACTGTTTACGTACTTAGCAGCATTGCTATTGTTTGGCTCCAACGGCATCATCGCCGCTGCCATCGCGCTGCCGAGCTCCGATATCGTGCTGCTGCGCACGTTTTTGGGAGCCCTCTCGCTTGTAACCATCCTCGCCATTACCCAACACCATAAGTTGCAGGCGCCATCTCGCCCCCGCGAAGCCGCAGCCCTCCTCCTTTCGGGAGCCGCGCTGGGCGCCAGCTGGATTTTTCTGTTCCGCGCCTACCAGACAATCGGCGTCGGCGTTTCCTCGCTGCTGTACTACTGCGGGCCCATCATCGTCATGGCCCTCTCGCCGTTTATCTTTGGCGAAAAATTGACCGGTGGCAAAATCGCCGGCTTCATAGCTGTCGCCTGCGGCGCCTTCCTCATCGCGGCCCAAGGCCTCGGCGGCAATATGCCCATCGCAGGTATCGTGTGCGGCATCGCCTCGGCCTTCTGCTACGCGTTGATGGTCATTGCCAGCAAGGGAGCGCCACATATCAAAGGTCTCGAGAACTCCACGCTCCAGGTGAGTGCCGCCTTTGTAACCGCGTTGATCCTTACGCTCTTCACGCAAGGTGTCCCCTCGTTCCTCTCCCCCAGCATTGCCGCTGGCATCGATTGGCGCGCCGTTGCCATGCTCGGCATTGTCAACACCGGACTCGGTTGCCTGCTCTACTTTAGCGCCGTCGCCAAACTGCCCGTGCAGACCGTCGCCGTCGTCGGCTACCTTGAGCCGCTTTCGGCCGTCGTGTTCTCGGCCGTCCTTTTGGGCGAAACCATAACACCGGTCCGCCTGATGGGCGCCGCGTTTATCATCGGCGGCGCGATTTTTTGCGAACTCGCCGGCAAACGCGCAAACACCAAGGCTGGCATCGCCCAGACAGCACGTGCTTAAAAGCCCCTGCTTTGAAATGCTACCTACGTACATAAATAATCCCCAGCTGGGGATTATTGTCTAAAATAACCTGATGTGCCAAACTGCTCTTGTATGTATAAAGACGGCATAAAGATTATCTGTCCTAGACAGATAACCGGATGTCTAAGGGAGTCCACGTGGCACACAACAAACTGGAGGCAAGCCCCCAAGACCAGCGTGGTCAAGGCGGGCACGGAGCCATCCCCCTCTCCGCTGGCATGCTGCTTGTAACGCTCGGCGTCGTCTATGGCGACATCGGCACGAGCCCCATGTACACCATGAAATCAATCGTCGCCAACAACGGCGGCATCGGTACCGTCAGCGAGGACATGATCCTGGGCGCGCTTTCGCTCGTCATCTGGACCATGACACTCGTGACCACGGTCAAGTACGTGGTAATCGCCATGAAGGCCGACAACCACAACGAAGGCGGCATCTTCGCCCTGTTTAGCCTGGTGCGAAAAGTGGCACCATGGCTGATCCTACCTGCCATGATCGGCGGCGCGGCGCTGCTCGCCGACGGCATCCTCACCCCCGCGGTCACGGTCACCACAGCCATCGAGGGCCTGCGTACCATCGAGTGGGGCCACGCGCTGTTGGGTGACGGGCAAACTAACGTCATCATTATTACCATCATCATTATCTGCGGCCTGTTTGCCATGCAGCGCGCTGGCACCTCGTCAATCGGCAAGCTGTTCGGTCCGCTCATGACGCTGTGGTTCCTGTTCCTGGCAGGCGCCGGTCTGTTCAACATGCTCGGCAACCTGTCCATCTTGCGCGCGCTCAACCCCATCCGCGGCGTCATGTTTCTGTTCTCGCCCATCAACCACTCGGGCATCATGGTGCTCGGCTTCGTCTTCCTGTCGACGACCGGCGCCGAGGCGCTCTATTCAGACATGGGCCACGTAGGCAAGGCCAACATCTACGCATCCTGGCCGTTTGTTAAGGCGGCGCTAATCCTTAACTACCTGGGTCAGGGCGCTTGGCTGCTCGCCAACAATTCCAATCCCCAGATGCTCGCGATGGATATCGTCAACCCGTTCTATATGATGCTTCCCGAGCCCCTGCGCCCCTTTGCCATCGTGCTTTCGGCCGTGGCAGCCATCATTGCCTCGCAGGCGCTCATCACCGGCTCGTTCTCGCTGGTATCCGAGGCAACGCGTCTCAACCTTATGCCGCATCTGCGCATCCACTACCCCAGCGACACCAAGGGTCAGCTCTATATTCCGCTCGTCAACAACATCATGTGGGTCGGCTGCATCTTCATCGTGCTGCTGTTCCAAAACTCCGAGCGCATGGAGAGCGCCTATGGCCTCGCCATCACCGTGACCATGCTCATGACCACCACACTGCTGACGAGCTATATCGCCGGCATCCTCAAGCACAAGCTGGGTGCCTGCGTCTTCGCCCTGCTCTTTGGTGCCATTGAGCTGTGCTTCTTCGCCTCGTGCCTCACTATGTTCTTTGACGGCGGCTACGTCATGATCTTCCTGGCCGCGCTGCTGTTCGGCCTTATGTATGTGTGGCGCCGCGGCACCGCCATCGAGCGCACGCAAACGATCCTGCTGCCCGTCTCCAAGTACATCGATCAGCTCAACCGCCTGCGCAACGACGAGACCTATCCCGTGCTCGCCGACAATCTGGTATTTCTCACCAACAGCCCCGACCCGCTCACGCTCGACCGCGACGTGCTTTATTCCATCCTGGACAAGCACCCCAAGCGCGCCAAGGCATATTGGTTCATCAACGTGCACGTTACCGACGAGCCCTATACGCATGAGTATTCCGTTGAGACCTTTGGCACAGACTTCCTGTTCCGCGTGCGCTTGGACCTGGGCTTTAAGGTCAACCAGCGCATCAACGCCTACCTACGCCAGATCGTCGGCGACCTGATGGCATCGGGTGAGTTGCCGCCGCAGCATCACACCTACTCTATCTACGAGACACGCGGCAACGTGGGCGACTTCCGTTTTTGCATGCTGCGCAAGATGCTTGCCCCCGAAACGGACATCAACCGCAACGACCACCGTGTGATGGCCATCAAGTACGCCGTCCGCCGCGCCTGCGGAAGCCCGGCACGTTGGTATGGTCTCGAGAACTCGGCCATCATCATTGAGTACGTACCGCTCTTTGCCCGCATGCGTCCGGCAGTCAAGCTCGTACGCACCCAGGTGCCGCTCGAGATCCTGATCGAAGAGGCCGAGGAAATGGAAGTCGACATCTTCTCGGACGACCTGGTCAACGGCAACGAAGCCGGTAAGGACATGAACGTCGATCCCACCGAGTTGCTCGAGAGCGTCGCCGATACGCCCGAACAGCAACAGCTCGACGGCCTCGAGAGTGAACAACTCAACGACGCCAACTTCTAGCGACGTCACAAATCAACGACAGCGGCCCTGCACCTCACGAGAGACACAGGGCCGCTTTGCATTGCGGTAAAGCTATCGGCTACGAACGGCGCGGCTCGGGAACCACGAGCCTATCGGGGCTCGCGCCCTCGGCATCCATCAGGCTCACGTAGCGAATCGACGGATCCCCATACATCGCGTAGTAATAATTGCCCGTGCGCGCGCTAAAGCATCCGGTGTAGATAGTCTTCTCGAACTTGCCATCGCCCATCCTGGACGCCCCCTCGATCATCACCACGCCCTCGAGCGAGCGGAACATGCGAACGACGTTTTCGGTCTCGCTCTCCTTTTGCGGGTAATTGGCATTGAGGTACGCTGCCTTTACAAAACGGCTCGGCGAATAGCAATCGCCCGGAATGCCGCGCATGCCGGCACCGGCTCCATAGGGCTTGAGCTCGGCGCCACGCCATGTCGCCGTCTGCGGAAAATCGCTTGTGGCGGTGATATAGGTGCGGAGGTTTTCCATGTGCCACGGGAAGGTGGGCTGATTGGCAAGGGTGTCGACCGGATCGTCGTATACATGCAGGCCGTCAGCCATCATCTCGACCACGATGCTGCGCTGGCTGTCGCCGATAATCCAATGGAGCAGCGACACGCCCAGCCCCTCTCCGGCAGATTTGGCGACAATCACCGTGTCGCGCAGCGCGGCCTCGACCTCATCGACCGTCGAGAACGTCGCTGCCACCCACAGGGGAAACTCATAGGCCGCGATATTGGTCTTGCCGTCGACAGGGCCCTCGGCATACTCGGCATAGCCGGGAAAGTTGAGCCCCGCCACAGCCAGACCCGCATCGTTACCGCAATCGAAAAACATGGGATAGTTCTTGTAATCGATGCACATACCGATCACCGCGTGTGCCGCTGTCGCGTCGTCGATAAACGAATACGGGATGTGGAACCCGCGCGGCATCACGCGAACCTGTTGGCCGTAGTCAAAGCTCCAGTCGAGGTTGCGGCCCAGATACATGTGACCAGAATTATCGGTAAATCGAATACTCGTACACATAGCGCCTCCTAGCTTTACGTTCTTGCTAATTTCATTGTCTCCAAACAAAAAGGCGCTAAACACAAAAGCCCGGACATGACAACAATGTCATGCCCGGGCCAAAAGCACAGGTTCAATCCCCGATCAAATCACTCTAGACAAGTTTGCCGAGACAATGGTCAATCATGTGTTGAATCATTTGCGCCTCGAAGCCCACAAAGTCCTGCTTGCGCTCGCGCATCTTGCCGTCGACGATCACGTCAAAGGCAACCTTGCACTTGATATAGCGCGTGGACTTGGTGACCTCCTCGTGCGTCAGGCAGCTCTCCTCCATCTTGCTTGCGCCCAGACCAAACACCAGACGGGGGTTGTAGAGCACATGGGGCTCGCCGGCATCGTCCAGGTAGACGCAGACCTTCTTGGTGACGCCAATCTGGTTGGCGGCAAGGCAGCCGGCATCGTCGAGCGACTTGATGGTATCGATCAGGTCCTGTGCCACCGACTCGTCCTCGACGGTCGCGACCTCGCAACGCTGGGACAGAATAGCCTCGTCGTGGCAGAGCTCTTTAATCATACGTTCCTCCATAGGGGTCGTTGTAACTGCTTAAGTATACGGTACCCACACATTTTCATACGGAAAATACCGCCCGTCCGCTACAAAGCGCCGAACATCAACATGTGAGGAACAGCAAGGTTGTAAAGGCGATATAGTGAATGAGTTCGTGTCAATCGGCCTAAACTCGGGGCCGAACAAGGAAAGGGTATGCATGGACGAACTTTTTCACGTCAGTGAGCGCAAGTCCACAATCGGGACCGAACTTCGCGCTGGACTGACAACATTCCTGGCGATGGCCTACATCATCGCCGTCAACCCCGCAGTGCTCTCGGGCGCCGGCATCGATGCGGGAGCACTCGCCTGCGCCACTTGCCTGGGCGCCGGCATCATGACCATCTGCATGGGCATCTTCGCCAACCGCCCGCTCGCCTGCGCGTCGGGCCTGGGCATCAACGCCATGATCGCGGGCATCGCCACCACCATGTGCGGCGGTGACTGGCACGTGGCCATGAGCGTTATCTTCCTCGAAGGCATCGTCATCTTGCTGCTCGTCCTTTGCGGCCTGCGCGAGGCCATCATGGACGCCATCCCCGTGGTCCTGCGCCACGCCATCTCGGTGGGTCTGGGCCTGTTTATCGCCATGATCGGCCTGTGCGACGCCGGCATCATCACCGCTGGCGCCGGTACGCTCGTCGGCCTGGGCGACATCGCCTCCCCCACCTTTATCGTCGGCATCATCTCCATCGTCGTGACGGTTGCCCTGGCTTCCCGCAACGTGCCGGGCTCGCTGCTCATCGGCATCATCGTCGCCGTTATCGCCGGTATCCCGCTGGGCGTCACCCACGCCCCCGAGGGCCTCATCGCACCGCTCGACTTCTCGACCTTTGGCGCCCCGTTTGCCAGCACCGCAGACGGCAACATGGCCATCGTGAAGGTTCTGACCGACCCGATGCTGCTCGTCGTTGCCTTCTCGCTGCTCATGAGCGACTTCTTCGACACCATGGGCACCGCGATGGCCGTCGCCAAGCAGGGCGAGTTCTTGACCGAGGACGGCAATGTCGAGGACATCCGTCCCATCCTGGTCGTCGACTCCGTGGCCGCTGCTGCCGGTGGCTTTATGGGCGTCTCCTCCATCACCACCTTCGTCGAGTCCACCTCTGGCGCTGCCGACGGTGGCCGCACGGGCCTTACCTCCGTCACCACCGGCGTGCTGTTCATTCTCGCCGCGTTCTTCTCCCCCATCGTCACCATCGTTTCCAGCGCCGCCACCTGCGGTGCTCTGGTCTACGTCGGCTACCTCATGATGAGCGAAGCCTCCGAGATCGACTGGTCCGACGTGTCGCAGGGTTTCCCGGCGTTCATGATCGTCGCCGGCGTGCCCTTCACCTACTCCATCTCTGCCGGCATTGGCCTAGGCTTTATCGCCTACGTGATCGTCGCGCTCTTTAAGGGCGAGGCCTCCAAGATCAAGCCGCTCATGTGGATCGCAGCCCTTGCCTTCCTCGTCTACTTCTTCGTGGCGTAACGGCACAGTCTGCCAAAGCAGAACACAAAAGCGCGGAGTCGCATCGAGCGGCTCCGCGCTTTTCTTTTAAAGCCAGGCAACGCACGGACGCGCGATGTATTGTTTCCCAAGTTTTGGACATTTTGCCCTCCAAACGGCACTACCGCCGACTACATCCTGCAGATATGCTGGGCGTAATCGCATAGGCCCTATGAGGATGGGAGTAACCATGGCCGCCTTGTTCACGACCCCCAAGCGCAATGACAAAACCTCAGGAGCCCATTTTATCGAGCCCGACGTGCGCCGTCGCACGCTGCTCGCACACGGCAGCTGGCGCCGCGTGACGCGCCGCATCGTCTGCGGCCTGGCCTGCGCGCTTACGGTGAGCTCGCTGCTCATGCCGAGCGTCTCGCTCGCGGCCGAGTGGGTGGACGTCGGCGGCACCCAGTACAACGCCGGCACCGCGGCGGGCGACGCCGCCGGCACCTGGAGCTGGGACGGCGCCGACGATATGAAGCTCAACGGCTATGACGGCGGTGCGATCCAGGCTGCGGGCAAGCTCAACATTGCCTACGAGGGCAAGAACACCGTGAAAACCGAGCCCGATTACACCGGAGCCGCCATCAAGGCGCAGGATGGCACTAGCCAGAAAGCAGAGTTGAACATAACGAGCTCGAATAGCACGGATGAGCTCAATGTGACAGCTGAGGCCGATGCAATTAAATCCACAGGCGACCTCTCCATTTCTGGCCCAGGCACTGTGAACACCACAAGCACTTCTTCCGCCGGAATTGAGGCAAAGGGCGATCTCTCTATCACGGGCTCGGGCACTGTGAATGCAACGGGCGGTACCGAAGGCATCCAATCCAAGGGCGAGACCACCATCGATTCCTCTGGCACAGTGATCGCTAAAGGAGGCGAAGGCTACGGCATCGCCGCGGGCAGTGACCTCATCATCAAAGGCGGTGGCAAGGTAGAAGCAAGCTCTATAGAAGAAGCGGCGATTTGGGCTGACGGCGGCATTAACATCTCGGGCGGCAGCCAGGTCAAGGCGAACTCCGAGGGAGATCTTGCCGTCGACACTGAGGGCAGTCTCGCGGTCACGAACGCCTCCCTTGACGCAAGCGGTGTTGAATATGGTGTCTATGCCTACAAGGGCGTTACGCTCGATCACGCGACCGTGACGGTCCGTACAAGCGCGAGCGGCGGCCAGGCCATCGCCCTCATCACTGACGGGGACGACATCGTCATCAAGAATGGTTCCATCGTGGACGCGTTCGCGGAAGGCAAATTCTCGGTTGCAATCTCTACCAGAAACCACCAGCCAAACGTCGCTGGCGGCCACATCTACATCAGCGACTCCGTTGTTAAGGCTATAGCCCGCTATGTCGAGACCGGTGGCGATGGCCCCGATCACTACAGCAACGACCAAAGCGGCCAGGTCATCCCTGAGCCTAGGGGTCTGAACATCGGTATCTTCGCCCAGACCTACGAGGGCATCACGCCCGCGAGTATCTCGATCGTCCGCAGCAGGGTCACGGCCGAGGGAGACACGGCGGCAATCTTCGCTCTTGCCATAAGCGAGGATGGCAAGGCGATCGGCACCATCAAGATCGAAGGCGCTCCCATCCAGACGCCCGCAGGCGGCAAGATCATTAACTATTACAACGAGGAAGAGTACGGCCCCAGCATCTCCTACGAGGCAGGTCAAACCATCGGCACGGGCGACGCCACGGTCGACTCCCCCTACGACGAAGCTGTCGCCAAGCGCACGGCCACCGTGCCTCCCGAGGAGATCAAACCCGAGGAAAAGCCCGGCGAGACCAAGCCCGAGGGTTCCAAGTCCGAGGGCACGAAGACGACCAAGACCGTTGCAGTTGCAGCCACGGGAGCCAAGACCACCGGCAAGCTCGCGGCAACCGGCGACGCCTCGAACGCAGCCATCGTGGCAGCCGCCCTTGCAGGAACAGCCACCATCGCCGCGGGCGCCGTGGTGAGCCGCAAGCGCTCGTAAACACTTTTTCGCACGGGACGGGTGGATCGCGGCCCTTGCCTTCCTCGTCTACTTCTTCGTAGCGTAAGGGCAAGGCTGCAAAAGCTGAACAATAAAGCGCGGAGTCGCCATGCGGCCCCGCGCTTTTCTTTTAGCGCCGGTCCCTGCGCCGGCGTGCGGCCTATTTCTCCCCCATTTTGGCCATTTTGCCCTCCAAACGGCACTACCGCCGGCAACATCCAGCAGATACGCTGAATCTAGTCGTATAGGCCCTATGAGAACGGGAGCAACCATGGCAGCCTTGTTCACGACCCCCAAACGCAATGACACTACCGCCGGAACCCATGTTGCCGAACCCGACGTTCGCCGTCGCATAGGACTCGCGCACGGCAGCTGGCGCCGCGTGACGCGCCGCATCGTCGCGGGCGCCGTGTGCGCGCTCACGGTGAGCTCGCTGCTCATGCCGAGCGTCTCGCTCGCAGCGGAATGGGTCAAGGTCGGCGGCAACAAGTACAACACCGCGGCGAGCGACGAGGCCGGTACCTGGTCGTGGGACGGCGCCGACGACTTGAAGCTCAACAACTATAACGGCGGCGAGATCCAGGCCGCAGGCAAGCTCAACGTGAATTACTCGGGAACCAACATCGTCACTGCCGAATTGATCGAAAGCATCAACGTTTCTCATGGCACTAACGAGAATGCCGAGCTCAATATCCAAGGCGACGAGGGCGGCACGCTCAGCGTGACATCTACTGAGGACGCTATCCTCTCCACGGGTAATATCAACATCGACGGAGCCGGATCCGTCAACGCCACGAGCACTGGGTTTGATGCCATCAATGCCGGAGGTGATCTCGCTATCAAAGGTTCGGGCAACGTCAACGCCACGGGTGCATCGAATGGCATCAGGGCAAACGGCAATATCACGATTGACGACAGCGGAGCCGTCACCGCCAGGGCTACCAAGGACAAGGGTATTGGAGCCGACAAGAACCTCACCATCAAGGGTGGTGGGACGGTCAAGGCAAGCTCAGCCGATGGTGAGGCCCTTTGGAGCGGCGGCAATATCAACATCTCGGACGGCAGCCAGGTCAAGGCAAACGCCGAGGGATATCTTGCCGTCGACACTGAGGGCAGTCTCGCGGTCACGAACGCCTCCCTTGACGCAAGCGGTGTTGAATATGGCGTCTATGCCCACAAGGGCGTTACGCTCGATCACGCGACCGTGACGGTCCGTACCAGCGCGAACGGCGGCCAGGCCATCGCCCTCATCACTGACGGGGGCGACATCGACATCAAGAACGGCTCCACCGTGGACGCGTTTGCGGAAGGCGAGGTTTCGGCTGCATTCTCCACCAGAAACGATCGACCCAACGAGAAGGGCGGCCACATCTACATCAGCGACTCCGTTGTCAAGGCCATAGCCCGCTATGTCGAGAACGGCGACGGCCCCATCCCCTACAGCGAAAACCAAGATGGCGAGACGAGGCGCGAACCCCAAGGCGAGAACATCGGCATCATCGCCCAGACCAGCGAGGGCGTCACACCCGCAGTCATCTCGATCATCCGCAGCAAGGTAACGGCCGAAGGAGATACAGCGGCAATCTTTGCCCGTGCCATGAGCGCTGACGGCAAGACAATCGGCACCATCAAGATTGAGAACGCCGCCATCCAGACGCCCGAAGGCGGCAAGGTCATTGACTATCGCAAGCTCCGTGACGGCATCTACGAGGCAGGCCAAGCCATCGGCACGGGCGACGCCACGGTCGACTCCCTCTATATCAAAGCAGTCGCCAAAAGTACGACCATCGCACCTCCCGAGGTAGCCAAGCCGGAAGACCCCAAGCCCGACGAGACCAAGCCCGCAGAAAGCAAGCCCGCGGAGTCCAAGCAGAACCCCAAGCCTGAGGGCTCAAAGCCGACCAAGGCCGTTGCGGCTTCAACCACGAAAGCCAAGACTACCGGCGTGCTCGCGGCAACCGGCGACACCTCGGGTGCGGCCATCGTGGCAACCGTCCTTGCGGGAACAGCCGCTATCGCCGCAGGCACCATGGCGAGCCGTAAGCGTTCTTAGACGCCTCTGCGCACATGGCAGCTCCCGCGAAGGCCCCGAGCCCCAGCACCGTTTAGCAACGCCACCGCCGAGCTCCCCTCCGGCGGTGGCGTTTTCTGTTTGCGCCCGCACGACGCACGCGAATGTTCTTGATGCTGTCCAACCGGTATACGCTGGCGTGCGACAATTGGGACTGCCGATATCACAACACTGAGAGAAGCCTGCCTTGGAAGCGCAAAAGCAGATAACCGTACATTCGGAGCATACGGAAGGCGCGCCCGTCATCTACCTCCCCGTGGTCATGGGCAACGGCAGCGAGGTTTATGACCGCTGCCGAGAGCTCGACTGTCCGCCATTCACCCTCGTCGCCATTGGCGGGCTCGATTGGAATCGCGAGCTGAGTCCCTGGGAATGCGACGGGACCGTACGCGATGCCGAGCCTTTCGGCGGCCAAGCTGCCGGTTTTCTTGATGAGCTGCTGAATCAGATAATCCCCCAGGTGGAGTCGTCGCTTCCTCAGCCGCCCACCTGGCGCGGCATTGCCGGCTACTCGCTCGCGGGCCTCTTTTCGCTTTGGGCCCTCTGGCAAACCGATGTCTTTGGCCGCGCGGCGAGCGCATCGGGGTCGCTATGGTTTCCCGACTTTGTCGATTGCGCCAGCACGGCGCCATTTGCCGGCAGTCCGCAAGCTGTCTATCTTTCGATCGGCAAAAAGGAAACCAAGACGCCCAACCGCATGATGCGGCATGTACTCGACGACACACGCGCGATGGAAGCGTTGCTCGTCGAGCGCGGCATTCCAACAACGCTGGAGCTCAACCCCGGCAATCACTTTGCCCAAACCGACTTGCGCATGGCCCGCGGCATCCACTGGATACTGACACATTAAAAATGGTGCCCACGCGTATATACGCATGGGCACCATATCTTGTTTTAGCTGAACGCAGCTGCTACTCAGCAGCCTCCTCAAGCTCGGAGACATCAAACTCAAAGTCGTTACCCGGCAGGATGGCGTTGAGCACAATGCCCACCAGTGAGCCCACGGCAATGCCGGACAGTGAAATGGTCACGCCGCCCAGCTCCAACACGATGGCGCCGGCGGCGCTGTACGCGATGCCGAGCGAAAGCACGAGCACCAGCGCGGCAACCAGCACGTTGCGGTTGTTCTGGAAATCGACCTGGTTCTCGATGAGATTGCGGACGCCCACAGCGCTGATCATGCCGTAGAGCACGAGCGACACACCGCCGATAACGCATGCCGGCATGGCGGCGATGACCGCGGCGAACTTGGGGCAGAACGAAAGCACGATGGCGCAACACGCGGCAATTCGAATTACGCGCGGGTCGAACACGCGCGTCAGGGCGAGCACGCCGGTGTTCTCACCATACGTAGTGTTGGCCGGAGCGCCAAAGAGCGAAGCCAGAATCGTGGCAAGGCCGTCGCCGAGCAGCGTGCGATGCAGACCGGGATCGGCAATGTAGTTGCGCTCGCAAGTCGAACCGATAGCAGAGATATCGCCGATATGCTCGATCATGGTCGCGAAGGCCAGCGGCATGATGGTGATGATGGCCGTCGTGGCAAGACCGCTATCGAACTGCGGCCCAAAGAGCGCAAACACGGTGTTGTCCCACACGACGGGCAAGCCAACCCAGGGAGCGGCTGCGACGCCCGAAAAATCGACCTCGCCCAGCGCAGTCGCAACGGCATAGCTCACCACAACGCCCAGCAGAATCGGCACAATCTTAACCATGCCACGGCCCCAGATGTTGCAGATGATGATCACGGCCACGGCGATAACGGCGACAAGCCAGTTGGTCTAGCAGTTGGCGATGGCAGAGCTCGCCAGAATCAAGCCGATGGAAATGACGATGGGGCCAGTCACCACCGGCGGAAAGAAACGCATGACGCGCTTGGCGCAAAACGCGCGGAAGAGTGCCGCAAGCACCGGATAGAGCAGGCCGGCACAAGCTACGCCCAGGCAGGCGTAGGGCAAAAGCTCGGCCTCGCCGTTGGGTGCGATTGCGGCATAACCGGCAATAAAGGCAAACGATGAGCCCAAAAATGCCGGCACCTTACCGCGCGACAGGGAGTGGAACAGCAGCGTGCCCAAGCCGGCAAACAAAAGCGTTGCCGATACCGAGAGGCCGGTGAGCACGGGCACCAGTACCGTGGCGCCAAACATGGCAAACAGGTGCTGCAGGCCGAGCAGGAACATGCGCGGGCGGCCGAGCGACGATGCATCGTAGATGGCATCGGTGACGGCGGGCGTCGAGGATTGGGACATGGATGTCCTTTCGAATGGAAGGGCGATCGGGCATATCGGATAACCTGCCCGAACGATACGATCCGAAACATTGTACGCGATACGCCATGTCTCGCACGCGCCGTCACCTGCGAACGTTACCGCTATTTCCAAACGCGCTCGGCAATGCGCTTGACCAGCGCGATCTTTGCCCATTGCTCATCCTCGGTCAGCTTGTTGCCAATCTCGCAGCTGGCAAAGCCGCACTGAGGCGACAGATACAGGTTCTCGAGCGGCACGTACTTTGCGGCTTCACGGATGCGCTCGACGATAACATCCTCGTTCTCGAGCTCTGCCGCCTTGGTGGTTACCAAGCCCAGCACGACCTTCTTGCCCGGGGCAACGTACTTGAGCGGCTCAAAACCGCCGGCGCGCGGCGTATCGAACTCCAGGTAAAATGCATCGACATCCTCGTTTGCAAACAGGTACGGCGCGATGGGGTCGTAGCCGCCCTCGAAGGCATAGGTGGAGTGGTAGTTGCCGCGGCACACATGCGTGTTGATGACCAGATCGTCGGGCTTGTCCGCGATGGCGGCATTGTTGAGCGCCACGCCCAGCTCGCTTACCTTTTGCAGGTCGACCGGGCTCATGCCGGTTTTGGCGACAAAATCGGTGTCGCAGTAGATGCCCCAGGTGCAGTCATCAAACTGGATGTTGCGGCAGCCTGCTGCGTACAGGTCGGCGATCACCGTGCGATAAGCGGCTGCGATGGCGTCGGCAAGTTCCTCATCGGTCTTATAGACAGCGCGCAGGCTCTCCTGCTGGCCATCGCAGCGATCGAGCGTGACCTCAGAGAACGTCTGGATCGGCGCCGGGATGGTCTGGCGTGCAACGTGGCCCTCGTCCTCAAGTGCCTTGACAAACTTAAAGTGCTCGACGAAGGGGTGGTTCTCGCCGCTGATGGGGCCGGTCACCACGGCGGTATCGGCCGTGGTCTCCTCGTCGTGGAACATATAGCCCGTACGCGAGGTACGGCGTTCAATGCCGTTGAGCCCCCACATAAAGTCGAGGTGCCAGTAACTGCGGCGGAACTCGCCATCGGTAATCACCTGCAGGCCAGCGGCCTTTTGCTTGTCCACCAAGTCGCGAATAGCCTCATCCTCGACGGCCTTAAGGCCGTCGTCATCGAGCGTACCCGCGGCGTAGGCGGCACGGGCGTCCTTTACGGCCTGCGGACGAAGAAAGCTGCCGACGATATCGGCGCGAAACGGCGCGTTCAGCGTGGTTAAAGCACTCATAGATATCTCCCCTTGCATTGGTTGCTTTGCTGGGACAGAGTATGAGCGCTCATGTGGTCATCGTAAAATATATGTTTATAACAGTTTGATATAGATGATTCCTATATCAGTTTGGACTGCCGTAAAGAGATTTGACCCGTGCAGAACGCAGCAGTCTAGATATGCTGACGAATCGCGTCGATATAGGCCTGCCCATAGCGCGTAAGTGTCGTGTTCTTGCGCGTGATGATGCCAATCTCCATGTACTCGTCCACGTCGAGCGGAATCGAGATAATGCCGGGGCCGTTGAGCTCGTGGCTGATCACGCCCGAGCATACCGTGTAGCCGTTGAGGCCCATGGCCAAATTGAACAACGTCGCACGGTCGCGCACGCGGATATTCTTGCGGCGCTCAAACGTCGAGGTCAGTTCCTCGGAATAGTAGAACGAGTTGTAGCTGCCCTGCTCATAGGACAGGAACGGATAGTCCTCCAGGTCCTCGAGCGTCACGCTGGCGCGGTCCGCCAGTGGATGGTCGGCGCATACAAAGACATGCGGCGCGGCGCAGAAGAGTCCCTCGAATACGAGCTCGTTGGCGGCGAGCATGCGCTCGATAACCTCGCGGTTATGCTCGGATAAGTACAGGATGCCCAGTTCGCTTTTCATATGCGCGACGTCCTCGATAATCTCGTGAGTCTGCTCCTCGCGCAGGGTAAAGTCGTAGCGCGCGGCATCGAACTCGCGGATCACGTCAACAAACGCGTTAACGGCAAAGGAATAATGCTGGCAGCTCACACTAAAGTGCGGCACCTGCTCGGACGCGCCCTTGTACTTGCCTTCGAGCAGATCGGCCTGGTCGAGCACCTGGCGCGCGTAGCCCAAGAAGGTCTCGCCCTCCTCGGACACAATGACGCCCTTGTTGGTGCGCTCAAAGATGTGCACACCCATCTCGTTTTCGAGATCGCGGATCGACGCGGTAATCGAAGGCTGCGACACAAAGAGCCGGCGCGAGGCCTCGGTGATGCTGCCGCATTCGGCAACCTTAACAACATACCTAAGCTGCTGAAGCTTCATGACGTTCTCCCTAGACGTTCGTGGCGCCAAGACCCGCCGCGTCCACCTGGCGCATAAACGACGGCATCTCCCCCGTCGCGGCGCAGGCGGCAATCTGATGCAGAGCCCCGGCGACCGCATCATCTGCCGCAGCGCCGATATGCCAGCGCGCCGCCGCCGTGACGACCTCGTTGGCATTAGCGACTGCAACGGAGTTGGGAACGGCATCGATCATGGGCAAATCGTTATCGGAATCGCCAAATACGGCCACCTCGTCGGGCGTCATGCCCATAGCGCGCGCCAGCTCCAGCGCAGCGCAGCCCTTGTCCCAACCAGCCGGAAGGATGTCAAACAGGCGCACGCGGTTGTTGGGAAACACAAGCGAGATTTCCGGCACCTCAGCGGCAACGCGCTCGCGTAACTCCGCGAGCTCCTCACGCGAACGGGCACTCCAGATATTCGCCTTAAACACCGTCGCATCATCGACGACGGGACGGCACGGAGCCTCTTCGCCTTTGAGCCACGCATTGCCGCCCGACTCCATAGCGCGACACACACGCTCGGGATCGCTCGTCACGCAGTAGGCATCGTTGCCCCAAAAGTCATCGCCCAGGCTATAGACTTTTAGAAATGTATCGTCGGTCTCTTGCTCCAGATAGTCAGCCAAACGCATCAGGGCATCGTTGTCGATTGCGCGCGAGGCGACTACTTCGCCGTCGACAAACATCACCTGGCCGTTACAGAACGCGCCAGTCGAAAAGCACTCGGAACGATTTTTGAACATCCAGCCCATCGCGGACGGCTGACGACCCGAAACCGGACCAAAGTGCAGACCCGCCGCCTGCATGGCATGAATACCCTCAATGGCGTAGTCGCTGACACCGTCATGTCCAGCCGGAATCAGCGTATCGTCCATATCGGTCAGCACAAGTTTGATCATAGAGCCCCCCGTCATTTTCACCGTAACCATTGTAACGACCTGCCAATAAGGGACAGGTTTATTTTGCCAGGTTTTATCTGGGAAAATGCAACGCCCCTGTTGCCACCTACCAAAATAAACCTGTCCCTATTTGGCAGGTGCGCTAGTATAGGGAGCAACAGATTCGATGCGGGAGTGCCGGCGGTGCAAACCACAAGGCTGAGAGGGCATGGGGCCCAATCCTTTGAACCTGTCAGTTAATGCTGGCGTAGGGAGCATGCCGCCTTTACAGGGGCGCTGTCTATGCACAGCGCCCCTTTTCTATGCCAAGGAGGCATGTGCAGTGATTGATTCGGAACAGCTTAAGCAACATATGGTCAAGGCCGTGGATGAGATTCGCGCCACCAATCCGATGGCCGGCTCCATCACCAACACGGTGACGATCGACTTTGTCGCCGACGCGCAGCTCGCCGTGGGCGGTTCGGCCGCCATGGTCTATCTGCCCGACGAGGGCGAGGCGCTCGTTGCCGGCGGCGGCGCCATCTATCTCAACATGGGCACGCTCTTCCCCATCTACGAGCAGACGATTCCCCGCGCGGCCAAGGCGGCACACGACGCCGGCAAGCCCTGGGTGCTCGATCCGGTGGGCCTGGGCATCGGCAGCCTGCGCACCCAGCTGGTAAACGAGCTCAAGCAGTACAAGCCCGCCATCGTACGCGGCAACGCCTCCGAGATCATCGCGCTCGCCGGCCTGTGGGGCCTTGAGGGCGAGGCGGCTGATCTGAGCCGCGTGCGCGGTGTCGATACCACCGACACGGTCGACGCCGCCCGCGATGCTGCCGTGGCGCTCGCTCGCTACACCGGCGGCGCCGTAGTGGTCTCGGGCGAAGTCGACCTAATCACCGACGGCACGACCGTGGCCAAGTCCCACGGCGGCAGCCCGCTCATGTCCAAGATCACCGGCTGCGGCTGCTCGCAGGGCGGCGTGCTGGCCGTGTACGCCTGCGCTGCCGATCCGTTTACGGCAGCCGTCTGCGGCACCGCCGTCTACAACGTTGCCGGCACGCGCGCCGCCGCTGTCGCCGATGCCCCGGCAAGCTTTAAGGTCGCCTTTATCGACGAGCTCTACCGCGCAACCGCCCAGGACATTGCCGATAACCAACTCGAGCTCGAGGAGGCATAGGCCATGTCCGAGCCCACAACCAATGCCGGCATGAACACGCTCGTCGCCGTGGCCATCGCCCCGTGCGGCACCGGCGATGAGCTCTCCGCCGAGGTCGCCGAGGTCGTGCGCGTCATACGCGAGAGCGGCCTTCCCAACCGCACCACCTCGATGTTTACCGAGATCGAAGGCGACTGGGACGAGGTCATGCAGGTCGTGCGCGACGCGACCTTTGTTCTGGCAAACAAGGGCATCCGCACCGAAGTCGTGCTCAAAGCCGATATTCGGCCCGGATTTACCGACACCATGACCGGCAAACTCGAGCGCATGGAAGCACAGATCAAGAAGCAGGAGGAAGCACGATGAGCATCCGCGACAACCTTGATATCTCGGCCTATCTGGTACTCGGCCCCGAAAACACGCTCGGGCGCCCCGTGGGCGATGTGGTGGCCCAGGCGCTCGACGCCGGCTTTACCTGCATCCAGGTGCGCTCCAAGGTGGCAAGCGCCCGCGAGATCATCGCACTGACCGGCGACGCCGCGCAGGCAATCGCACAGGCCGGCAAGACCGGCCAGGTCGCCCTGTTGATCGACGACCGTCTGGACTGCGTACTCGCCGCGCGCGAGCAGGGTATTGCTGTCGATGGCGTGCATGTAGGCCAGAGCGATATTCCCGTCGAGGTCTGCCGCAAACTTTTGGGCCCCGATGCCATCGTGGGCCTTTCGGCCCGCTGCGAGGAGATGCTCGAGTACGTCAAGACCGCCGACATGAGTCTGGTCGACTACCTGGGCATCGGCCCGCTCCACGAGACCGAGACCAAGCGCGATTGCGGACGCGCGGCCGACGGCTCCATCATCACCAAAAGCTTTGAGGACCTGGCCGCACTCCACGCGGCAAGCCCCGTGCCCATCGTGGTAGGCGGCGGCGTCAAGACGGCCGACCTGCCGCAGCTCAAGGCCACCGGCGTCGATGGCTTCTTTGTGGTGAGCGCCGTCTGCAGCGCCGACGACCCCCACGCTGCCGCCAGGGAGCTTGTCGACACCTGGCAGCAGGCATAGGCTCAGGCCGAGCAGCCGATTCGCAGCCTCATATCTTCAATAACGGAAAGCGCATCCCAGTTTGGACCTCCATTCCGGGATGCGCTTTCCGCATGCGACCCTTACCCCGCCAGGTACGCTTCCAACGCCGGTAAGGTCACCTCTGCATCGTGGCGGCCGATCTGATAGATGCGCTCGAGCTCATCGGGCTCGCGGCATAGTGACGGCACCTTCACCGATTCGCTCGGCCGCACCACAAAGACCTCGCCGGCGGCCTCACGACGTGCCAGGTCATCGAGCGTGGCATTGTAGACCTCATGCCGATGCTCAAGCGCTGCGACAAACTCCGGGTAGTGACGGAACACGCGACGCAGCATGGGCATCACGCTGTTGGGCTGCTTCACAAAGCCCGCCGGCTGCGTGAGTACCACGATATTGCGGTCATGTCCCTGCGCAAACAGCCATGCGCTGGGAATGGAATCAGCCACGCCGCCATCCAGATACTTATGCCCTTCAATAGCAACGGGACGCGTCGCCACGGGAATCGCCGACGACGCCCGGATCCACTCGATATCCCTCTCGTCGCCATAGGGCAGGTCGTGGTAGACGGCCTTGCCCGTCTCGATATCGGTACACACGCACGTAAACCGCATGGGGCAGGCGCGATATGTCTCCAGGTCGATGGGATCGCGCTCGATGGGCACCTCGTGATAGGCAAAATCGGCATTGAACATATCGCCGGTTCGCAGCCAGCTTGCTACACCCGCATAGCGCTTATCGGCACAATAGGCCTTGTTATAGCGAATGGCGCGGCCGATCTGGCGCGATTTAAAGTTGTAGCCAAACGCCGCGCCCGCCGAGACACCCACCATATGGTCGCAGGTCAAACCGTGCTCCATCCAAACGTCGAGCACGCCCGCCGTATACATACCGCGGTAGCCGCCTCCCTCGAGTGCCAGCCCCACCGTGCGCGTCGTATCCGGCTGTGCCATGCGACCATCTCCGTTCCTACGTCTTAAAACGGGACAAGTATACCCGTCAACATATATCGTCTCAGTCGCATTTTTATCGGACATCGCATCGTCGCGCTACCGCCTGTCGAATAATAGCCGCCCACAGCATGTGCACCCATATATAATTCTGTACTGTTGTTTATACTACTCAGCAGTTATCAACAGCGAACATTAGCCGGTAAATTAACCCAACAACGCAGCAAGGCGGGGGCCTGGATACACGCGAAGCGCCAAACAACAACGCGTGTGCACAACGAGCTCGCCCGACGCAATCCGCCCGACCTCAGAAAGCCGCTTACGACATGGATACTGTCAGCAATTACACCGAAACGCTCGAAAAGACCGTCCGTGACCTTCTCGAGCGTCAGGATGATCTGATTAGGACCGCCTTTACCGACCAGCTTACCGGGCTTGGCAACCGTGGCGGCTTTGCCCGTTCCCTCGAGGAGCTCTGGGAGCAGGACACCCCCGTTACCATGGCGTTCATCGATATCGACAATCTCAAGCACTGCAACGACGTCTTTGGGCATGACGAGGGCAACCGCTATATCTTGCAGGTAAGCCTCTATCTCAAGCTGTATATGAAAGTGGACGAGGCGGCGTTTCGCATAGGCGGCGACGAGTTTGCCATCCTGTCTACGATTGCAACCGAGGACGACCTCGCCGAACGTCTGGAACACTGCCGAACGATCCTGCTCAAAAACAACGATTCCGAGATGCCCCACTCGTTTAGCTATGGAGTGTCGCATGCCGACCCCGCCCTGGGCGAAGCCACCAACCGTATGACACTCGATGCCGACCATCGCATGTACGACTACAAGCTACGTCATGCCGTGCACCTCGATCGACGTAATATCACGCAAGTCCACGCCGACGACTTCGAAATAAGCGATCGTATTTTCGACGCCTTTTCGATGCTCAACGAAGGTCGTTATTTCTTTATCGAGAACTTGTACAAACATCGCACCCTTTGGTCACAAGGTGCCTTGCGCGATCTTGGCCTTCCCTCAGAGCACATAGACAACTGTCGCGATTACTGGAAAACGCGCGTCCATCCCGACGACCTTGAGGCCTTCGTCAACGACATCGACCAAGTCTACAACGGTACCAAGCACCGTCGCGTCATGCAGTATCGTGTGCGCAACGCCGTCGGCGACTACGTCCTTTGCCGTGCTCGCGGGTTTCGTATCGACGGCGACGGAAATGTCCCCTCGCTCTATGTCGGCGAGCTCGTCAACCACTCACTTGCCGAAACCGTCGACGCCGCCACAGGCCTCGGAACGCACCGCATGCTGGTCAATGCCATCGATACCTGCCGCCTCGACCGTTGCAAGACAGGGCTTATAGCGGTGCGCGTTCGTGGCACGACAAAGCTCAACGAGCTCTACGGGGCCGAGGCTGTCGACAACATGCTTGCCGAATACGCGGGCCGCATGCTGTCGGTCACCCGCGGCAGGAGCCGGGTCTACCGTTCACGAAGCGTCCAGTTTGTCGTGCTCAGCAACGATTTGGACCACGAGGCATTCGAGCAACTGACCCGCCACCTTAAAGAGGCCGTTTTCGCTCCTGTGCAAATCGCAGGCGACACCATTGCTCCCGTCTGTCTTGTCGTCCCAACCTTTTACGAACGCCTGGACTCCCAAGCATCGACTGTTTTGGGCGAACTCGATCGTCGCCTTCGCACAGCTGGCGGGCTTGTCCCCAACGACAGCCTCCCTATACCCGAGGTCGAACGCAAAAGCGCAATCGCCGAACGCATCGATATGCTCACGGGCCTCTATCGACCCAGCGAGTTTATGCGGCGCGCCAACGCATTTCTCGAGGCAAGGCGCGACGGCACCTGGTGCATCGCCACGGTCGACATGGGCCACATGCGCCTGTTTAATGAATGGCACGGCCAGGCCGAGGGCGACCGCGTACTCGCCGATGTGGGCACGGTCCTCAAGGACATCGAGAATGCCGATATGGGCGTCGCAGGGTACTGGGGCCAAGATGACTTTTGCGTACTCATCCCTTTTAAGCACATCACCGTCCATCAAATCTACAACCGCGTTCGCGAGGCCGTAGCCAGACATGATGATGGCGTAGGCTTCTGGCCGTCCATGGGCGTTTACCCCATCGACTCCAATGAGGAAATCACCATCGATGCGCAGGCCAAGGCCATGTTTACCAATCGACGCGCCAAAAACGACTTTAAGGAGCGCATTGCCGTTTTCCGCCCCGAGGAATATGAGCATGAGGTTGCGTTCCACCACACGCTAACCGAGTTCCAGCATGCGCTCTCAAACGGCCGCATCACGTACTACCTGCAGCCCCAGGTCGACATGGAAACCGGCGAGATCATTGGCGCCGAGGCACTCACGCGCTGGATTGACAAGGACGGTTCTCTCATTTCGCCCGCAACGTTTATCCCCGCACTCGAGGAAAGCGGCTTTGTGGTGACGCTCGACAAGTACATTTGGCAGGGTGTCGCCTCGTGGCTGCGCGAACGCATCAATCGAGGACTTCGTGTGGTTCCGGTTTCGCCTAATGTGTCGCGCGTGGATATCCTTGCCTGCGATGTGGCCGAGCATATGGGGGCGCTTGCCGCCCAATACAACCTACCGCCCGAGCTCATGCGTATCGAGATCACTGAGACGGCTTATACGGGAGAGTCCGAGGCCGTGGACAAACTGACGGCCGACCTGCACACCCGCGGCTTCTCGACCTATATGGACGATTTTGGCACCGGCCAGTCCACGCTCGCGATGCTCAAGAACGTCAACGTCGACGTCATCAAGCTCGACCGCGCCTTTGTGCCCACCGACCGTGATCAAGGCCGCAGCACGCAAATCATTTCATCGATGCTCGAAATGGCGCAGTCGCTCCATCTGCCCGTCGTGGTCGAAGGCGTCGAGACAGATGAGCAGGCGAACATGCTACGACAAATGGGCGCCCGCTACGCTCAGGGCTTCCTCTACTACCGCCCCATGCCGGCGAAGGATTTTGAGGCATTGCTCGATGGTGGCAATAACAACTGATACGCTCGCGCGCAAAACGCCACCGTCGAAGGGGGAATTTGCCTCCATTAGCTAACTTATATCCCCAATTCAAACCGAATTGGAGATATGATACAAACCATTGTTCCGCCCAAGGAGGTTATCCATCATGAACGAGTCATATCGCCTGGGTGAGCAATCGATTATTGCCTATCTTCAGCGACTTGCGAATGGCATCTCGACCGCCGAACTCGATGTTGCCGCGCTGCCTGCTGAACTACGCGCCGTTGGCGAGCAACTGCAAAAGACGCATGCCATCCTGCAACAAGAGCGCCGGCTGCTTGAGAGCAACGCCTATATCGACCCGCTCACCAACTTGGGCAACCGCAGCGGACTCGACCGTCACGTCGAGCAACTCTGGCGCAAAGGCGACCCCTTCACCTGCGCCTATATTGACATCGACCATCTCAAACATTGCAATGATAGGTTTGGCCACGCCGAAGGCAATCGCTATATTCTGAGCATCTGCCGCACGCTCTCCGAAACCATGGAGCAAGATGAGATGCTGTTCCGTATCGGTGGAGACGAGTTTGTGCTTATCTCCCTCTCCGCAAACGAGACTGAACTCGAGCAGCGCTTGGAGCAGGTACGTGCCGGGCTGGTCGAGGCGAGCTCAGGTGGCAAGGCACCCATGATCGCCAGCTTTAGCTTTGGCTGCTCGCGCGTCGATCCACTTGCCGGCGACACGCGTCGCCAGATGACGATGGATGCCGATCGCAAGATGTATCGCTATAAGCTTATGCATCGTGTGCAGCAACCGAAAGACGATGACGCCCCGCAACGCCCAATCGTCGATCAGCTTCCCTGCAACGACCGCGTATTCCAAGCGATCTCCATGAGCTCCGAGACGCGCTATCCGTTCATCCTTAACCTCGATACTGGAGAATCGCAATGGTCGGTCAACGCCGTGCGCGATTTTGACCTGCCTTCCCAGCACCCTTTTAACTCGGTCGATATGTGGCTTGCCCGCGTTCATCCCGAGGACCGCGACAACGTACGAGCCGAGCTCGATATGGTGATACACGGCACATGGCACTTCCACTACATGCAGTATCGCGTAATGGATGCCACCGGAGCGTACGTGCTTTGCGACTGCACGGGCTACCGCTTGGACGGCACCGATACCGAGCCCAGCATGTATGTGGGCATTATCGTCAACCGAAGCCTAGCGGATACGACCGACTCAGTAACGGGCCTGGGCGATGTCCACGCACTGGTCAACGCTATTGGAGAGATGCGCCACGTGCCGCACGAGGCAGGTTTTATTGCCATTAAGGTCGACGATATCGCCGAGGTCAATGCCCGCTTTGGATTCGATGCAGGCGACCGCGTGCTCGCCGAAAGCGCCGCCTGCCTCATGGATTGTTCGCGCGGCAAGGGCCGCCTGTTCCGCTCGACGGGGCCGATGTTCGTGGCACTCTTCGATGAGCTCGGCCCCGAGGCGATCGACGAGATCGCAAGCGACATCGAGCGGTTCCTGGGTTCGCCCGTGCTCTTTGGCCCATTTGAATATCAGCCGCCCATTCGCGTGGCCACGCTCCATCTGGACGGCGTCGACCGTCAGCCCGTTTCGATTTTGAACGAGCTCAAAGCGTTGCTCGGGAAAGCCGTGCAGGTGCCAGGTACCAAACTGGATTAGCACCGCGCCCACACCGCCTCCCCCATCGTGCGATAATCCTCTGCAGAAGTCACCGACAGCAGAGGGAGTTTGTGATGAAGGTTCTTTTGGTCAATGGCAGCCCCAAGGCAAACGGCAACACCGCCCGCGCACTCGCCGAAGTCGCCGAGCAGCTCATTGCCGAAGGCATTGATACCGAGGTGTTTCAGCTGGGCGCCAAGCCCATTCGCGATTGTATCGGTTGCGGCCAGTGCGGCAAGCTCGGCGGTCGCTGCACCTTTGACGACGACGTGGTGAACGAGCTCATCGCTGCCGCCGAGCAGGCAGATGGCTTTGTCTTTGGCTCGCCTGTCTACTACGCGCACCCCAGCGGCCGCATTCTTTCGGCCCTCGATCGCGCCTTCTATGCCGGCAGCAAGGCCTTTGCGCACAAGCCGGGCGCTGCCATCGCCGTCGCCCGTCGCGGCGGCACGTCGACGACCTTCGACGTACTCAACAAGTACTTCACCATCAACCAGATGCCCGTGGTTGCCTCCACGTACTGGAACAACGTCTTTGGTGCCATGCCGGGCGAGGCCGCCCAGGATGCCGAGGGTCTGGCCACCATGCGCAACATCGGCAAGAACATGGCCTGGCTCCTGCGCTGCATCGAAGCTGGACAGGCCGCCGGCATCGAAGCCCCCGAAGCCGATCGCGAGCGCACCAACTTTATCAGGTAGAACGGCGGAACAAAATGATTCAGATTTTTGGCACCAAGAAGTCCTTCGACACCAAAAAGGCCCAGCGCTATTTTAAGGAGCGCCGCATTAAGGTGCAGTTTATCGACCTTAAGGAAAAGGAGATGAGCAAGGGCGAGCTCACGAGCGTGATGCAAGCGGTCGGCGGCATCGACAAGCTGCTCAACCCCAAAGCCAAGGACGAGGAAACGCTCGCGCTCATCCAGCACCTTACCCCCAGTCAGCGCTTCGACAAGCTGCTCGAGAACCAGCAGGTCTTGGCCGAACCCATCGTGCGCAACGGCAAAAAGGCCACCGTCGGTTATTGCCCCGATGTATGGGGAGCCTGGGAGTAGCTTGTGTTATTTGCCGGCGCGTGGGTATAAGAGCAGGCGTTTGGCATAAGATTCAACTGTAAGCCATGTCTAACAAAGGAGGGCACATGCCCAACAAACCCGTGAAGATTATCATGCTTACCGGATACCTCGGTGCCGGCAAGACCACGCTGCTCAACCACATCCTCGCTAACGACGGCGGTATCCGCGCCGCCGTGATCGTCAACGATATCGGCGAGATCAATGTGGACGCCAGCCTTATCGCCGACGGCGGCCTTTCCGAGACCGACGACCTCATCCCGCTCACCAACGGCTGCATCTGCTGCACGCTTTCGGATGACCTGGCCAACCAGCTGCAGGGCATCGCCGATTCGGGCAACTTCGATTACATCATCATCGAGGCCTCGGGCATTTGCGAGCCTATCCCCATCGCCTACACCATCTCGAGCTTCTGCGACGAGGCCAAGGTGGGCGGCGAGCCTAAGCTTGCGCTCGACAACATCGTGGCCGTGGTCGACTGCGCCCGCATGTACGACGAGTTCAACGGCGGTCGCGACCTGCTGGCCGAGGATATCGACGAGGACGACATCGAAAGCCTGCTCATCCAGCAGATCGAGTTCTGCTCCACGCTGATCCTCAACAAGACCGATACCGTGAGCCCCGAGCAGATCGCCGAGCTCAAGGCCATCCTGCGCAGCCTGCAGAAAGACGCCGTGATCGTCGAGGCCCAAAACGGCGAGGTCCCCATGGAGGAGCTGCTCGACACCGACCGCTTCGACTTTATGCGCGCCTACAACTCCGCCGCTTGGATCGAGGCCATGGAGCATCCCGAGGAGCACGACGACCCCGAGGTGCTCGAGTACGACATCGAGACCTTTGTGTACTCGCGCCGTAAGCCGTTTGACCTGCAGAAGTTCACCGATTTTGTTGAGCAGGAGTGGCCCGACGAGGTCATCCGCGTCAAGGGTCCGCTGTGGCAGACCGGCAATCCGGACATGTGCTACATGTTCGAGCAGGCGGGCCACCAGATGCGCTTAATGGAGAACGGCCTGTTTGTCGATTCGGCGCCCGAGGGCGAGAAGCAGAAGATCATCGACGAGAACCCCGAGATCATGCAGATTTGGGACGACGAGACGGGCGACCGCATGACGAGCCTGTGCATCATCGGCCGTCACATGGACAAGGATGCACTCATCGCCTCCCTTGATGCCTGTCTGACCGACTGGCACCGCGCCTAGGTTTATCCAAGCGGGCATTTTTCCGCCTACGTAACCGCCAAACCACCACGAAGGTGCCCTTCGTGGTGGTTTTTCGTTCTGAGCCAAGGAGATTCATGTTCAACATCGTGCTGTACGCGCCCGAGATTCCGGCCAATACGGGCAATATCGGCCGCACCTGCGTGGTCACCGGCGCCCGCCTGCATCTGGTGGAGCCCCTGGGCTTTTCGCTCGACGACAAGACAGTGCGCCGCGCCGGCCTGGGCTACTGGCAAAACTTGGACGTGACGACCTATGCCGGCTGGGAGGATTTTCTTGCGCGCAACGACCTCTCCCCTGCCGATGGTAGCCTGCATCTGCTGACCAAAAAGGCACGCCGCACCTATGCGCAGAGTACCTACCGCGATGGAGACTACTTGGTCTTTGGCAGCGAGAGCTCGGGCATTCCCGAGGAGCTGCTTGCCGCGGCGCCCGCGCGCTGCGAGCGTATCCCCATGCTGCGCGATTGTGACTCACTCGATAACGCCGAGGCTTGGGAAGCCCACGAGGAATCGCTCGGACATACCGAGGACAGCCACGAGGCCATCCTTCAACAGGACATCTGCGGCAACTTCGTCAACCCGGACGACTACCGCATCAGCGCACTCAACCTCTCCAACAGCGCCGCCATCGTCCTCTACGAGGCCCTGCGCCAGGCAGGCTTTCCGGGAATGTGACAAAGGAACTATCCCTTTGTCACATTCAAGCGCCACGCCGATGGCACACATGCCTAATTGATGCTCTAGATAAAGAGCCTAAAGAGCCCTCACTTTTAATCAGAATTAACTAAAGTAAAATGAAGTTAAACGGCGGTGTGAAAGGAGAGCCTTGTGGAATATCTCGAGAACCCGTTTACCCCCAGTTTTGGCGAGGTTCCTGCCCATCTCGCTGGCAGACAACAGATTATTCGGGATCTGGACCGTGCCTTCTTGAGCCAGCGCAGGCGCCCAGAATTGACCTCGATCTTCTCAGGCGCGCGTGGAACCGGTAAAACCGCTCTCATGTCGTCGCTCGCGACAAGGGCGGAATCCCACGGCTGGATTGCCGTAAAGACGACCGCGCTCCCGGGAATGCTTGAGGAAATCGAGTTCGGGGCGAAACGTGCTGCCGGCCATCTTATCGACCCGTCTAAGAACTTCGAAGTCACCGGCCTCGGAATTGCACCGCTCGGCAGCATCGAGGTCAATCGCGTTCACGATGCCTCAACCTGGCGTTATCGCATGAGCGACATCATCGACCAGCTCAACGAGGCAGGCACCGGTCTGCTCGTCACGGTTGACGAGGTGGACCCGACACTCGACGAAATGATTCAGCTCGCAGCGACGTATCAGCACTTTGTGACCGATGGGAAACGCGTCGCCCTGCTCATGGCGGGACTTCCCAACAACGTCTCGACGTTGCTGAACCACAAGACGGTCTCGTTCCTTCGCCGCGCCCAACAATATCATCTGGGTCGCATTGCCGACTATGACGTACGCGAGGCCTTGATTCGCACAATCCAGGAAAACGATCGCCTGGCAGATGCTGAGGGAATCGATAGAGCCGTTCGCTCGATCTCTGGTTTTCCCTTCCTATTGCAACTCGTAGGCTACCGTGCCTGGGATCTCACAAGCGATTCGAAGGAAATCTCGTCACGCGACTTTGACCTGGGAATCAAAATCGCGCGCGACGAGATGGACGACCGAATCCTCGCGGCAACCTATCGGGAACTCACTGCAGAGGACAAGCGATTCCTCATCGCCATGCTCGATGACGAGGAAGAGTCCACCACCGCCGACCTTGTCGAGCGCCTTAAGCGTTCGCCGCAGCAGGTCTCCCGCTACCGACGCCGAATGATAGATGCCGGCATCATCGGGGAACGAGGACGAGGGCTCGTCGCATTTGAATTGCCATTCTTCCGCGACTATCTCGCGGCTCAATGCGTGAAATAGGCATCAATGAGGCAAAGGGGCTGTCCCTTTGCCTCATTGTCTATAGGTAGCGGCCGGTGATGCTTGCGGAGCAGGCTGCGATGTCGCCCGGCGTGCCGGCGCAGACGATTTGCCCGCCCGCATCGCCGCCGCCCGGACCCATGTCGATCACGTAATCAGCGTTACGGATAAGGTCGAGATCGTGTTCGATCACGATAACCGTGGCACCCTTGGCAACAAGGCCGTCGAACACACTCAACAACACTTGGACATCGAGCGGGTGCAGGCCAATCGTGGGCTCGTCGAACACGAATACGGCGTCGTCCTGCACGTGGCCCATCTCGCTCGCGAGCTTAAGGCGCTGTGCCTCACCGCCCGAAAGCGCCGGTGTGGGCTCGCCAAGCGTGAGATAACCCAGGCCCAGGTCGTGCAAGGTCTGCAAGCGCGTCTGAACCTTCTTGAGCCCCAGTGTGGCGTCGATGGCCTCGTCCACACTCATGTCCATGAGCTGCGGCAACGTAAGGAGACTCCCGTCCTTGCCCTCGCGATGGATATGCGAAGCCGCGTCTGCATAACGTGAGCCGCGACATGCCGGGCAGACGATCTCGACATCGGGCAAAAACTGCACGTCGAGCGATATCGATCCCGTGCCGTCGCACGTAGGGCAGCGCAGAGTGCCAGTGTTGTAGCTAAAGGCACCCGCCTTGTAGCCGGCTGCCTTGGCCTCGGACGTACGGGCGAAGGCGCGGCGCAGCTCATCATGGATGTCGGCATAGGTCGCCACCGTCGAGCGCACGTTGGCGCCGATGGGCGTAGCGTCAATCAGGTTGGCACGCGCAATGCCCTCGGCATCGACCCAACGCACGTGCCCCGGCAGGCGCTCGCCGGCTGCCTGCGCCTTGAGCGCCGGGATGAGCGTCTCGAGCACCAACGTCGTCTTACCCGAACCCGAAACGCCCGTCACCGCGACAAGGCGGCCGCGCGGGATATCGACTTCGAGCGGCTTGACGGTATGGATGGCATCGGTCGCCATGCGGATATGGCCCTGGTCGAACATTTCCTCGTCAGTCACCTGCGGACGCAAGCGCTTGGACTCTGCGCGCAAAAACGGGGCGATGCGGCTGCTTTGCGATTGTTCGACCTCGTCTACCGTACCCGCGGCGATCACATTGCCGCCGCCTGCTCCGGCGACGGGGCCCATCTCGACCAGATAGTCGGCTTCCGCCAGCACGCGCGTATCGTGGTCGACAACAACCACGGTGTTGCCGTCGCCCACCAGGTCGCGCATCACACCCACCAGGCCGTCGACATTGGCAGGATGCAAGCCGATCGAGGGCTCGTCCAGCACATAAAGCACGCCCGTCGATCGGTTGCGCACCACGCGGGCGAGCTGCACACGCTGGCGCTCACCCGTGGAGAGCGTGGCACCGGCGCGGTCGAGCGAGAGGTAATCGAGACCCAGGTCGACCAGACGACGGGCCGCGCCCAAAAACGAATCGCAGATATCCGTCGCCATGGGCTGCATCTCGGGCGGCAAGGATGCGGGCACCCCGCGCACCCACTCAATCGCCTCGCCCAGCGTCATGGCCGCGGCCTGTGCCAGATTGATACCGCACACCTGGGGCCGGCGCGCAGCCTCGGAGAGACGCGTGCCACCGCAATCGCGGCATGCTCCCTCGCGCAAAAAGCGCGCAACGCGTTTTAAGCCCTTATCGTCCTTGACCTTGGCAAGCGCATTCTCGACGGTATAGACGGCGCTGTAATAGGTGAAGTCGAGCGGTGTGGCGCCCTCGCCGTTTTTGGGAACGTAGAGAATGTGCTTCTTAACCGCCGGACCATGAAACACGATATCGCGCTCTTGAGGCGTGAGCTGGTTAAACGGCACGTCGGTGCGCACGCCCATCTCGCCAGCCACCTGCTTCATCAGATCCCACATGAGCGTGCCCCAAGGAAGCACCGCGCCCTCGTTGATAGTCTTTGACTCGTCGGGCACCAAGCTCGCCTCGTCCACCTCGCGCATGACACCGGTGCCGCCGCAGGTGGGACACGCACCGCCGCTGTTAAACGCAAGGTCCTCGGCGCTCGGCGCGTAGAACTCGCGACCGCATGCAGGGCACGCGAGCGACAGGCCTGCGGCAACGTTAAGGCTCGGCTCCACACGCGCCCCGCAATGCGGGCACACATGATGGGCACAGCGACTAAAGAGCAGACGCAGGCTGTTGTTGAGCTCGGTCATGGTACCAAAGGTCGAACGCACGCCCGGCACGCTGGGGCGCTGATGCAATGCGAGCGCCGCCGGCACGTGCAGCACCTCGTCCACCTGGGCGTGTTCGGCCTGCGTCAGGCGACGTCGAGTATAGGTGCTGAGTGCTTCCAAGTAGCGACGCGAGCCCTCGGCATAAAGAACCCCCAGCGCCAGCGAACTCTTGCCCGAACCCGACACGCCGGCAATGCCCACGAGCCTTCCCAGCGGAATATCGATATCGATGTCCTTGAGGTTATGGACGCGCGCACCGCGCACCTCGATAGCCTGCGGGCCCATCTTCTGTTCCGTCACCTTTATCACCCTACTCATGCCATAAAACTCGATCGCGAATGTACGCGCCCAGCATGGGCACGGTAAACCGGACGAGGCCGTATCCGGCAGCCTCGATGATGCGCTCGCGAATCAGGCTTGCGCGATATTTACTCGCCCAGCTCTGGGTACGCTCGCAACGCTCAATGATGTCCGCCATGCGCGTCGGCTTGCCCCCGTCAGCCGCCATGGCCTCGATAAATAGGCGCTGCGGACTGTGCAACCCGTAATACAAGGGAGCGTCAACTGCTTCATAGAACTCGGAGACGGCATCCGCATGGCCATCCTCGACATCGCACCTTTCAATGACCTGCGAGTTACGTCGGACAGCAGAGCGCCACATGTAATAGCCCACCAGCTGGACCATATAGGGATGCCCCATGCTCCTGCGCGCCGCAAGGTCCGCCGTCTCCGCATCAATGTAAAGACCAGCGTCTTTGACCGTCTGGACATATGAATCGCGCACCTTGGGCAAAGAGATCGCCCCCAGCGTACGCTGCTGGGCACGGCGCAAAAACGCCACGCTCGGCTCTTCGAGCAAGTCATCAACCATACTGGGCAATCCAGCGAACACCAGCGCAAGACCGCGCTGGTCGCTATCGGGCAATCCCGTAGCATCCTGATCTCCGAGCACCTGCTGATAGAGAACGGCAAGAGCCGCCAGCTCCTCGATAGACGCAGATTGCGCCTCGTCAATCGCAAACAGTATGCCCTTGCCTGGACCGAGCTTCTTGAGGCGCTCGTTGACCAGCCCTCGCAACGTCTCGCCCTTTGCTCGCGCCGCCTCGACCGACATCCGCCCAAACGACGGCCCAAACTCCATTGACGTCACAACGGGTTTATTCGAGCGAAGCGCGTCGGCCAGGCGGTCGCACAAGCCAAGCGAAGCGGAATCGGAGACAACCGCCCACCCGCGCTCGCTGGCTAGACGTTGCAGCTCCCGCAGGAGAACCGTCTTGCCGCAGCCGCGGTTTCCCGTAATGAGCATGAGCCTGCCCGGCGCTCCGGCGCCGTTGTCGAGTCCTTCCTCAAAATCTTCGATGACCGACTCTCGACCGATGAGTATCGGAGGCCGCTTGCCAGCCGTGGGCTTAAAGGGATTTGGATTCATGTCGGCCTCCTCGGATTGGCAAACGCTGCCTATAGTTATACCAACTTATACCGAGTTATACCAACAGCAGGTGACAAAGGAACTGTCCCTTTGTCACCTATGGCCGAAGAACTCTGCGTCTGCCGCTCGCCAGGGGCGAAAGGTGGCGGGATCGATCTTTACGTGCGCCGCGGCGGGTACGTCGTACCATTTGACCGTGTAACCGGCGCCGTGAGAGCAAAAGACCGAATCGGGCGTGTTGGGCAGATCGGCCTCGGGCTCATAGGCGGCCGTCTCGATTACGCGCTCGGCATCATGGCATGCCGCATAGCCGGCGAACTCCAGGTACAGGTGACCGCGACCGCTCGTGTAGGCAGCCACCTCCAGCGCATAATCCTGCACTTCGGATGCCGGCACGCGACCCGCAAGCTTCGCCCGGTCGCCTGTCATCGTCGGCGGCTCGTACTCGGCACCCATGCGCGTGGCATCCGAGAGCGCCCGACCCACGCACTCCCCCGGCACCTCGAGCTCAAAGCGATACCACGGCTCCAACAGCACCGCCGCGCCGGCCTCGCGCGCCTGCATCAAACCCTGGCGAATCGCGCGGTACGTGGCCTGGCGAAAATCGCCGCCCTCGGTATGTTTGGCATGCGCACGGCCGCCCGTGAGCGTAATGCGCACATCGGTGATGGGCGAGCCGGTCAGCACGCCCAGGTGATCGCGCTCCATGGCGTTGGTGAGTGCCAAACGCTGCCAGTTAAGATCGAGCTCGTCGGTCGAGGTCACGGTACCAAACTGCACGCCCGAACCCGCTGGCAACGGCTCCAGGCGTAGATGCACCTCGGCATAGTGGCGCAGCGGCTCAAAGTGGCCCACGCCCTCGACCGGCTGCGAAATAGTCTCCTTATAGAGAATGCCGCCAGACTCAAACGCAACCGAAAGGCCAAAGCGATCTGCCAACACCCGCTGTACGACCTCGAGTTGCACGGCGCCCATCAACTGCAAATGAATCTGCTCAAGATGCGTATTCCAGCTTACGCCGAGCATGGGATCCTCGTCCGCCAACTCAGTCAGTGCCTTGAACACCGTATGGACATCGTGCTCGTTCGGCAGCACCGTATAGGTGAGGACCGGCGCAATGACGGGCGCATCGCCCGCGGGCTCCGCGCCCAGGGCGTCCCCTGGGCGAACGTGCGCAAGACCCGTCACGGCGCAGATGCCGCCAGCGGCAACTTCCTGGGCAAGCTCGTATTTCTCGCCGTTATAGATGCGCACCTGGTCGATCTTTTGCTCCCAAGTGGAGGCGCCAGAGCATCCCTCGACAACTTGCTTTGCACGCAGTACACCGCCCGTCACCTTGACCCAGGCAAGACGCTCGCCACGGTCTCCACGACTCACGCGGTAGACTCGCGCGGCGAACTCCTGGGGCCATATTCGCTCGCGCATCAAAGCGCATATGCCGTCGAGTAGCTCTGCCACACCCTGGTCCTTGAACGCCGAGCCCGCAAAGCAGGGAAACAACTTTCGCTCTGCGACCAGCCGCGAAAGCGTGGCAGTCGAAAGCTCCCCTGCGTCGAGAAACTCCTCGAGCGCCGCCTCGTCCAACGCAGCAGCGTCCTCCTGAACGGCACCACCCACCAACAGTTCGCTGGCATCCAGGCAGCCCTCGGAAAGACGTTGCCCAAGCTGTGCCAGCAAAACATCGCGGCCGGGATTCTCCAAATCGATTTTGTTGATAAAGATGAACGTCGGAATGTCATAGCGCGCAAGCAGGCGCCACAGGGTTTCGGTGTGCCCCTGCACGCCGTCGTTGGCACCCACAACCAAAATCGCATAGTCGAGCGCGCGCAGCGTGCGCTCCGCCTCGGCCGAAAAATCGACGTGGCCGGGCGCATCCACAAGCATGACGTGGGTATCGCCGTGGTCGAGCACGGCCTGCGACGAGAAGATCGTAATGCCGCGCTCGCGCTCGATCGCGTTAGTGTCCAGATGCGAATCGCCATCGTCCACGCGGCCGCGCTTGCGAATGCGACCCGCGTTGAACAACATGGCCTCGGCCAACGTGGTCTTGCCGGCATCGACATGCGCCAAGATTCCAACGACTGCCTGCTTCGACATGGCTCTCCTCTTATTACAAGCTACAAGCCCATCGCACGCGGCAACGGGCGTCCTCGTTCCACACTGGATGATACAATTTACGAGCCGGCGGGCGAAGCGGGCCCTATCCCCCGACCGAGCTCATCGCTCCGCGTTGCCGCGCGGTGATTTTCGTAGGTTCGCGCCTTGCGAAAGCCGGCTTGCAAATCAGCGCAGCGAACGAAAATGGCCCCACCCGGGACCATTTTCGTTCGTGCGAATTGTTGACACGTGCCCCTACTCTTACGCCTCACGCAGCCAGTCGAACGCAACACGCGGCGTGCCGTCCGACACATACACGACGCCGGCACGCTCGAACCCCGCCTTAATACTCGCGCCCTGCATGGGCAGGTTGTCCTGATGCGTGTCGATGCGCAGGTGATCGGCACGCTCCTTGGCAAAGGCAAACATCGCAGCCGCGATACCGTGCACGGTGCCATCGGACGCCACACGGTGCAGCACGGCGTACGGAGTGTCGCTGCGCCATTGACCATCCTCAATTACGTCATAGCACTCGTCCGGGCCCGGCAAAAAGGCAAACGTCGCCACCACGCGGCCATCGACTTCGCACACATAGCTGCCACCGGCGGCGATATCGGCAGCCAGTTGCTCGGCAGAAGGCGTGCCCTCGGGCCACTGTGTGGCGTTGCCATGCGCGCGCATAAAGGCGCGGGCCGCGTCATAGATAGCCATGACGGCGGGAATGTCGGTATCGAGGGTTTTTCTGATCATCACGCAGCGACCTCACGTTTATTGGTATCACTTTGATTGGGCAATGATACCAGCGTTTGGAGAGGGGCGCGATGCAGATGGGGAGCAAAAAGCGAGCCGCCTGGTCAAAAGCAAAAAGCGAGTTTTTGAGCACTGCCACCGGCGGCGATATGAGCGACCTGTTTGCACGCGAGGACGAGCGCCGCGACGCCCTGGACGCCGAGCGCGATGAGGCCTGGCGCTACAAGTCGTGCGAGCGCAAAAACCGTTACGACACGCGCGCCGAGGCCGAGGCCGTTATGGCCGACTGCGAAAACCGCGGGCGGCGCGGTTTGGCCTGCTACAAATGCGAATACTGCGGTGGCTGGCACCTGACGTCGCACCCTTGGAAATAGACCCCGCATCGGCACGGCACTGACGGAGCGCCAACCATCGCACGCAAGCTACGGGCGCGGTGGCACCAAAACATCGTAGCGAACGGCCTTGCCCGCAAGTTGATAGCTCGGCTTAACGCCGGCAAGCAGTGGCCCCTTCACCGGCCGCTTGATAACGACCTTGCGCGGGTGCACCGCAAGCGCGGCTTCGACCAGCGCCTCCTCATCGGCACACGGCTGTTCCAGATGATGCAAAAGTTGGAACTTCTTTTTAACCGCCGCGCTCTTGGTGCGCTCGGGAAACATGGGGTCCAGATACACCACGTCGGGAGCGGCGAGCTCGCCCTGCTCGATCAGCTCAGCTGTATGGCGAAGGCCGGCAATGCTGTCCTCGCCGGCATGTAAGCGCATGCGTGCCACGGCTGTCGCAAGCGCCGGATCATCTGCCGCACGATCCAAGGCATCCTTGAGGAGCGCCGCGATCACGCAATCCTGTTCATACAGATCGACGGTAAAGCCCGCGGTCGCCAGCAGCAGCGAATCCTCGCCAAAGCCTGCCGTGGCGTCAATCGCCCATGGGCTCTCGATGCCTTTTGCGCGCGCAGCCTTTACCAGCAGCTCTTGCCGCAGACGGCCCTGCTTGAGCCGCGGCAGCATGCGGTCAAAATCGGCGCGCAGCTCCATCGTGCCGTCAGTGAGCGTGAGGCCCTCGGGCTTCCCGGTCAGCTCAAGCCCCGCGGCCCGAGCAACAGAAAAGGGATCGACGACGCCCATGGGTACTCCTTAACAAGCAAAACGAATACGTGAGCGCCGTTTATGCCGGCACCCAACCGTCCGCTATTGTCCCACATGCGACATGGCCCACAGCATCCCAATGCAAAGCACCGCCATCAATCCCGTGCACACGGCAGCGATCACAGAATCACCCATGCGCCTTCCCAACGACCGCGGCTCACGCACTTGCCCTGCTCCGTACATCATGGCTCCTCCTTGAGGCCAACTCCTTGTTACGGCCTCATCATCTCAGCGCCGCACATGAGCTGCCATCGATTTGGCTTACGTCCAGCTTTCCCTTTTGAAAGGTTGGGTTGGGCCGCGCGGGCTCAAAGCGCTTTCAGGCGCATGCATCGCTGCGTTGAACTACAATGTGCTTCACCATATGTGCAGTACATTGGGTGCGCCAAGTTGGCGTACTCGTATCGAAAGGACCAGCCATGAGCTTCACTCGCAAGACTCTCAAAATCCTTGCTCTCATCTACTTTGTTTTGGGTATCGCCAGCCTCGTCACCGCCGGCGTCGGTATCGCCACGGGCGGTCTCGATTCCACGTACGGTTCGTACGCCACGCTCGCAGCGGTCGTGCTTATCGCCAAGGGTCTCGTCGACCTTGCCGCAGGCGTCGCCGGTATCAAGGGCGCCAACAAGCCTTCGCAGGTGGACGGCGCGTTTAAGCTCGGTATTGTTGCCGCGGTCGCCACGCTTGCCCAAGCGGTGCTCACGCTTCCCGCGTTTGGCGGCGACGCCATCAACTTTGGCGCCTTTGTCATCGTGGTGTACGACCTGTTCTTTGTTCAGCAGGCACACGCCGTTAAGGCCGAGAACAAGGACCGCCTATAAGCGCTCGCTTCTCATAACCTCTGCAGCCAAGCAACTAAAAAGGGCCGATCGCGCATCTCCGCGGTCGGCCCTTTACGTTTGCCCAGATAAAACCTACCAAAATAAACCTGTCCCTTTTTGGCAGGTTGTTAGCTGTGGCGGTACTCGGCGATGATGAAGTCGATGTCAGTCTGAAGGGTATCGAGGTTTGCCAGGCGCTCTTTGTCGGCGGGGCGCGTGCGGTAGTAGTACGGCGTCATCTGGAACACCGCCTCGATGTCCGCCTGGGTCTGAAGCGTAATATTCGCAGACACCCGCTGCGTTCCGACCAACTCGAGCTCGGTGGTCTGCGGCAGCTTCTCGTCATTAAGATATGGCGTGTCGTAGAGCACCTCCTTGAGCCCAAACAAATGACGGGCACCCGGCACCACGGTATAGAGTGAGCCCTCTGGCGCCAGCACGCGGGCAAACTCACGCTCGTTAAAGGGAGCGAAGAGCTCGGTCACCATATCGAAGGCGCCGTCCGCCACGGGGATGTCCTTCATGTTGGCCACGAAATAGGTCGCATCGCCGCGCTTGGCGGCCAAGCGCACCATCTCTTTGCCCAAGTCGAACCCGCAAGCGCCCACGCCCGGCACCGCGCCCATGGCACTCGTGTAATAGCCCTCGCCACAGCAAATATCGAGCAACGTCATGGGGCCGTTCGTAGGCGCAGCGCGCCCAGACACCTGCTTGCGCACCAGCTCGACCATCGCATCGCGCAACGGTGCGTAGTATCCGCGGTTCAGAAAGTCACGACGGCTGCGTGCCTGCGACTTGGGATCGCCCATGGAGTCGCCGCTCTTGGACGAGCGCAGCAGATATAGATAGCCCTCGCGCGCACGGTCAAACCGGTGTCCGCTCGCGCATGCAGCACCGCGTTCATTGTCCACCAACGGCTCATGGCAAACGGGACACAACAACATGGCAACTCCTTAGCGCGAACAACACAACGCACACCATTGTCGCACGCCTTCCCCACCTAGTCATTGGGGACGTTCTTGAATGACTAGTTAGAAGAGATAAGGAGTGTCCCCCAGCTGCCGACAGAGACGATATGAGCAGGACATAAAAACATTGAGAGCCCCTGCTGCATGAAAGACCGCGGATTAGGCCGACAATGGTGAGTGTCTAATTCAGCCGCGGCGGCCACGCCGCATTCATGGAAGGGGCTCCCATGCTCGATACTAC
>RQAP01000014.1 GCA_008671135.1 Collinsella aerofaciens
CGGAGAATCGAAATGCGGTGGGGTGCGCGGACATACCGGGCTGACCGCCGGAAGCGCACCCGCAAGAGCCCGCGGATATTAGCTTGCCAGGCAAGCGTCGCCTAAGCCATGCAGCGTGCGCGGGCCCTCCCGACGGGAAACGAAAAAGCCCGGTTTCAAACCGGGCTCGAACGAACATGCCTATTGACAATGGCTTTCTCATATTAGAAAAGGACCCCTTTGCAGAGGTCCTAGTCAATTCAAGGTGGCGGGGAAGGGAATCGAACCCCTGACACGAGGATTTTCAGTCCTCTGCTCTACCAACTGAGCTACCCAGCCATTTGAGGTGTGCCTTGTTTCAAGGCTTGATTAGTATAACCAAGGACGCGTTCCGGTCAACCGAGAATTTTAAAAAAGTTTTTGAGCACAGCCTCGGTTCTATAAATCGGCACGTCAGAGGCATCAGCCGGCAGCAAGAAGTTTTTCGCTCAGAGCCGCACGGGCAAACTCACTTGGCGTCATCCCCTCGGCAGCCGCCCGTCGACGAATGGCCTCCTTCATTCCCAGAGGAATCTTGACCGACAGCGTTGCCGTCCCCTCACCTGAGAGCGGGGGCCGTCCACGCACGATCCCACCAACGGTGTGTTCGCCATCCGGAAACTCTCCGCGCTCGTACGACTCGCACCACGCGTCAATCATTTCATCCGTTACAACCTGACCATTAGCGGCCGTATACGTCTTGCCCATCATCGACCCCTCTGCCGAGCTCGCTCGATCTCTTGCCAGAATTTCTTCTGGACTGGAGACAAGGCATGAATGATAAGCCACCCACGGACAAGCTCGACCGCAACAAGTTCCACACTTCGACCATCTGGAAGCCATCCAATGGCAAGCCATCTCGGCGGCTCGTCCTCCGACTCGCGGCGAATGCACTCAGTAACCGCGAACCAGGCACCTAGTACCTGCTTTTCCGTCAGGTGCTTTTTAGCGTTGGGATGGATCTCAACATCCATGCATCTTCTCCTCCATCTTACCCAATTTCGTATGACGAAAGTCCACTGTCGCCAATTCTTAAGCCGGCACGCGTTGGAGAGCAGGGGTCGAAACAATGATTGAAGGACGCTCTAGTACGCCCCAGGCGCCGGGGCAGGAGCACATACGCCATGGACGTACGTTTTCGTAGCATACGAGAACGTAGCCGCTTGCATCGATAAAGGCGATGTCGATGGGATAGGCCATAAAACACGTGTGGACTGAGGAACAGTGCGGAAATGCCATGACAAGCGGCAGGCCATTGGCGGCAACCGGACGCCGTCCCAGCATGCCGCGCAGGCGCACGGCAAACGACTCCGCCACCACAAACTCGGCCGGCGTCCAACCCAGCCTGTTGAGTGCCCGCGCGTAAGCGATGTAGGACGAGACCGCGGTCACATGACCACCCCCGGACGCCACGGATCGACCGTCACCGCGCGCTCGTGCGACAACGTTGTCGGCGCCCCCAGCGGAACGCCAGCGATGCTGAGAGAAGTCGGCCACGGCTCATAGTGCATGGTGCAGGTGTAGGTCCTAAACGTACCGGATAGGGAGAGCAGGCCACCATCCGATGCCTCCGCGCCTTGCTCGCTCGACACTTCGATCTGCAAGTCATAGCCTTCCATGGCATTCAGAATTTGAGTCTGAACCGTCGCCGAGGCATCGGCAGAGCTCTCGTCACCCTCCCCGCCCGGCGCCACAGCGTGCGCCAGCACGATGTCGGGCACCACGCGGTCGAAGCGCGCGACAGCGCTGGCAAAGATCATGACGTTGTACACGATGAGTGCCAGCACCAGCAAAACGGGCGTAACCACTGCCATCTCAACCGTCGCTTGGGCGCGCTCCTCGCGCAGACGCATGCGGATACTCATTACGACCCACCGCCCAGAGCGCCAACCAGCGTGGCGACATCGACGGTGAGCGGGATGGAGCCACCGCCGGGCAGAGGAATCTCCGCAAGTGTGAACACCGTACCGCTAATGGTGCGTTCGATTTGATATTCCAACGCCTCGCAAAGCGCCTTGGGATCGGTCACGCCCAACGGAATACTTCGCAGTTTGTCTTGCGTTTGAGAGAGACCCGCAATGTCAGACCCCGGACTCTTAATGACGTTGGCGGAATCGGTCAGCACCGGCTTTCGCAGGCGCAAGTCGCACGGTTCCAAACCTAGCGCCGCCACGGACGCCGAAACGGTATCGCCGAGCCACGATGCAATGGAGCCCAACGCACCGCCGCCCCCTCCTAGGTCTTTAATCATCTCGTCCATAAGTTCGTCGGCCGAACCTTGGATGTCTCCGTATCCCACGAGTAGCCGTCCCCAAACATCCATGACGCCGTCGAGCACGCCGGCAACGCCGCCCGAGCGTTCCTTCAATGTCGAGAAAAATCGCGAAAGCACGTTGTTTTGCGCCGTCGCCTCATCGGGGGCCAGCACCGCGGCAGAGATAGCACCGCGATCGCCAAGCCTGACTGCCGCGTTAAACGAGGAGTTAAGTTGATCGGGGCTGGTAATGTCACCCGAAACTGCAAAGGCGACCACGCCGTTACGGCCAGGTGGGGCGATACGCGGGCGCTCGCCGGAAAGCGCTTTAATGGCCTGGTCAAACGCATTGCCCGCACGGTCGGCCTCATCCTCGGTCTGACGCTCAAGTTCGAGTTCTTTGTTGCGGCATTCGACGTAGTCTTCCAGAGCCTCTTTGAATCGATCAAAGTGGTACTCAAAGCCGTTTTCGATAGAAGTCGAAGGAGCCGCAACGGCACCGAGCGACGAAACACCAAAATGGCATCTATTGCATTTGTCCTGCCCGTCATAAGCAGCAACCGAGGCCAGCCCGCATGGCGCCCCCTTCTTATAGTTGGGGCAACTCGTTCCGTAATGCAGATACGTCTTGCCATCGATGGCACTGGTTGGCCACACCGTATCGGTATAGAGTTCCGTCGCTCGCACCTCGTCAGTGTTGCGCGGCAACAGCGGGATATAGGAAGCGACTTCATCTCCGTCCTCGGTTACATATGCACGATTGACCTCTGTACTCGCATAGGTGTAAAACGCCTTGCGCGCCGCCGACTCCGCCTTCGTCTCGACGCTTGAACCATGCGGTTTTTCGTCTGCCAGGCGTTGACGGTAGTAGGTCTTCGCGCGGTCGAGCGCCACCTGTGGCTCCCACGAAATGCTCGAGGCATAATGCGGGTTCTGCTCACCCGAGAGCTTTGCCAAACTCCTCGCACGCTCCCACATACACGAGTACTTGCCAATCGAACTCTCGTCCGACCCACCACAATCCGCCAGCCAAGCGCGCTCTTTAGCCTTCGCCGTGTCCTCAGAAGCCTTCCGCAGCTCCTCGGCTGCACGCTCTAAATCATCTGATGTGTCTTTAATGGCATCGGTCGAGATCTCTGACCCTTTGAGCGCAGCGAAGTCCGACTCGGATGTCCTGGGCACGGCAAGTGCCGTACCGGTATAGGCCACACTATCGGTATCCTGCGCCGACACCGCCTGCGTGGCACGCGCGGCAATCAGATACGGCAGAGCCGTCTCGATTTTCTGTAAGCCTTCCGATGCGCTTTTGGCAAACTTGTTGCGCGTTTTAATAATCTCAATCCCGGTGTCGACCATATTGCCGGCAACTGGTTCGGCGCCCGGGATGAGGATGGCGACCAGGCCCGTCCCGATCGTGGCAAACCCCGCCAGGCCCAAACTCAAAATGCTCGCATCCACCACCGTGGCAGCCGTGTGATAGGACGACACCACATTGGCGCCTGCCAGCGCGCCGCTATCGGCAGCCACCTGGGTGTCCCCCGCGCGCGACATGCTCCATATCGCCGCCGTCGACGAAAACAGCAGCGTGAGCACCACCAAGATGACCACCGCAGAGGAAAGCGTGGTGTAGGCACCGTCTTCGATAAACAGGTCGATACCGGCTCGACCCATAAAGCCGCCTCGCTTGCGATGGCAGCTCGGACGGCGCGTCAAAACGCGTCTAGACCAGAAACGCTTAATCCCATGCAGCAATCCACGAATCATAATCTCCCTCCAGCCATTCGGGACGTGATTGATACGAGACATCGACCTTGAGCTCAACGTAGCCGCCTTCGGCGGTACCACCCATAGCCTGCGCAAACGCACCGATCACAGGCAACGGCTTGACCTCGCCGGAAACGGACACGGACGAGACGCCACCCGCATCGGCCCGACCAAGCTCGATATCCCACGACAACGGCCCGCCGGTATGAAAGATCGAAACGTTGGGCACTGCGGCAAGCCGGCGGCGGGCGAACTCCTTAAGATCGTCGTCCTCCGCCGTCGTCGTGGTCATGAGCCGCGCGGTCTCGGCGGCGGCAGACTCCATGACCGCGCGCGTATAAAGCAGGCACACCGGTTGCAGTGCGAGAAGGATGAGCGTCAGAAACGTCGGCAGCAAAAAAGCGGCCTCGACCGTAGACTGCGCCCAGTCCTCGCGCGCGATATCAATACAACGCGATGTCCTTAGCGCCCGCAGCGGCGTCGATAACCGACGTCGAGGCAACGCCATGGGATGCCGCCCGCTCAACCAGCGCCGCCAAGTGTCCATCGGTGCCAGCACGCCAAAGTCCCACAATCGCCAGCACGATCGATAACAGTGCCACCGTGACGATGGCGTATTCGACCGTCGCTTGGGCAGATTCCTCACGCAGAACGCCATGCATTTCACGATCCCTCCTTTGAGCTTATTGTTTGCGGGACCAGACGCACGGCGCGCAGACGACACGAAGCATCGCCAGCATCCGCGGCAACCGTCACCATATCGACCCAGCCGCGCCCATCGCGCACGATGGCGCCCCATACGTTGCCCTTAATATCGAGATAGCCGCTCAGGGCGAGCTGGGCCGTTGGCACCTCGCGATAGGCACGCATCATATCCGCCGCCGCTTCGGTCATCGGTCGGTCTTCGGACCATGCAAGCCGGACCGCAATCGCGTTGCCCTCAGGCGAATCCGTCGCAGTGCCAGACCGCTTGTCGAGCGTCCGCAGAAAGGTTTGCGCCGTGACAGCGACATCCGAATCGTCCGCATCTCGCATCTCATCTTTTTGAGACGCCACCGCCGAATCTGAGCCCGAATCGAAGGCGGCCCCAGGACGCTGCTGCCGCGCGGCGTTAAGCCCCCAAAGCACCGCCGCTATCGCCACGGTCAGGCAAGCAAACACCAGCAGCACCCCGATGGGGCGCTCGCCCTCTACAGGCTGTTGATGCCCTCGCTGATAGCGTTCCATAGATCTTGGACCTTGCCCTTAAATGCGACGATGGCGATAATCGCGATCACCACGAGCACGCCGACCAAGATGGCATACTCGGTGGTACCCTGTGCACTCTCCTCCTGCAGTAGCTCCCCGGCATGCTGGCGAGCGCGAATTGACTGGCAAACAGCCCAGCTCCAGACCTTGCCAGCAACGTCAGTCATCGTGTTCATGTATTCCTCCCTACATCATCCCGCCTGCTCCCAACAGCGGGCCCAATATGGACAGAAGCAACGCCGGCAAGATGAGTGTGCCGGTGGGAATCAGCAGCTTGACGGGCGCACGCTCGATCTCGCGCTCGACCGCGGCGCGATGAGCCGCACGGATCTCGCGACTTTGAGCGGCCAGTGTCTCGGCAAGTGGGGCACCCAGAGCGAGCGCCTGCCCCACCGTGATGGCAAAGGTCTCGAGCGCTCGCACGTCCAGGTCGCGTGCGGCGGCCAACAACTCGTCCTCACGCGTGCCCACGCCCACCTGCCACGCCATGCAGGCCCGCTCAAGTCGAAGAGCCAGCACTGACCGGCGGTTGGCGCAGAAAATCTCAAGCGCCGCATCAAACGAAAGACCGGCCGAAAGACCCAAGCGCACAACATCGATCATCTCGGACACTTCGCCGAGCGAAACTCGCGCCGGGCCGCCCGCTCCAACCGCGCCCTTCACTCGCGCGGTCAGGGCATCGACCACCGAGCGACCCGCGGCAGCGACCCGCACCGCCTCGCGCTTGCAGGCCCCTGCGATCTCGCGCGCATCCGCCCGATCCAAACCCGTCGCGACAAATACACTCAGGGCACACAGGCAAGCCACAACTGCAACCGGGGCGCTCATAGCTCCACCCGCATAATGCGCCGGATAACCACCAGGGCAACGACGTTGAGGGCTAGACCCAGCACCACAGCGCCCGCACCGGCAGGCGTCGCAAGACCGCGACGAAAATCTGCCGAAAGCAGCGCCAACACCGCGCACATGCCCGCCGGCATCGCCGCGACCATGTGTGCCGACATACGCGCCTGTGACGTCTTAACATCCAGGCGGCGCTTGAGCTCAATGCGCTCCCCTACCATGCTCGACGCCTCGGACAGCAAGTCGGCAAGCGGAGCGCCGGTGCGCTGTGACACCTTAAGCGCCAAGGTCACAAGCGAAAGACCGGGGGCGTCGATGCGCACGAGCAAGTCATCGAGCGCGTCGGTCGCCGAGATACCGCAATCGATCGCCGCCGCCACCCGCAAAAACTCGGTATGCACCGGTTCTTGCGCATGAGCGCCCACAAAGCGCATGCCCTGGGCCAGCGAATGTCCCGAGGCAAGCGACATGGAAAGTGCGGTAAACGCCTCGGGCATGGCCTCTTCTGCATCGTGTTGCTCGCGCCGGCTCTCAAAGCCATCCCGAGCGGCGCCAGCGGCAATCGGAGCAACAAGTCCCAAGGCAAACCCGAGGGGCGATAACGACACCATCGTTAGTAAAACGCAGCAGACACCGCTCGATAGCAGCAGAAACGCCAAACGCTCCGAAGCATCTTCGATCACGAGGCCAAGGCGACGCGCCGGAGCCAGCGATGCCCACGAACGGGCAATCTTTTTCAGCAGATCGTTTTCCACCAGCTCACGCGGCAGCTTCTCTGCCACCGTCTCGAGCGCCTGACGCGCCAGCTCCGCCGGCGGTACCTGCGGCACACGAGGTTCCGCCCCGCACGCCGTCGCGACAGAAAACCCTGCCAAACCCCCTACGACGAGGGGCACAGCGACCTCCATTCGTCCACCTCCTCTTGTGTGAGCGTCCCCGACCGCAGGCCTTCTGCGATAAACGGCGGCTCGCGGTCAAGCGTCCAGGTGCGCTCGGCGGCATCGAAAGTCACATAGCGCTCGAGCTCTACGCCGCCCGACGCGGCGCGACGCACCCCCGAATACGAGGAGACGAAGCGCCTGCCATCGGCGTGGCGCTCGGACATCACGATGCCGTCGAGCGCCATGGCAATCTGCTCCTCGATGAGCTCGCTCGGCAGATCGATGCCATAACGTGCAAGCAACGTCAGACGCACCACGGTCTCCTGCTCGGAACCCGCATGAAGCGTGGTGAGCGACCCGTCGTGGCCCGTGTTCATGGCCTGCAACATGTCGCAGCACTCGGCACCGCGCACCTCGCCCACCACGATGCGGTCGGGGCGCATGCGCAGGGCATTGGTCACCAGGTCGCGGATCGTCACCGCGCCCTCGCACTCAATTGAAGCCTCGCGCGCCTCTAGACGCACCACGTGCGGATGATGCGCAAACTTGAGCTCGGCAGAGTCCTCGATCGTCACGATGCGCTCGCCGGTGGAAATCTCACATGACAACGCGTTGAGCAGGGTGGTCTTACCAGATCCCGTGCCTCCCGCAACCGCCAGGTCCTGTCGCAGCGACACCGCGCACGACAACAGCTGCGCATACCAAAGCGGCAGCGACCCCAGCCCCACAAGCTCGTCCAGCGAGCAGATGCGGTCCGAGAACTTTCGGATGGTGAGAATCGGTCCGTCAATCGCCACAGGCGGAATCACCGCGTTGACGCGATAGCCCGTTTTGAGGCGGGCGTTGACGATGGGGCTGCGCTCGTCGATACGGCGGCCAAGTGGCGAGATGATGCGGTCGATAAGCACACGGATCTGCTCATCATCCTCAAACGCATGCTCGATGGGGTGCAAGACGCCGCCGCGTTCAAAGAAAGCCGAGCGGCAGCCGTTAATCATGATCTCGGTAACGGTGTCGTCCTCGATGAGCGGCTGCAACGGCCCCAAGCCCACCACGTCATCCAAAATCTCGTCGATGATGGTCTCGCGCTCGGACGTCGCGAGATCAGTCGGCTCCTCAACATTGAGCGCCGCCTCCACCGCGGGACGCAATTCCGAGCGGGCAAGTGCCGGGTCGATATAGGCGCTGATACGCGCCACTTCGTCGTAACCCATGCGGTCCATCACGGCGCGCTTGGTGCGTCGTTTCACCGCGCGGCGACGCCCCGCATCTACAGGCGCTGCCCCCGCTGCAGCGCCGGCAGCCTTAATCCTTGTTTGCAGGCTCATCGCTGATCACCCTCGCGCGACCAGGGAAGGCGGATACGCGGGCGTTCGGTGCGCGTTGCACGGTCGGCGACCATATCGCTCCAAGGGCCGACGGCGCACCCCAGTTCCACGAGCATCTCGCGCGTGGCCTCGCGCACGCTGGTCGCAAAAGCGCTGGTCTGCCCCACTGCCTCGTCAGCGCGCCCAAACGCCATGAGCGCGGCGAGATCCTGCCCGCCATCGGCGATACGAATCTTGGAGCTCAACGCACAGGCAATCTCAAAGCGCATGGCGACGTCCTCGTCTGCCCCGCGCGCGCCAAACCGGTTGAATACAGCGCTCATGCGCGTGCGCGGCACACCTACTCGACTTGCCAGTTCAATGACGCGCGACGCCGATGTCGCGGACGACACCGCAGCATCGCCAACGATCAAGCAACGGTCGCTCGCCGCCACCGCAGCCGCCACGGCGTCGCCCCAAAAGACCGAGGTATCGATAAAGACCCCGTCGGATTCGCGACGCAGCACATCAAGCAGTAGCTCCCCCGGACGTGCCATGAGCTCGGCTTGCTCGGGCGCCGCGACGGGACCCCAGAGCGTAACGCCCGGCGCCACGCGCATCGATGCGGCCACGATATCCGGCTCGGCAAGCGCGCCCGCCACCGACGGCTCGATAAGTGCCGCCATATCGCGCGGAGCATCGACGCCTAACAAGTCGTAAAGGTTTCCAAACATCAGGTCCAGGTCGAGCACGGCGGCACGCAAGCCCAACAGCGACGATGTGTGTGCCATGGTGGCAACGATCGTCGACTTGCCGCAACCGCCCGAACCCGAAATGGCGCAGATGACCGGAGCTCGATGCTGCGGAGCGGCAGCGTCTGCCGGCGGCATCGGAGGCGGCGGGGCGGGCGTCGGCGACAGCGTCCCCGTCTCCCCCGCCGCAACCACACGCTGCGTCCAAGCCGGCATGGCAGCTTGTTCGGTCTGCAAGGCAGGCTCGTTCTGTGCAATCTGCTCATGCTGCATCAGCGACAACTCGCCGCACCCGGCAAAGCCCTCAACTTCGTCGAGTTCATCCGCCAGATTCACGCCGTGCACGTATCCCATATCTACAGCCGGGGAGTCGCCAGCATGCTGTGCCGGCCCTCCAGCGTCATCGTATACAAGGGGGTTCCGGGGGCGCCGACCATGCTCGGCTTCCGCTTTTCCATAATCATCAACACGCGGGCCTCTTGTAGCGCGAGGCGCCCCGGGTTCCCTATCAACAAAAGCATCGGGCTCAATCGTCATGCGCCGATCGGAATCAACCGCTCCCTCGCCCGCGCGCCCGTTGCCGCATATACTGTGCGCAGCGATGACCTCGGTCGCCCCCGCGCGAAACAGTCCCTCGATATCCGACGGATCGAGCGCTTCTATCAACACGACCACGCGACTCACGCGGCCTTCGGCCGTCAGGCGCGCAACAGTCTTGCGCACATCTTCGATATCAAACAGAGACGCCGCGATGATGGCAGCCCCGCGGCGCGACGGAAACGCCCGCGCCATGGAAACCAGCCCGTCCAGGTCACCCACGCGAAGCACCTGTGCACCCGCATCACGGCCCTCGACTTCCTGCTGCAACAGCCCGTAATCGCCGCACGCGCAGCACGCAAGCCAGATCGCCTTCATCACTCGTCGCCTCCGCTCTTTTTGCCGCGCGCCGTGGCGGGAATCGTCAAGCTGACCGTTCCCTTGCCCGAGGCTCCCAGCAGTTCCTTGACGTCTTCGGGGTCAGCCGCCAGCGTCACCCATTCGATCTTGCCCTCGCGCGTGGCACCGGAATTCTCACTGGTATCGATCACGTGCGCGCCGCACAGTCGATCGGTTACGCCATCTTTTTGCACGTACACGTCCACATAGCTGCCCACGCCCGTGGCACCGCCGACCGAGTGCTCGGCATCGACCGCCACCGAAACGGCGACCTTGCCCTTAGGCACCTCGAGCTTGTGGCTCTCGGCCTTGGTGTAGACATTGCAGATCACGGCGTTTTTGGGAATACGCGAAGTCGTCACGTCGCCGCGCACCTGGCGCAGCTCGGTCGCCGCGTCACGCGGCAGCAGGCTCGTCAGCCATTCCTGGGTTATGACATTGGTCTCATCGAGGGTCTCGCCCACATCGATATCGCGCGCCGCGACGCATACCTCGACGCGATCGCCACCGTACTTGGCCAAGGTCTCAGCCTGGACCTGTTCGGCTTGCGAGCGGATCGACGAGCCGTAAACCATGCAGAGCAGAGCAGCGAGCACGCCCGCGACCAGACTGATGGCGATGCGCTTGCTCTTGTTCACGGCCGCTCCTCTCATGGCAGTGCCGGGCGAATGCCCGTACCACCATTGTCTGGGCGGTCAGAGTGCAAAGCGGCGCAATCGCGATCTTGGTTTTCGATGTCAAACCAATCGCCGACCAAAAGCTGACCAGCCCGTCAAGCTCATGGCAAGGTTTTGGTCAGCACGTCAGCAAACTGCATGTTTCGAGGCTTTTCCGCAGCAAAAAAGCCGTCTCCCGAACAGTTGGGAGACGGCTGTCATAGGAAAAATCAATTACAGATGAACATCGGGATCGAGTATTTGAGCGCTCACGCGCATGGATGACGCCAGGTTTTGGAACGTTTCCAGCCGCAGGCTGTCGATCTGCCCGGCGTCCTCGGCCTCGCGAACGGCGCAGCCCGGCTCATGGGTATGTGTGCAATCGCCAAACCGGCACGCGCGCGATGCCTCGACAATCTCGGGGAAGGCGCGCGCCAGACCCCGCTCGTGACCCACGAGCGGTAGACTGCGCAGGCCCGGGGCATCGGCGATCACGCCGGCGTCGCCCGGCAGCGCCACCATCACGCGCGCGACGGTAGTGTGACGGCCCTGGTCGTCGCGTTCGCGCACACCGCCGGTCGCCAACGTATCGTGGCCCAGCAGTGCATTGAGCAGCGTCGACTTGCCGGCACCCGACTCACCCAGGATCATGGCGCAGCTCCCGGCAGGCACGCAGGCACGGACCTCGTCCAGGCCGCGGCCCTCGGCAGAAGACGTCACGATCACGCGCACGTCCGGACCCACCAGGCGGCGCACGCGGTCCAGATCGCGCTCGAGCTCCTCGGCATCGCAGCGGTCAGCTTTGGTAAGCACCACCACCGGCTCGGCATCGCAGTCAAGCGCCAACACCAGCGAGCGCGCCACGCGGTCGAGCAGCACCTCACCGGCACCGAGCGCCTGCACGATTAGCACGCTATCCACGTTGGAGCAGAGCACCTGGCGCTCTCCACGGGCACGGCCGCGCCAACGCTCAAAGCTCGTACGGCGCGGCAGCACGCACTCAATCACGCCCATATCGTGCCCGGGAGCGCGGCGCACCGCCACACGGTCGCCCACGGCAGGCAGCAGGACCTCGTCCTCGCCGCGCGACTTGGCAAACCCCACCGCATGCTCGGCGCGGAAGGTATCGTCGGCAGTCGCCACCAGCGGAAACCCGCGATCCAAGCGCACCACGGCACCCAGCCGCATCTGCTCGGGCTCCTCAGCATGTGCGCAAAAGTCGTCAAATGCCGCCTGCTGAGCCCCATCGACCGGCAGGTCATCAAACGCCGGAACGTCCTGCAGCGCGTCAAGCCCCGGTACGCTCGCCAACAACTCCTCGGCAGACGCGGGGGCCTCGGTCGCAAGCTTCCGACGACGATCGCGCTTAGCCCGCGCCCCCGTCGTCTTTTTCTTCGCTTTAGCCTTAGCCTTGCCCACAAGCGCCTCCCAGCACCATAAATCACAACTGAGCAGGTATTTTAAATCAAAAAGAGCTGGCCGGGCAAAGCCCGACCAGCTCACAAACTTTCCCTCAGCCCTTTTCATCCGCACGGAAGAAAAGCCAGCAAGGATACCGCAGGGCCCGCCCCGGAAGCCCTTTCTCCCGAACGATCCCGCAGCGCGAAGCGCGAGGACCAGTGAGGGAGAAAGGGCGTGGGGCGGGCCCGGACGAGTACGCTACTCTTTCTCCACAGCGCGCATGATCGCCTTGTAGATCTCCATCAGCGGGATAATCAGGAAGGCCAGGCCCAAAGCGGCAAGAACGCCCTTGAGCTCAAGCGTCACAGGGCCGAAGAACATCTCGGCAAGCGTCGGCTGCACGGTCACGATCACCGTCAGCACCAGTGCCAGCGCGGCGGAAGCCCACAGCCACTTGTTCTGCTTCTTCATGGTGAACAGCGACGCACGACGGCTGCGCATATTGAAGCAGTGGAAAATCTCGACCATGTTGAGCGTGATGAACGCCATCATCACGCCTTCCTCGTCGGCATTGCCGGCGATCATATCGGCGATGTGGATGTAGCCCATGTCAAAGTACACGCCCACAAAGAAGCTCGCCAGCACCAGCACGGTGATGATCAGGCCCTGGACCACGCAGTCCAGACCCATATGTCCGGCAAAGACGCCGTCCTTGGCGTTGCGCGGCTTGCGCTTCATGATGTCGCCCTCGGCATCCTCCATGCCCAGCGCGAGCGCGGGGAAACAGTCGGTGACCAGGTTCACCCACAGCAGCTGCACCGGCTGGAAGATGGTAAAGCCGATGAGCGTGGCGATAAACACCGAGAAGACCTCGGCAAGGTTGGCCGAAAGCAGGAACTGGATGACCTTGCGGATGTTGTCGTAGATGCGACGGCCCTCTTCGCAGGCACCGATGATGGTGGCGAAATTGTCGTCGGCAAGCACCATGTCGGCGACGTTCTTGGTGACATCGGTACCGGTGATGCCCATGCCAACGCCGATGTCGGCGCGCTTGATGGACGGGGCGTCGTTGACGCCGTCGCCCGTCATGGCCACGATCTGGTCGCGCGACTTCCAAGCCTCGACGATGCGGGTCTTGTGCTCGGGCTGGACGCGGGCGTACACGCCGTAGTCCTCGATGTGCGCGTCGAGCTCCTCGTCGCTCATGCGATCGAGGTCGGCACCGGTGATGGCATGGCTGCGATCGGTGACGATGCCCAGCTGCTTGGCGATGGCCACGGCGGTGTCGATGTGGTCGCCCGTAATCATGACGGTGCGGATACCGGCGTCGTGCGCCTCGCGGATGGCGTCGGCGACCTCGGGGCGGACCGGGTCAATCATGCCGGACAGGCCGCAGAAGACCAGGTCATGCTCGAGCGCGGCGGGGCTGCAGTCGGCCGGGACCTCGGTGTAGGTGCGGCTCGCCAGCGCCAGCACGCGCAGGGCCTCGTCGGCCATGGCCTTGTTGGCGGCCACGAGCTCGGCGCGACGCTCCTCGGTCAGGGGGACAACCTTGTCTCCCTCGTAGATATGGGTACACAGGCCGATCACCACGTCGGGCGCGCCCTTGGTGTACTGCTCGTACTCGCCGTCCAGGGTCTCGACGACCACGGACATCATCTTGCGGCCCGAGTCAAACGGGGCCTCGCCCACGCGCGGATGCTCGGCAGTCAGGCCAGTGAGCCCCGCCTTGCCGGCATCGTTGACGAGCGCACACTCGGTCGGCTCACCCACAGCCTCGCCCAGTTCCTCGTCCCACTGGGCGTCGGAGCACAGCGCCATGCCGGCCAGGAACTTCTCCTTAGGCGCAGCGAGCTCGTGCTTGACGACGGTCATCTTGTTCTGGGTGAGGGTACCGGTCTTGTCGGAGCAGATGGTCTGTGTGCAGCCAAGGGTCTCGACGGCGGAAAGCTTGCGGATGATTGCCTGGCGCTTGGCCATCTTGGTCACGCCAAGCGACAGCACGATGGTCACGACGGCGACCAGGCCCTCGGGGATGGCAGCGACGGCGAGCGAGACGGCAACCATAAAGGTATCGAGCAGGGCGGTCGGGTCGGTGAGGACGTTGCCCACGCCGTGGCGGATGATGTCGACGCCAAAGATGACGACGCAGATGACGATAACCATGATGGTGAGGATGCGGCTGAGCTCGGCAAGCTTCACCTGCAGCGGCGTGAGCTCTTCCTTGGCCTCGGCCAGGGCGCCGGCGATCTTACCCATCTCGGTGTTCATGCCGGTGCCGACCACGACGGCGCGGCCACGGCCGTATACCACGGTGGAACCCATGTAGCACATGTTCTTGCGGTCGCCGAGCGGCACGTCGTCGGTGCCGGCGGCGAGCTCGATCACGTTGGCATGCTTCTCGACGGGTACGGACTCGCCGGTAAGGGCGGCCTCCTCGATCTTCATCGTGGCGCTCTCGAGCACGCGGCAGTCGGCCGGGACGGAGTCGCCTGCCTCGAGCATGATCACATCGCCGGGCACGAGCTCGGCGCTCGGCAGGTGCACGAGCTTGCCGTCGCGCAGAACCTTGGACTGCGCGGCGCTCATCTCCTGCAGGGCCTCGAGAGCTTCCTCGCTCTTGGCCTCCTGAACCACGCCCAGCACCGAGTTGACGATAACGACGAACATGATGATGGCGACATCGGCAAAGTCCGCCTCGCCCTTAACCATGCCCGTGAGCGCGCTGATGACGGCGGCAACGATCAGCATGATGACCATGGGGTCGGCCATCTGCTCAAAGAAGCGCTTCCACAACGGTGTCTTCTCGGCTTCCTCGAGCTTGTTAGGGCCTGTCTTGGCGAGGCGCGACGACGCCTCGTCGTTGCTCAGGCCGAGGTACTCATCGACACCTTGGTCGCTGAGTACCTCCGCCGCGGCGGACAGGTATTCCTTTTGCATATAGAGTCCCCTCCTGGGATTCGGGCCACTCAGCAGATTGATGCCCGATCATAATTCCCAGGAGAAGGGCAAGGGCTCATCAAGGCTGCCGTGCTGAGCGGCAGTTGATAATGGAGCTATGGTACCCCAAAGCGGCGCGTCTAGCCAAAACATTCCAATTGGAAACACGGCTCGAGTGCAACGATGCAGACCGTGTGATGCTCAACATTGATAAAACGTTTTTTCTTCGGCGCATCGTCAAACTGAAATATCGCCCAGATAGCAGCGGTCAGAACGGTTGGTAAAGATTTTTCATATACCGTTTTTACCGCAAAAAATGAACTTCTAATTCGGCATACGGTCGATTTTTGGGGGTATTCGGTCGGCATTTCGTTATAATCATCTCAGTTTTATTTCTTATGGTTTATCTATCAGCGCAAGACGATGTCAGATGGAGGTCTGAATGTACAAGCGCACCAAGATTGTATGCACCATGGGTCCCGCCTGCGATAGCGACGAGACCATCCGTGAGATGATCAAGGCGGGCATGAACGTCGCCCGTTTTAACTTCTCGCACGGATCCTACGACGAGCACCACGGTCGCATCGAGCGCGTCCGTCGTATTTCCAAGGAGCTCGGTCTGCCCGTCGGCATCCTGCTCGACACCAAGGGCCCCGAGGTCCGCACCGGCCTTCTGGTCGACGGCAAGAAGGTCGCCGTCAAGACCGGCGACAAGATTGTCGTCACCGCTCAGCCCACGTCCGAGGATTTCCACGGCACCTCTGAGCACATCTCCCTCGACTACCTGGCTCTGCCCTCCGAGGTCGAGAAGGGCTCCCTTATCCTGATCGACGACGGCCTGGTTGCCCTCGAGGTCGAGTCCGTCGACGGCCAGGACATGACCTGCGTCGTCAAGAACGACGGCCTGATCGGCGAGCGCAAGGGCGTCAACATGCCCAACGTCAACATCTCGCTGCCCGCCATCACCGAGCGCGATCGTCAGGACATCCTCTTTGGCCTGACCGAGAACATCGACTACATCGCCGCTTCCTTCATCCGTGACGGTGAGTCCGTCCGCGGCATCCGCGAGCTTTGCCGCGAGAACGGTGGCGAGCACGTGACGATCTTCCCGAAGATCGAATGCGCCCTGGGCGTCGAGAACTTCGACGAGATCCTCGAGGCTTCCGACGGCATCATGGTCGCCCGTGGCGACCTGGGCATCGAGATCAAGCCCGAGCTCGTTCCGCACATCCAGAAGGAGATCATCGCCAAGTGCAACGCGGCCTACAAGCCCGTTATCACCGCTACGCAGATGCTCGACTCCATGCAGCAGAACCCGCGCCCGACGCGCGCCGAGGTTGCCGACGTTGCTAACGCCATCTACGACGGCACCGACGCCGTTATGCTCTCTGGCGAGTCCGCTGCCGGTAAGTACCCGGTCGAGGCCGTCAAGATGCAGGCCAGCATCGCTCTCGAGACCGAGAAATACCTCCCGGCCCACGCTCCGCTCGAGGTTCCGGCCGACGCTCATGGCACCCGCGTTGTCAACAACGTTGTGGGTATGTCCGCTGTGAACATGGCTGCCACCGTTGGCGCCAAGTGCATCACCGTGCCGACGACCACCGGTCGTACCGCTCGCCTGATCTCGCACTTCCGTCCCAACATGCCGATTTGCGCGTTCTCCCGCCACGAGTGGGCCGTCCAGCAGATGATTATGTACTGGGGCGTTATCCCGCACCAGGCCGAGATTACCCAGGGCACCGTCAACGGCACGATCGTCAAGGCGATCGAGACCGCTAAGGAGCTCGGCTACGTCGAAGCTGGCGATCTGACCGTCGCTACCGCCGGCGATCCCCGCATGAGCGTCCAGCTCGAGGACAAGGTCTCCTCGACCAACGTCGCTTACGTCGCTCAGGTACGCTAAATCGTACTTGCAAGCACACTTGCATTGCAAAGGGCCCGGAAGGCATTGCCTTCCGGGCCCTTTTTCTGTACCAATGCCGGCGCACGGCAAAACACGCACCCATTTCATTACCAAAAGCGCAAAATCCGCCCTCCGAGGCCCAAAAAATAAAGCCCCAAGCACTAAAAGTGTTCGCCCGGTGGCAAACCCACACCTTAACCGACGCTGCTAAATCGTTTTAGCAAGAACCAAATCAACCGCGTTTTCGGAAGTGCGGAGAAAAATTACTTACCCCCGAGCATAAGTCCTTTTATTTCAACAAAACCCCTGATAAAGTTGGCTTAAATACCGCTTGTGCCTGACCTATTTGCCTTTTTCACCGCACTTCTGAAACGGATAGCTTTTCTAGCCCAAACAACGCTCAAACGATCGGATCGCTATGTCATTTCTTGCCTGCGGACCCACGGCTTTTCAGTACTATCGCATCCCGCCCCAAATACTGGGACTCTATCCGGCAAACCTGCCGCCCGACCATGACCATCGCTTGGTGCATTACTCAAAACAACCGGTATTTAAAGACTTGCTCGGCACACCAGTTTGGAGATCCGTGAGTGAAAGGAAACAGCGCGCGAACGGAAAGCTATTTCATAGCCGTCTGCTAACCCAAGAGCCGCCTCCCGGGTCGTTTAGACAGACTGAACATGGATTTGATGTCACTTCACCGGAGTTCACGCTGCTCAGCCTTGCCACGCAGGTCTCACGCAACCAGTTACTCATGGCGTGCTACGAGATGTGCGGCTCCTTTGCAGTGTTTAAGCCCTGCGAGCGAACGCAACAACAACTCGATGAAGCTATTTCGCTTAAGTTCATTCCACCCAACTGCGGCTGGGAGCGAGTTAACGACACCAAGGGCAATGACACCAACTTGTGGAAGCGCACGCCGCTTCTTACCGCAACGGATATCGCCGCGTTCGCCAAGCAAGCCGCAGGCCTGCGCGGCGTCAAACAACTGCGCTGGGCGGCCGAGCACATGACGGGGCAGGCCGCCTCGCCCTTCGAAGTACAGACCTCCATGCTTATCTCGCTCCCCCGCGACGAGGGCGGCCAGGGCATCGAGATCGCCAACAACGCGCGCATCCCGCTCAGTGAAGCCGCACGTTCGCTGTATGACAAAACCTGCTGCTACGCCGATATCCTCATCGAAAGCGCCACCGACAGCATGGGCGTCATTCTGGAATGCCAAGGCCGCTCTGCCCACGACAGCGATGCCGCGAGCCTCTCCGATGCCGAGCGCGCCACCGCACTCACAAGCATGGGCTACGACGTCATCCAAATTACCTATGACCAGATCAAGGAGAAGAAGAGCTTCGACCACATAGCCGAGCTCATCCATAAAAAGGCCGGGCTTCCCCACATCCCAAAGACCAAACAGGAACGCATTGCCGAAGATACCTTACGGCAAGAGCTACTTGTCGATTGGGTTGAGCTATTCACTGCCGGGCCGGCCAGCTAGCAGCTAGCAATCAGGGGCAGCGCAGGCACATCGGGCGATTCGACACGGGCGGCAAAACCCGCCTCGGTCAGCTCGATGACCTCGGTAAACGTCGCATCGAAAAACTCCTCGGTTAGCAGGCGATACGGCGGATGATCGGGCTCACCGGGGTTTTCGCGCACGATCTCGTGCATAACGCCGATGGTCTTGAGCACATATTCTTTATGGATGGGATACTGCCCAAAACGTGCCGCAGCGGTATACAGGCGATCGGTCGCACGCGGGATGGAAACAATGCCGAGCGTCTTGCCAAACCAGTCAAAGTCGCCTTGCTTTTTAATGCGGAACTCCTCGCACGGCTTGCCGCCGTGCGCCTCCAGGTACTGATTCACGCGCGTATTCCATACGGTATCGGCCACCAGATGCGACCAGACACCCAGTGTCAAATCGAGCAACGACTGCGCCACGTCATCGGGCGCGAGCGAAAGCTCGCTAGCACCGGGACCGGCAACCGGCTCGGCATCCTTGTAGCGTTGGGGATAATGTACCCGATTGAGTCGCTCGCGCTCCTCGACAATCGAGGTCGCGGCAGCCGGCGTACCAACAGGCGCCCCTTTGAGCAGCGGCGCCACATAGGTATCCCAGAACTCGTGCTCGCGCGGCTTAGGGATAGGTTCGGGCTTTGCAAAGTGCGTAATGCGGTATGGGATGGGATCGGCGATGCCAGGGACCATATAGCCCACGAAGATATCCGGAACCACGCAGCCAAACAAAAAGGCATTGCGGTCGCGCACGCTATTGGCAAGCGCACCGGTGCGCTCCAGCAAACGCTCCGTCTGAGCGATATGAATGTTCCAGCTTGGCATAGCCACCCCCATAAAAACCTGGATAACTATACCATCACGGCAAAGCCGCGCAGGCGGCTACGCACGCTCTACGCAGCAACTATTCCGCAGCGCCGCTCTCGGTTCCATACGACGACACCGGCGCCTCGACCACATGGTGATATCGATCGATATAGATTGCACGGGCACTCAGGCGTCGCACCAAATCCTGGTGATGTGTGCTCATCAAGACCGTCTTACCCGCCGCGACGTAGGCCAGCAAGAAGTTGACCACGATGTCGCATGAATCCTCGTCGAGCCCATTGGTAGGCTCGTCGAGCACCAGGATATCCGGGTTCATCGACACCACCGCAGCCAGCGCAACGCGCTTCTTTTGCCCGCCCGAGAGCTGATAGGGAGAGACGTCGGCAAGGTCGGCAACCTGGAATAGTTCCATGGCATCGCGGACGCGGCGCTCGAGCTCGTCTGCCGGCAACCCCATCTGCGCGGGACCAAAAGCAACTTCCTCGCCCACCGTAGCGCAGAACAGCTGGGCGTCGGCATTCTGGAACACAAAGCCCACGCGCTGATGAAAACGCTGAGCGGCCGCAGAATCCTTTAGAAACGCCGCATCGACCGCATGCCCGTCGAACAGGTACGCACCCGCGTCCGCAAGCTCAAGGCCGTTGATAAGACGCATAATCGTCGTCTTGCCGCAGCCATTAGGACCAAGCAGAGCAACGAGCTCTCCACGGTTCACCTGCAATGAAACGCCATCGACCACCGTATGACCCGCATAGGAAAACACCACGTCGCGAAACTCGATGAGCGGCGTGACCTCGGCGCCGGCAGCACCGCTCGCACCCATCGCGTTATTCGTATCGTTTGCCAAAACGTCGCCCTTCCCTACTCACATCAACGGTTCGACCGTCCGCGCTACAGCACCGCGCACAACACGGCGAGCAACGCCACAACGGCCGCGTAAACCGCATCGCGCCAGCCAAAGCCGCTCCGTGCAGGCGCCGGATACACGCCGGCGAAGCCGCGACACAGCATGGCCTCGTCCATCGCGCGGCTGCATTCCATCGCCTTGATAAACGTCATGCCCATGATACCCGCCAGCGAATCGGTGCGCGAAAAACCCGCAGGCGCGGAACCGACGCTGCGCAGCATGACCGATTCGCACAGATCGTGCGCCGTGCGTCCCAGCACCTCAATATGCTTGAGCGCCATATCAAACGTAAAGATAACCTCGTCGGGCAGGTGCAGCATTTTGAGCGCCGCCGACATGCGGCTCCAGGTGAGCGTCCACGAAACACCCAGCACCAGCGACACATTAATAAACGTCTTGAGCGCGATCTTGAGCATGGCGCCCATGGCAGACGCGCTCAGCAACAGGGCAGGCAGCGCCAGAACCACCGCAAGCCCCGTGGCGCCAAGCGCCGGTACAAAAGTCGCGCGCAACCCGCGCGCGGGGCGCACCGCGACCAGCACCAGCGCGATAGCCGCCATCAGCATCAGGTACAGCGGGCTCTGCGTCAGACACACGCACAGGACGCAAACGAACATCCCCACCAGGCGCACCGGAGCCGAAACGCAAGAAAGGGCGCGGTCGACCATCGACCCGCCCTCGTGCGCGCCTCCACCCAGGCGAACCCGCTCAAGCAGGCTCGCCAGGTGCAGGACGTTCTTTTGCATCACGCGATGACGAGCGCCCGTGGGCTCGTAACGCTGCTCGACCGCAAGCCAGCTAGGCAGCTCGACCATCGCCATGGGCTCCGCTTTCCTTGACCGTCAGCGAGATCAGACGGAATGCGATGGTGAGCACCGCCACGCCAATCACGCCGGACAGGATATACATGGCAGCCTGACCGACAAAGCCAAGACCCTGTTCCTCGGAATAGGCCTGCAGGTAATCACCCGTAGGCAGAGCGTCGGCAAAGGTCGGAGTATCGAGGCCGACCGAAGCCTGCAGACTGTCGTCACCAGCCTCCTGAACGGCAGTCGCGGCGCCCTCAGCGTCCCACTCGCCCCAGGCATCACCGGTAGCAAGCAAGCCGAGCGGCGTAGCCACGACAAGCACGGCGACCAGGATGAGCGTGGGGACCAGCGAGGTCTTCTTAGCAGCAGTGCCCTCGGCAGCAAGCTGGCCATCGACGGCCTCGGGCCCGACGATAACGCTCGGCGCCGTCTTCTTAATGAAACCGTAGATGGCGGCCGTCGCCACGCCCTCGACCACGCCGGCAACCAACATATGCGGAATCATCATAGCCGGAATGGCAATGGACAGCGGGAAGGGGCAGTACAGCGGAGCGCCCGAAACATTCGTGAAAAGCATCGGCTGAATACCAAACTCGATTGCTGCGCACAGGGCCGCCAGGCACAGGCCGACCCAGCCGCTTACGATGGCCGAAACCGAGGTGCCCCAGCTCTTGTCGTGCAAGCGGCTGTTGAGTGCACGGAACACGATAGCAGCGGCAAACGGCAGCACGAAGGCCATGTTAAAGCAGTTGGCGCCAAAGGACAGAATGCCGCCGTCGCCAAACAGCAGCGCCTGCAGCGCCAGCGCGACCGAGACGGCAATGGCAGCAGCCTCGGGGCCCAGCAGCAGCGCGATGAGCGCGCCACCAACGGCGTGACCAGTGGTACCGCCGGGCAGCGGCACGTTGAACATCATGAGCAAGAAGGAGAATGCGGCGCAGATGCCCAGGAACGCCATGTGCTCGCGATCGAGCGTGGCGCGCACCTTCTTGATGCAGTGAACCCAAACGGGCACCATCGCCACTGCCATGACGGCATCGGTCTGCGGGGACAGATAATTATCTGGAATGTGCATGTACGCCTCCCGGTTGTCGGCGCACGGAATTGCAACGCCGCCTGAATCACCTTGTCAGTGTTACGTATTGTCAGATTCGTAACACGCCGCGGGCTATCATAGCAAAACGGCGCGCTGCCGACAAAGCAGCACGCCGTTATGTAATGCGCGTGTCATATATGCAGGCTCAGCAGTGCCTTATACCGAGCATAGCAATCACGTAGGACTCGGCGGCAGCCACCGCTGACCTATACCCAGCGCAAGCCCTAGCCGCGGACCTCGCCGTTTACGCCCTTGCACACCTTGGTGACGATCTTCTGGTGCGCCTTCTCGACCTCTTCGCTGGTGAGCGTGTGGTCGTCGGAGCGATACGTAAGCGCAAAGGCCATGGACTTCTTGCCCGCTCCGATGCGGATGGGATCGCGGTAGACGTCGAACAGGCGCACGCCCTCGAGCAGCTTGCCGCCGGCGCTGGTAATGCGGCGCTCAAGATCCTCGCAGGTCACGGAGTTGTCGACCACGATAGCAAGGTCGTGCTCAACAGCCGGGTACTGCGAGAACTCGCGGTAGTTCTCCTGATTGCGGGCGCCCTTAATCAGCTTGTCCAGGTCGAGCTCAAAGGCAACGACGACCTCGTCGATGCCCATCGCCTCGCGCGCCTCGGGGTGAATCTCGCCGACCCAGCCCAGCACAGTGCCGCCGGACAGAACCTCGGCAGCACGACCCGGCTGCAGGAAGGCATAGCTCTCGCCCTCGACGGGACGGAAGCGAACCTTCTCGATGCGCAGCTGGGCAAGCAGCTCCTCAACGATGCCCTTGCCAAAGAAGAAACGCAGCTTGCGGTACTTCATGCTCCAAGACTGCTCGCTCCACTGGCCCGAGAGCACGCCCGCTACGGACTTGGTCTCCTTGGGCAGGCTGGCGTTCTCGCGACCGTGGAACAAGCTGCCGACCTCGTACAGGTGCACGTTGGGCGTGCCGTGGGCCTCGTTATAGGCCACGGATTGCAGCAGGCCCGGCAGCAGCGAACGGCGCATCTCGGTCTGCTCGGCCACCAGCGGGTTCATGAGAACCACGGGGCAGCCGCGGCCCTCGGTGGACATGCCAATCTTCTCCAGGTCGCCCGGGGCAGCAAAGCCAAAGGTCGTGGTCTCGTTGAGGCCACAGGCGCGCAGGATCTCGCCGACCTTGCGGGTAAGCTTCTGCTCGCGCGTCAGACCGCCGATGTGGTTCTTGGCAGCCGGAATGGTTGCCGTGACGCGACCCATGCCCCATAGGCGCAGGACCTCCTCGATCAGGTCGATCTCACGCGGCAGGTCGGGACGGAAGCTCGGCGGCGTGATCATAAAGTCCTCGCCGTCGCGCTCGACGGTGCAGCCCAGGCGGGTGAGCGAGCGCTCGATAAAGTCGGGCTCGATGTCGGCACCGCAGATGGCGTGCACGCGGGCCAGGCGCAGCTTGATGCTGTCGATGGTCTTGGGCGCGGGGAACACGTCCACATAGCCGGGGGCGACCTCGCCGCCGGCGATCTCCTCGATAAGCGCGCACGTCACATTGGCGACGTCCACGCAGCCGGTCTCGTCGACCTGGCGCTCAAAGCGGATGGAGGCGTCGGAGATCAGCGACAGGTCACGGCTGGTGTGCGAGGTGCGGCCGGCGTTGAAGCAGGCGCTCTCGACCATCACATCGACGGTATCGTCCTCGATCTCGGAATCCATACCGCCCATGACACCGGCCAGCGCCACGGGACGCTCGCCGTCGGTGATGAGGCCCATGCCGGCGTCGAGCACGCGCTCCTCGCCGTCGAGAGTCGTGAACTTCTCGTCCTGCTGGGCGGCGCGAACCACCACGCGACGGTGGCCATCGCGCTCGGCAAAGGTGTCGAGGTCAAAGGCGTGCAGCGGCTGGCCGGTGAGCATCATCACGTAGTTGGTGATATCGACGATGTTGTTGTGCGGGCGCACGCCCAGGGCGTTGAGGCGCTTGACCATCCAGTCGGGCGAGGGACCGACCTTCACGTTGCGCACGATGCGGGCGACGTAGCGGTCGCACAGGCCCTCGTCGGCAATCTCGACCGAAAGCTCGTCGTCGGTCGCGCGGCCGGTCTCGACCTTGATGGCGGGCAGCTCAACGTGGAAATCGCGGTCGAAGATGGCACCGGTTTCGCGGGCCATGCCGATCATGGACAGGCAGTCGGGGCGGTTGGGCGTGATCTCGCAGTCGAGCACGGTGTCGCTCGAGCCCACGTACTCGGCAAACGGCATGCCGCAGGGCGTATCCTCGGGCAGGATCATGATGCCGGAGTGGTCGCCGCCCAGGCCGAGCTCGCGCGCGGAGCAGTTCATGCCCATGGACACGACGCCGCGAAGCTTGCTCTTCTTGATCTTGACGTCGCCGGGCAGGACAGCGCCAATCATGGCCGTGACGATGTGGTCGCCGGCCTCGAAGTTCTGCGCGCCGCAGACGATCTGCAGCGGAGCGGGGTTGCCATCGGCGTCGAGGTTCTTGTCGCCCACGTCGACCGAGCACACATACATGTGGTCGCTATCGGGGTGCGGGGTCTTGGTGAGCACCTTGGCGGTCACCACGTGGTCGAAGGACTCGCCCACGGTGTCGATCGCCTCGACCTCGGTACCGGTACGGATATATTCGTCCGAAAGGGTCTTGGGATCCTCCGGAATATCGATCATGGTCTTGAGCCAGTCGTAAGAAACACGCATCTAGCTCTCCTTTCATACTGAAAGCCTGCGAAGAGATGCAGGTGGAAACTTCAACTTTGTGAACATTCCTTACAAAGCGAGGGTTGTCCAAGTGCGGCAGATCGGCCCGAAAGAGGAGCGCCGCGTACTTTGGTACGCAAGCGACGAATGAGCGCCGAGGTGCCGTGCTTGGGCAAGCCGCAGCCTAGAACTGATTCAAGAAGCGCATATCACCCGTCATGAGAGTTCTGAGGTCGGGCAGGTCGTAGCGCAGTGCCGCGACGCGCTCGGCGCCAATACCAAAGGCGAAGCCGGTGTACTTCTCGGGGTCGATGCCGCAGTTGATCAGGACGTTGGGGTCGACCATACCGCAGCCCAGGATCTCGATCCAGCCGCTGTGCTTGCAGAAGTTGCAGCCCTTGCCGCCGCACACGTGGCAGCTCACGTCCACCTCGCAGCTGGGCTCGGTGAAGGGGAAGAAGTGCGGGCGGTAACGCGTCTTGCGATCCTCGCCAAACATGCACTTAACAAAGTAGTCGAGCGTGCCCTTAAGATCGCCAAAGGTGATGCCCTCGTCGACGACCAGGCCCTCAATCTGGTTGAACTGCGGCAGGTGGCAGGCGTCGGCCGTGTCGGGACGGTAGACGGTGCCCGGGCAGATCATGTAGATGGGCGGCTTCTGCGACTCCATGGTGTGGATCTGCACGCCCGAGGTCTGGGTGCGCAGCAGCACGTCGGACTCACCGTGAGCGTGAGCCTCGGGATGCGCGACGCTGCCGGGGTTGTTGTCGACCACATAGAACGTGTCGCGAGCCGAGCGGCTCGGGTGATCCATGGGCGCGTTGAGCGCGGTGAAGTTGTAGTAGGAAGTATCGACCATGGGGCCGGACTCGACGGTGTAGCCGATGCCGCAGAAGATGTCCTCGGCCTCCTCGATGATCTGCTTGATCAGGTGCTGGTGACCGATCTGCGGACGGATGCCCGGCAGCGTGATGTCGACGGCCTCGTGCTCGAGTGCGTGCTTGAGGGCGGCGGCCTTCATCTCGGTGGTGCGCTCGTCGAGCATGCCCTCGATCAGCTGGCGCATCTCGTTGGCGCGTTTGCCCATCATGGGACGATCCTCGGGGGCGAGCTTGCCCATCATGCGCATCAGGCCGGTGATACGGCCCTTGCGACCGAGCAGCTCAACGCGCGCAGCCTCGAGCTTGGCGGCGTCGTCGGCGCTAGTGACGAGCTCCTTGGCCTCTTCCTCGAGTTTGACCAGATCATCAATCAGACTCATGTCTTCCCTTTCGTCTCTCGCGCATCTCGCTTGCCGGGGCGGCCAGCACCCGATAGCTGCGGATGTGCGGCCCGGTTCGGTAACAAAAAACCGCCCTCGGGCATGTACATTGCCCAAGGACGGTTGAATTCCGCGGTACCACCTTGTTTGACCCAGCGGATGTCTGGCCCGCCGCGCCCACTCTTTGCCCCTTGTCGCGAGGCTCACGGCTTCCCTACTGGGGACATCGCCGCCGCTGGCCGCGCGCCCGTTGAGGTCGCTGCTCGGGAGTGAACGCTTGGCCCTTGCCACCGCAGGAAGGCTTGCAGCCCATGACCTTCCCTCTCTTGCCGGCGACTCGGCGGGCAAAACCCTCTCCGTCAACGCATCGGGCTATAGGATAACACATTTCGCGAGCGCATCGCCGCGTTCCGTTTTGTTCGCGCTGGGTACAAGGCAAGTAGCTGTGCAAATTGGCCGCGCACCCGCCTGCGGCGCTCGGCCTGCGAGATTAAGGATACGGTATGGGAAAGAAACTCGATAAGAAGGCCCAGGCCGCCGTGGCAAAGGCTGCCAAGGGCGTCAAGGCTGCTAAAGTCGACAAGGCCGTCAAAAAGTTCCGCAAACTCGAGGGCAAGCTGTGGACTCGCGAGTACCTGCTCAAGATTGCCGAGTTCGATGGAGCGACGATTGCTCCTGCCAACGGTGCTGCCGCCCGTGCCGACGCCATGGGCACGCTTGCCGGCGAGCATCACAAGCTACTGACCAGCGAGAAGTCCGTTGAGCTCGTACGCTCGTTAGCGCGCGAGACGGTTGCAGGCGGACACGTAGACGACCCGCAGCTGCTCGACGAGATCCGCGTGCTCGGCCGCGACCAGCGCGAGGCAAGCGTTATTCCTACCGAGGAGGCCGAGGCCTGGACCAGGCTCACCTGCGAGGCCGACGCCGTGTGGCGCAAGGCCAAGACGGCCAACGACTGGGCGAGCTTTGAGCCCTATGTGGACAAGATTGTGGGCCAGCTCAAGCATCAGGCCGAGCTTATGGACCCCAAGCGCGACCCATACGACGTTTGGCTCGACCAGTACGAGCGCGGTCTTTCCGCCAAGAGCTTCGGTGCGTTTTGTGACGAGGTCAAGGCAACGGTCGTGCCACTCGTGCACGCCATCGGCGAGCGCGGCCAGCAGCCCGATGCCGACTTTTTGCACGCCCGCGTGCCCGAGGCCGCCCAGCGCGCCATGAGCTTCGACCTGATGAAGCTCGTCGGCCTGAACCTGGACGACACCACGCTTGCCTTTACCGAGCACCCGTTTAGCGAGGGCTTTGCCGTGGGTGACGCGCGCATCGCGACACACATCTACGAGGACGATTGCATCTCCAACGTCTACAGCATCATCCACGAGGCAGGACACGCCATGTACGAGTTGGGCGTGAACCCCGCCTATGCGCGCACCTGTCTTGAGGGCGGCACCTCCATGGGCATCCACGAGAGCCAGAGCCGCTTTTTCGAGAACACCGTGGGTCGCAGCCGCGCCTTTATGGGACCGCTGCTCGAGGTGCTGCGCCGCCACGCACCCGAGGTCTACGGCAACGTCGACGAGGACACGCTCTACCGCGCCGTGAACATCGCACAGCCGTCGCTGATCCGCACCGAGGCCGACGAGCTCACCTACCCGCTGCATATTATGGTGCGCTACCAGATCGAGCGCATGCTGTTTGCCGGCGAGGCCACGGCCAAGGACATCCCCGCGCTTTGGAATCGCTTTATGGATGAGTACCTGGGCATTCCCGTTCCTGACGACACGCACGGCTGCCTACAGGATACGCACTGGAGCGGCGGCTCGTTTGGTTACTTCCCCACCTATGCGCTGGGCAGCGCCTACGACGCCATGTTCGTGCCGGCCATGTGCCGCGACGGCGTCGACCTTACCGGTGCCTGCGCGAGCGGCGATCTGGCGCCCGTCCGTGTCTGGCTGGGTGAGCACATTTGGCAGTGGGGCCGCGTCAAGGACGCGCCGGAGCTCATCAAGGGCGCCTGCGGCATGGACTTTGACGCCCGCTACTACTGCAGCTACCTGCAGGACAAGTTCACCACGCTCTACGAGCTGTAAGGCATAACCGACACGCCAACGCAAAGGGGACGCCGCGGAACCAATCCGCAGCGTCCCCTTTTTTCACCCAATAACTAGGTACCCAATGACTAGTTCGTTGACGCTAATGTCTTGGCAACGTCAGCGAAAACGGCCCCAAGCGGGCAAGGTGACGTGAAATGAAAGGGCGCTGACCTTCTGGTCGCGCCCTTGAAATTGAACGTCAGATTGCCGCTTGGGGCCGTTTGCAGCGTCGAGCAGCTACGCGGTTTGGTAAAACCGCGTAGCTATAAAGCCTCGAGCGCGTTGGCGATGCGCTTCATGGCGGCATCGGCGGATGCTTGGTCGGGCGCCTCGGCCAGCACGCGGATAACCGACTCGGTTCCGCTCTTGCGTACGAGCACGCGGCCCTCGCCTGCCAGCGCAGCCTCGGCCTCGGCGATGGCGTTCTGCACACCCATGTTCTCGAGCGCGGCGTCCTTGTCCGCCACGTGCACGGCCACCTGCGCCTGCGGCAGCAGCTTGCACGGAGCCGTGAGCTGCGAGAGTGTCTCGCGCTCGGCACGAATCACTTCCATCACGCGCAGCGAGGTCATAATGCCGTCGCCCGTGCGCTCGATATCGCCAAAGATCGTATGGCCCGTCTGCTCGCCGCCCAGGCTGTAGCCGCCCTCGCGCATCTTGGCATACACGTGACGGTCGCCCACGCCGCTGGTCACGGCGCTCAGACCGGCAAGCTCCAGCGACTTGACCAGGCCAAAGTTGCTGGCAATCGTCGGCACCACGGTACCGCCCGAAAGTCGCCCGTGCTTGTTCAGATACACGCCGCACACGTACAGGATCTGGTCGCCGTCTACCACGCGACCGCGCTCATCCACGGCCAGGCAGCGGTCGGCATCGCCGTCGTAGGCAAAGCCCACGTCCAGCCCCTGCTCCACCACGTGGCGCTGCAGGCGCTCCATATGCGTGGAGCCACAGTCGACATTGATGTTAAAACCATCGGGCGCGGCATTGATCACGCGCACGTCGGCGCCGAGCGCGTCAAACACCGGCTTGGCCACCGAGGAAGCCGAGCCGTTGGCGCAGTCAATACCGATCTTGACGCCCTGCAGCGAAAAGTTCGCGCTGGCGATGAGCGAAGCAATGTAGCGGTTGCGGCCCTGCATGTAGTCCACCGTGGCGCCGATGTGATTGCCCGTTGCCAGCGGCACCTCGCTCTTGCCATCGATATAGTCCTCGATGAGCTCCAGCACGTCCTCGTCCATTTTAAAGCCGTCGCTGTTGACGAGCTTAATGCCGTTATCGCAAAACGGGTTGTGGCTCGCACTGATCATGATGCCGCAATCGAAGCAGCCCTCCACGGTCTGATGCGCCACGCCCGGCGTGGGGATCACGTGCAGCATATAGGCGTCCGCACCGCTCGCGACCAGGCCGCTCACCAGCGCCGCCTCAAACATATAGCTCGAGCGGCGTGTGTCCTTACCCACGATGACGCGCGCCTTAGCCCCGCGGTTGGCGCCGTAATACCAGCCCACAAAGCGGCCGATCTTATAAGCGTGCTCTACCGTCAGCCCAACGTTGGCCTCACCGCGAAAGCCGTCGGTGCCAAAGTACTTCATGCGCTCTCCTTACAAAATAGGGGCGGACAGATTGCCTGTCCGCCCCAAAATGGTACTCGATTATCTGCACTACCAGAAAAACCCTACGCCGACGCGCTGTCGCGAGCCGCCTGGCATGTAGGAGTCTGACGCAGCGTAAGCGGCTTGTCCCCCGCCTCGGCCGACGTGGTCAGCGTATACGTGATCGTCGTCGTCTCGCCAGCATGCAGGTCAACGGTTCCTGAATAGCAGGGAACTCCGTGCCAAGTGGCAGCGAACAGTCCAAACTGAGTCCCCTCGACGGTTAGATCGGTAATGCTGCCGCCTGTCGGCGCAAACAGTGATACATACAAGCGCTCATCGTCACGCGAGGTCCCAGGCGCACTGGCCGCTACGTAGTCGGGCAGCTTACCTGCCTCCTCCTGCGTCATGATGTTCGTCAGGGTAACGGTGATGCGATACGAGCAAGCGCCGTCGCCGTTCTTCACGCCCTGACCAATCTGCGTATCGGCGTTCAGATACCAGTCGAGCTTGGAGAAGCTCAGGTTGTTAAAGTAGACACCAGCAACGGGATCTTCACTCGGGTCATCCGGATCGGGCAGTGAGGCGTCGATGTTCATCTCCTTGATAGCGTTCTGCTCGTCATCGTTTTTCATCCACGCGATCAGGCGGCCCTCTTCGGCACCGCGCTCAACGGCGCTGACAAGGTTCGCAACATCGACGTCGCCGATACCGCCAAGGATCTTGTCAAAGGCAGCGCTGGCGACGGATGCAAAGATGCCGTCCGACTCCTCGACCGGATAGTTCCAGTACACATCATGCATAAGCACCTTCGCCGCGTTAGTACCGTCAACGACTGTACCGTCGGGCAGTGAAACATTACCCACGAGGCCCAACAGATACTGCAGGAATACCGGATCGATACCAATGACGCCATCGACGTCCTGACCATATTCAGACTTCCACAGCGCGGCGACACGCTGCGAATTACGGGGCCAGTCGGGCGAATAGGTGTTGCCCGAGATGTATAGGTTGCTGTGGTCACCAAACAGCGTCTCATCTTCTTCGTCGACGCTCTCAACCGCCTCGTCTTTGCTGCGCGCAATGCAGGGAACAAACTCGCCAATCGACATCTGGCCGTCGGTGACCGAAATCAGACCCTGCGAACCGCCAAAGCCGCCGCAGGCACGAATCTCGACGTTGTTCATCGCGTACATAAGGTAGTTGCGCGTCTGGCCGTTGGCGCCGAGCATCTGGGGAAGGACGGGGGCGACCTTCTCCGCCGCGTCAACCGCACCGTTGAGGGTGGCAAAGCCGTCCTTGGCTTTATCGACCAGCTCGGTCACCTGGGAAATATGAGTATCGCCAATGCCCTGGACCTTCTCGTTGGCGCTCTTGAACACCTTCGAGCTGCTGGAAAGCGAATCGGCGACCGCCTGCAGCGCGGACACGTTAATCATGCCGTCCTGGAACAGCTTGCCGGGCGTAGCCTGCGAGAGGTTGTCGGCCATGGGAACCAGCGCATTGCTCGAGACATCGGACAGGGCGTCAATCATGGTGCGGGCCGCATTGATATCGCTGCCATACACCGGGATAAACGAAGCCGCCGCCCACAGCGGGTTCGAGGTCTCCGCCTTCATGCTGTTACAGAGCTCATCGATCTTCTTCGCGTCGTCAGGCAGCGTCGAAAAATCGCCCGACGTGACCTTATCCTTAAGGCCACCGACGATCTCGACAGCCTCCTTCGCTTCGCTCTTTACGGTCTTTGCCGAGTTAAGCAGCATAAAGCCGCTTGCGCCAAGCACAACGAGAAGCACCGCGACTACAGCGGCAATAATGGCGCCAGTGTGATGCTTTTTGCGCTCGCCCTTGCGATGGCGATGACGGACCAGACCGTCAGAGGTCGAACTCGACGAAGCATCGCTACCGTAGTTCAAGCCAAAATCGTAATAATCTTCCTTGGAACCCGAGCCCGCAAACTCGGCACCGCTATCATCCAGGCGGGCGAACGTGCCAGTCTCGGAGGCGCCGGTGTAAATCGTGCCAAGGTTACCCGTAAGCCCCGCGCCACCGGCAAAGGGAGTATTGTTGGCGGCCTTGCCGGCATTAACGTTGCCGGCAGCATTCGCGGCGTTGGCAGCACCTGCGTTGTTCGCAGGCACCGAAGGAGCCCCGCTCGGCTGCGACGCGGAGGTTGCACCGCCCGCAAAGACATTCCCTCTTGCACGGCCGGTCTTTTTTGCCTTTTGAGACTGCTCGTACAGAGCGGTAAACATCGCCGTCTCGCCCGGGGACACGCGCTTACCGGAACCGCCCTGTCCAGCGCCGCCCGGCGTGCCGGCTTTACCAGCCCCGTTCGGACGCGGCGGAACTGCAGGACGGCCGCTATCGCTGCCCTTAAAGTGATTACCAGCCATAAAGAAATCCTCGCAATTGAGTCGCAATGAAAAAGTCCATAACGTTACTAGTTTATGGCATTTTGAGCATCGACAGCTAAACTCCAGACACGGACATCAATTGGCGAAAATGCGGCACAACACCTTTTCTGTCTTGGCGGCGGCGTCAACTACACCGTAAGGAACATCATCACGATGATCATGGCAAAGCCGATAAGGTCGGTCGGCAAAAACACCGTGCCCAGCATAACGGCGCTGGTGATGGTCGCCGAAACCGGCTCCACAGTTCCGATGAGGCTCGCACGCACCGAGCCGATGTCCTTAACGCCCTGCATATAGAGCATGTAAGCAAAAAACGAGCCGATAACCACGAACACCGCGAGCGCCTCGATACCGGCGGCATCGAGCGCCGGCATATGCGCCCAGGGCTGCACGAAGACGCACGAGACCACGCCCGCCGTGAGCATTGCCGAGCCCGTGACGATGGGGCTGCCGTATTCGGGCAGGATCTTGGCGGGAATCACCGCCATACACGCGGCGCTGACCGCACACATAAGACCTGCTGCCAGGCCAAGCGGCGAGATATTCAGGCTGGTGGGGTCGCCGCCGGTGGCGATTAAAAAGGTTCCACCCAGAGCCAGGCCAATGCCGATGACTTCGCGAGTACGCGGCATGCGGCGATCGGTCACGCAGGCGTAGCCCATGATGATAACGAGCTGCAGGCACTGGAGCACCGTCGCGGTTCCGGCGTTCGTCAGGCGCACGGCCGAAAGATAGCAAAACTGGTTGAACAGCAGGCCAAAAGCGGTAAAGAGCAGCAGCTGTTTGCGATCGGCGGGTGTGGTCCAGAGCTTAATCAGGCGCTCGCGGTCGCGCGTAACAACCACGGCCATAAAGAGTAGACCGGCGAGAATCTGACGCACGCTCATAAGCCACAAGGTGTCGACGTGGTAGGTATCGAACAGAAAGCTCGCGCTGGTGCCCGAGAAGCCCCAAAACGAACCGCCCACCAACGTAGCCAAGACGCCCGTGATCATCTTGCGCGACGACGCATCGTTAAGGCGCTCGCGCCATGCGCGACGGGTGTCACGGCTGAGCTCGTCGGTGCCCTCGGGCACATCAATGTTCGATATATCGGTCATCGGCACCGAAGCCCCTGCGCCTGCGACCTGCTCGACACACTCTTTGCTCATTCCACTCCCCCGAAACAGCCTGGAAACAATTCGGCTTACCTTACCACGGCGAAGTCACCAGCTGGAGGCTTGTCCGCTTATCGGTAGGACAATTCCGCAGGCGTCTTTCCATAGCTCGATACCGCAATGGCCTTGCATTATGCGACAGCCAAATCGCGGCAGCAGGCTCTTTTGAAATGGATACGACAAAGCCCCCGAATTCCACAATGTAAGCGATTTTTAAAAATGTTCTTGTCACCGAGTTCAGGCTCCGTTATATTATCCCTTGCGTGCTTGCGCACCCTTGATCGGGCGTTTAGCTCAGGGGGAGAGCGCTTCCCTGACACGGAAGAGGTCAGAAGTTCAAATCTTCTAACGCCCACCAAATGTTCGCAGCTCAGAGGCTATGTCCTCTGGGCTGTTTTGTTTTATGTCGCCAAATCAGCTGGCAGCTCCAACCGCCCAAGCAACCACCCTGCCCATACACAAAACCGCGTCAGCGACCCAAGTGCCTATCCCGGCTGACTCTGCAGTCAATCAAAACCGCGTCATAGCCACCGAGGCCGAGGCCAACGCGTCTCGAACCCATCCGAGCCGCAACTCCTCAGCAAAACGCCGCGATGTCTGCGTCCTGCGGTATCCTTGAGCCACTTGCACCTGCAGCACCAAGGAGCCGCCATGCGCACCGAGCTCGATGTTCCCTTTTCGCACAAAGAAGAAGCCAAGGCGTTGGGCGCCAAATGGGACCGGACCAAGAAGATCTGGTATGTACCCAGCGGCGTCAACCCCGAGCCCTTTGCCGAGTGGCTGCCCGGTGTTGACCGATCCGACCCCTCAGCGCCGTATATATATCTTGTACTGGGCAAGCGCGAGTGCTGGAAGTGTCACAAAGAGACCTCGGTCGCGGCCTTCGGCATTCCCTATCGAGCCGATAACGACGAGAGCATCGCCATCGCGCACGCGCCCAACGAAGCCGGGCACATTGCCATCGACACGGCCAACGCCAACGCACTCGCCATCGTGCCCGCTCTTGGCTGCGTGCCGGGCGAGATCCGCGACTACCTTCATAAGCGCTGCGGCTACAAGCCCGTAGGCGCGCGAGCCTCCAAAGCCCCGTCGCTCGGCAACACGTGCACCAGTTGTGACGCGTTGCAAGGCAGCCGCTATCTGTTCGAAGAGCCCTCGTCCCCGTTTGCCCTCACTGCCATCAACAAGCTGCCGGCACTGGAGTTTGTGCGCGTCGAAGTTGCCGGCGTCTTGGCGTCCCGGCCACGCGCACCGACTTTGACCAGGCGCTCTTTACCTGGGCACGCGACCATCACGCCGAGTTCCACAAGCAACTCGGTGAGGGGATTTATTTGTAGAGGCAAAAGACACTCACAGCCAACTCCTCCGCATCACCTATCCCTCGTCGCCGGCGTCGTACACGATATCGAGGCCACAAACAGGGCATTTCTCCGGATACACCGGCATATGAACGCCTGTCCGTTTTCTCACTTCGTCGCTGAGTCTGTCGCGCGCATCGATAAACCGAATGTCGAGACACGGTATTTGCGAGCCGCAGCAAGGGCAGGTGACGACAAACGACGCGCAATCAACCTCTACGCTCGGAAACATATTGTTGTCTATAAGGGCACACGGCAGTTTTCCGTACTTCCCCATCGCAATATCGCCTCGCCAGCTCATACACGCTCCCCTCTCGCTATACAAATCAGGAAGAGCATGCACCGGCGGGCGTGCGCGAGATTGCATCGCCACGCGATCCGATCAAACAACACGATCGTCAAAGAATGCCAAAGCCAAATACGCTAATACGGCAGAAGCCCCGCCTTTTCACGCTTCTTTTCCGAGCGATCGAACTCAATGCGATGGGCCTCAAGAAACACCGTATCGGGTCGCCACTGACGCTCACTCGGCTGCCTTAGCGTCGCACCCGCAAAGGAAGCGTAGTCGGTCTTATCCAGCAGGTACGATCCGCACAGCCGATATTCGCCGCAAACAGGCTCAAACGAAATCAGGTGAGCATCAAATAGGGAATGAAGATCGCGCCGAAGCAGAATACCGTTGCTGGCAACCTGCGATTTGGGTCCCGAGTAATTCTCGATATGCGCAGCCTCCAGAGCTTCGCTGACGCCGCAGTCCGACACCGCGCAACGGCCATCATAGGCGGCAACGAGCTGCTTGCGGAACCATTGCTGCCCCAATCGCTCGCGCCTTAACGCATAGCGGACCTTTTCGTCGTCGGTCACACCCTGTCCGGCAAACTCAATATCGACGGGTATGTGCTTCAGATAACTCATGTCGGGCGCAAAACGAGGGTCCGGTCCGCCTTTATGAACAGGACCGTGCAGAACAAACCATCCGTTTTCGGGCTCGAACCGCTCAACAAACGCAAGGCCGAGCACCTTATAGCCCACCTCGGTTGCAAATATGACTCCGACTGGGACGCCACATTCCATGCAGTTGAGCATTTTACGGTTGTAATTCTGGTCTCGAAAACCAACGGTACCCGGCGCTTGAACCGAGTACTTAATGACCCATGTGCCATCGTCCAAATAGAGCGGAGGCACATCGGTGTAGAAGCTCTTTTTAGAGTTATGGACCGAAAGCGCAAAGATCTTATTGGGATCTTGATTCACCCGATCCTGGCCCGGCCAGAAGATCCCTGAATCCCGCGTTACGGGAAAGAAGTCCGAGCCAATTCTCAAACGATACTGATACTGAGGGCTATCTTCCTTGGTGTGGTGCGGAAGGCTGGTCCAAACGCCGCCGCGCTGTTCCTCACCCAGAAACCACTCCCATGCCTCAACGTATTCGGAAGGCACGAGACTGCGGGCGCGGTCATAGCTTGGTCCATCCATCAACGGAACAGCAAGGTCAATGTCGTTCATCGCCAGCACCTACAACCATACGAACGCGAGTCATGCCCTTCAATAATATGGCCGAGAGTCAATTATTACGAGATCTCATTCCACGATCGGCACATCGTTGATGCTCTCGGTTTGCCGCTGGCGCGCTTGTACCCCGCTACCCCACTTCCCTGTATACTGATGTAGCACGTGTTTCATCCGGGCTTGTTGGGCCGGGTCGTTCATGGGAGGTTCTTGTGGCTGTTTCGAATCCGCCTAAGGGAAGCGTTTCTTCTTCGTCCATCAAGCCGGTTACACGCAAGGCCGTGCGCTGCCAGCGCGAGGTCGCCTGGCTTGTCACGCAGGCAGCAGGCAGACTCGTGGCGAGCACGGAGGACGTCAATGCTCCCACACCGAGCTTTGTGCTGGCAGCGGCGCTGGATTTTGTGCGCCAATTGGAGCTTGCCGCACAGGATGCCAGCGGCCACCTCGACTACCAGAATGTTATGGCACCCGACCTGCAAACGTTCTGCCACATGGCCAAGTTGCCCGCCGCGCCCAATGCGCTTTCGGACGCAGGCTACATGTTTACGCTTTCGGGCGCGGACCTTATCCGCGATATCTACGCATACTGCAGCGAGCTCGCCGAACGCAGCGTCTTTGGCAAGGCTGAAGTCAAACCGGGATATGTCATCAAGCTGGTTCTTAGGCTGTTCTTGATGGACGGGTTCGGGGCCATGCCGGCGTAAGCTGAGTCTTTAGCATCACCGTCGACTGGGCAACAACCGCTTTACCTTAGTGGGCGCCAATCGAGGGTCGATTATTGAGTCGCCTCGTCCACTAACGCATTTATTCCACGCGCTCTGACAGTCGATATTTGCGGTTGCGGCTTGTCGACGGCGCCGTGGGCTCAAGCTCGCCTTGAGCAATGAGCGCGTTGACGCGCGACCTAACCTGGGAAATTGTAAGCCCCGTGCGTTCTGCCAGCTCACGCGTCCCCAGCTCGCCGTAGTGTTTGAGTGCCGTCACAATTAAGCCCCCGCCATGATCGACCGGCTCGATCTTTGAACGGTAAAGTACGACCTTGAACCGATCGAACCCCGGGCAGAACAGGGGCTCGGCCAGACCATGCGCGCGCATGGCATCGATCATCATCGGGATGCCCGAGCCATTGCCCTCAGCCGGCGAACCTGCGCCATCCGGCAGCGGGACAATCGACATGAGCTTCACAAGCGTCGCGTTACGGCATCGGGAGCTGCCGTCAAACAAGTTCTCGCGAGTCTTTCCCCCGTAAAGGCCGCCAGGATTCGTCACCTCGACACGATCGTCAAAGACGTCGACGGCAATCGATTGTCCACAGAACCGATCCCCGTATTCTCGATGGATTACGGCGTTGGCGATTGCCTCGCGCAGAACCTCCTCGGGAATCTCAAGCGAGTCGACACGCGAGACGCCTTGGA
>RQAP01000012.1 GCA_008671135.1 Collinsella aerofaciens
GACCTGCGGGCCGTTGCCGTGGGTGATGATGATCTCGTTGCCCTGCTCGATCAGGCCGAGAAGAGCGTGAGCGGTGTTGCTCACGGCCTCGATCTGCTCAACGGGATTGTTGCCGAGGGCGTTGCCGCCAAGGGCGACGACAATACGATCGGGCTTGCCAAGAGGCTTAGACATTGCTGGAATCCTTTCTGTAAAAGGCCTACAACCCATTAATAACCCGCGCCCGTGCAATACGCGAGTTTATTAAGGTTTATATTCTCTTTATCGCTCATTTTATTCATTTTGAAAATAGTTGAACGGTGAACGGTCGTTTTTATCCGCTCAGCGTACAGAACCCCAGCTCAAGCATATCTACGTCATTTACGTGCAACTTTATTTTAATAGAGCAGGGATTAGACCAGATTATGCAAACTATATCTTTGCTAAACATAAAACAGTCAGCGCAAAGTCTTACTCGCACTATACGAGATTCTATGCACTTATTGGACGAGTATGCAGCCCTGCAATAACATGGCGTTTTTCATCCACCTTAAAGAATAGACGAGTGCCTTTGCCGCGCGTCGGCCGGCAGCCGGCGAGCCGTCTCGTCGGTTGCCGCTTCCAGAAAATCAAAAACTGATATTGCGCGCGCAATTGCTGCATGGTACTTTAGCGAAGAACAGCGCGGGCTGGGGCGACAGAGATTTGTCGTGAAGTTGGGGTTCGGCGACCCCGCTGCTGTCTTCTCCTTATCCGCCAGCGAACCCCTTGAGCGACGGATTGAGGAGGTCCTTACTATGACAAAAATGCTCAAGATCACGCTGAATGGCGAGACGTTTCTCGCCGACATGCTCTGGGACAAGGCTCCCGAGGCATGCAAGCTCTTCGAATCGTCCTGTCCGGTCGAGTCACGTATCTTTTCGGCCAAGATCTGCGATGCCGAGGTAACCTATCCCGTATCGGGCCCCATCGCCAATTACGAGCACATCGAGAACCCCGTCTTTCACGAGCCGGCGGGCGCAGTGAGCTGGTATGGCGGATGGTCGTCAATCTGCATCTTCTTTGACGTGTGCGAGCCCTTTGGCACCTGCAACATGTTCGCCCGCATCTGCGAAGCCGACCGCGAGCGCTTTGCCGCCGCCTGCCGCAATGTCTGGGACAACCAGGGCATGTACATTAAAAACGAAATCGTCGAGATCGAAGCGGAGGCCTAAAGATGATGGATATCAACACCCTACTCGCACTCGACCTTGCCGAGTACACCACTGCACTTGAGGCCCTCGCCGACCAAATGATGCTCGAGGAACCGCGCGATATCGACTACATGCGCCGCCGCAAACTCGACACCGGCCGCGAATTCGCCGTCTGGAACTTCACCGTCGGCTACTGTATGAACGCCACCGACGCCCTCTCCCTCCTGCGAGCCCAGGCCAACGAAAACGCCAACGACGGCACCGCCGACCTCGCAACGATCAACAACAGCGCCGCGCGCCTGTGCGACTGGTTCTCGGGCGCCTTCGACGTCACCGGCAAAATGGATGACACCACGGCAATCCTCGCCCACAGCCGCGACCTCTACGCCCAGGTAGAGACTCACGAACAGTTCGCGTCCCTCACCCGCGCCACCGAGCGCTATCTGGTCCAGCTCCAATTTTGGGTCGACCGCCAGATTCCCTGGCCGGCTATTAGCGACCTCGTCCACGGCTACCGCCTACGCACAGAGAGCGGCGAGACAAGGTAACCAAGCAAGCAGCACCGACAACACCCCACCATCGGAATCCAAAGTAAGTATCAGAGGGCTGGAGACGCACCCAACAGCGTCCCCAGCCCCTTCGCAAAGTAGAGCACTGTTTCAGTGGCCTTGAGGCCCTTTTCGAACCTTTGCTATCTCCCAATTTTTGTATATTTACGACAATATTATCTGCCAATTTTTGTATGATTTTAGGCGATTCTATCTGTCAATTTTTGTCATTTGGGGGTTTGATGCTACGCCGTAAGGTCACTGATAGGCTTTTGAGCTGGAAGAATAACTCCAATAAGGCATTACTCGTTACTGGTGCGCGTCAGATTGGCAAGAGCTATGCAATTCGCGCGTTTGGAAAAAGCAACTACGCTTCGTATTTTGAGGTCAATTTACTACTCGATGTCGAAGCAAGGAATGCACTTGTTGGCGCAAAGAACTCCGTTGACTTTATCAACCGCGTAGCCCTTCTTGCGGATGCGCCGCTTGTTGAGGGCGATACGCTTGTCTTTGTCGATGAGATTCAGGAGTATCCGCAGATCGTTACGCTCATGAAGGCGTTGGTCGAGGATGGGCGCTTTAGCTATGTCTTCTCGGGGTCTATGCTTGGGACTGAGTTTAAGGGAATCTCTTCTTTTCCGGTGGGGTATGTAGAGCACATTGTTATGCGCCCGATGGATTTTGAAGAGTTTTGTTGGGCAAACAGCGTTAGCGAGAATGTGCTTGCAGGCATTCGCAGCTGCCTTGTCGAGAAACATCCTGTCGAAAACTATATTCATGAGGCGATGCTCAAGAACTATAGAGCTTATATCGTTTGCGGCGGCATGCCGGAGGTCGTTCAGAATTATATTGATTCGGGTTATTCGCTCGTGAGCACACGTGAGCTTCAAACTCAGCTGGTCGATCAGTACAAAAGCGATATCTCAAAATATGCATCGACTCGAGCGTTTAACGTTCGGTCGATTTTTGAGCAAATTCCCGTTCAGCTTGAGGCGGAGTCTCATCGCTTTGTCGTTTCGTCTCTGGGCGAGGGAGCTCGCCTTAAAAAATATGAGCAGGATTTCCTGTGGCTTGTTAACGCAGGTGTTGGATTGATGGTCGCCAGGGTGACGGAGCCACGGAGTCCTCTCAAGAGGACGGAGAAAACGACAGCCTTCAAACTATACGAGTCTGATACGGGCATGCTAGCGTCGCGGTACCCCGGCAGCACTGCACGCGCTGTCTATCTTGATATGAAAACTCCCAACCTTGGTGGTCTCTATGAGAACGTGGTCGCGCAGGAACTTGTTGCCCTCGGGGCGGATGCATGGTACTACCAAACGCGTGAGGTCGGTGAAGTTGACTTTGTGATCGAAGGCGCCCACGGGCATGTTGTCCCAATCGAGGTCAAATCGGGCAAGAAGGTTCGAGCGCATGCGGCCCTCGATCGTCTGATGAGTGTGGGCGAGTACAAAATTCCCGAGGCCGTTGTACTGAGCCACGAGAATCTCAGCAAAGAGGGCAAGGTTCTGTACGTTCCAATCTACATGACGTTTTGTCTCGATGAGTTTATGGAAAAGGATGACCCCAATAACGATTTCTCGTTCGCGCCCATATCTCTCTAGCCATTTGAATCCTCAATCCAGCCCCGTCCACGCATCAATGCATTTCCTAAGGTGCTGCGCGTTTCGCGGCAAAGCCGCGAAACAGCGACCGGGACAAAAGGCCCCACCAACCACGTCCTTCATTCAGCCACACAATCCAAGGACGTAGTCGTAGCAGGATCTGAGGGCTGACCTTCGCGGACACTCCGCAGGACGAAAGAACCCCCGCCGCACGTAGTGTGCAGCGGGGGTTCTTTCATGTCCGAGGACGTCCGCGAAGGTCAGCCCTCAGATCCTGCGGTGGGAGACCTAGGCCTCGTTGTACACCGTCTTGAGCTTCAGCAGGTGCTGATAACGGTCCATAGCGGCCTGCTCATTCTCCTTGAAGAGCTCCTCGGCGCGCTCGGGGAAGGAACGCGTCAGCGAAGCGTAACGGGCCTCGTTCATCAGGAACTCCTGATAACCGCCCGCGGGCTCCTTGGAATCGAGCGAGAACTTCTTGCCGGCAGCAGCCTCGGGGTTGAAGCGGAAGAGGTTCCAGTAACCGCACTCGACAGCCTTCTTCATCTCGGCCTGGCAGTTCTGCATGCCGCCCTTCTTGATGGAGTGCATCTCGCAGGGGCTGTAGCCGATGATGAGGGACGGGCCGTCGTAGGCCTCGGCCTCGTGAATGGCCTTGAGGGTCTGAGCCGGGTTGGCGCCCATGGCGACCTGCGCCACGTAGACGTAGCCGTAGCTCATGGCAATCTCGGCCAGAGACTTCTTCTTGGTCACCTTACCGGCAGCGGCGAACTGAGCGACCTGGCCCAGGTTCGAGGCCTTGGAGGCCTGACCACCGGTGTTGGAGTAGACCTCGGTGTCGAAGACGAAGACGTTGACGTTGTGGCCGGAAGCCAGGACGTGGTCCAGGCCACCGAAGCCGATGTCGTAGGCCCAGCCGTCGCCGCCGAAAATCCAGAAGGACTTCTTGGTGAGGTAAGCCTTGTCGGCGAGGATCGCCTTGGAAGCGTCGCAGCCGCACTTCTCGAGCTCGGCAACGTAGGCAGCGGCAGCGGTCTTGGAGGCCTCGGCGTCGTTGACGGAGTCGATCCAAGCCTGGCCGGCGGCCTTGAGCTCGTCGGACGGACCATCGGCAGCGATGATGTCCTGGGTAGCGGCGATCAGCTTGTGCTGAACGGCCTCATAGCCAACGGCCATGCCCAGACCATGCTCGGCATTGTCCTCGAACAGGGAGTTGTTCCACGCCGGGCCGTGACCGTCCTTGTCCTTGCAGTAAGGAGCGGTGGCAGCGGGGTTGCCCCAAATGGAAGAGCAGCCGGTAGCGTTGGAGATGAACATGCGGTCGCCGGCAACCTGGGTCACCAGACGTGCATAGGCGGTCTCGGCGCAGCCGGCGCAGGAGCCGGAGAACTCCAAGTAGGGCTGCTTAAACTGGCTGCCCTTGACGTTGGCCGCGATGAGCTCCTTCTTCTCGGAGACGTTCTCGACCATATAGTCCCAAACGGGCTGCTGATCCATCTCCTGCTCGGTGGGAACCATCTCGAGGGCGCCCTTGGGGCAGACCTTGACGCAGTTGGTGCAGCCCATGCAGTCGAGCGGGGACACGGCCATGGTGAACTTCATGCCCTTGGCCTTGGGGCCCATGGCGTCGAGCGTGCGGGTAGCCTCGGGCGCGGCGGCAGCCTCGTCCTCGGTCATCGCGAACGGACGGATGGTGGCATGCGGGCACACATAGGCGCACTGGTTGCACTGGATGCACTTGGTCTCGTCCCAGTGAGGAACGACCACGGCGACGCCGCGCTTCTCGTATGCAGAGGCGCCCAGCTCAAACTGGCCGTCGGCACAATCGACGAAGGCGGAAACAGGCAGGCTGTCGCCGTCCATGCGATCGATGGGCTCGAGCAGGTTCTTGACCTGCTGGGCGATAGCGGACTTGGTCTCCTCGGAGAGCTCGACGGGAGCGGCATCCTCGGCGGTAGCCCAGTCGGCCGGAACCTCGAACTTACGGAAGGCGGTAGCGCCGGCATCGATGGCCTTGTGGTTGGCGTCGACGATAGCCTGGCCCTTCTTCATGTAGGACTTGGTAGCCGCGTCCTTCATGTACTGCAGGGCGTCCTCGGCGGGCAGGACCTTGGCCAGCGCGAAGAAGGCGGACTGGAGCACCGTGTTGGTGCGCTTGCCCATGCCGACCTTAGCGGCCAGGTCGATAGCGTCGATCAGGTAGACGTTGACGTTGTTGTTCGCGATGTAGCGCTTGGCCACGGCGGGCATGTGCTCGGCGAACTCCTCGTCGCTCCACTGGCAGTTGACCAGGAAGGTGCCGCCCGGCTTGACGTCGCGGACCATCTTGAAGCCCTTAACGATGTAGCTGGGGTTATGGCAGGCGACAAAGTCGGCCTTGGTCACGTAGTACGGCGAGCGAATCGGGGAATCACCAAAGCGCAGGTGCGAGACGGTGACGCCGCCGGTCTTCTTGGAGTCGTACTGGAAGTAGGCCTGGACGTACTTGTCGGTGTGGTCGCCGATGATCTTGATCGAGTTCTTGTTGGCGCCGACGGTACCGTCGCCACCCAGACCCCAGAACTTGCACTCGATGGTGCCGGGGGCTGCGGTGTTGGGCGCATCCTCGGCCTCGGGCAGGCTCAGGTTGGTCACGTCATCGACGATGCCGATGGTGAACTCGCGCTTGGGCTCGTCCTTCTTGAGCTCCTCGAAGACAGCGAACGCGGACGCGGGAGGCGTGTCCTTGCTGCCCAGGCCGTAACGGCCGCCGACGACCTTGATGCCCGTCTTGCCGGCCTCGTAGAGAGCAGAGACGACGTCCTGGTAGAGCGGCTCGCCGATGGAACCCGGCTCCTTGGTGCGGTCCATAACTGCAATCTTCTTGACGGTCTCGGGAAGAACGTCGACAAAGTGCTTGATGGAGAACGGACGGAACAGGCGGACCTTGACCAGGCCGACCTTCTCGCCGTGAGCGTTGAGGTAGTCGATGACTTCCTCGAGCACGTCGCAGAAGGAGCCCATGCACACGACGACACGATCGGCATCGGGAGCGCCGTAGTAGTTGAATAGGCCGTAATCGGTGCCGAGCTTCTCGTTGATCTTCTTCATGTAGCCCTCGACGACGGCGGGAAGCTCGTCGTAGACCTTGTTGCAGGCCTCGCGGTTCTGGAAGAAGATGTCACCGTTCTCGTGGCTGCCGCGGGTGTGCGGGTGCTCAGGGTTGAGCGCGTGGTCGCGGAAAGCCTGGACGGCGTCCATGTCCCACATCTCGGCAAGATCCTTGTAGTCCCACATGGCGACCTTCTGGATCTCGTGGCTAGTGCGGAAGCCGTCGAAGAAGTTAAGGAACGGGGTCTTGCCCTCGATGGCGGCAAGGTGAGCCACCGGCGAGAGATCCATGACCTCCTGGACGTTGCCCTCGGCGAGCATGGCGAAACCGGTCTGGCGACAGGCCATGACGTCGGAGTGATCACCGAAGATGTTCAGGGCGTGCGAAGCGACGCAACGCGCGGAGACGTGGAAAACGCCCGGGAGCTGCTCTCCTGCGATCTTGTACATGTTCGGGATCATCAGGAGCAGACCCTGAGAAGCCGTGTAGGTGGTGGTCAGAGCACCGGCGCCCAGCGAACCGTGAACGGTACCGGCTGCACCTGCCTCGGACTCCATCTCGACGACCTTGACCGGGGTGCCGAAGATGTTCTTGCGACCCTGGGCCGCCCACTGGTCGACATGGTCGGCCATCGGGCTGGACGGCGTAATGGGATAAATTCCCGCTACCTCGGTGTACGCATACGAAACATATGCGGCCGCCTCGTTGCCGTCCATAGACTTAAACTTACGCGCCATATACCCCTCTCCTCTCATATAGGTATACAGGCCCCGGCGCTCGCCGGGATGTTGGCGTGATGGGATTTTCGTTGTTGCTTCCGATCATCTGACAGGCGGACTCAGCGGCAGGTACATGGCGTGGAGAGAAGGCATGCCGAGGCGAGGAGAGCTGCACGCGCTCCACAGGCCCAGCTACCCGTCTTGCACATGACCGAGCGCCGCAAAGACCGCATGCCGGATGCTCCCGGGCACGCCCCGGCGATGGGAAGCGCCCGCAACGGAAATCCGCATGCGGGTTTATTGTACCCCGCCGTCAGGCCATATTTCGGCAAATATAGGTGGCCGGTAAAGGTTTACCTCGGGTGACTATTGTGCGCCCGGCACCGACGGGCACAGTCCCCTGGAACCCCACAGCAGTTGCGGTGAAATAGGGAGTGTTTTTGCCGTTAACGGCCTTAATCAGTCCCTATTTCACCGCAACTCATTGGGGGGGGATGAGCTAGAGGGCGCCGAGGAGGATGGCGTAGGTGGTGGATTCGCCGAGTTTGAGCTCGTCACCGGGGCTGAGCCGGGCGGAGCGGCCGGGCTCTACTTGAATACACACGCTCGTGGCCCCGTTTACCACCACGGTGCCGTTCGTGGACGACAGGTCCTCGACAAACCATGTGCCAGAATCGTCGCACCAGATATGGGCATGGCAGGCCGAGACGTCGTCACCGACATCGGTGATGTCGCCCTCCCCCGTTGCCAGCGCGCCGATCTCGACGCCCTCCTCACTCGGCTGAATCCAGCGCGGGGCGCTCACCACGTAGCCGTTTTGCACGCGCAGCAGTCCCAGCGGATGCGCCGGCGCGACCTCGTGCTCGCCCGCGACCGAAGATGTGCTCAGCGAGCGTGGCGTCGACGTGGCGCCGCCACAGGTCGCATGAGCGTAGTCGATGGCATAGGTCACCGACGAGCGGACATCTGCCGAGCAACCCACGGCGACAAACAGCACCAGGATGGCCTCGGCGCGCTCGGCGGGCATGAGTTCAGCCGCCTGCGACAGGCGCTCGAGCGCATTGCGATAGAGATTCGTGTCCTGGTGGCATTCCTCGAGTGCCCGCACCATGGGCTCGCCAGCGGGGCCGCACACCATATTGGTCACGGCCGCGGCGTCCATGGGGTTGCGACGGCGCAGGGCCAGCTGCGACATAATGCGCGCGGCCGAGGTGCCGTAATCGGCAAAATAACGTTCCTGCAGCGTGCCGACCGGCGCGCGCACGATAAAGCGCGAAACCCAGGAGCGATCGGCGGCACGGCTCTGCGGACTACGGCCGTCGGCGAGCGGGCGACTCGAGAGCACCAAGCCGCACAGTTCGATATGGCTCAGGTGCGCTGCGCGCTTAAAGATGTCAAACATTGCCCCGCACGGGGTGAGCTCAGCTTGAGAAGCCATGGCTTAGCCCTCCTTGGTCGCAGAGATGGTGTCGGATACTTCGGCCGGCCCGCCAAAGGCGCGGGCAGCCGCGGCTCCGCCGGCAAGCGGCGTCGCCATGGGAATTTTCGCACGTCGTGCTGACACGACGGGAAACTCAAAGGCAAACCCCATCGCCAGCAAAAACCACGTGAGCGCATAGGTTGCAATTATGGCGGCCACCAGGCCACCCGCCACGGCATGCTGGGAAAACACAGCGCATGCGAGTGCGGCCAGAGCCGGCACCTCGCAGGCGGAAAGGGCCAACACGCCCTGCAGGAATCCCGCACGGCGGTCGCGCGCCAAGGCCCCGGCAGCGATGCCCACCATGCCCGGCAGCGCCAACGCCAGCACAGCGACGATGCCTGGCAACTTTCCGGACCACATAAGAGGCCCCGCGGCAATCGTCACATGGGCGCCCGACGCCAACAGCGCCGCCGATACCACGACCACAGTCCAAAGCACGCCGCTTGCCGCCGTCGCACCAACCATCGCCGCACGCCGGGCTGTGTGCCCCGATGCCTCCATCGGGCACGGCATGAGCGGCTCGGCGCGAAGCGAGCGGGCGACATTTTGCGCATAGTGGTCGCAAAATGCCGAGAGCGCCGCCTCCACCGCAGCCGGCTCGGGACGATCTTCCTGATGGCAGGACAGGCAGGCCATCAACACATCGAACAGCTGAGCGTCGACAAACGCCAACGCATCGCGCAGATCCTCGGAATTTGGATCGAGCCCCAGCTGCTGAGCCTGTTCGGCCGCGGCAAGTGCCACATCGGGCTCGCGTCGCAGCAGTTGCGTCAAGTCGCAGCCGGGCGCGTGGGCGCCGACGGGATAATCGGGCAGCGTATCCATCTTGAGGCGATAGGGGCTGGCGATATCTCGTGTCTTTTTGCGCGAGCCCGAAGTACCCGACGCACCCGGCGCCACTTCGTACGGCGCGACACCGGCGATGAGCTCGTAGACCGTACTCGCCGCTGCATAGACATCGATCGCCGGCGACATGCGAAGCATGCGCAGGTCGGGGATATCGTCGGTGAGCATCTCGGGCGGGGCGTAGGCCACCGTCGCGCGGCGCAACGTGGCATAGCGCTCGGTAAACGACGCCTTGCCGCCGGTGCCGGCCACCGCAGAGGCGGGCTCGAGCGCCAGCGACGAGCCAAAGTCGATCAAGCACAGGTCGAAGGTGCCTTCGGCAAGCTGTCGGTCGAGCGGCAGGCGCGCCGTGCGCACCATTATATTAGCGGGCGAGATATCACGATGGACGAACCCCTCGCCTACCAAGCTCATGCGGCAGAGCAGATCGAACAGGTCGCGACCCAGGCGCGCCGCCACGAGCGGCGACAGACGCCCGGCATCATCTACGGCAAAGCGCGAGCGCAGGCGGGCGAGCGTCTCGCCCTCGACCCACTCCATGACAATCGCGGGCACGCCGTCGACCTCGCCCCACCCGTATAAGCGGGGAAAGCCCTTAAGGCCCGAAAGGGCACGATGGCATTCATATTCCTCGCGAAACGCCGCCTTGAACTTGGCGACCAGCGCCTCGTGGGCGACATCGTCATCAAATTCGTCGCGCGTTGGCAAGATGAGCTGCTTGAGCGCCACGGCCTCGCCCTGCGCGTTAACGGCACGCGTCACACGGCCGATACCGCCGCGGCGCATGGTGGCGTCATCGGCAAACAGCATCGTAAAACGGCGCAGGTAGGCGGGAAGCTCGTCCGTGCCCAGGGCGACGGCCGGCTCAAACCCGTCGACGCGCGCCAGGCGCAAGCCCACCATGGGATCACGGTTGAGCGACTGGGCTACCGTAGAAGCGAGGCCGTTCGTCATAGGGCGATCGCCGCCACATTGGTGTTGAAGTTGTTGAGCGCGACGTCGTCGTTGCCGTAGTGCCCAACCCATTGGCACAGGTTGGTATAGCAGCCCCACAGATTGGCATACTGCCGATACCACTTAGATTTGGTCGAGAACCTTTGTCGACCGAACTCGGCACGGATAACAAACATGTCATTCGCCAGGGTGTCGCACGGTCCGGTATCGCCCGTGGCGTTATAGGTCGACACCACGCTATTGGCGCGGGCGACATAGCCATCGAGCATATTGTATTTGGTCACGAGCCAGCTGTGGATACTCTCTTCCTCGGCAGCCGAGAGACCACCCGAGCCCGCGTCCCCGCCGGTACCGCCGTCCGTCGAGCCATCACCCGAAGATCCACCGCCAGAGGCGGAGCCCGAACCGGAACCGCCGCCCGACGAATCGGAGCTGGAGCCAGACGAACCCGAACCGCCGGGCTTGCCTGTCTGTTGGGCGTCCTGCCCCTTCTGCTGCTCGGCCTTATTTATGACAGATGCCACACTGTTGTTGGAAAGCTTCGTGATGATCTTGGTGTTGGTGAGCACGATGGTCTTGCCGTTTGCCAGCGTAACCTCGTTGTCCGATGTTTCGGGACTGTCCGCATCGTCGCCACCGAACACAACGTGCGAGACCACACTCGCCCACGTATATCCGGCTGTCGTTCCCAAGTCGCTTTTGGCCTTGCGCCCAATATGCAGCTCACGCGCAGCATGCGCCTGCACCATGGACGGCACCGTCATGCCATAAGCCGAAACACCGGCTATGACCAGCACGAGCGAGCAAGACAGCAGCACACACGCCCGAGGTGCCAGGCCCAGCCGGCGTCGCATGCGCACCGCGGCGCCATGCTTTGTCTGAGTGCCCCCGGGCCGCATGCGATCTCCTCCAACAAAAACACGCCGCTTAAAAGCGGCGCATTCTTTCACATCCACATTTGAGTGTATCAGCGAACCCAAAAGGTTGTGCAACGAATGGGCAAATACGAGGTGCGACCGGACCCATCCACGCGATAAGCGGATGAAAAGCAGGTTTGTTGCACAACAAATGTATGAACGCGCACCCAATTATGAGCGCCCCGTGCGGCAGGCCGACGGGACATGCCGCGGAGCTGACGCCGCTTAGATCGCGCGGCGGGCCTCGATAGCGCGGCCAAGCGTAAGCTCGTCGGCATACTCCAAGTCGCCGCCCACGGGAAGGCCGCTCGCAAGACGCGATACCTCAACGCCCAATGGCTTGATGGTGCGAGCAAGGTAGCTCGCCGTGGTCTCGCCCTCAATGTTGGGGTTGGTGGCGATAATGACCTCGTGGATGTCCTCGTGGCCCAGGCGCGCCAGCAGCTCGCGGATATGCAGCTGCTCGGGGCCGATCTTGTCCATGGGGCTGATCACGCCGCCCAGCACATGGTACAGGCCATGGTAGCTGCCCGTGCGCTCGATTGCCTGGACGTCGCGCGGCTCGCCCACCACGCAAATGCGAGTGGTATCGCGCATCGGGTCCTGGCAGATGGAACACTCGTCGGCCGTGGCGTAGTTAAAGCAACGGCTGCAAAAGTGGACCTCCTGCTTGACCTCCAGGATGGCCTCGGCCAGGCGGCGGGCCTCCTCGGCATCGGCCTCGAGCAGGTAATAGGCTATGCGCTGGGCCGACTTGGGACCAATGCCCGGCAGACGACCCAGCTCATCGAGCAGTTTTTGCAGACTGTGATTCGCGCTCATATATATGTGTGTCTTAGAACGGCATGCCCGGGATGTTGAGGCCGCCGGTGATGGCGCCCATCTGCTTGTTGGCGAGCTCGTTGACGCCGCGAACGGCCTCGTTAACAGCAGCCATGATCATGTCCTGCAGCATATCGACGTCCTCGGGATCGAGGGCATCGGGGTCGATGGTGAGGTTGACGAGCTCCATCTCGCCGTTAACGGTCACCTTGACCATGCCGCCGCCGGCAGAGGCGTCGACGGTCTGGGACTTGAGGTTCTCCTGCGCGGCGGCAAGCTGCTCCTGCATCTTGCGAGCCTGCTTCATCATCTGCTGCATGTTCATACCGGCCATGATGGCTCCTTTGCGTGCGGCCGCGCAACGAGCTGCAAGGGCAGCCGGGGCGCGGCGGGACTTTCAAACTCAAAAATCGTACCACGGCGCGAGGCCAGCAAGCGGGGCGGTCACGCTACCTCAGTCGATATACATGTCCTGAGTGCAGACCGCACCCAATGATTATGCAAAGTTGCATAATTCGCATCTGCATAAGATTGAAGGCTAAATCTTGTAGAGCCGGAATCCGACATTTAATGCGTACCACTAAATGGCTAAATGCCGAGCCACCACTCGAGGTGGCGCTCATGACGGTGGGGTATAATTTGATTGCCATAGATAGCAATTTGGAGGTACCCCATGAATGCCCCCGACGCGCTCCAAAACATCCGCTCAAAACACCCCGCTGCATATTTTGTTCTCTATCTCTTTGTCGGCTGGGCATTGTTGGTTGCCATCACCCATGCTATATCCTTTGGAGCAGAACTGCTAATAGCCAGCTCGGGCCAGCCCGTCGTCAAATGGGAAGCGACCGATGAGTGCACCGACGGAACCCGAACCGTTTACTACAACAGCCCATCCCTCTACCAAGAGTTCAAGGTCAAGATAAAGAACTCCAAGATTGTCGATGCCGAACTAGGCGTTTTCTCGACAATCGGAGCAACCGTCAGCGCCGAGCAAGTCGAGTACGCGGACAGCCATGCAACGTATCGTATCGACCTCAGCATCCTAGGCCGACCGTCACGTACCTGTCTACTCGAATGCGATATACGCGGCACCACATTACACATGTCCGAAATACAGATGCGCCCGGACAAAGAGTTCTCTTCTTGAGCAGTATGCCCGCCCGCGCAGCTACTCCACCGGCTTGAAGATGGTGGCCTGGCCGAAGACGCTGCGGATGAGGGCTTTGGCCTCGTCCTCGGTCTGCGGGATGCTCGGGGCTGCGCCCTGATGGCCGAAGGGGCTGCCCGCGCCTGGGTTGGACTCCCAAGGGGCAGCGGGGGCGTCCTCCTCTTTGGGGGCAGCTGCAGCGGGCTTGGGCGCGGACGCCGCACCCGGCACGTCGAACGGCGGCAGATCGTCCCCGCCGGCATCGGCAGCAAAACCGCCGACCATGGCATCGTCGTAGGGAACCTGCTCGGATTCCCACGGCGCAGACGACGCGGCAGGCTGAGATTTGGGGGCGGCAGAGCGCTCGGGCGCACGGGGCGCGGGCTCGGTCGGGAGCTTGCCCGTAGCGGGAGCGCCGGCAGGGTTGTCGGAGCGCAGCCAGGGGGCCTTAGCCAGGTCGGATGACTTGGGCGCAGGCGCGGCAGCGGGCTTGGGCGCGGGAGCCGGAGCGGCCGGTTTGGGCGTGGCGGGCTTAGGCGCCGACGGGGTCGGTGCCATCACCGGCGTCGCTTGCTGCTGCGGAGCGCTGGCGCTCGAGGATGCAGGGGCCGCCGAGGACACGGGTTGCGGGTCCGCAGATACCGCAGCCCGTGCAGATGGAGAATGCTCCTCATGTTGAGGAGCCGGCGTGCCACCCCCATCCAGGACATAGTCGACGGTACGACGACCGAAGACCGCACTGACTGTCGGCAGAACCACCGACTGTGTGTCGGCGCGACCGAGCATCTTGATAGCAAAGGTCGAGCCCGCGGGGAACGAAACCGTGAGCTTGGAGCCGTCGTCGGCCGTGGCGCGGGCGTTGAGCAGCAGGCCTGCGTAGGAAGCCTGACGAGCCTTGACGCGCTCGACGACCTCGGCCCATTTGCGCTGGAGCTCGCCGGCGTCCTCGACCGCGGGGGTCTCGGCAGCACCGGCGGCGGCAACCTCAGCGGCGTTGTTGGGCTTGGACACCGGCACGGTCGATGCAGCAGGCACGGGAGCCGGAGCCGCGGACTTGGGTGCAGGCTGGGCAGCCGGAACAGCAGCGCCGCGGTCCCAAGGCATGCCGCCCTGATGCGCGGACGTAGCAGCGGGAGCGGCAGATGCCACAGGGGCAGCAGCCCGGGCACCCGAGATCAGCGTCGGCTGCTGGACAGCGGGTGCGGATGCAGCAGGCGCACTCGCTTGAGCAGCAGCCACGCTCGCCGGCACGGCGCCGTTGGCAACCATGGCCTCCAGGCGTGCCACGCGCTCGGCCAATGCCTCAATCGTTAAATCAGCCTCGGGACGTGCCAGACGCGTGCAGGCGATCTCGAGCACCAGGCGCACGTCGCTCGCACCCCTCATCTCCAGTGCGGCATCGTCGAGCACTGTCAGCACACGGGCCAGGCGGTCGGCAGGATGCTCGCCAAAGGCAGCGGCCTCGGCAGCAAGCGCCTCGGCCTGCTCGGAGCCGCCCTCAAACAGCTCGGCACGGGCACCGGCAACGCAGGCAACATACACGTCGCGCACATGCGCCACCAAGTCACGCGTCAGCTCAAGCAGGTCATTGCCCTCCTCGACCTGTGCGCGAATGAGCCCATACAGCTCGGCGACATCGCGATCAGCAATGGCGCGCGCAAACTCGCCTAGAATCTGGTCCGAAACTTCGCCCAAAAGCGAACAGGCATCGTCCGCATGCACGGCGCCGTTGCCAAAAACGCTCAGCTGCTCCAGCGTGGAGAGCGCGTCGCGCATGCCGCCCTTGGCATGGCGCGCCACGATAGCCAGCGCCTCGTCGTCGTAATCGAAGCCCTCCTGCTCGCACACGTATGCCAGGCGGCGCTCGATATCCTCGTTGCCGATGCGATGGAAATCGAAGCGCTGGCAGCGTGAGAGGATTGTCTCCAGAATCTTTTGCGGGTCGGTGGTGCACAGCACAAAGATCACGTGCGCCGGCGGCTCCTCGAGCGTCTTGAGCAGCGCGTTAAACGCCGCCGTCGTGAGCATGTGGACCTCGTCGATGATATAGATCTTGTACTTGCCACGCACCGGGGCAAAGTTGACGGAGTTGATGATTTCCTCGCGCACGTTGTCTACGCCGGTACGGCTTGCGGCATCGAGCTCGTAGACATCGGGGTGGTTGCCCTCGGCGATGAGCTCGCATTCCTCACAGGTGCCGTCGGGCATGCAGCCGCTCGCACCCTCGGCGCGCGCCGCCTCGGCATTGCGACAGAGCAGCGCCTTGGCAAGAATACGCGCCATGGTGGTCTTGCCCGTGCCGCGCGGTCCGCAGAACAGGTACGCATGGGACAGGCGCCCCTCGGTGATGGCGTGCTCGAGCGTCGAGACGATATGCTGCTGGCCCACCACGGAGTCGAAGGTGAGCGGGCGATACTTTCGGTACAACGATTCCATGGGTGCTCCCCCGGGTATACTGAGTCTTGTTGCCGCGGCGGCCATGCGGTCGCACGGCATACTGCATCCATAATAACCCGTACGGCGAGCCCGCCGCGATAGGAGTCCAAAGAGCATGGCAGACGCAGAGAGCAACCTCGTTCCCTCCGAAGCAGCCGACCAGGTCGAGGTCGCGCTCGAGGAGCAGGCCGCAGCCGACGACGGCATTCTGTACCTCAACGAGTACCAGTACGAAAACGACCTCGTCACCGACTTTGCACGCCTGGTCGCCTCGCCCAGGCGTCGCGGCTCGCTGTATGTCGCCGCGGCAATTGCCGCGCTCATCGGCATCGGCATGCTGGTGGCCGGCGGCAACTGGATCAAGTTCGGCGTCGTCCTAATCGTATTCGGCGCCTTTTTGGCCTGGTGGAGCAAAAATCTGCACCATACGCTCGCGCGCGACTTTATCGAAGCCGTCGAGGCAGACGAGTCCATGGGCGGCCGCTACCGCCGCGTCGCCGCCAACGAGGACGGCCTGATGGTCTGGGGCAAGAGCGGCAAGTCGCAGTTCTTCCCGTTTGAGAAGCTCGACCACGTACTCGACGGCGAGCGCATCTTTGTGGCCATGTTCGCCGACCAGGGCGTGACGATCCCTAAGGACACCTTTGTGCGTGGTGATGCCGAGCAGTTTGGCTCCTTCCTCAAGGCGCGCATCAACAAAAAACTCCGCATCGAGACCAAACGTAAGAAGATGAAGGCCGAAAAGGCCGCTGCCAAGGCCAAGCAGGAAAGCGAGCCTAAGAATGCAAAGGCCAAACAGCGCAAGCAGAAGAAGAACAAGAAGAAGCGCTAAGGCCAAGTCAGGCAGGCCACCTCGCCCCGCTACCTTCACCATGCACCCGAGCGTGCTACACTAGCAGCATCTATGCCACCGCGAACGGCTCGGCTCCGCGCCCGCCGCTCGCAAACGAACTTTAAACGCACGAGGGTTGGCCATGCCGCTTTTCTCGCAACATACCGCCCGGTTCTCGCCGGACGTTCCCTTGGAGGGCACCAGCTCTCGCGAGCTGCTCAAGCGGTTCCAGCCGCTCGAGACGCTCGCGACCGGCGGTTTTGGCTCCATCGAGATTTGCCGCGACACGCACCTGCGCCGTCGCGTGGCCATTAAGCGCATCCCTCTTATCAACGGTGCCGGCATGCCCGCCAGCGACATCATGGATGTCCTGCGCGAGGCGCACACTGCCGCCATGCTTCAACATCCCAATAACGTGCAGGTTATCGACTTTACGCACGATACCGTCTATGCCTACCTCGTCATGGAATATGTCGACGGCATGTCCCTAGCCGAGTTTTTACATCGCGTGGACGGCCATTCGCTTACCTTTGACGAGGCCGCGGCAATTGCCGACGCGCTGGGCCAGGCGCTCACCTTCGCCCATAGCAACGGCGTGCTCCACCTGGATATTAAGCCCGCCAACGTGCTCATCGACCACTCGGGCAACGTAAAGCTCACCGACTTTGGCATGGCGCGACTGTCGTCTGCCGGCGGCTTTGGCGGCTCGCGCGGCGGCACCATCGGCTACATGCCACCCGAGCAGCTCGACATCGAGACTGGCACGGTTGACGAGCGCGCCGATGTCTTTGCCCTCGCCTGCGTGATCTACGAGGGCCTGTGCGGCAGCGCTCCCTTTATGGCCGCCACGCCCGGCGACTCGCTCGGCCGCATCATCGGCGGTGCCACCTACCCCAGCGAGCTCATCCCGCACTTTCCCCCAGGAGCCGAGGCTGCGCTCATGAGCGCCCTCTCCCCCATGCCGCAAGACCGCCCCAGCAGCATCGAGGCATTTTGCGACCAGCTGCTCGCCGGCTTGGGCAGCGTACGCGAGGGCCGTCGCAGCCTAGAACAGATGGTGGGCGAGCTTTCGGACGACGAGTGCGCGGCAGACGGCATCGAGCCATCGGCCTATGAGGACGACACCATCGAGGTCGACCCCGCACTCGGCTGGGCCGGCACGCGCTGGAGCCACGCGCGCGATTACACGATGCGCGCCATCTCGGCGCTAACGTGTGGTGCCTTTAGCTTTCTGATCATGCAGACGGCTGGCGTCGCGGCGCTTCCCGGACTTATTGCCGCAGCCATCGCGATCGGGGCGGCCGCCGGCCTGGCCCCGCAGATTGGCTCGGCTATCTCGGCCGTGGGCTTTTTGGTACTTATGGCCAACGCCACCATGCAGGCGCAGGGCATCCTGTCGATGCTGCCCGTCGCGGTGCTCTTTGCCGCCGCCATGTCCGGTTGGTGGATCGCCTGGGGCCGCACCGAGGCCGCCGCGAGCGCCGCGCTCACCTGCGCGGTGGCACTTGGCTGTCTAACGGGCGACGCCCTCCTTGCCGCCGGGGTCGCCGCCGGCATCGCGGCCTTTTGGCTCGGCCCGGCAAGCGCCGCGGCCGCCACGGGGATGGGCGCGCTTTTTGGCCGCCTGGCTACGGTTGCGCTTTCCGCCGGAGGCGTGCTGGGGCTCGGCAATGTTGCCGCGGCGCTGGGAGACATGCTCTTCTGGGCTGCCGTCGTGCTTGTCGCGGCGACAGCTGCACTGACATCTCTGCTGCTCAACGCCCATGCCAAGCGTGCCGAGCAGGGCTCGAACCTGGCTGCAATCGCTGCCATCGCCGGCTGCGGAATAGGCACCGCGGCGTCGCTCTGTCTTGCACACCATATGGAAATTGCCAGCCTTGCGGCCGCGGTCGTCGTCAAGGCGGCGGTTGCGGGAACCCTATCCTCTATAATCGTTGGGATATGCCTATATTTGCTCGGATACCAAAGAACCTATACGGAGAGTGATCTTTCGTGAACTTCCTGAACATCTTCGAGGACCACGTGGCCGGCATCTTCGGTGCCACCCGTGCCCCGTTCTCCTTTAAGAAGCTTGCCAAGCAGGCCGCTCGCGACATGGAGGATCAGACTCTGGTGATCAACGGCGTCAACACCGCGCCGGCACTCTATACCATCCTGATCGCCGCCGACGACGATCCCATGCTCGCCCCGTTCTACCCCGAGCTTTCACGCGAAGTCCGCGAGTTTGTGAAGGCACAGGCCGAAAAGCGCCGCTATGTGTTTGTCGGCGAGCCCCTCGTTCGCTTTATGATCGACCCGCAGCTGCGTGCCGGTAAGTTCTCGGTCTTTGCCGAGAACGTCGACGCCCCCACGCTCGGTCGTCTGTACGAGGAAGAGCGTGCCTACCAGAATGGCCTGGGCCAGAACAACTCTGCCGCAAGCCGCGCCGCCAGCGCTCCCCGCGCCGGCAAGCAGCAATTCGCAGCTCCGCAGCAACAGCACCCCGCCGCCATGCCCCAGCAGCCGACGCCCCGTGCCGCCGCTCCCGACCCGCTC
>RQAP01000006.1 GCA_008671135.1 Collinsella aerofaciens
AATCAAAACCACCCCTAAAAGGGGTGGTTTGCTCTTAGGGTATAACCCTTGGATTTCCGGCACGCGTCTAAAGGCGCCGGCCCTCACGGGGTTCGGGCCGCACTGCAGATTGACCCGTGGCGGGCCGGTCAAACCGGCGCTATTTACGCCCCGGCCCCCTGCCGAAGGGGTCCTCGTACTCCTTGACGCTCAGCCGGTCGAGCGCGATGTCGGCCTTCTCCTGCTCCCGGATGTACTTCGCGATCGTGGCCTCGTTCAGGCCGACCGTGGACACGTAGTAGCCCTCGGCCCAGAACTTCCTGTTGCCGAACTTGTACTTCATGTTCGCGTGCTTGTCGAATACCATCAGCGAGCTCTTCCCCTTCAGGTAGCCCATCACGCTCGATACGCTGTACTTCGGCGGTATCGCCAGCAGCATGTGGACGTGGTCAGGCATCAGGTGCCCCTCGATGATCTCTATCCCCTTGTACTGGCAGAGCTTCCTGAAGATCTCCCCAAGGTCGGACCTTATTTGGTTGTAGATGACTTTGCGCCTATACTTCGGCGTGAACACGACGTGGTACTTGCACATCCACTTCGTGTGCGACAGGCTGTAGGCCTTCTGGGCCATACGCCACCACCGCCCTCTCGACTCGGATTCCTTGCGGCCTGAACAATCGCAAGTGTCCGGCGAGGGGGCGGCTTTGTAAAGCCGTTTGGCCCCACCCGCATAGCGGGTGGTTTCTGATGCGGCGCGCTGCGCGCCCCGCACAGGCTAAAGCCTCTAACATAAACGTAAACTATAGTTTACGTTTTGCCGAATACACAGGAGTTTTCTATGTCGGGTTCTTCGGTCCGCATGTACCGAGCCACGCTTCGCACAAACAGCGCACCGCCCAAGCTCGTCGTCGTTGAAGCAGAAGCCCTTTCGCCCGATGAGCGCACGGCATTTGCATTGCTATCAAGTCGCGTCGCCGCCATTCTGGTCCCTTGCCCGGCGCAAGGTGAACTTGCCATCCAATGCCAAGCGCACAGCTGCTCGCTCAATCAGGCTGCCGTGATCGCAACCAGCCAACGCGGTCTGCCCCTTCTCCTGGAAGCCGGTATCGCACTCGCCCTTCGCGGCGCCGGATACGAAAACGAGGCCGCCGCCGACATGGTCTTTAAACCACGATCGAGCGGCGGCCTCGCAGCAGCCATTGAATATGCGTGCAGGCTCGTTGCCTAAAAGGACAAGCTAGAAACCAAAGCCAAAGCCCGTTCCAGTAATCGCCGAGTACATAAAGTAAACGTTGATCACGTTGAGGAACACACCCGTGATGCAACCGTTGCGCAGGTAGCGCTCGCACACGATGCGCGCCATGGCGGCGGAGTCATCATTATTTTTTGCCTGGCGTCCCGCCGTAAAGTACGTCGCCACGCTCAGCAGCAGATTGAGTACCGGCAGCGCCAACAGCTCGTAGCTCTTGCCCCAGCGCGTCACCTCGCCGGCGGCGTTAAACTTCGTTGCCACCTCGGGGCCAATGTTGGGGATAACACACGCTGCAACCACCAGCGGGATCACCGCAAGTACGAGCAGCGCAATACCCATGTACCCAGCTTTTTTGCCGTATTTAAACATATGCGTCGCCCTTACACGTTAAAGCGGAAGTGCACGACGTCGCCATCGGCCATGACATAGTCCTTGCCCTCAATACGCAGCTTGCCGGCGGCCTTGGCGCCCTGCTCGCCGCCGAGCTCGATGTAGTCGTCGTAGCCAATGACCTCGGCCTTAATAAAGCCGCGCTCAAAGTCGGTATGGATAACACCGGCGGCCTGCGGAGCGGTCGCGCCCTGACGAACCGTCCAGGCCTTGACCTCCATCTCGCCGGCCGTAAAGAACGACTGCAGACCGAGCAGCTTATAGGCCGCCTGCGCGAGCACGTCCAGACCGGGCTGTTCCAGGCCCAGGCTTTCCAGGTAGTCGGCGGCGTCCTCGGGATCGAGCTCGGAAAGCTCGGCCTCGATCTTGGCGCAGATCGGCAGCGGCTTGACGCCGTCGATGGGCGCCAGATCGTCGTTGAGCATATCCTCGTCCACGTTGGCCACATACAGGATGGGCTTCATGGTGAGCAGGAACAGCCCCTTGGCGGCGGCACGCTCCTCGTCGGTCATCTCCATGGATGCGGCGCGCTTGCCCTCGTTGAGCCAGGCAAGCAGGCGCTTGGCAACCTCGAACTTGGGCATGAGCTCCTTGTCGCGCTTGGCCTCCTTCTCGAGCTTAGGCAGCTGCTTCTCGAGCGTGCCCATGTCGGCCAGGATGAGCTCGGTCATGATGGTGTCGGCATCGCCGGCGGGATCGACGAACTCGCCCGTGCGGCCCACCTCACGCATGACGTTGGGGTCCTTAAAGTAGCGCACGACCTCGCAGATGGCGTCGGTCTCGCGAATGTTGGCCAGGAACTGGTTGCCCAGGCCCTCGCCCTCGTTAGCGCCCTTCACCAGACCTGCGATGTCGACGAACTCGACCGTCGCCGGCACAATGCGACCCGGGTTAACGATGTCGGCAAGCTTTTGCAAGCGGCTATCGGGCACGTCGACGATACCCACGTTGGGGTCGATCGTGGCAAACGGGTAGTTGGCGGCAAGGCCGGTCTTTTTGGTAAGCGCGGTGAACAGCGTCGACTTGCCCACGTTGGGCAGGCCCACGATACCGATGGAAAGGGACACGACAGCTCCTTTTGGTACAGGTACTTCAAACCGTATAAGTATAGCGCCGCCGCAGCATCCGGGCGAATCCGGACACCGCGGCGGCGCAAATGAAGCAGAGATAGAGCTCGCTGACTAGTCCGCGAGCTTCTCCACCTGGTCGAGCATCTTGTCCAGCTTGGCCTTTGCCTCGGCCTTGACCTTCTGGGCCTCTTCGTGGGCCTTGGCCTTCTGAGCGGCCTTTTCCTCGGCCTCGGGGTCGACAACGACCAGATTGGACGCATCGTGCTCGACCAGCTTGAGCGCATGCTCGGGGCACACCTTGACGCAGGCTCCGCAACCTAGGCAATACGTGGACTCCAGTGCAAAGCGACCGCTTCCCACCAAATCGCAGGCAAACGTGGGGCACACGTTGACGCACTCGCCGCATGACGTGCACTTGTCAAAATCGCATTCCGGTGTGCTCACCTGCATATTCTGGGCAAGCTCGGGGTGGTTCTGCAGCGTCGAGAGCACCAGCTGCCGCCCGTGCGTGAGCGAACGGCGACGCTTGGTCGTCGTGGTGCCGCACATGGTGTTGAGCGTACGCTCGAGCTGGGTAATCTGATGGCGATGAGCCTTGAGCTTTTGCGTCACCGAGGCCAGCGCCGCCGTCGCCGGATTGAGCTTGGTCACCGTTAGGCCCGTGGTGCGGGCAATCTTTTCCATGTACTCCTTGCGCTCGTACTCGCGGCGCTTATGGCACTTGAGGCTCTTGGGGTCGACCTCTAGGCCCATACCCGTGCCAGACCACTCTTCGGCCTTCGCAATCGCCTCGCCAAGAATGTCCTCACCGCCGGTGTTGCGGCATTTATCGCACACGCCCAACGGCAGGTACACACTCACGTTGGGATAGTCGGCCAGTACCGAGAACCAGGTCTCCGCCGTAATATCGCCCACGCAGGCAACGACGACTTCGTTTTCGCGCGGCATGCGCTTAAGGGCACGCGTGCAGGTAACGTAGGCGGTCTCGTGGCTCGTAGCCGCCGAGACAATGTCGTCGTAGACGTTTTTGGGTGCAAGGCGCGGAGAGATGATCGCCTCCGTCGGGCAAGTAGCGGCGCACAGGCCGCACTTGCGACAGGAGTCGAGGATCTCGATGGAGTCTTCCTCGACCTCGATAGCGTTGACCGGGCACACGTCCATGCACGCGGTGCAGCCGCTCTTTTCGTTTTTGCAGGTCAAGCACGGAATGGTGTTGCCGCGCGGGCGCTCCTTGTAGTCGGCAGGATTCCACTGCGGCGCCGATGGATCGAGTGCATCGGTCACGCCGCCAAGCGGGTTTTTAAGAAAGTCGAAACCCTTGCTGATCTCGATAATGTCATCAAACAGATCGTGTTCCTGCGCCATGCGCGGCCCCTCCCTGAGCAGTGCAAACAAGCAAGAGATAATGATACGCTATCGGCCCACGCCTCGGGCAAATTACACGCGGAGCATCTTTGCGGCAAATAGCCCATGGCCTATCGCCGCCTCGATTGCACAAGGTCAATCAAGTGCCAAGCTATGCCTCGCACATGAGCTGCACGAGCTTTTGTCTGGTCACCTTGGCCTGCTCGTTGGCCATATTGCGCTCGTTTCTAAAGACCGCATCCGCAACGCTCATCAGGTCGGTATCGGAAATCTCGCCAAGTCCCAGCTCCGCGAGCGTCGTCGGTAGACCAACGCGCTGGCAAAACTCGAGCACCTGATCAAGCTCGGGCGCACGCTCCAGGCGCAGCTGCACCACCAGGCCAAATGCCACGGCCTCACCATGCATGGCCTTGCACTCGGGCAGAATCGTCAGGCCGTTGGCTATGGCATGGGCAAGCGCTAAGCCACCACTCTCAAAGCCAACACCCGAGAGCAGAATATTGCACTCGATCAGGCGCTCAACCGCTGGCGATGTACGGCCCTTTTTGAGATCGCGCTTGGCAGCGACGCCGCACTCCATGAGTGTGTCATAGCAGGCACGAGCCGCAACCAAGGCCAAGTGTCCCGGCGCGCCACCGTGCTCGTTGGCGCCGTGCGCCGCGGCGCACGAACGCGCCTCGAAATACGTTGCCAGCGCATCGCCCATACCAGCGACCGTCATACGCAGCGGGGCCGCCGCGACCACGTTGGTATCGACCACGACCAAGTCTGGATTCTTCTCGAGCATCAGGTAGCGGTCGAACGACCCATCCTCGTGATACAGCACCGAAATCGCGCTGCACGGACCGTCCATCGACGCCGCCGTGGGACATACACACAACGGCAACTCGGCATAAAACGCAACGGCCTTGGCGATATCGAGCATCTTGCCGCCGCCAATGCCCACCACCATGTCGCAATACTCGGCCCGGGCTTCCTTGGCCATTTCGACAACGGCATCTTCCGTACACGGACCGTTGTAAATCTTAAAGAACGGCTCGCTTAGATCTTCATCCAGAAATCCATCGACGATCTGCCTGCACAGCCGATCCTCGGTGCCCTGGTCAAACAAGACATAGGCAGCGCAGCCCAACCATGACAAATACCTGCCCTGGCGCGAAAGCTCCCCCGGTCCCTGAACATACCGACCGGGGCCGCCATAAACCATAGGAAGCGCCATACGAGAATCCACCCTTCATCAAACAACGATGGGTGCAAAGTACCCTGACCCCTTTGCACCATAGCAAAAAGGGGCAAAGCCATCTGTTGGCTTTGCCCCTTCCTTAGCTTGATTTACTCATCCATGAGATAGTAGTGGCCCAGTGCGTCGGCACCCAGGATGGCGTTTGCGACCATCTCGGGCGTCACCTCAAACGGCATATTGCACATGGTGTCCTCGGGCGCGCACGCGGCCTCGGCAACAATCATGGCCTGCTCGCGCGTAAGCTCGGCAACGCCAAGTTCCTTCATCGTGACCGGCAGGCCCAGCTCAATGCAGAAGCCCAAGACTTCCTCGAGCTTCTCGGTCGGGGCATCCTCGAGTACCAGCTGGACGATAGTGCCGAAGGCGACCTTCTCGCCGTGATACATGCTGTGGCACTCGGGCAGCATCGTCAGGCCATTGTGGATGGCATGAGCGGCAGCAAGGCCCGAGCTCTCAAAGCCAATGCCCGAAAGCAGCGTATTGGCCTCGATGATGTGCTCGACGGCAGGCGTGAGCGCACCCTTCTCCAGCGCAACCTTGGCCTTGACGCCATCGGCCATAAGCGTCTCGTAGCAGAGCTTGGCGAGCGCCAGACCAGCCATGCTGCCCTTGCCGCCAGCGCAGGTGCCGCCGTCGGCATCGTGCGTCGCCTGGGCCTCGAAGTAGGTTGCGAGCGCATCGCCCATACCGGAAACCGTCAGGCGCACCGGGCTCGCCGCGATAACCGTCGTATCCATCAGGACGATATTGGGGTTTGCCTTAAGGAAGAGGTACTTATCGAACTGGCCGTCATCGGTGTAAAGCACCGAAAGCGCCGAGCACGGTGCATCGGTCGAGGCAATGGTGGGGCAAATGATAACCGGGGACTCCAGGTAATAGGCGACGGCCTTCGCGGTGTCGAGGATCTTGCCGCCACCGACGCCGACGATGATGTCGCAACCGTTGTCGCGAGCGAGCGCAACCAGGCGATCGACCTCGCCCTTGGAGCACTCGCCGTTAAAGTCCTCAAACAGCAGCTCGGCCTTGGCCTCGGCAAAGCCGCCCTCGATCTTGGCACCGACGCGCTTCTTGCCCGAAGGCGTCACGATGACGAGGGCCTTAGCGCCGAGCGGCTCGACATAGGAGCCGAGCTTGGCGAGCTCGTCCGGACCCTGGATGTACTTGCTGGGGCTATTGAAAATTGCAGCCATAACTATCCCATTCTCTAAAAGAAAAAAGAAAGGGGCTCCGTACAGATACGTGCGGAGCCCCTCGTTACGATAACAAGAGTCGACTAGAAATCGATGTCGGTGTCGTAGTAGCAGGCCTTGAGGATCTTCTCGAAGTCGGCAGCCTTGGTCTCACGCGGGTTCTCGGGCGTGCAAGCGTCCTGCTCGGCGTTCGCGGCGATCTCGGGCAGCTTGGCGAGGAACTCCTCCTCGGAAACCATCTGCGGGTTCTCGGCGTCGACCTTCACGCCACCATTCGCGTAATCCTTGATGGACTGCGGAATGTTGAGCTGGTCGTTGAGGTCGCGAATCTTCTGGACGAGTGCAGCGATGAGCTCCTCGTTGGTCTCGCCGGGAAGGTGCAGGATCTCCTTGGCCACGTAAGCGTAACGCTCGGCAGCACGGGGATCCTTGGAGTTCCACTGGATGACCTTGCCCAGGTACATGGCGTTAGCAGCACCGTGGATGATGTGGCCGTTCTCGAAGGCAGCACCGGTCTTGTGAGCCATGGAGTGAACGATGCCGAGCAGGCCCGAGGAGAAGGCGATACCGGCGATGCACTGAGCCTCGTGCATGTGCTGACGGGCCTCATGGTCGCCAGCATAGGACTTGGGCAGCCACTCGACGATCTCGCGGATGCCGTGCAGAGCGTTGGCATCGGTGAACATAGAGGCGCAGGTGGAAACGTAGGCCTCCATGCAGTGGGTCAGAGCGTCCATGCCGGTGTGAGCGCACAGCTTGGCGGGCATGGTGTAGGTGAGCTCGGGGTCGACGATGGCGACATCAGGGGTGATGTTGAAGTCGGCCAGCGGGTACTTGATGCCCTTGGCGTAGTCGGTGATGACGGAGAAGGCAGTGACCTCGGTAGCGGTACCGGAGGTAGAGGAGATGGCGCAGAAGTGAGCCTTCTGACGCAGCTCGGGGAAGCTGAACGGCTGGATGATGTTATCGAAGGACTCCTCGGGATACTCGTAGAAGACCCACATGGCCTTAGCGGCATCGATGGGCGAGCCGCCGCCGATGGCGATAATCCAGTCGGGCTCGAACTCGCGCATGGCCTCGGCGCCCTTCATGACCGTCTCGATGGACGGATCGGACTCGACGCCCTCGAACAGCTTGACCTCGAAGCCGCCCTCTTTGAGGTCGGCCTCGACGTCCTGCAGGAACCCGCCGCGACGCATAGAGCTGCCGCCAGAAACGATGATGGCCTTCTTGCCCTTGAGGTTCTTCACCTCGTGGCGAGCGCCCTCACCAAAGTACAGATCGCGAGGATTGGTAAAACGTCCCATACTGTGCCTCCTAAACAAGCCCCTCTTAGACTTGCGTATATAACGGAGCACCCAATTGGCTCCGTTAGGACCGGTTTGCGCGTTGCCGGCGATGACAATGCGCGATGTCTAAACGTCTCAACGCTCAGACAAACACTATTTTACCGTTCTGGTTGGTCAGTTATTCACCTAAAGCCGCCAATGATGAAACGTTTTTTCTATCCCTGAAGACCCTTGTGCGGCATTCATACTCCCAAGCTGGGCAAACGTTTTATCAAGGTTGACTACATATCCTGGGCAGGACGGTGCCCCTCCAAAATATGCACCGTTCGCCGCCAAAAATCGACCGTTTGCGGCACCGTGATACCACTCGGTCGTCCAAGGTGCCGACATTTGTGCGACATCCGTCTTCGTGGTGCAAAGGTGCAAGTCCAAGTGCGGCACCCCCGGTGTGCCACATGCGGGTAAACTAGAACCTTATATAGAAACATTTGAACCCTAACCGCAGCAAAGGAGGCCCCATGGCATTCGATCCCATTCAAGAGGATTGCCATCGCCTCGTTCTTGAGGCCTTGCGCCGCGACAATATCCCGCTCACCGACGCTGCCGCCGTAGAGCGTCTGATGGAACAATTCACCCGCAACCCCGCACCGCTCATCGTGCACGACCGCGACCGCGCCGGGCACCTCATTGCCAAGGTGGTCGAGGCTGTCGACTACCGCATTCCCTTTATCCCTGACGATACCCAGGCAGAGCAAGAAGAGACAGCTGCCGAGAACATGCTCCGCGAGGCGGCCGCACTCGATCCGGCCAACTGGGACGCTCAGCGCATGCTGACCGCCCTCACCGCCGAATCCAACGAGGAATACGTACAGTACCTGGTGTCCAAGTGCGATGAGGTCGAGCACGACCTAGCGCTCAAAATCGCCTCGGCCCAGGACCCCTACGAGCGCGAGGCCGCAGGCGACCTTACGCGCCGCCCCTATCTGCGCTGGCTTGCCGCCTTGGCATCGCGCGCCCTCATTAGCGGCCGCTATCGCATGTCGCTCGAAGCCGCGAATCGCAGCTTGGACTTTGCGCCCAACGACCCCGCTGGTGTCCGCCACACCGCGATGCTCGCCATGGCAAAGCTCGAATACCCCGCCGAGGAGCTCAAGCGCTTTCGCTCCGCACACTCCGTGCCGTACCTCGCGAATACCCCACTGCGCCGCCGCCCCAAAGATGCGGAGCGCGACTTGGACCCGTGGACGCTCATCGCGCTGATGAGCACGGCTTGGCGCGAACTGGACTACGAGGGCGCCGAGCACTACCTGCGTATCCTTGTGCGCTCGTGTCCGCACGCAGCCGAGGCACTCTACTTCCAAACCGAGTTTCCCGATGGCGTCTATGCCCGCGTCAACGTAGGCGTAGGCTCCACCGACGAGCTTGTCCTCGCGCTGTCCGAGGCGACGCCGGTGCTGCAGGAGGGCCTGGGCGCCCCCGACAACGCCAGCTTTGCCGCCTGGGTCGCCACCAACGATATCGTGCGTTCCCAGATCGACGAGCGCATCCTGCGCGCAGCCGAGCAGGGACTTCCATTTAAGGGAGGGGACCTCTAATGGATCCGAGCGTCTACATCCCCGCCTACCTGGAGCGCACCTATCTGGCGTCGCACCCCGAGCTCACCGATGCAGCACGCGAGCTTGTCCATAACGACATTAGCGCGAATCCTCAAAAGTATGCGCAGTCCGAGCATGCCCAAGCGCTGCTGTCCTATGCCGGTGTTCATCGCCACCTGCTCGACGAGCTCCATCGCATCGAGGACATGGGCAGCGACGAGGAGTTTGAGCAGACGCGCAACCGCCTGTTCGACGATATGCGTGATGAACTGCTCAAGATCGTCCGCGTCGATGCGCATGTCCTCGATGCCCAGCTGCTCGCCATCATCCTGGCCGACATGCCCGTTGACGCCTGCCTGGGCGACCTGATGAAGCTCGAGGCGACCACGGCCGATTACCTGCAGCAAAGCGTGCCCGGGTTCGACATGGAAGCCCCGCACTACTGGGCCAACAAAGTGCTGACAGACAGCGTGACGGCGGCCGATCTCACCGTGAGCGAGCCGGCTCTTATCGGGTGGCTTCATACGCTCGAGGCCATCTCGCAGCTGTGCATGGCGAGCGCCCGCTACCGCGCTGCCGCCAACTACGCCCGCCGCGTCCTTAAGGCAGAAGGCTATCCCACCCGAGCCGCAGGCACCGTGTTGCTCGCCCTCGCTCGTCTGGAAGATCAGGACGGCTTTTTTGCCCTAGCCCACCAGCTCGAGGAAGAGATCGGGGCAGACGCACTCGAGAACTCTCCTTGGTATCTGCTCGCCCGCACGATTCTGCTGTTCAAAACGAACAAGATGCGCCCGGCGACACGCGCGCTGCGCGAGTTTGCTAACCGCTGCGAGGGCGGCGCGTTCTTCTTGCTGAACCCCATGTACCAGACGCCGTACCTTCCCTGCCGGCCCGAGCCACGCGATCCCTGGGATCTTTCGCACCAGGCCGTTTGGGAAGCGGACGGCATTATCTCGGATACCCCCGACTTTGCCCCCTGGGCCAATGCCTGCGAAGACGTATCGCAGCTTGCCCAGGAATTTGCGCGCCGCTACGGCTTTTAGCGACGCGATCGCCCCGACCATGTCATCTATGTTAGGAACGGCTTCATGAACTTCCGCTCATCTCTTGCCTGCACCTCGAGCGATATCGCTCGCTGGGGACTGCGCTCTGTCCTCAAACGCCAGGGTGGCGTGCTTCCCGGCCGCATCGCCATGAAAATCGACCCCGAGCTGCTAAGCGACCTCGCGAGCCTGGTCGACCGCAGCGTGGTGATCACCGGCACTAATGGCAAGACCACCACCTCCAACCTCATCGCCGATGCCGTTGCTGCCAGCGGTGCTACCGTGGTGTGCAACCGTGCCGGCAACAATATGGAACCTGGTGTGGTGGGTGCTCTGCTCGAGGCCCGCGGCGGCCTTAGGCACACCAGCAGCGGCAAGCGCGTGGGCGTTTTTGAGTGTGACGAGCTCTACACCGTACGCGTTCTGCCCAAGCTCAAGCCGACGTACTTTGTGCTACTCAACCTGTTCCGCGACCAGCTAGACCGCTACGGCGAGATCGATCACACCCAGGAGGTCATCGCCCATGCGTTGGAGCTCTCGCCGACAACAACGCTTATCTACAACGCCGACGACCCGCTGTGCGCCTCGATTGCCGCGCGCGTCCCTAACACGAGCATCGCCTTTGGCATCGACGGCGCCACGGGCACCGAGTCCGATCGCATTAGCGACTCGCGTTTTTGCTCGCAGTGCAACGCGCCGTTGGAGTACGACTATGTGCAGTATGGTCAACTCGGCGCCTACCATTGCCCCTCGTGCGGTTGGGCACGCCCCGCACTGGTCCGCCGTGTGACGGGCGTGGAGCTCGGCTGCGACGGCTACGGCTTTGACCTGGTCTTTGGATCTGCGTCCGACGCAGCTGCCGTACACATCGCCACGCGCTACAACGGCCTGTACATGGTCTACAACGTTGCCGCCGCCTTCTTTGCGGCGCGCGAGCTGGGCGTAGACGCGGCGCATCTGCAGCCCACGCTCGATGCCTATGTCCCCGCCGGCGGACGCATGGGCCGCTGGGAGATCGCCGGCCGTACCGTCGAGGCAAACCTGGCCAAAAATCCCGTAGGCTTCGATCGACAAATCCAGTCCATCAAGACGGCAGGCGGCAGACTCTGCGCTTTCTTCCTCAACGACAACGACGCCGACGGCCACGATGTATCGTGGATCTACGACGTCGACTTTGAGCGCATCGCCGACACGCCGGGTCTTGTCGCCTTTGCCGGAGGCACGCGCGCGCACGACATGCAGGTGCGCCTCAAGTACGCCGGCATCGATGCCGCGATTATCTCGGACGTCGCGCAGGCAATTGGCGCCGTGGCAGACGAGGCCGCCGATGACACCTTCTACGCCGTCGCCAACTACACGGCCTTCCCGCCGCTGGTCAAGGAGCTCGACGGGCTGAAAGGCGCCACCGCCGACGCTGTTGCTGGGCGCGCCGTAGCCCGTGCCGACGGCAGCGCTCTTCCTGTCGGTATCGCGCCAGTCGAGCTTTCGCGCCCGCTGCGCATCGTCTACCTGTACCCCGATGCCCTCAACCTCTACGGCGACGGCGGCAACGTTATCGCCCTCGAGCGTCGCTGCGCCTGGCGCGGCATCCCCGTTCGCGTGGACGAGGTCCGTATGGGCGAGTCACTCGATCTCACCGATGCCGATATCGTCATGATGGGTGGCGGCTCCGACCGCGACCAGCTAGCCGTGGCACACGAGCTGCTCGCCCAAAAAGACAAGGTCGCATCCTATGTTGAGGATGGCGGCTCGCTGCTCGCCATCTGTGGCAGCTATCAGCTGCTCGGCCGTTCGTACTATATGGGCGAGGATCGCATTGAGGGTCTGGGGGTCATTGCCGCCGAAACCGTACGCGGCTCCGACCGCCTGATCGGCAACGTAGCCGTCAAAACCGACCTGGCACCTGAGCCCTTTGTGGGATTCGAGAACCATGGCGGCTGCACGCTTTTGGACGCCGATGCCACGCCGCTCGGAACGTCCGTCGTCACGGGCACCGGCAACAACGGCGACGATGGCTTTGAGGGCCTGATCTACAAGGGCGTCATCGGCACGTACCTGCATGGCCCGGCGCTGCCCAAGAACCCCGAGCTCGCCGACTGGTTGATCGCCCATGCCCTCGAGCGCCGTGGCGATGCACAGGCTGCCGCCCTGCTGCCGCTCAAGCCCCTCGACGACACCTACGAGCACGCCGCCCACGACGCCGCCATGAAGCTCCTCCCCTAGCACCTCACCACCACAAAGGGGACAGGCACCTTTGTGGTGGTTTTTCAGTTTGCCAACGATATGTGAACGGCTAAAAAAGTCTGCTATACTCTTTCCCGCTGTCCCCATCGTCTAGCGGCCAAGGACGCCACCCTTTCAAGGTGGATATCGCGGGTTCGAATCCCGCTGGGGGCACCATTTGAATTGAAGAGCCCGTTACCCTCGCGGTAGCGGGCTTTTTGCTACCCATGCGCCGGGATTCGAACCCGACAGGGTGCGGAGCTGAGGAAACGCGAAGCGTTTTCCAGCGCAGCACGCAAGGAGCGAAGCGACGCAGCGAAAGCGGGCGGCGCCAGCCGCACGCGGACATCCCGCTGGGGGCACCATTTGAGATGTGAAGCCCGTTACCAATTCGGTAGCGGGCTTTTTGCTACCGATATGCCGGGATTCGAACCCGGCAGGGTGCGGAGCCCGGCATCATCGCAAGGCCCGTGGGCAAAAAATGGCAAATATGAGTACTGCTACCATTTTAGTTACAGCGATTTCATGCCATCAGAAGGCGATTTAGACGCCAGGGGTCCTACGGCGGAAAAATTGCAGACGTTTATCGGCTAAGTACTTGGACATATGTTGCGTAACACTGCATATTTTGCAAATAAATAATGCTACAGGACTTGTGACAGTACTCATATTTGACGTTTTTTGCCCACAACCCTTTATACCTAGGCGAATCGGCGGCAAAACGGGCTTCAAAGCGCCCTTCGCAAACAAAAACCGGGGCCAGCATGATGCGGACCCCGGCTCAATACCGTGACGATATGTCAGTTACGCTCTATACGTAGAACAGGATGTCGTCGTAGGTCGGGACCGGCCAGTAGTCGGCGGCCACGATCTCCTCCATTGCGTCCACGGCAGCACGCAGCGCATCCATAGCGGGAACGACCTCGTGCGCGTACACGTTGGCCTGCTCCTGACCATCGAGGCCCTCGGCCTTCTGATGCACGGCGTCGAGCGCCTTGATGGAGTCGTTGATGGTGGTGATACCGTTGCAGAGCTTGTTGAGCGTGTTCTGCTCGCACTGCATGGCGGCCTCAGCACCGGCGGCACGTATAGTCTCAAGGCCCTTAGCGACCTTGGTGGCATAGGCGGTAATGACCGGGCGATAGGTACGACGCGCCTCGCGAACCATCGTGGTGGCCTCGATGTTCATGAGCTTGTTGTACTTCTCGAGCTTGCAGTCGTAGCGGCACTGAGCCTCGGCCTTGGTCAGGACACCCGTCTCCTCAAAGAGCGCAATGGCCTTATCGGAAACAAAGGCGGGCAGGGCGTCGGCCGTGGTCTTGTTGTTGGCAAGACCACGCTTCTCGGCCTCAACGGGCCACTCGTCGGAGTAGCCGTCACCGGAGAACAGGATGCGCTGGTGGTCGGTCAGGACCTTCTTGCAGTACTCGAGCGCAGCGTCCTGGAACTCATCCTCGGGCGTACCCTCAAGCGCGTCGGCGAAGGACTTGAGCGACTTGGCCACGGCGGCATCCAGCACCAGGTTGGAGTCGGAGACGTTCTGCTCGGAGCCGCAGGCACGGAACTCGAACTTATTGCCGGTGAAGGCAAACGGGGAGGTGCGGTTGCGGTCGGTGTTGTCCTGCATCAGCTTGGGCAGGGTATCGGCGCCCAGGTCGAGCACGCCGCGCGTGGCATGGACGGAAGCCTTGCCATCGATGATCTTCTCGACGACCTCGGTAAGCTGGTCGCCCAGGAAGATGGACATAATCGCCGGAGGAGCCTCGTTGGCGCCCAGACGATGGTCGTTGCCGGCCGAGGCAACGGAGGCACGCAGGAGCTCCTGATAGTTATCGACGGCCTCGATCACCGCGGTGAGGAAGACGATGAACTGCAGGTTGTCGAGCGGGGTGTCGCCCGGATCGAGCAGATTCTCGGACTCGGTGCCAAGCGACCAGTTGTTGTGCTTGCCCGAACCGTTGATGCCCTCGAAGGGTTTCTCGTGCAGCAGGCAAACCAAGTCGTGGCGGGAGGCGATGAGCTTCATTTTCTCCATCATGACCAGGTTCTGGTCGATGGCCTCGTTGACTTCGCCATAGACGGGGGCGAGCTCATGCTGGCAGGGAGCAACCTCGTTGTGCTTGGTCTTGGCGGGAATGCCGAGCGCCCACAGCTCATCGTCCAAGTCCTTCATGTAGGCCGAGACGGTGGGGCGGATAGCGCCAAAGTAGTGCTCCTCGAGCTCCTGACCCTTGCATGGAGCAGCACCAAAGAGGGTGCGGCCGGTAATGACCAGGTCCTTGCGCTTGCGGTAGGCGTCCTTCTTGATCAGGAAGTACTCCTGCTCGTCGCCCACGGAAGGAACGACCTTCTTGGGGGTCTTACCGAACAGCGCCAAAACGCGCTTAGACTCACGCGAGAGCGCGGTCATGGAACGCAGCAGCGGGGTCTTCTTGTCCAGGGCCTCGCCCGTGTAGGAGCAGAAAGCCGTGGGGATGCACAGGACATCGTCCTTGATAAAGGCGGGGCTAGTGGGATCCCAAGCGGTGTAGCCACGGGCCTCGAAGGTGGCGCGCAGGCCGCCGTTGGGGAAGCTGGAGGCATCGGGCTCGCCCTGGATGAGGTTCTTGCCCGTAAACTTGGTAATGGCGGTGCCGTCGTGGTTGGGCTCCAGGAAGCTGTCGTGCTTCTCGGAAGTAATGCCCGAAAGCGGCTGGAACCAGTGCGCGTAGTGCGTCGCGCCCTTGGAGATGGCCCAGACCTTCATGGCATGGGCAACGGCGTTGGCCACATCCAGGTCGAGCGGCTCACCGCCCTCGAGGGTTGCAGCAAGGCGCTTCCAAATGTCCTTGGGGAGGTAGTCCTTCATGACTTCCTCAGAGAACACCATGGTCCCGAAGCGGTCAGTAAGTTCGGCCATACGGAACTCCCTTCGTATCGGCACCGCGTGAGAAGCGGTGTTGATTACTAACGAACGAGTCATAGCTTAGACTCGCCGTGTTTCCGCGACATTACCGTTATGTTGCTGTCGCGAAACCAATCAATGAGGTTACCCTATCGAGGCGGCGTTGCCACCCTCAACAGCCAATCAACTGCATAAATTGCAGACCTCTCCCCATGGTTTAAGGGTAGTCAATTTGGGATGGAGCTCTATTAACTGGTATTTTGCATCAGATACCAGTCTTTATAGTCCGTGCCTAGATTAGCCGCTCTGTTATAGAGAAAGCCGATAGCAAGGCATCTTTGATTGGTATCCCCGAATAACGAGTGAAACTCCACCGTGACACAGTGGTGCTGTAGAATCCTTACAACACATCACACTATTACGTATCTAGAGGAGCACGATATGCGCGTCGACGAGGTTTTTAAGCAGGCAGCATCCCAGGGCACCGCGCCCGTTTCGTTTGAGATGTTCCCGCCCAAGGGCGAGCTCACCCTCGACACGGCTCGCGAAGTGGCAGGCAATCTGTGCAAGCTTTCGCCGAGCTTTGTCTCGGTCACCTGCTCGGCCGGCGGCTCGGGCAACGGTGCCACCACCGCCCCCATCGCGCATATGATTTCGAGCGAATTCGACACGCCCTCGGTGGCACACCTCACCTGCGTGGGCCGCACCCACGCCGACATCGCCGCCAAGATCGACGAGTATCGCACCGCCGGCGTTGAAAACATTCTGGCCCTGCGTGGCGATCTCCCTGCCGGCGCGACCGAGGACGACAAGCCCGCCTCCGACTACGCCTACGCCCGCGACCTCATCCCCGAGCTCGTCGACGCCGGCTTTTGCGTGGGCGCCGCAGCCTACCCCGAGGGCCACATTGCCTGTGAGGATCTCAACCTCTCGGTCGAACACCTCAAGCAAAAACAGGACGCCGGCGCAAGCTTCTTTGTGACGCAGCTCTTCTTTGATAACGAGTGCTTCTACCGCTTCCGCGAGCTTGCCGACAAGGTCGGCATCACCGTGCCCATTACCGCGGGCATCATGCCGTTTATGGGCAAGTCCCAGATCAGCCGCATGGTCTTTATGTGCGGCGCGTCGCTGCCCTCCCCCGTCATCAAGATTCTCGCCAAGTACGAGAACGACCCCGAGAGCCTGCAGGCAGCCGGTGTAGATTATGCCGCCCGCCAACTTTGCGACCTCAAGGAGCACGGCGCCGACGGCCTGCACCTGTACACTATGAACCGTCCTGCGATCGCCGCGACCATTATGGAGCGCCTGGGGTAATGGAAAAACCGCACATCGATACAACCGCTGTCGAAGTGCCGGCCGACCTTGCGTCGCCGGCGCTTTACCGTGTCGATGCCGCGCACCATCCCCGTGTCGACCGTGCCGAGATGCTGCGGTATCTGGGTTACGGCGGCCAGCAGATTGAGCCCGAACTGTCACGACGTATTGAGCTTGTCGTTGAACGTCTGGAACTGGACATTGAGCCCCGTGGCGTGCGCCGCGTGTTTGCCGTCGATGCCACGGGCGTGGACGAACAAAGTGAGCCTTGCATTCGCTTGGTCGGCACCAACGTTGAGCTGCGCGGTCGCGATATCTATCGCCACCTCAAAGACGCCCGCTTTGCCGCACTCATGGCATGCACCCTCGGCATGGACGCCGAGCGTCGTCTGCGCACCACGGGAGCCCAGCAGCCCCTGGAGGGAGCCGTGCTCGACGCCGCGTGCTCTGCCTATGTAGAAGCCGCCGTTGAGCAGATGGACCAGCAGGCCAAGGCTGCGGCCGCCGCACACGGGCTCGCCGGCAACTGGCGCTTTAGCCCCGGCTACGGCGACTGCCCGCTCTCGGCCCAGCGCTCGATCGTCGATGCGCTCAACGCCACGCGGCTCATCGGCCTTACCGTCACGCCCACCAGCCTGCTCATGCCCACCAAGAGCGTGACCGCGGTGATCGGTCTGTTCGACGGCAAAGTCCACGACGCCCAGAGTCGCCCCACCTGCAATATCTGCCGCATGCGCGAGCACTGCCGCTTCCGCGCCGCCCACACCACCTGCTATTCCAGCCACTAGGAGCCCCCGATGTTCACCCCGCTTATTACTCATAATTCGGATGGTGCCGCGCTGGCGGCGCCCGTCAATGCCGCACGCTGCAACGGCGCTGTGTACAAGCCACGCACGATCGACGACCTGCGCATTAAGGACGATCGCCTGCGCGCCGCCATCGAGGGCACGGGGCACCTGCTGTTTGACGGCGGCATGGGCACCATGCTGCAGGCTGCCGGCATGAAGGCCGGCGCCCTGCCCGAGCTGCTCAACTTTGAGGAGCCCGAGGTTATCACCGATATCCAGCGTCAGTACGTCGAGGCCGGCTGCGACGTGATCACCGCCAACACCTTTGGCGCCAACGCCCACAAGCTCGACGGTGCCGCCACCGTGGCAGACGTCTTTGCCGCGGCCGTCACCTGCGCCCGCGCGGCCGGCGCCCGCTACGTCGCCGGCGATATCGGCCCCATCGGCGCGCTGCTTCGTCCCTTAGGCACCCTCAGCTTTGACGAGGCTTACGACCTCTTTGCCGAGGAAGTGCGCGCCGGTGTCGACGCGGGCGTGGACCTCTTTATTATCGAGACCATGACCGACCTTGCCGAGATCAAGGCTGCCGTCCTCGCCTGCCGCGAGAACTCCGACCTGCCCGTCTTTGCCACCATGACCTTTGAGGAGGACGGCCGCACCTTCTTGGGAACGAGCCCCGAGGTCGCCGCCATCACCCTCGACGCCATCGGCGCCGACGTTTTGGGCATCAACTGCAGCCAGGGACCGGCCGAGCTCCGAGGGCTCGCCACACGTATGCTCACCGTTACGGACAAGCCCGTTATGGTGCAGGCCAATGCAGGACTCCCCCACGTGGACGACGACGGCAACACCGTCTTTGACATCCAGGCCTCCGAATACGCCAAGGCCGTCGCCGGCATGATCGAGGACGGCGTGAGCGTTGTGGGCGGCTGCTGCGGAACCACGCCGGCGCACATGGCCGCCCTGCGCACGCTTATCGACAATCACACGCCCAGTCCGCGTCACCGCAAGCCCAGCATGTCGGTCACGAGCGCCCAAACGGTCGTGGACCTTCCCTGCGACGGCCACAAGATCGCCGTCATCGGCGAGCGCATCAACCCCACCGGCAAAAAACGCCTGCAGCAGGCCCTGCGCGACGGCGACCTGGACTACGTCGTGAGCCAGGGCATCAGCCAGCAGGAACAGGGCGCCGACATCCTGGACGTCAACGTGGGCCTGCCCGAAATCGACGAGGTCAAGATCATCCAACAGGCGACCGAACAGCTCCAGGGCTCCACGCTGCTGCCGTTGCAGATCGACTCCACCGACCCCGCCGCCGTCGAGGCCGCCGTGCGCCGCTACGCCGGCAAGCCCATCATCAACTCGGTCAATGGCAAGCAGCAGATCATGGAAGAGATCTTTCCGCTGGTCGCCCACTACGGCACCAACGTTGTCGGACTTACGCTCGATGAAGGCGGCATCCCCGATACCGCCGAGGCCCGCTTTGCCATCGCCGAACGCATCGTGGCCGAGGCCGCCCGCTACGGCATCGGCCCGGACCGCATCCTCATCGACTGTCTAGTCATGACCGCCTCGACCAATCAACGCCAAGCCGAGCAGATCCTGCGCGCCATGTCCCTGTGCAAGGAGCGTCTGGGCGTCAAATGCGCGCTCGGCGTGTCGAACATCAGCTTTGGCCTGCCTGCCCGCCCGCTGCTGGGTTCGGTCTTTTTGGCCGCCGCCTTTGGCGCGGGCCTGGACGCCCCCATCATGAACCCGGGTTCCAAGCGCTTTATGGACACCGTCTACAGCTATCGCGTCCTGAGCGTTGAGGACGAGGGCTCGACCGGATACATCGAGCGCTACGCCGGCTGGACCGATCCGTATAAGATCGCCGCAAACCCGGCAGCAGCTCAGGCCACATCGAGTGATGCCGCACCTGCTGCAAGCGCCCCCGGCACCGACGGCAACGACGACCCGATTCGACGCATGGTCGTCTCGGGCCGCAAAGGCGAGATCGCTGCCGAGACCGAGCGCCTGCTGGCCGACCACGACGCCATGGACCTCATCAACAATCACTTTATCCCCGCCCTCGACGAAGTTGGCGTCCTCTTTGACCAGGGCAAGTTCTTCTTGCCGCAGCTCATGGCCTCGGCCGAGGCCGCGCGCGTGGGCTTCGACACCATCAAGCGCCTGATGCCCGCCGGCGAGATTGCCGACAAGGGCAAAATCTGCGTGGCCACCGTCAAGGGCGACATCCACGATATTGGCAAGAACATCGTCAAAATGCTGCTCGACAACTACGGCTACACCGTCTTTGACCTGGGTCGCGACGTCGATCCGCAGGAAGTACTCAAGACCGTCAAGGAGCGCGACATCAAACTCGTCGGCCTCTCGGCGCTTATGACTACCACAGTCGTCGCCATGGAGGAGACCATCAAGCTGCTTCATACTGAGGTGCCGGGCGTCAAGATCATCGTGGGCGGCGCCGTACTCACCCCCGAATACGCCAAGCAGATCGGCGCGGACTACTACGCCAAGGACGCCGCCGAAAGCGCTCGCATCGCCGAAGAGGTCTTTGGGCAGTAACACAACGGAAACAACCGAGCACCAAAACGTGCCGCACGCGCCACTTGCCACGTGCGGCACGTTAGAATAGAAAAGACTATGCTCGTTTTGGCAGATAGGAGCGCAAGGATGGCGATCACGCCCGCAGAAATCGCGGAAACCCGCGGCATGGTTGAGGAACAGAACCTCGACATCAGGACCATCACCATGGGTGTTTCGCTCATGGGTTGCGGTGACGAGAACCTCGACCGCATGTGCACGAAGATCTACGACCACGTGACGCACACGGCTGAGCATCTGGTCGAGACCGCCGAGAACCTCGAGCGCGAGTACGGCATCCCCATCGTCAACAAGCGCGTTTCCGTCACCCCGGTGGCGCAGATCGCCGCATGCTGCAAGGATGAGGACCTCACCCCCATCGCGCATGCCCTCGACCGCGCGGCCGAGACGCTCGGCATCGATTACCTGGGCGGCTTCTCCGCACTCGTCCAGAAGGGCATCGGCGGCGCCGACCGCCGCGTCATCCAGTCCATCCCCCAGGCGCTCGCCACCACGAGCCGCGTCTGCTCCAGCGTAAACGTCGCCAGCCTGCGCGCCGGTATCAACATGGATGCCGTGCTCATGGCCGCGCAGACCATCATCGATGCCGCTAAACTCACGGCCGACCAGGATTCCGTTGGCGCCTCCAAGTTTGTCTGCTTTGCCAACATGGTCGAGGACTCCCCGTTTATGGCGGGCGCCGTCCACGGCGGTGGCGAGGCCGACGCCGTCATCAACGTTGGCGTCTCGGGCCCCGGCGTTATGGCTGCTGCCTTGGAGACGCTGCCCGATTCCGCATCGATGATGGAGGTCGCCGAGAAGATTAAGCAGACCGCCTTTAAGATCACCCGCGCCGGCGAGCTCATGAGCCGCGAGGCCGCCCATCGCCTGGGTGTCGAGAAGGGCATCGTCGACCTGTCGCTGGCCCCCACGCCTGCCATTGGCGACTCCGTCGCACGCATCCTCGAGATCATCGGCGTGGGCACCTGCGGTGGCCCCGGCACGACCTGTGCGCTCGCCATGCTCAACGATGCCGTCAAGAAGGGCGGCGTCATGGCCAGCTCCAGCGTGGGCGGTCTCTCCGGCGCCTTTATCCCCGTGTCCGAGGATGCCGGCATGATCGCCGCCGTCGAGGCCGGTGCGCTTTCGCTCGAGAAGCTCGAGGCCATGACCTGCGTGTGCTCCGTTGGCCTGGACATGATCGCCATCCCCGGCGACACCCCGGTCGAGACCATCGCCGGCATCATCGCCGACGAGATGGCCATCGGCGTCATCAACAACAAGACCACGGCCGTCCGCGTGATTCCCGCCATCGGCAAGGGTGTGGGCGACTGCGTTGAGTACGGCGGCCTGTTTGGCCGTGCACCCATCATGCCGGTGAACCCCAACGCCGGCACCGTGCTTGCCCACCGTGGCGGACGCTTCCCGGCGCCGCTGAACTCGCTCAAGAACTAGCTGAGGGGGACTGGCGAGGAGCCCCGGGGAGGGCAAATATATAAGGTCGCCTGCTCGGACAGTCCTGACTCGCACGGAGAGCACATTAAGTGCTCTCCGGCTCGTGCGGAACTCGCGATCGACCTTATATATTTGCCCTCCCCGGGGCTCCCGCACAACGGGACCTCGGTTGAGTTCTATCCCGGTTGCAGTTGCTTCGCTCCTGCACTACATGGTCGATACGGCGGTTTGGCGTTGGATCGGTTCTTTCTGATATATGCTGGTTGCGGCTTCTCTTTTGGGAGGAGTCGCTTTTTTGTTGTGAGGGGGATGGCCCGTGGCTGATGATTTGATTCGTTCTGAGCTGCTTTCTGCGGATTGGAATGGCGAATGGATGCGTCTGCAGGCCGCTCGGCATCGGGCTGATGATTCTTTTGAGTGGGATAAGCGAGCTCGGCATTTTCGTCCACTGGAGACTGCCCCGTATGCTCGGGATTTTATAAAGCTGTTGGCGCTTGAGCCCGGCGAGTCGGTGCTCGATATGGGATGTGGGGCTGGGTCGATTGCTATTCCGCTTGCTCAGGCTGGGCATTCCGTGATTGCTGCCGACTTCTCTTCTGCTATGTTGGGCACGCTTGATGCTGGTATTGAGTACTATGGGCTCGAGGATCGCATTACACCGCTTGAGCTTGCTTGGGATGATGATTGGGATCTGGTTGGGCCGGTTGCCAAGGCTGTTGATGTTGCCTTTGCCAGTCGCTCTGTCACCACGACCAATCTAAAAGGTGCGCTTACCAAGCTTGATCGAACGGCTCGTCGGCGTTGTGCTGTCACAATGGTCGCCAACTCCAGCCCGCGCTATGACCTGCACTTGATGAACGCCATCGGCGCCTCGGTTACCTGCAGCAATGGCTTTGTGTACGCCTTCAACATCCTTATTCAGATGGGTGCGTTGCCGCAGGTTACGTACTTTGAATCGCCCCGTCGCGATACCTTCGATAGCCTTGAAGCGGGCGTGGCAGACTTTTCCCGCATGCTTGAGCATGGCAACGAGGATAAGATCGACTGTCTGCGCGACTATATCGCTCAACACATGATTGAGAACCCCCATGCCGGCGAGCCGGGATCCAAGGGCGTACCGCAGGGGCGCTATATGCTCGACCATGTCCGCAAGGTTCGTTGGGCGTTTATTGCATGGGAGCCGGTCTCTGCGCCCAGCTCATAGCCTGTTCGCAGCCCGCACCGCCCACTCACTCAGCATCCGCATTCTTTGCGAACTGGGCAAACGCGCTCCACACCGCGCCGTTCCTGCGCTATCGTGGGACAGCTCACGTAGATTAAGGCCCCGTCGCGGGGCGCCCCATACATAGAAAGCGAGAACCCATGGCACTGACAGGAGCCCAGGTCAAGCAGCTTCGCAGCATGGCCCATCACCTCAACCCCGCCATCATCATCGGCAAGTCCGATGTCAACGAGGGCACCGTCGAGCAGACGGTCGCCTACCTGGAGAAGCACGAGCTCGTTAAATGCTCCGTGCTCGATGGCTCCAGTCTTTCCGCCCGCGAGGCCGCCGAGGAGCTCGCCGAGCGCTGCCACGCCGAGGTCGTCCAGGTCATCGGCCGCAAGTTCTCGCTGTATCGCGAGTCCTCGCGCAAGGACATCGAGAAGATCAAGCTCGTCTAAGAGCCAATGATCCGGCGAGCCAACACATAGCAAGCTTATGGGTGCCCAAGTACTCCGGGCGCCCGTTTTTTATCGCTCGACCAGCACGCGATTGAGCCGCCCCTCCACCAAGCGCTCGTATAGGCGCCGCGTCTCGGGCTCGGGCACGCCATTGACCTGCTCCCTCAGGTGGTGCATATGCCCGCTGTACAGCTCGACGATATCGCGCCGCCGCCCCGCCGCACTGTAGACGCGCATGGCGCAGCGCACCATATCCTCACGCGCCGTTTCCTGTCGAAGCCCCGACTCCGCCAGCCAAATCGCCGACTGCAGATCGTTTTCTTCTAGAGCGGCATTTGCTCCCTTAATCATGCAATCGATGTACTTTGACTGCATAATGCGTCGCATACGCAAAAAGTAGGTGGGATTACAGCCATTGGGAACATACAGCGGTCCGGCATAAAGCTGCTCAATCTTAAGGCACAGCTCAACTAAATGGGGCCCGCGCGCACCCGTGCGATTTCCCAAAACCTCGCGGCTTATCTGGTCAAACAGCCGTACATCGGTCTTGACGTAGTCGCCGTTGAGTCCGATGCATTCATTTTGGATGAGCACACATGACTTGCCATCCGGCGTCGGTCCCAAAGCCGACCGCAAGCGCGATATCGTCGAGTACAGGTTGTTGCGGGCGCTATTGAACTCGGCATGGGGCCACAGCTCCATGGCCAGCGTCTCGCGGTCGACGAGCGCATCCATGCCCAGTGCAAGCCGCTCGGCAAGTGTCGCCGCCTTCTTGCGGCGCCACATTTTGTCCGTGATGGGAAATCCGTCGCGCTCGGCGCGAAACGCACCAAACATGCGAATCTCGATATGGTCGATAGTATCAACGGCTTCAACCTCGCCGGCCTGGAACAGGCGCTCGCCCTCTCCTTCCAAATCGTCGCGCAGCGAGTACCGCGACAGCTCGCGCACGGGAAGCTTCTTGCGTATCCTGCCCGCCGGCTCGCCCAGACAATGCATGGCAAGGCGCGCAAAGAGCCGATACGATGGCTCTAGAATCCCCGCACGATTCATGGACATCCAGGCCGCAAGATCGCTGTCTCGGCCCGCACAGGCCAAATGCAGCGCCACCATCCAGGCCTCCGCTCCACCAACCTGCGTCTGGCTTATATCGAGCAACTCCGCTTCCTCGCGCACCGAAACCATCGAGGTGTTACGCAGATATGCCGCGCGCTCCAGCAGCAATGCGTTATCGCGCATGTACGCAATCGACTCCTCGGCAAGTTTGAGCACTTGGACCGCACGGAACTTTGCATTAACCGGCCGTCCCTCTGCCAGCGACTGCCAGCCTTCTAGCAACAGGCCAAACAGCTGAATCTGGTTGTCGCGCATGCGCACGGCAAAACGATCGAGCTCGTTGAATGCCGCGTCGTCGGTTACCGGCAGGCCGGAAAGGAGCCGCCGTGCCGCCAACACCATGCGCACCCAGATAGCCATCGCCTTAAGCCCACGTACGTCGAGCGCCTCCCGCACCACCGTCATCTCGTCGTCGCGCTCATCGGTTCCCGCAAACGACCCGTCAAAGAGCTCCACTAGCATGCTATCGGCCCGTATAGCAATCCCCGCGATGTCGAGCTCGCAGTCGTAGGCCTTGCTCGTTTTGAGCTGCTGTAGAACGCCGCCGTCATCTCCCCGCTCGGTCAGGCAGCGCTTGACCTCGATATGCGCGGACAACATATCGAGTGCGGTATGGGATGTCTCGATTTCCGGCACTGCCAGGTTCGTAGGAAGCCCAAGCCCGTTGTCCCCATAGCAAACAGCCGTCAGTGTCTGGGCCACCCTCCATGAAACAGGGTCTATTTCGCAGGCCGCCCGTTCGCCCCCGCGCTCGATAACCGATGCCATATAGCGAGCGAGCTTTGTATTGGACACGCTGACCGCTGCCAGATATACGCCAAGCGCCTCGGTAGGCGTTGGCTCTGGAGCCGGATCGTCGGCATCGATCGTGCCCAGCGCTGCTCGGCAGATATCGGCCCCGTGCCCCGTCAGAGCAAGATCGACCCCATACTGCCCAGCAAGTTCAAGGACCGCTCCACGGTCCAAAAAGGCGTCCGCCAGGCCCATCGCGGCATCGCATCTGCCCGCCTTAAGCAAAATCCGGGCTGCCCTCGGAACAAGTTCGGGGCGAACCTCGGCCACCAACTTACGCAAACGCAAGCGCCCGTTATCCTCCGTGCCCAGACACGTAAAACTCCGCTCGGCGGGGTCCAAGCCAAAGATCGGGTAGTCGCGTACAAAGTAGGACTGGTCGACCATCGACAGCCTCACCCCGCAAGCCTCGAGTTCTGCGATATTGCCCTCGCCCATCAAAACCATGAGACATGCCACGCAAAACAGCGCATTATTGTCGAGCGAAGCCAGATCGGCAAGTGCCGCGCCATATACGTTGACAATCTCGTTTTCGAGCAGGCCGGCTACGTCGCCTTGGCCATACAGACCCGTCTGCAATGCCGAAACGAGCTCGGGCACGCCCTGCGTGAGCTGATAGAAGTCGAGCGATGTGCTGATCGAAAACGCCGATGCCCACGCCGAATACTCATAGGCATGCACCTTGAGCATCTGCGCATTGATCTTAACCGAATCGCCCAGCCCATGAATCAGCTGACGATTTGAAGGACGGCAGGAGATAAAGACCCCAACCCCCATAGCGCGCAGGCCGCGAATCCTGTCGATGAGGTCTTCGGTATCGTGCTGATCGAGGTTTGGCACATTATCAATCGCGATAAGGGAGTGCGGTTTGTCTTTGAGTTCTTCGGTAACCACCTCGAGCTGCATAAACACCTCGCGCCCAATGGCGCGATCGGCCTCGATAATCCGCACGGGGCCTCGCGTCGGGTCGCATTTAACCTCATGGGTGTACTGCAGCAGCACCGAGGTCTTCCCAAACCCGTCGGGCGCATAAAGAACCACGATGCCGGCCTTTCGGCCCTTGGCGATAAGCTCATTCATCAAGCGTTCGCGTCGCACCATATAGCCTCCGCCCAGCGGCATCAGCTCGAGGTCGTCTATACCGCTCAAATCGTTTACCATGCCCGCTCCTCAACTCGACCGTATGGACACTGTAGCCGCAAGACCATACAAGCCGCGCTATGAATAGAGCGACCTTGTGTTTTAGGTTGTCTTTTGGTACGAAAGCGGCAAGTTTTTGTACAGCGAGGGCCGATTGTTATTAATCCCCCGACTAATCGGTCTTTAAGCAGGTAAATGAGCTTGTCAGCTTGTCCCATCCAAGCGGCAGTGTAACGCAGATGAACAAGGTTCAGCCATGTCATTCAACTCGCCTAGCACCCGCTACCGTCTACGACCTTTTAGTGGCATTTTTGCATAGAATCTGATAAGGAATGAATCAAGCTGTTGGGCATCCGGCATTCGTCAAGCTAGCGGCAAGTTTTTGGTCAAGTGGGCGGAAAGGGATAGCAAAAAGGCCCCCGCAAAGCGGAGGCCTTAGGCAGGGTTATGTCGAGCTGCAGGATTCGCGCTACTTGCAGAGCGAAAGAGCGGCCTCGTCGGCAACGACAACGCAGTTGGTGTGCAGCTGCAGGATCGAAGCCGGGCACTCGGGTGTAACCGGACCATAGCACATGTCATGCACAGCCTGAGCCTTGGCCTCGCCGTTGGCGACGACCAGGATCATGCGGGCATACATGATGGTCTGGGTACCCATGGTGTAGGCCTGACGGGGAACATCGTCGATGCTGTCGAACAGGCGGCTGTTGGCCTGAATGGTGCTCTCGGTGAGGTCGACGCAGTGCGTGCCCTTGGAGAAGTGGTCATCGGGCTCGTTGAAGCCGATGTGGCCGTTGTTGCCAATGCCGAGCAGCTGCAGATCCGGGTAACCGGCGGCGGCGACAATCTTGTCGTACTCAGAGCAGGCAGCGGCGGCGTCGGGGTTGGAGCCATCGGGCACATGCGTGTTGTTCAGGTCGATGTTGATGTGATCGAAGAAGTTCTCGCGCATGAAGTAGTGATAGCTCTGGGGATCGTCGTGCGAAAGGCCGCGATACTCGTCCAGGTTGTAGGTGCTGACCTCGGCAAAGTCGACGTCGCCCTTCTCGTACCAAGCAGCGAGCTGCTTGTAGGCACCGATCGGGGTGGAGCCGGTGGCAAGGCCCAGCACACAGTCGGGCTTGAGGATAACCTGGGCCGAGATGATATTAGCGGCCTTGCGGCTCATATCCTCGTAGTCTTTAGCTTTAATGATCTTCATTACGCGTCCTTTCTCGTACAAGAGAGGCAAGGCTCCCTTACAAGCACTTGCCCGCGGCCCGCGTCGGCCGCAACCAACGTGTGCGGCCACCAGGGCGAGGTCGCGTAATGTATGTGTCTCGTGTCTAACCGCGTCGAGGCCCCTGCCCGTCCACGGTGACCCAAAGCTGTTTAGCCTCGGACAAATCCCATCTTGCCACGGAGGGCGTCCTCTTTCAAGGGCGCCCTCCGTAAACGTGTTTGAATTGTAGGCTAATGGCCACGTGCACTTGTTAGCGCTCGCGAGCAACGATGAGTTGGTCCATCTCTTCGACATGCACGCCAACGGAGCCCTTGATACTCGAGAACTCAACGGAGTTGCACACCAAGATGGGAACCGTCACATCGTAGCCCTCGGCAGCAATTGCCTCGCGATCGAACTCAATGAGTACATCGCCCTTATGGACGATGTCACCCACTTGCGCATGTACGGTAAAGTGCTTGCCCTCGAGCTGAACAGTGTCCAAACCAACGTGGATGAGCACGTCCAAGCCATCGACCGTGTTAAGCGCAACAGCGTGTCCCGTGGGAAAAATGGCCTCGACCTTGGCATCAGCCGGTGCAATCACACGCGTTCCGGTGGGCCGAATCGCCACGCCCTGGCCCAAAAGGCCGGTGGCAAACGTCTGGTCGTTTACCTCGGAAAGCGGAATGACATCGCCCGAGATGGGAGCATCCAGCGTAAGGACTCGACTACGCATACCAAAAGACCTTAGGACTTTAGTGAACATGCTCCCCCTCGGACATACCAATCAATCAAAATAATCTTAACAGTTTACCACTTGGCAACGGTTTTTGACCATTAGGGAAGTTCGCGCTTGACAACCTCGACGATGTCGTCGACAACGCGCTGGGTCAGCTCGTGCGTCTCGGCCTCGGCCATCACGCGGACCAGCGGCTCGGTACCGCTCGGGCGCACCAGAATGCGGCCGCGGCCGTCAAGCTCCTTCTCGGCAGCAGCGACGGCATCCCAGATGGGCTGGCAATCGTCCAGACCAGCCTTGTTGTCGGAATGCACGTTGACGAGCACCTGCGGGTACTTCTTCATAATGCCGGCAAGGTCGGTGAGGGTACGACCGGTGCGCTTGAGCACGGCCAGCAGCTGCAGAGCCGTCACCAAGCCGTCACCGGTGGTGTTGTGCTCCAGGAAGATGATGTGGCCGGACTGTTCGCCGCCGATGACGGCGCCGTCCGCGAGCATGCGCTCCAGAACGTAGCGGTCGCCCACGGCGGTCTGGACCATCTCGAAGCCCTGTTCCTTCATAGCGATGGAGAAGCCCAGGTTGCACATGACGGTCGAGACGATCTCGGAGTTGGCGAGCTTGCCGCGAGCGGCGAGGTCAGAACCGCAGATAGCCAGGATGTAGTCACCGTCGATCTCATTGCCCTCGCTGTCCACAAAGAGCACGCGGTCGGCGTCGCCGTCGTGGGCCAGACCGATGTCAGCGTGGGTGCGCAGCACGAGCTCGCGCAGGGGCTCAAGGTGCGTAGAGCCGCACTCAACGTTAATGTCGGTGCCGCAGTAATCGGTGTTGATGGCATGGACCGTGGCACCCAGGCGCTGCAGCGCGGCGGGCGTAGTCTGGCAGGAAGCACCGTGACCGCAGTCGACGGCAACGACCAGGCCATCGAGCCTCAGGCCATCAAGCGTATCGATGGCATGATCGACATATGCCTTGCGAGCGTCCTTCATCTTGATGATGTGGCCAACGCCGGCACCGGTCGGCAGCGTATCGGCAGCCATGGCTTCCTCGGACATGACCCAGGCGCTGATCTCTTCCTCGACAGCATCGGGAAGCTTCATGCCCTTGCGGCTAAAGAACTTGATGCCGTTGAACTCCGGCGGATTGTGCGAAGCGGAGATGACAATGCCGCCGTCGAGCTCGTTTTGAACAGTGAGCAGCGCCACGGCAGGCGTGGGAATGACGCCGCAGCAATGCGGACGGCCGCCCTCGGCCATAATGCCGGCGGTCAGAGCGCTCTCGAGCATGGTGCCCGAAAGGCGCGTGTCGCGGCCGATGCAAATATCCGGACCAAGGAACTTGGTCGCCGCGCGGCCCAGGCGAAACGCGAGGTCGCACGAGAGGTCGGCATTGGCGACGCCACGGACGCCATCGGTACCGAAGATGTTCTGGGGCATAGGATTGCTCCTTCCCTAGCAGGCGATATACAACCGCCCACCCTAGTCGAAAAAGAAAAGCGGGACCCGCCGAGGAATCGGCAGGCCCCGCTTGTACATTGTATCTCGAAAGGAGATAAAACCTTAGCGCTTGGAGAACTGGGGAGCGCGGCGGGCCTTCTTGAGGCCGTACTTCTTGCGCTCGACCACGCGAGCATCGCGCGTAAGGAAACCGGCCTTCTTGAGGTCAGCACGGTAGTCGCCAGCGTTCAGAAGAGCGCGGGCGATGCCCAGGCGCAGAGCGCCGGACTGACCGGAGATGCCGCCGCCATCGCACAGAGCGATAACGTCGAACTGACCGGCGGTGTCGGTCACCTTGAAGGGAGCAAGGGCGTTCTCAACGAGCTGATGACGGCCGAAATACTGCTCGGCATCACGCTTGTTGATGGTCACCTTGCCGGTGCCGGGGACGAGACGGACGCGGGCGACGGCGTTCTTACGACGGCCGGTACCCTGGTAGACAACGGTGTTCTCAGCCATCTTTAAGCCTCCAGCTCAATCTTCGTGGGGTTCTGGGCAGCATGCGGATGCTCGGCACCAGCGTAGACCTTAAGCTTGGTCATCTGGGCACGGCCGAGGGTGGTCTTGGGCAGCATGCCGCGAACGGCGCGCTCGATGACCTTCTCCGGGTGCTTCTCCATAGCCTGGCGGAAGCTCTCAGCCTTGAGGCCGCCGTTGTAGCCGCTGTGGCGATAATAGGTCTTCGTGTCGGCCTTATTACCGGTAAGCTGGACCTTATCGGCGTTGATGACGACAACGAAGTCGCCGCAGTCGCTGTTGGGCGTGAACTGGGGCTTGTTCTTACCGCGCAGGATCATTGCGATCTGGGTGGCAAGACGGCCCAGGACAGCACCATCGGCGTCGACGAGAACCCAGTTGCGCTGGACCTCGCCCTGCTTGGCGTAGTGAGTCGATTTCGAAATCACTTAGACTCCTCCATGTACAGTACGTGTTGTTACAGAGATTCACGGGGCTCTGCAAGTAACCCGTCCATATTACCCCGCTCGCCGTACGAGTCAACAGGTATTTTGGCTCCGACCAGAGTTTCTGCACATGTCATCCACGAGCCGTGATTTTCCAGCTCTTTAGCTGTTGCCATTTTTTGAGGGTTCGCCGTCGTTAGCGCTCAACGAACTCTTGGATTTCCGCGAGCAGACGCTTTGCCTCCTGACGGCCCTGGATATACAGGTCCAAAAGCTTTGCCGAATCGTGCTCGACATGGCCGACCTCGACCGGCTTTTGCGGAGCGACGACCAACGCACGGCCCTCGCGCTCATACTTCCACAGGTGCATGCGCTGGATGTTGTAACGGTCGTGGCGCGTCTCGATAGCCTCGAGCAGATAGGGGTAGTCGGCATAGCGGGCGCGCGCGGCAGGCATAAACTCGTAGGGCTTTTTCTCGTACGAGCGGTCCTGCGTGACAATGACAACCGCGCGATCGAAGCCCGCCTCCTCCAGCACGTGCTCGATAGGAACCGAATCGGCCACACCGCCGTCGACGTATTTGTGCCCGTCAATCTCGACCGGCGGCGTCACCAGCGGCAGCGACGTCGATGCGCGCACAGCGTCGAGATCGAGCACGGCGCTTTTGACCGGCAGGTACGCGGCGGTTCCAAAAAGCATGTCCGTCGCGACGGCGTACATCTCGATGGGGCTCGCGTCGAACGTCTCGTTGTCAAAGGGGTCCAGGCGGTCCTGGACATCGTTGAAGATAAAGTCGTAACCCACAATAGAGCCCGTGGACGCAAACGATGCGGCGCCCATGAAGCGACTGTCGTTGCAGAAAGCCAGGTTGATGCGGTTGGCACGGCCGATCTGGTGCGACTTATAGTTCACGCCGTTGAGGGCGCCGGCCGAGACGCCGTACACCGCCGGGATTTCGACACCAGCCTCCATGAGGACGTCGAGCACGCCTGCGGTAAATTGCCCGCGAAAGCTACCGCCCTCCAGGACGAGCGCGACCTTGCCGGCGTTCTTTGCCTTATCTTCTGCAGTCATGTTGACCTCCTGCGATTGCGTTTTGGCTTTCTTCTACCCAGTTTTGGGATGGTGAGAGCGCAGGTTTTTCGAGGCGGCAGGTGAAGCGGAAAGTGTGTCCCGTTCTCAGAGCAAATTCCGGGTCTCATTTTCCGCTGAGCCCACCATCAGGAAAATGAATCCCATTCCGAGCTTAGATTCCGGGATGCGCTTTCCGCTTGAGCTGCCATTGGGAAAGCATGTCCCACTCTACGGCGGGATTCCGGGTCGCAGTTTCCGCTTGAGGCGCCATCCGGAAACTACGTCCCAGTCTGAGCGCGGATTCCGGGACACGCTTTCCGCCTGGGCCGCCATTGGGAAAGCGCGTCCCGGTCTGCGTTGCCAAGGCGTTTTCTTTACGCTCGCGCCCTGCATAGAGTTCGATTCTCCGCGGGTAGAGATGACGTTGGCGCGGGGGCATTGTCGGCTGTCATCCGATCGACATCGCATCTGTTTTGGGCTGAGGCATTGCGCGGAGAATCCGCGTATTTACTTCGCAAATACGCACCGGCTTCGGCCGCCTACCGGCGTCCTCGCCCGCGGGCTAAAAACGCTTACGCGTTTTCTTTACGCCCGCGCCCTGCACAGAGTTCGATTCTCCGCGGTACGGACTAGAAATAAAAAGACAGGCAGATACGAATATCTACCTGTCTGTTGCTTATGGTGGAGGCGCGGAGAATCGAACTCCGGTCCACGAAAGCCCCTTGATTGGCATCTCCAAGCTCAGTCGCTGGTTTAGTCTCGGACGCTTTGCGCGCAGCGACACGCTCGCGGCGTCCTAACCGGTTCGGTCTTAGCCTGCGCCATACCGATTACGTGCGCAGGAGCATTCCCCTAACATGACGTCGCGCCGGTGTCGGGGAAATCACCGGGTTGACGCGCCGCTATAAACTAAGCAGCGAGAGCCATAGGCTCAAAAGAAGAGTTGTTGTCAATTCAATTTGACGGTACCCCTGTTTAACGAGGCGAGGAGACCTCGGCTTGCTTCCTCTCTCAGAGCTATCGTGTCGAAACCAGTCGCCCCCGAATGTCGGGAAAGTCTGGATGGCATTGGGCACGAGCACCCAACACCCGTCGACTTTTCAAGGAACATGCGGGGCGAGCCCCGCTTGTGGAGTGTTATCTTACCACGTTCTGAAAGCGGACAGCTGTTCTATGCACGAGCTGTGAAGACCCCAATGTGCGCCGCACTTCGCACTTTTGCTACCGATCGCGTCACGTATATTTTCGCCAAGCAAAATTGACCCGTCGAAAGGACCGCCATGGATACCAAGCAGCAACTCGTCAATGCCCTCGCAGGCCTGGGCTCAACCATTACCGAAGCTATGGATGTCATCGAAGGCTTTGTCCCCTGCGGACATCCCGCCCTCACGGTATCGAACGCACTCGTCGCGCTGGACGCCGACGATGATGCAGCTCTCGCCCAGCAGCTTGAGACCGTCGAGGGCTTTATCGACCACGTGAGTGAGAACCGCGGCGTGGCCGCCTACCACGGCATCGAGGTAGAGCTCGCAGGTCCCAAGGCCGATCTGCTCGCAGCAATCCGCGAGGTAGGTACCCTTATGCAGACTGCAGGCGTCAAGAACACCCAGGTCAACGAGTGGGTCTACCGCAGTCTGGCAGCACTCGACAGCTCAGACGAAAAGGCAGCCGAGCAGCTCGCAGAAAGTCCCACCATTAAGGCCGAGCTTTTGTAAATAGCAGACGCGAGTCCCTTGGCGCATCGTCGTCCAAGAGGCCCGCAAACAGTTCGCGTCAACCGATAGCCGCGCCGCCGCGTTCGGCCAAAGCAAGAATCGACATCATTTGGCGCGGGGTCTTCGCTGCAAGATCGGCATGTTCGAGCAGCTTGTGATCGTTGGTCACTAAGTAATCGACCTGTGCGCGCTTGCACGCGGCGAGCACCAAGTTGTCCTCGTAATCGCGATGGAGCGTCAGATATTTGTCGGCTAGCCACAGATCGGATGCGTCTGCACCCACGGCCGTAGCGTTTTCGGTCATGTTCCGAACAAACGCCAACGCCGCATCGCCAATTGCACGGGCAGATGCCTCGTCGAGCGCTCCCCCGCTGGCAAGAACGCTACGCTTCAGCTCGTGTTGGACAACGTACAGCACGTCCTTGGCGATATGCACCGGAAAGAACAGCAATGCCCCCGTCTCCGCCGCCTGCCCAATAAACGCACGCGCGGCAAGCGACTCGGCATGGTCGACGCAAAACGAATCAACCCATACGTTGGCGTCCACCATTATTTTGAGGGGAGCCCCGCTCACAGGATCATCCCCTTTTGGCGATAGCGCTCGTCCATGGCTTCGGAATAGATTGTGTCCCAACCGCGATCGTCGGATACGGGCGACGTAGCGATGCCCAAATCTGCATAAAGCCGGTCTGCCGCTGCCCACGACGCGGCGAACGGAGTATCGGGCGCGACGGTCTGCTGCCGGTCGTCGACGGCCGCAAGCACTTCCTCGCACTGCCCGCCACCCTGCGCGACCTTGGCCACGACCTTTTTGATGAGCTCGGGCAGCGAGACGCCCGAAAGCCGCAGCGCTTCCTCGGCGCGCTCTTTAACCGAGCGATCTACGCGAACATTCACCTGTGCCATGCTGCCAACGGTAGCCATCTCAACCTCACCTTCAGCATTTACTAGCATTGCTAGCACGAGCATATATCCGAGCTAACATATCGTCAAACAAAAGAAGGCCTGCACCCTGACGGCTGCGGTGCCGCCCGAATGCAGGCCATATACTCAATCGAAAACGCTAACGCAGGTACGCCTTTGCGTTGCCCAGGCTGTAGGCGATCGTTGAGCCGTTGTGCAGCAGTGACGACGTCTGCGGAGTGATCATGCCGGTAATACCCAATGCCAACAGCGCCGAGTTGGTGAGCATCACCTTGGAATACGAACTCGACAGACGGTCGATAAGCCCCTGACTCATGCGGCGCAGGCGCACGATTGCGGCCAGATCTGTATCGGTCAGGATGATATCGGCGACCTCCTTGGCGATGTCGCTTCCACCGCCCATGGCCAGACCCACATCGGCCAGACCCAGCGCCGGTGAGTCGTTGACGCCGTCGCCCACCATGGCAACGTGGCGCCCCTCGCCCTTAATGCGCTCCACATACGCGTACTTGTCCTCGGGCAGCAGCTCGGCCTTAAACTCGTCGACACCTGCCTCGCGAGCAATGCGCTCGGCCGTGCGCTCCGAGTCGCCCGTGAGCATGACCACGTGCTTAACGCCCAACGCGTGCAAGTCGGCGATGGCCTCGCGGACCCCGGGCTTAAGCGGGTCCTCGATACCGAGCACGCCCACAACGGTGCCGTCGACCGCCAGATACAGCGGCGACAGGCCCTGCATCTGGGACTCGATGCGCTCCTTTATGTCGGACTCGAGCTGCGCGCCCTCATCCTCAAACACAAAGTGTGCCGAGCCGATAATCGCGCGACGTCCTTCGATGGACGAAGCGATGCCGTGTGCCACGATGTACTCGACGGCAGCATGGCGCTCGCGGTGCTCGAGCCCGCGCTCGCGGGCGGCGTTGACCACGGCACGCGCCACCGGATGCGGGAAATGCTCCTCCAAGCAAGCGGAAAGGCGCAGGACCTCATCCTCGCTCCAGCCATCGGTGGTGAGCACGCAGGCAAGACGCGGCTGTGCCTCGGTGAGCGTGCCGGTCTTATCAAACACAATGGTGTCGGCCTTGGCAAACGACTCAAAGTACTTCGCACCCTTGACCATGACGCCCATCTTGGCAGCATCGCTCATGGCAGTCATGACGGCGACGGAACCCGTGAGTTTGAGTGCGCACGAGTAGTCGACCATCAGCGCCGCTGAGGTCTTGATGAGGCTGCGCGTGGTGAGCGCAACCAGGCCCGCGAGCAGGAAGTTCCATGGGACGATCTTGTTGGCGAGGTCCTCCATGTGCGACTGACCCTCGGACTTGAGCGAGTCGGCCGTCTGCACGAGCGAGACGATCGAGCGGAGCTTGGTCTGAGCCGTGTTGGCGCGCACACGCACCAAGATGCTGCCATCTTCCACAACGGTGCCGGCGAACACGTCGTCGCCCACGCTGCGCTCGACGGCCAGCGGTTCGCCGGTCAGGGTCGCCTGGTTGACCATAGCGCTCCCCTGCTCGACCACGCCGTCGATACAGATAGACATGCCGGTGCGCACGGCGACCAAATCGCCGGGTTCAAGCTCGGTGGCGGCAACGCTTACCTCGGTGTCGCCGACGACCTTTTGCGCCTTGTCGGGCACATCGAGCAGCGAGTTGATGAGTTCGTTTTCGCTCATGGCGCGGGTGTAGTCCTCGAGCAGCTCACCCACGTTGAGCAGGAACATCGTCTGGCCCGCGGTGTCGACATCACGTTTGACGAACGAAATGCCGATGGCCGAAGCGTCAAGCACAGGAACGGTTAGGCGCGGCTGCGCCAGCTCATGAAGGGCAGCGCGCAAAAATGCCATGTAACCGGCCACGACAAACACCGCACGCAGAGGCGTCGGCAAGAACCAGCGGCGCGCGTAGTGGGCGCCGATAAGTGTGGCAAGATCCATGACGAGCTTGTGCTTGCGTGGCTCAAGCTGCATCACATAACCCGTCTTTGCGTCGGCAATGGCCTGGGCATCGAGCGCACACAAAGCGTCGAGCACGCCCGCACGACACTGCTCATCATATTCGAGCGCCATCTGGCCAATACGGCCGTAAACGCGCACCTTGTGCACGCCGTCGATGTCGCCGCTGAGCTTAAGAAGCGCATCGAGATCACTCTCTGGCACAGGACCCGCCAACTGAAGGCGGGTCCTGCCGGGGATCTCGCTAATAATCGAGAATCTCATAGCTTGTGCCTGGGAGCGTTACTCGGCTGCCTCGTCAGCAGCGGCCTCGCTCTGGGTGATGTAGGCAGCCTCGGCAACCATGTCATCGACATTGGCCTTGGCCTGCTCGACCATGTCCTGGTAGCAGTTCTTGACGCGCATACCGCACGCGATACCCTGTACACAGGCATTCTTTACCGGAGCGCTGGTAAGCAGCTTGATGCCGGCCGTGCCGAGCAGAAAACCGCCACTAACAAGCAGGGTGTTAAACGTGGACTTCTTCATGATGTCTCTCCCTTTTCCGCAACAACTGCGGCACGGTGCCTCAGCACCCGAGTAAATAAGTTTGCTCGAGCACACTTTTAGAAAATAGTTTAGTTTATCTAACTATTAAGGTCAACAAAGGTTAACTTTTTGGAAATCTTGGGGCGCAATGTGACCAAAGGGACAGCCCCTTTGCCACCCGCACAAAAAAATGAGAGCGCCAACGGTGCCCTCATCACCAAATTCCATTCAGCCCCACCTGACCCGAACGGCCAAGTCGTCACGGAACCCGGGAGCCCCGGCAGGGCGGGCGCTTGCTCAAAATGAGTTCCGCACGCAAAGAAGGCCACTAAATGTGGCCTTCGTCTTGCGCAGGACTGTTCGAAATTTTGAGGAAGCACCCGCCCTGCCGGGGCTCCCGGGTTCCCGCTTACGAGAGCGACGTTCTCAGCAACTCGTTGAAGAGCTTCGGGTTGCCCTTGCCGCGGCTCGCCTTCATGCACTGGCCCACCAAAAAGCCGATGACCTTCTGGTTGCCGTCACGATACTGCTGCGCCTGATCGGCACAGTTTGCCAGCACCTCGTCCACAATCGGCTGCAGCGCACCGGCATCGCTCACCTGACGCATACCACGCTCGTCGACGATCTTGTTGGGGTCGTCGCCGGTCTGGGCCATGGCCTCAAAGACCTCGTGCGCCTGGTTGGAGCTGATAGCATCGGTCGCCAGCAGCTTAGCCAGCGCCGCAACCTGAGCCGGCGCGATACCGGACTCGGTCAGCGACACGCCCGCGCCCTTAAGATAGGCGATCATCTCGTTCACCAGCAAGTTTGCAACCGTCTGGGCCTCCTTGCCAGCCATACCGGCAGCGGCGGCCTCAAAAAACTCGGCAAACTCGGGGTCGCCGGCAATCTGCTCGGCGTCGGCCGCCTTAATGCCAAAGTCGGCCTCAAAACGGACGCGCTTGGCATCGGGCAGCTCGGGGATCTCGCCACGGCAGCGGTCGATGAACTCGTCGTCCAGATCGAACGGCGCCAGATCGGGGTCGGGGAACAGACGATAGTCGTCTGCCGTTTCCTTCACACGCATGACCACGGTGCGCTTGCGACTGGGCTCCCAGTGGCGGGTCTCCTGATAGATGATGCCGCCCTCCTCGAGCACCTCGGCCTGGCGGCAGATCTCGTAGGCAAGGCCATCGTGCAGGCTCTTAAACGAGTTGAGGTTCTTGAGCTCGGTCTTGGTGCCCAACTTGGTCTCGCCGCGGCGGCGCAGCGACACGTTGCCGTCGCAGCGCATGGAACCCTTCTCCATGGAGCAGTCCGAAATGCCCAGCGTCACAAAGATGCGACGGAGCTTCTCCATAAACAGACGCGCTTCCTCGGGCGTGCGCAAGTCGGGCTCGGTGACGAGCTCGATCAGCGGCGTGCCGCAGCGGTTGTAGTCGACGAGCGACTCGGCCGCGGCGGTAATGCGGCCCTCGGCACCGCCCACGTGCACCATCTTGGCGGCGTCCTCCTCCATGTGGATGCGCAGGATGCGGATGGGCACCGTGTAGGAACCGTCCTCGCGACGCTCGGGCATCTGCAGGTTGGACGCGTCATAGCTGGCCAGGTGGCCGGCGCGCTGGTTGCCTTCGCGCATGGTCGACGTCATGGACGTGGACAGGCCCTCGGCGTTGGCCGAGGCGCTCGCCAGGCTCTGGGCCTCGGCCTCGCCAAACGCGCAGTCGGGGCGCTCGGCGGCACCGCGACCGGTCACGTCCAGGTCCAGGTGACCGTACATGGCAAAGGCGACCGGACCCTGCGTGGTCTGGAAGTTCTTGGCCATATCGGGATAGAAGTAGTGCTTGCGGTAGAACATCGAGTGGCGCTGGATCTCGCAGTTGGTGGCAAGGCCGGCCTTGACGATGCTCTCGATGGCGCGCTTGTTAGGCACCGGCAGGGCGCCGGGCAAGCCCAGGCACACCGGACACACGTTGGCGTTGGGCTCGTCATCGTGGCTGAGCTTACAGTTGCAGAACATCTTGGTATCGAGTGCGGTGAGCTCGGTATGGATCTCCAGACCGATCACGGCCTCCCAATCCTGCAGGACCTCGGAAAGCTCCTTCATTACAGCTCGCCTCCCTTCCCGGCAAAATCGGGCGCGACGGAAAGCGCGGGCACACCCGTAGCGGCATCGGCAAAGCCGCGCTCCAGGGCGCGGGCAAACGTGAGCAGCTGACGGTCCTTAAAGGCCGGACCCACCAGCTGAGCAGAAACGGGCAACTGAGTATCCTCGCCCAGGCCCAGCGGCACCGAGATACCACCGTTGCCGCAAATGTTGAGCGAGATGGTGTACAGGTCCGAAAGGTACATCTGCGTGGGGTCGCTGATCTCGCCAAACTTAAAGGCCGTGCGCGGCGAGGCGGGCATGAGGATGGTGTCCACCTTGGCATACGCGGCGTCGTAGTCCTGCGTGATGAGCGTGCGGGCCTTTTGCGCAGCGTAGTAGTACTTGTCGTACACGCCCGAGCTCAGCAGGTAGGCGCCGAGCATCTGACGGCGCTTGGCCTCGGCGCCAAAGCCGTGGGCGCGCGAAAGCGAGCTCTGGTCGGACAGGTTGGCGCAGCCCTCCTCCTGATAGCCGTAGCGAATGCCATCGAAACGGGCCAGGTTGGAGAACGCCTCGGCCGGGCCGATGACGTAGTAGGCAGCGATGGCGGCATCCAGGTGCGGCAGGTCGACCTCGACCAGCTCGGCGCCCTGATTCTGCAGCTCCTGAGCGGCGCGCTGAACAGCGGCCTTGACCTCGGGCGTCAGGCCCTCGGCCTCCATAAACGCGGGAATGATGCCCACGCGCTTACCCTCGATGCTGTCGTTGAGATGCTCGGTAAAGTCGACGGCGCAATCCTGGCTGGTGCAGTCGTACGGATCGTGGCCCGCGCCGGTAAGCGCGTTCATGGCCAGCGCGACATCCTCGACCGTGCGGCCAAAGGGGCCCACCTGGTCGAGCGACGAGCCAAAGGCGACCACGCCGTAACGGCTCACGGCGCCATACGTGGGCTTAAAGCCCACCACGCCGCACAGCGACGCCGGCTGGCGAATGGAGCCACCAGTGTCCGAGCCCAGCGAGAGCGCGACCTCGCCCGCGGCGACGGCGGCAGCGGAACCGCCCGAAGAGCCGCCGGGCACGCGCTCGGTATCCCAGGGGTTGTTGGTGCGGTGGAACGCCGAGCTCTCGGTGGAGCTACCAAAGGCAAACTCGTCCATGTTGGCCTTGCCCATAGGCAGGCAGCCGGCATCGAGCATGCGCTGGACGCAGGTGGCGGTGTAGACGCTCTGGTAGTTCTCGAGCATGCGGGAAGCACAGGTGGTGCGCGTGCCCACGAGGTTCATGTTGTCCTTGATGGCCAGCGGCACGCCCGCGAGCGGGGGCAGCGATTTTCCAGCGGCACGGTCGGCATCCACACGCGCAGCGGCCTCGAGCGCAAGCTCGGGCGCCACCTGCAGGAATGCCTGAACCCCGCCCTCGCGCGCCTCGATGGCGGCAAGGGAGGCCTGGGCCACCTCGGTAGCGGTAAAGTCGCCGGCGGCAACGCCCGCGGCAATCTGGGCGGCGGTAAGGGAATCGAAGCTCTGAGCCATTACTCGCTCTCCCCCTCTCCCAAAATGGACGGCACGCGGAAGTAGCGGTCGCGCGCGCTGCCGGCGTTTTCGAGCGCGACGTCGAGCGGCAGGTCGCGCTCGGGCTCGCGCAGGTCATCGCCCATCACGTTGGACAGGCTTCCGATAGGATGGAACGTGGGCTCCACGTCGGGCAAGTCATATTGCAGGACGGGCTCGAGCATCTGGACGGCGTCGTTCATGTAGGACGTCATCTGGGTGAGCTCGTCATCGGTCAGTGCGATCTTTGCGTACTCGGCGATGCCGCGCACGTCTTTCTCGCTGAGTGCCATAGGCGCTCCCTTCCGCATAACAGTTAAACCGCTCTAGTATACAAGGCAACGCCGCTTGGAGCAGGTGCTTTACCCAAATGCAGCGAAAACGTAACGAGAGCGGCGGGCTGGCAGGCGGCGGGCTGGCGGTTCTGCAGCGAAACCGCACCGCCCACAGCGAAAACCGTCCCGCCCACAACGAAAACCATCACAACATTCGACGCTTTTCGTCAAAATCGCGATTTTCATCGAATGTTGTGATGGTTTAGAAGTCCCGACCACCACAAAGATGCCTGTCCCCATTGTGGTGGTTCTGGACGATGTCTTATGCCGAGGCCTTGGCCTTGCGACGCTTGCGGACCGCGTGGATCACGATGTCCAGCAGCAACAGCACAATGGCCACGACCACGATGAGCACGGCAAACTCGCGCTTGCCCCAGTGGCGGCCGGCCAGCGACTTTTGCTTGTCGACGTCCTTCTTGCTGTACTTGGTGCGCACGCAATGCACCAGCAGGCGATGGTCGTTCACGCCGTAGGGTGTGCAGGTGACGAGCGTCACCTTGTCGGCGCCGGGTTCGATGGTCAGCGACTCCATCTCCTCAGGCAGCACCACCTCGGAGTTCACCATCTTGTAGGCGAGCGTCTTGTTCATGGTGTGCAGCAGTACCAGGTCGCCGGGCTCCAGCGAATGGATGTCGTCGAACATGCTCAAATTGCGCATGCCCGAGTGCGCGGTGAGCACGCAATGCGTCGAGGTGCCGCCCACCGGCAGGCTCGTGCCCTCCAGGTGGCCGACGCCCGCCATGAGGACTTCTTCGCTCGTGCCGTGGTAGATGGGCATGCTCACGTCGATGGAGGGGATCTCGACCCAGCTCATCATGGGATCGCGGTCAAAGATGAGCTGCTGAGCGTAGGGCTCGATCTGGTCGGTGGGAAGCTCGGTGGCCTCGCCCGCCAGCTGCTCGTTAAAGGAGCGCGCCTGGAGCAGGATGCGCTCACGCTCCTCGGCAGACAGCGCGTCCACGGTGCTGGACACGGTGCTGATCTGGTTGAACACGCCCGAGGCCTCGAGCCGGTCCAAGATCCACGGCCAGGTCATAAGGCCCACGCCAATAAGGATGATGACGATGGTGATGAGCCGATCGGCCCAGCGCGGCAGTCGCTTGCGGCGGCGTTTGGACTTTGGTTGAGGTTTGGGCTGAGGGCTTGAGCCACCGTTGGCCGCGGCGTTATTGCTCTTCATATGTTTGGCGCCCTGCACCATCGCCGGTCACTCCTCTACAACTCAAGTTGTCTAAACAAATAATAGCCGATTAGCAAGCTCCTGCGCCGGACAACGTAGCCAGACTGCACCGTCCAGTCGAGGATAAGCCCGCATTTGAGTTTTCAAAATGTCCCGAATCGGCTGGGCGATTCGGGATACAATGTCAATAGAAAACGACGCACCCCGCGTAAGTGTACGAGAACGCGGGCGGCCTAGTTTTCAGCTTTTGTTAAATGCCCGGGATCCGACCCCCGGGCATTCTTATTTGCGCTTTCGGCGCAAATGCCGTCCACCGTCCGCACCGCGCGTGCGCCTACGGACCTTAAACCGAACTTCATACGAGTCAAGAAACGCGATGACGGATGAGTCCGCATCGGACGGTGGAGGCTGCCTGTGTTGTCCAAAAAACGGGGCAGACTCCAGTGAGGAGTCTGCCCCGAAAAGAGAATGGCAAAGCAAGAACGTGGATGGACGAGAGAAGTGTCCGCAAGTCTCATGGCCAACACATCCCACCTGCCGAAGGGATGGATGAGCGAGCGTTACTCCTGCTCGGACTCCTCGGCCTGCTTACGGCTGCGGATGAGGTGCGCCACGCCGATGCACAGCACCGCGCCACCAGCGATCCAAGTGAAGGTCACGCCGTTGAGACCGGTGAGCGGGAGGTTGGAGCCCTTCTCATCGGTGACGGTGAGGTGCACCATGCCGGTGGTAGATTCTTCCTTCCTCACGAGATTCAGATTGGCAGCGCTAACAATATTGCAGGCGGGCTGCACCGCTTCCGTCTTATTTGCCGGAAGCGTATTTCGGCTAATCGTAAACTTAATGCCCTCGCCGCTATGGGAGTTGTTGTAACCGGGCGCAGCAGTTTTCTCGGTAAGAATGTAAGTGCCTTGATCGAGACCGAAGACGTTAATTTTGCCGTTGGCATCAGTCTTGAGGATGGCTTCCTCCGCCTTGTCCGTCGTGGTACCGTTTGCCTTTATGTACTTGTTGGACCCGTCTTCCTTCAGCAAAAACTCAACGTTCGCCAGACCATCATTCGGTTTGTCGGAGCCGACCTTGGTAACATCGATGCCATAAGTGTAGTCATAAGCAGGATGTTCAACCGTGCTACCGATACCATTGCCATTCGGGTTGTTGGAGTACTCCAGTTTGACCGTGTTCTCCTGAGGCACGCCGAGGATATTCTCGTACTCTTGCTTGATCGTGCCATCATTCTTATTGCAGATAATATCAGGATCAAGCATGGCCTCATACTCAACGGTCACCCTAGAATCAGCTGACACATCAATCGTTTCGCCATGGGCACCCTTGCAGTCCTTGAGATTATCGAAGTGAACCGTGAGCACATGGTCCCGGTAATCAACCGAGCAGCCATTCACGACAGGCTCGCCGTTAATTTTGACTGTAACATCCAGAGCGCTATTGCCCTCACTGACCTTGTTGTATTTGGGCGTCATGGTCTCAGGCAGTTTATCCTTAAAGGTGTACTCATAGGAACCATATGTATTGATATTGCTCGCAACGGTGCCAACGAGCTGATATTTAACGTATTGGCCAATAGAGGAGTCGGCGCCCAAGTTGGGAGAAGTGAGGATATCGCTGCCACTAAGCGTCCACTTATTATCCTCATCGTCGTAGATTGCCTTGTTGACGGTGGGAATACTGGTCTTCTCGGTAACGGACACGGGACTGCCGCCGATAACAGCGAAAATCGGAGAGGTGCCGGTATCCGGCTTTTTAGTCGTATCATCCGATTTGCTGATACTGCTGCTGTCGGTCAGAAAGAGATAGTACCCAGATTCACTGAAAGAAAACGGCTGGTTCGCTGGAAACGATTCTCCCGTAAAATTAATTGGTTTAGTAGGATTAACTTCCTGCTGAACTATCTTGGCGAGCGTATTGAACAAATCATTCTTGCCGACGATGGTCCCATCGTCATAAGAACCGAAATTGTCCTCCAGCCAATTTGCGACATCCTGCGCGCTGGGACTATCCTTGAGCGAGTTGGAGCCATTAGCATCAACTTTTTGAATGGCTTCGATGATTTTAGTCTGAGCTGAACCATTAACGGCCCACTCGACATTTGAAACGATCTTGCTCGAACCGTCGTTTCCATCTACAACATCGGCCTCGAAAATCTGGTAGGCCTTGTACGTCACATCGCCATTCTGTGCGTTCTTATTGATCATGATGCTATTGGTCGTAGTAGTCGCACCCTCAGCAAACGCCATGGTCACCGGCGCCATGACGCCGCCGAAGCTCAGCGCTGCTGTGAGGCCGGCGGTTACTGCCAGGCGTGCGATGTTCTTGCTCATGCTCATCTTCTTTTCCTCTGCTTTCTGCTCGAATTCCATTTGATCTAAATCTGTCTGTCTGTGTCTTAGCATCTACTTCGCTACGTCTCGCCCCGCTCTCTGTGGGGCTGCCAGCTACTCTTTATGGCTGCCACCTCCCCGCTTGACCAGGAGCGCGACCACGATGGGCGCGGCTCCGGCGACCGCTGCGGCGGCCGCGGCGTACATTGCCATATCGCCAGTCGAGGGCATAAAGCCTCCGGTGGTAATGCTAGGGGGTGTGCCGGTGGGCGTGTTGATGAGCGACGCCTCCAGGCTGCCCGTCGACCCGTCCGCGCTGTCGGCGCGCAGGGGCGACTCGGCCGTGATGGTGAGTTTGGGCTTGGCGGCGGCCACCTGGTCGACGTCCAGGCCCTCGGCCTTGACCGTCACGGAGCGCGCGCCCTCGAAGGCGGTGTAGCCCTTGGGCGCCTTGAGCTCGCGGACCTCCAGCTTGCCCGAGTCCACGCCCGAGACGGTCACGCGGCCGTCCTCGCCCGTGGTGACGGTGGCCTTGCCCTCCGCATCCCACGTGCCGTCGGCCGCCAGCGTGCGACCGCGGTCGTCGGCGATGCTCAGGACCGCCCCGGCAAGCGGCTTGTCGCCGTCGCTGCCGCGCTTGGTGAGCGCGAGATCCCAGGTGTAGGCGCACGCATCGTCGCTCGGCGTGCGGGTGAAGCCGGCGTCGCCGGACTGGTCGGCAAAGGGAGAGCGCGGGTAGCGCAGGTAGACCTCGTTGGGGTTGCCCTTCGCGATGCCGTGGTTGCATGCGCTGTTGAGCGGCGCATTGTATACGGCGACCACGCGGGCGCCCGCGGTAAAGGCGTCGGCCCCGCCAAGCGCGGCGATCAGGTCGCCGGTGCGCACGGTGAAGGTCTTACCGTCGACCGCTACCTTGGTGGCGCACTGGGCCGTGATGTCGGTCCAGCCCTTCGTGGGCTCGGTGCCGGCGCGGCCGTCCTTGCCGGTCTGGACCGCGTCAAAGCCGCCGTCCGCGCCCGCCGCCACGTACACACGCATGCTCGCGGCGACCTCGGAGGGGTCGAGCCCCGCGCTCATGGTGTCGACGAACCGCACCGTGTAGGTGTCGTAGGCGGTGAGGCCCGCCGGGACCGTGGCCGAGAGGCGCCAGTACAGGTCGTCGGCGACCGTGGCGTCGGCGGCCTTCTGCCAGGCGGCGGTGCTGTCCTCCAGCACGTGCTTGGAGACCTTGGGGGTCGCGGCCTTGGGCTTGACGGTGACGGCGCTGCCGCCCACCAGCGCCATGATCGGCGCGGTGCCGGCCTCGCCCTGGGCGATGGCGTCGTCGGCGGCGACGATAAGCCAGTAGCCGCAGGGCAGCTCGGCCGTCGTGCCTGCGTTAAGGGCCACGAACACGGCGCCAGAGCTCTGGAGGGAACGAGCGAGCTGTGCGCTCAGCGCGCTCGTAAGGTGGGAATCGGTGTTGAGCCACTCGGCAGCTTCCTGCGCGGTGGTCTGGGATTTGGGCATACCGGCGCTGTGCAGCACAGGCAGCGCGGCGTCGCGCGCGGCGTCGCTTGCCCAGGCGAGATCGGTAGCAATCTTGGCGTCGTTGTCGCCGTCGACGACGTTGGCGCTAAAGATCCGGTAGGCGTCGTAGCTGCTCGCCACGGTGCCGCTCACCGTGATGGAACCGGTCGAGGTCGGCGCGGCCTGCGCGGAAGCGGGGAACACAACCGCGCAGGTGCCGATCAGGAGGGCAAGCAGCGCAAACAAGATCGGGAAGGAGCAAACTTTCTTATTCACGACGCTTACCTCCCTTCGCATTCGCCTTGCGACGAATGTGCATCCAGGCCGCAGCAGCACAAAGCACCGCCGCGCCGGCAAGGTACGTCAGAGTGACGCCCGACATACCAGAAAGGGGCAAAGAGGTGGAGTAGGTGTTGGTGAAGGTGGAGGCGGGAATGGCGTTGGGCGCGGCGTCCTTGCCGATGGTGTTACTCACGGTGTTGCCCATGTCGTCCTTCACCTGCGTGACCGTGGTGGAGGTGGTGAGGCCGGAGTACTTGCCAGTGGTCTCATCCATGACGGCCTTCACCGTGACGGCCACCTGGTACTCGGCCTTGGAGTAGCGAAGCTTGTCGATGGCACCGGTGGTAGGCGCGACCTCCTTCACCGTGTAGGTGTAGGTCTTGGCGCCAGTCGGGTTCGAATCGTCGATCTTGGCGAGGTGCTTTTTGGAGAACGAGATACCGCCAAAGGATGCCACGATGTCGTTGACCTTGGTGGAGCCCGCTGCGGGAGCGACGGAAATAGTCGTCGGATCAAGCTTAGGTGCGCTATCCTTATTTGCCCCCGTAGCCTCGATGCTGAACTCGAACGGCACATATTTGTCTTTATCGCCCTTCGGCCAGTCCGTATTGCGAACAGATTTGGTCACCGGGATCTTCACGGACGTAGTGGTAAGGGCGTCGGAAATGTAGACGTTGTTCCCGTCAATCGTCGGGCGCTTTCCCTCGGTCCACGTGACGGAACCGTCCTCGTTGGACACCGTGAACTCATAAACCGTGGTGTTCAAGTTGTAGCCAAACGGAGCCTGGGTCTCAACAAGCGTGTACGTACCCGGCAGCAGACCCTCGAGCGTGAACTTGCCAGGCGCGGTGTCGGTGTCTGCCCACGTGGTATCGCTCGAAGTCGACTGGTCGCTCTCCCGGTCGATCACGGTCCAGGACTGGTCGGCCGTACCATCGGCGTCCTTTTTCTTGGTGAGCTTCCACTCAGAACCAGGCAAAGGAGTGTGTTTTGTGTCGTCCTCCGCCACCTTGGTCCAAGACACCGTACCGGTGATCCTGGCGTTGGGAATGGCACCCGTGGAGTTATTCTCGAACGGAACCAGCAAGTTGTTGTTCGTCGTATCCACATAACCCTGAACATAGTTCACCTGCTCGCCGGTATTGTTCATGGTTGCGTAGTAGATGGTGTCCGACTTCTGGTAGCCCTCCGGCGCTGTCACCTCTTTGATGTAGTAGGTAAAGGCAGGGTTCATATCAGAAATTTCGGCAGTTAAATCCGCTTTCTGATTCAAATAGTTGAACTGAAGCTTGCCATCACCCGAAGCGTAATCATTTGCGCCATCGTCAGTCACCGTCACAATAGCATTTTCGCCCGCGACAGCATCCTTGACAGAACCATAGATAGCCCACGAGGAACCAGAAAGCGGCGTCTTGCCGTCCGCAGCGTCGACCTTGCTCCACGCAATGGCAGAGCCGTCCGGTGTATACGACCCGGACCACGGGAAATTGTGACGCTCTTGATCCATATCGATGACGGAAGCCGATTTGCCCTCAAGATTCGTGAAATCCCACGCGACCGTGGGGTTGTACATCTGGAAGTCATCGCCAACATAAACACGCCCGTTGGTGGTCACGTGATCCTCGAAGCTGCCGTTGGGAACAACGATACTGCCCAACATGGCGGCTGCCGGGTCGTCGTCTGTCCACTTCCCGTCACCACCAATGCCCTCAAGGGCTATACCACCTCGGATGGTGACCTGCTTGGCCGTTGCGAAATTCCACAGGATGCTCTGGGCGGCAATGGAGTACTCAGACTTAGTCTTGTCGTTGCTACCGCTCTCGTACCCACGGGAGATTTCCTCACCATTCCACCAGAAGCGCCAGCCGGTGTTGAACTCAACCGGGGTCCCCTCTTCATCGATGATGTTGACGACCACGGAGGCGCCCACGGGTATTTTATTGAAGCTGAAGTCCACGCCACGGTAGATCGTGCCTTTATAGGAGTTGGTAAGATCCGACGCCTTCAGGTTAAAGACTTGAAGCGAAGAACCCTTGCCGCTATCGTCCGCATCGCCGGTAAACGTGATGAGCTTCTCGTTGTTGACAAGGGTCACCTCGCCGGAAACGCTGTTGCCGGTTACATCGGTGTAACTCGTCTTGCGGTTAAACTTCTTAATGGAGTTGTCGAACTTGAGGCCGTACGTCGCCCTACTGTCTTTGTTGTACTTTGCAATGGTGTAGTTGGAATTCTCCTCGGCAACATCGACCGTACAACTCCCGGTGGGTTTAAGCTTTGCGAGGGGCGTGGAGATCTTCGCCTTTACTTCGGAATCCAGGAAATTGGTGTAATTCTTACCGTTGATGCTCGACATGATGCTCGCGTCATCATCGTTGCCCGTGAACAGGCCATCGTCAGACCAGTCGCCCTGCATCTTCACGACAGACTGGCGATCGGCGTTGTTCATCCAGGTTGTACGGTTTCCCGCGATTGCCGCGGTATAGTCGTAGCCAATGGCTTCAGCGTTATGTGAGCTCTTTTGCCTACCAACCCAGGCACCCTTGTTCCACGCGCCAACGGAAGCCGATGCGGGCTCGCTTGTACCAACCTGGATTTCTTTGATAGAGGTCGCGTTACTCAAGCCCGCGACCGCAAGAACGACGCTGCCCGCAGAAGGACGAAACTGCGCACCAAAGCCAACGGTACCGAAGCGAAATCCCGCGCCAGACGTATTGTTATTACCATCCGTGTAAGGCCAGCTCTCCTTGAGGGGATTGAGCGCAAGCTTACCCTGCACGACGGTAAGGCCCTCGGCCTCGACGGCATATGAACCTGCAACGTTGTCGCGTGTGAGGTAGGAGGGGTCCGCAGGCTTGCCTCCTACGTACATGTCCCTTCCAACGAATGTGGCAACGCCGGGATCGGGGGTGGAGGAACCGATATTCGTGCCGATACCGATAGACGTGGGAACGTAAATACCCGGCCCCACGGTGGCCGTCGCTCTCGCTGAAGCCGCATTCGCACTCTGAGCCTGCTCAGCACTATTTGAAGAGCCAGCCTCGCCGGCATCGGTCTCGTCGCTATTCTGGTTTTCGGCATCCTCGCTGGTGTTATCTACAGCAGCGGGCTCACTTGAGGAACCCCCCCCCATTACAGTTTCCTCGGTAGAAACTGTCTGGACGTCGTTGGCAATGGCCTGCGAGATCGGAGGCATGACGAGCGACAGTACCAGGCTCAACACGGAGGCTCCGCACAAAACGCCTGCCAGTACACGGCGCGTCGCTTTATTACTCTGCTTAGATTTGTCTGAATTCGCTTTCATCGATGTCTCCTCCCCAAGAGACCGCGATCTTGCTCTTTCACTATCAAACGTATCTGCGCAACCTGTAATTGCGCACGATTAGTAATCCATATTGTAACGATTGTTTGAACATCTGAGCAACAAAACCGACAATTTTGTAGCGAATTCTCAATTCTCTTGACATTTTCTCAGATTTACCTTCGTTTATTCGCTATTTATTTTTTGTTTCTACTGGTAATTTAGTTGCCAATCATTTTTTAATGGCATTAGATTAATTTGCACAACATTTTGCTCAAGAGTAAACATCCTGTGAACAGTCGAAAACGACCATGAACGGTAGATCATTAACCGGGATGAATATCCTACCAAATTGATGAGAATATCTTAAACCCATCGGTGGTTAGAAGCATGATGTTCAGACAACAATATTTGAATTTTCACACAGATTTTTGGTATCAATTCGCCCAAATCGCCTGAGGCCACCACAAAGGTGCCTGCCCACTTTGTGGTGGTTCTCCCCCTGCGCTACAGCAGATGTTCCTCGATAAAGATCGCGATGCCGTCTTTGTCGTTGCTGGCGGTTACAAAATCGGCGGCGGCACGGGTGGCATCGCTGCCGTTTGCCATGGCCACGCCCACGCCGGCGTCGGCCACCATGCAGGTGTCGTTGTCGGCATCGCCAAACACGCAGATGTTCTGGAGCTCCATGTCGTTGAGCTCCGCCACGCGCACAAGGCCGCGCGTCTTGGACACGCGCGGATCCATGAACTCGTAGAGCCGCTGCGTGGTTTGCAGAGCCGCCGCCTTAACAGTGTCATCGGCAAACGTCGACGCCCGCTCAATCACCCGCGGCATCACCTCGGGCGCCATGGTAAACATCACCTTGGGCTGCGGCTCGCGCAACAACTCGGCAAAATCGACCACCTGGTAGGGCACACCGTCGACGCGCGACAGGTGCTCGACACACGCGTTGCTCTCGGGCACGTAGAACACGCCGTCTCGGGGGCAGACGGGCGTTGCCGGAAGGTCCGCCATGTGCTTGCAGATGCGCGCGATGGTCTCGCCCGGCAGCGGATAGCTCAGCTCGTTGACGTCGTGCGCGCGGTCGATGACCTCGGCGCCACCGCAACCCACCATCACGTCTACCAGGCCTTCGATGCCCCAGAGCTCGTACATGGCCTCGGTCGCGTGGGCGTCGCGCCCGGTGCACAGGCCAAAGAGCACGCCGCGCTCGCGCAGGGCGCGGATCGCCGCCACGGTGCGCGGGGACACCGTGTGCTGACTCGTGAGCAGCGTGCCGTCGATATCGCAGAACACGGCTTTGATGTGGCTGAAGGTGGTGTCCATGGGGGCCTTTCTGGGTTGTGCGGCGGTGTGGGGTGTATTCGTGAACGGCGTACATGGTATACCAAGGCGCAGGCCGTTGGGGCCCGATCGCCACAAAGGTGCCTGCCCCCATTGTGGTGGAAATGACGTTTGCCCAGATAAAACCTGCCAAAATAAACCTGTCCCTATTTGGCATGTTATGGCAGCGCAGCGAGCCGGTTCCAAGTGCCCCAGGTCGCCCCGAAAGAGGAGCGACGCGTACTTTGGTACGCGAGCGACGGCTTGAGGGGCGAGATGGGGTGCTTGGGGCCGGCGCAGCGTCAAGCCTGAAGGTGGTCTTGAATCAGGTCGCAGATGGCTCGGGCGTCGTTGATGTTGATGGCTCGGGTCGCGAAGCCGGCATCGAAGGCCTGACGCGCCAGGGCTTCGTTGCAGGCAAGGGCCAGCGTGTGACCGTCGACCAGGTCGAGCGAGCTCTTGCCGCGCAGACGGTCGACACCGGAGCGCGCGACGACGATGTTGTCGAAGCCCTCGGTCTTGTAGCCCTCGATGATTACCACGTCGACATCGTTGTAGCGTGACAACAGCTCGCGCGCGGGCATCTCGTCCTCCTCGCGCGTGTCGGCGTACTCCGCCCAGCGCGTGGCGCAGATAAGGCCCACGTGCTTGGAGCCGGCCTGGTGATGGCGCCACGTATCCTTAGCAGGTACATCGATATCAAAGCCGTGGTGCCCGTGATGCTTGAGCGAACCCACGCGCAGGCCGCGGCGGGTGAGCTCGGCGATAACCTTCTCGACGAGCGTGGTCTTGCCCGAGTTTTGGTAGCCGATAAACGCGATCGCGGGGACGACCGGTGTCGGAGCTGCGGGTGCGACGGCGGCAGGTGCGCTCGCGGGCGCGGCACCGTCAGCGGCCACGGCCTCAACAGCAGCGGCCTGACGCTCTGCGCGGTCCCATACGCCCGAGCGGCCGCCCTCCTTGTGCAGCAGGCGCACGTCGACGATCTCCATGCCGCGATCGACGGCCTTGCACATGTCATAAATCGTTAGGCACGCGGCGCTCGCGCCGGTCAGGGCCTCCATCTCGATACCCGTCTTGCCCGTCACGCCCGCCGTAACCAGTACGTGAAAGCCAACCTGCCCGTCCGTGCGCGCCGGCGCCCAGCCCTCGGGCACGTCCTCGGCCGGCGTCCCCGCCGCAGCGATGGGTGCAATGTCGCACTTGCTCTTGGTAATGAGCAACGGATGGCACATGGGGATGATGTCGCTCGTGCGTTTGATGGCCATGATGCCCGCCACGCGCGCGCAGGCAAGCACGTCACCCTTTTTGGCGCGGTCCTGCAGCACCATGGCCTGTGTCTCGGGATGCATGAGGATAGTGCCCTCGGCGATGGCAATGCGATGCGTCTCGGCCTTGTCGGACACGTCGACCATGCGAACCTCGCCCTTGGCGTCCACGTGCGTCAGCTCGTCGCGACGGGCGTCGCGGACATCACGGGTGGGCTCGGTGGCAGCGCTGGCAGACGGCCGCGCGGACGCGTCGGCGTTGCCAGCATTCGTCGCGGCTGAGGCTTTGTGGGCAGACATCGCGGCCCTGCGAGCGGCCTTGGTGGCATCGGCGTACCTGCTCTTGGCCATATGATCATCCTCCGATTTGGGACATAAATCGTTGCGTGCCCTCAATTATCGCGTGTTCCTGCGGTTTGTGGGCCACGGCATCGCGCCAAATCGAAAGTACCTGCATATCATCACCACGGCGCAGGGCGTCGCGCACCGAATACTCGGCATCGCTGAACAAACAGGGGCGCACGCTGCCGTCCGCCGTCAGGCGCAGACGGTTGCAGCTCGCGCAAAAATGGTTGGACATGGCGCTGATAAAGCCGACCGTGCCCGCCGCTCCTGGAAAACGCCAGTATCGCGCGGGACCCGCGCCGGCAGGAGCGTCGTTGATGTCGAGCGGCTCGAGCTCGCCCAGTTCCGTCGCGGCGGCCCCGGCATTGATACGCGCCCGCAGCTCGTCGCTCGGCACGGTATCGCTCGCATCCCACAGCTCGGGATTGAGCGCGGGAGCATGCGGATCCACAGCGCAATGCGAGCTCGTGCGCTCGTCACCAATGGGCATGTATTCGATAAAGCGCAGGTGGATGGGTCGGTCGAGCGTGAGCCGCGCAAGGGCCGCCACATCCTGGTTGAGTCGGCGCACCACAACGCAGTTGACCTTAACGGGCTCAAAGCCCCAAGCCAGCGCCGCGTCGATGCCGGCCATGGTCTGCTCGAGTCGACCCAGGCGTGTGATCTTTCCAAAGAGCGTAGGGTCGAGCGTGTCGAGCGAGATGTTGACGCGGTTAAGACCGGCGTCTTTGAGCTGCGGCGCCAGCTTGGGCAGCAGGGCGCCATTGGTGGTGAGCGAAATGTCCTCGATCTGCGGAATCGCGCGGATATCGCGGATGAGCGGAATAATACGGCGGCTGACCAGCGGCTCGCCGCCCGTCAGGCGCACGCGGCGAATGCCCTCTCCCGCCACCAGGCGCACAAAGCGGGCGATTTCCTCGGCGCTGAGTAGCTCGTCGTGTGCGCGGGGCGCCACGCCATCGGCCGGCATGCAGTAAATGCAGCGGAAATTGCACTTGTCGGTAACGGCAATGCGCAGGTAGTTGATATCGCGACCAAAGCCGTCATGTTGCACGTGCCCGTCCACGCAGCCTCCCCTCACGCGGCGTTTTATTCTTCGGAAAACATAATACCCCACGAGAGAATCATGCCGACACCCGTACGACAGGACAGGTCGCTTCGAGCAAAACGGACTTTCCAAGCCCATCCTCAACACAGACCATCACAACATTCGATGCTTTTCCCGATTTTGGCAAAAAACGTCGAATGTTGTGATGGTTTGCCTGCCCACGGCACCCCGTAGAAGGACCAAAGCGCCCCTAAAGGTTGCCGTCCCAGTGCCGAATCACGAATTCTCGCAGGTCGTTCTGCCGCTTCTGAAACGCTTCGCTTCGGTCGCACTTGAAACCCATAGCGAGCGCGATGGCATTCATCGCCCGATGCAATTGCAGCTGGTGGGCAAACTGAGTCCCGGTGAGGACGATCATCCTAAAGCCCAGCGCGCTCAGCACGGTCATACGCTCCGCATCCGACGCGCTGCGCTGTTTATCAAGATGGTCCGAGCCGTTGTACTCAATCCCCGTACCGCTCGCAGGCGCATATACGTCGATTTCGAAATACCCGGCCTTTGCGAGATACTTGAACTCGTTGGGAACATCGACCCGATGGTTGAGCTCGATCTTGGCGTATCCCAGCCCTCCCTGGGAACGTTTTGCTACGACCATGATTGTGGTGGCCGTCTCCATGGGCGACCGCGCGCCATCGTGCACGCGCTTGAGCACGGCGGCCGCACGTATAGTCCCCTGACGAGATCGGTTCTCATTGCAATAGGCAATTAAATCGGCAACGGTATACCTCTGCCCCATCTCGATATAATCGCCTGTCGACAGATGATTCAAATGGTATCGGGCGCAGATTTCGTAGCCATATTCCAGCTGCTCGGGCTCGCTCATCCACGAACCCGCTTGGACAAAGCACATGGCCTCATCAACCACTAGAAGGCCCTCTGCCACCTCGATAAGATGACTTGGAGGTACCGGCGCTCCAAACACGTGGCACCTAAATCCAGCCGGCGTCGAGCGCTCAAAATCGAAGTTGACGAGCGTGTCGACATGATCGAGCTCTTCTCGTGGAATACCAAGCGAGACCAGATAGTCGGCAACGATCCCGACTGCCGTTGAAGCCCTCAGCCCCTTGGCATCGAGTCCCAATTTGGGCAGGCCCGCGGTCGGCTCCGCCTCGTTAGCAAGCGAGTCCTCATCGTATAGGCTGCTTGCTCGCGAGAGCGGCTCGAACGGGCGCGCCACGTTGTGGTACAGCCAGGCAGTCTTATGGGACAGGACGATCGGCAGGTCCATGAGCCCTCCAATGGAGTCGGATAACCAACCTTATTCCCCTGCCCACGGGTCCGCACACCTTCGTGCGCAAGAAAGCGATTCCACCCGGTCGAGTGGCAGAAAAACCATCACAACATTCGATGCTTTTCCCGATTTTGGCAAAAAACGTCGAATGTTGTGATGGTTTGAGTCGAGGTGAGGGGCACGGAGGGGTCAAAGCATCGTGCTCGGAGCGTGACTTTTTTCGCTCCGGCGTCATCACAAACCTTGACTCTACAATCGTTGTAGGGTTTTCACTACACTGGTACGTAAACAAACCCAGCCAGAAAGTGCCCCGCCCATGGAACACGACCTCACACGCGGCAATGTCCTCAAGACCATCGCGGTCTTTGCCCTGCCTTATATGCTCTCGTACTTTTTGCAGATGCTCTACGGCATGGCCGACCTGTACATGATGGGGCAGTTTAGCGGCGCTGCCGGCATCACCGCCGTGGGCAATGGCGCGCAGACGCTCTATATCATTACCGTGACGCTCGTGGGCCTGGCCATGGGAACGACGGTCATCGTCGGCCACGCCGTGGGCTCGCACCGGTTTGACCGTGCCGAGACCGCTATCGGCAACACCATTACACTCTTTATGGGTGTCTCGGTGGTGCTGGCCGCTGTCCTGCTCGCACTGTGCCCGCAGATCGTGTCACTCATTGGCACGCCGGCCGAGGCAGTCGAAGGCACCGCCGCCTACCTGCGCATTTGTTTTATGGGCATTCCCTTTATCGCCGCGTACAACATCCTCTCGGCCATCTTTCGCGGCCTGGGCGATTCGCGCTCGCCCATGTACGTGATCGGCGTGGCGTGCATCATCAACATCGCGCTCGACTTTCTGTTTATCGGACACATGGGGCTAGGCCCTGTGGGCGCGGCGCTCGGCACGGTGACCGCGCAGACGGCCAGCGTTGCCCTCGCGCTCGTGTGGCTCAAGAGCCGTCGCACGAACATCCACGTTAAGCGCAGCGACCTGCGCCCCCAGCCCGAGGTGCTCGGCAGCATCCTTAAGATCGGCGTGCCCGTGGCCGTGCAGGACGGCTGCATCCAGGTGGCGTTTATGTTCATCACTGTCATCGCCAACCACCGAGGGCTCGTCGACGCCGCCGCCGTGGGCCTGGTCGAAAAGATGATCAGCTTTTTGTTCATTGTGCCGAGTTCCATGGGCGCTACCGTCAGCGCGCTCACGGCGCAAAATGCCGGCGCGGGCAAGGGCGATCGCGCGCGTCAGGTACTCAAGGACGCCATGACCATCTCGGTGGTGTACGGCTGCCTGATCACGGTGCTGATGTGGCTGGTGGCGCCGGCGTTTATCGGCTTTTTTGCCAAGGACGCTGCAGTGGTCGCGTCCGGTACCGGCTATATGCGCAGCTACATTTTCGACGCAATTTTTGCCGGCATTCACATTTGTTTTAGCGGCTTTTTCGCTGCATACGGCAAGAGCTACATCGGCTTTGCGCACAACGTGCTGGCCGTGGCCCTCATTCGCGTGCCCGGCGCTTGGCTGCTGTCGAACGCCTATTCCGACACGCTGTTCCCCATGGGTATCGCCTCGCCGTGCGGGTCGATTCTGTCGGCGGTCATCTGTGTTGTCGCGTTTACCGTGCTCAACCGGCGCGGGGCTTTTGACAAGTTGGTGGCATAGCGGGGCAACGCGAGCCTAGCGCCCTTCCCCGACCCTATTGAAAGGAGCGGTCCTGTGACCGACATGCCAAGTGAACATACTGAGGGCCTGCTCCGCATTGGCGAGGTGGCGCGCTTGTTTAACCTGAGCGTGGGCACGTTGCGCCATTACGAGCAGATGGGCCTACTGGACCCGGCGCACATCGATCCGGCAAGTGGGTACCGCTACTACGGATCGCGGCAGCTCTCTACCCTCAATACCATCAGCCACCTGCGCGTTCTCGACTTGCCGCTCGCGCAAATCCGTGAGTTTGTGACCACGCGCGATGTGGACCTTATGCAGCGGCAGCTGGCTCAGCAGCAGGAACTCATCGAGCGCAAGCGCCGCGAGCTGGAGCGCGTATCGCGCAAGATCGACAACCGGCTTGCTCTGCTGCACGATGCCTTGAGCACCGAGCTCGATACCATCCGCGAAATCGATGCGCCCGAGCTTCGCTGCGCCGTGTTGCGCGAACGCGTCAACCCTACCGACGCCTATGCACTGGAGTGGCAGATTCGTCAGCTGCAGAAAGGCCAGCACGAGACGTTTGTTTTTCTGGGCAACTTGGGCGTCGGGATCGCGCCCGAACGTTTTGCCGCCGGCGACTTTGATGGCTACGACGAGGTCTTTCTGCTGCTGGATGACACGGACGATTACCTGGGCGATGTCGAAGTACGTCCCGCCGCGCGGTGTCTGACAGTCAGCTTCCGCGGCACGCACGGTCAGGCGGCCCCGCGCTATGAGCGCTTACTCGATTACATGCACGAGCGCGACCTGTCCCCCGCCGGTCCCTCGCGCGAAATCGCCCTCATCGACGACATCATCAGCGACGACCCGGGAGCGTATGTGACGAGGATCGCGATACCGGTCCGCTAATCACTACCATTTATCGAGCAATTCCATCCATTTACCTTAATCCGAATTAGATTGTATTTTGTAGCAAATAAAATGACAGCATATTGCCCCCCATAGGCAGGAGACATTATGCCCAGAGTTCAATCACGTCGCTCGTTTCTTCTCGGCCTAGCCTCGATCATCGGCTTATCCGCGTCACGCCCAACAAGAGTATTCGCTGCCGACTCAAACTCATCCGTCGCTTTTACTTCAGACCTAGCACAAGACTACGCGCTTTCCCTGTTGCCCATCGTCGACGGATCCGCGAACTTAGAGATCGAGCAAATCGTTCCCGTATGCCAACAAATCGGCCTTATCTGTGGCTATGAAATCAGTGTCACAAGGGAAGGAAGCCCTTACGGTTATTTAATACTTGACGCATCATATCCTGGGCTTCTGAAGGAGATAACCCTCGGCGATACCATTCTTCCGATTTCAGCTTCTCTATCAAACGCCATTTCAACTTATTCCGGCCAACAGGCCACAAACCCAACCGTACTAATTTCGTACAACGATATTGAATATGGAACTTTGGTGCCAGGAACTAGAGACTGTGTAACCAACTATAACAATATACGGTCTGTCCCGATTGTCACCAAAAAGGGTATAGCACCTCAAAGCAATAACCCAACTTCATGGGATGCAGTCATTATCAATGAAGATGACTTGATGTTGCATTTCCAAATAGACGATTTAAACGGAATACCGTTCCGAGGAGTCTCGGAATCATTAGTTGAAGCCCGCACTAATAAGTATGCATGCGTCGTTTCTGCCTTGTACGCTGTATCAATGCATTACGGTCTCACCAGTTCAAACGCTAATCAATTTAATCCCGATTATTATAAAGAAATATGGAACGTCACTGGCACAACAACGTATAAGACCAATGATCAGGGCGTCGAGTACGGAAGCACGATCATCCCAGATGGAATTGTTCCGTTTAAAAGTCTTGCCGCTCAAAAGGGTAGAGCACTTAATACTCAATTTTTCGGTTATCAGCCTCAATTCGCTCAGTACAGAGCAACTATCGATCAAGGGAATATCGGCTTGTATCATATGTGGATCAACAGCCGGAACAGTGAAGGATCCGTCGAGCTATCAGGTCATACGGTCACGGTAACTGGCTATTTTACTGGGCATAATGGAAGCTCTGGCATCGAACTGCAGTGGCTCGAAGTATTCGACGGATGGAACACTTATCCCCGAGCGATTAACTATGCAACGCCCAATATGGTCAAATTGAACGGAACAGTCTTTTGGTAGACCGGATGGCACCATCAAAATGCTATGGCACCACGGCCTTTGCCCTGGTTACGATATTGGTGATTTTCGCTATGTTTGCATCCGTTTCTTCATGCACAGATAGAGCCCGCTATAGCGGAGGAGATGATTACCTTGTCTTTGGAGCCGGCAGCGTTCATTCTATTGAGGGAACGGAACTCGTAATCCAAACAGACAACAGTCCCCGCTACACCGACGCTGGAAAGCAAACCCGGATTACATTCCCCTCATCTGGCCGAATCAAAGACAAGCTTTCCCAAATCAAAGTTGGGACAAGAGTTTCCTACTCACGCTTTGAGTCGGTAGACGCATCTGGATCATACGAGGGAAACGATATCGAAATTGAACAGGCAAACACTATAAGGAGATGTTGAGGAACTGAGCCTCTGCGCAGTTCCTCAACAAATCATTATGCCTCCGGGACCCTACCCGTCGCCAAAATCTGTTCAAGTACCGCCTCATCCAGCACGGGTACGCCGAGCTGCTCGGCCTTGGTGAGCTTGGAGCCTGCCTTGGGGCCGGCGACCAGATAGCTCGTCTTCTTCGACACACTGCCCGAAACCTTGGCGCCGAGCACCTTGAGTGCCGCGCCCGCCTCGTCGCGGGTGCGGTTGACGAGCGTGCCGGTGAGCACGAAGGTCAGACCCGCGAGCGGCTGTGCGTCGGCGAGCTCGCCCGCCACGCCAGCGTCGGCTGCGGCCTGCGCGTGCGCGGCGCCCAAATCGACCTCGAGCGACAGACCCGCCTGACGCAGGCGCTCCAGCACGGCAAGGTTCTCGGGCACGGCCAGGAACTGCTTGACGCTCGCCGCAATCTTGGGACCGATGCCCTCGCACTCGGCGATGTCCTCTTCGCTCGCCAAGATGAGCTTGTCGATCGACAGGAATCGCTCGGCGATGACCTCGCCCACGCTCTTGCCCACGTGGCGGATGCCCAGGGCAAACAGCACGCGACCGAGCGGCTGGCTCTTGGACTTGTTGAGCTCGGCGATGATTTTCTCGGCCGTCTTGAGGCCTACCGGAATGGGGTCACCCTTCTTGACGCCCTTTTTGCTGTTGGAGCTGGCATAAGTGCGCCCCGTGTCCAGTCCGGCGATGTCGTCGACCGTGAGCTGGTAGAAGTCCGCGACATCGTGGATCAGGCCGGCGGCGATCATCTTGTCGACGATCTCGTCGCCCAGGCCGTCGACGTCCATGCAGCCGCGGCTCACCCAGTGGAGCAGGCGCTCCTTGAGCTGTGCGGGACAATCGATGGAGACGCAGCGGTAGGCGACCTCGCCGTCCTCGTGGACCACGGGGCTGCCGCACACGGGGCAGACCTCGGGCATACGCCAGTCGACCGAATCGGCCGGGCGCTTGTCGAGTACCGGGCCCACGACCTCGGGGATTACGTCGCCCGCCTTGTGTACGATGATAGTGTCGCCCTCACGCACGTTTTTGCGACGGATCTCGTCGATGTTGTGCAGCGTGGCGCGCGCGATGGTGGAGCCGGCGACCGTCACCGGGTCGAACTCGGCGACCGGCGTGAGTACACCGGTGCGGCCCACCTGAATACGAATCTCGCGCAGGACGGTCTGCTTTTCCTCGGGCGGGAACTTAAAGGCAATGGCCCAGCGCGGCGCGCGGGCAGTAAAGCCCAGGTCGAGCTGCTGCTGGAAGCTGTCGACCTTTACGACCACGCCGTCGATGTCATAGTCCAGGTCACCGCGATGCTCGAGGGCCTGGGCGCAGAACTCGTGGACCTCGGCCGGCGTGGCGCAGCGTGCCACGTTGGGATTGACACTAAAGCCGGCGCTGCGCAGCCAGTCGAGAAATTCGCGCTGGCTGTGAACGTGCAGCGGATCGGTATCGGCGATGGCGTAGATAAAGGTGGCCAGGTCGCGGCGCGCCGTGACCTTGGGATCCTTTTGGCGCAGGCTGCCGGCGGCGGCGTTGCGCGGGTTGGCGAAGGGGTCGCGGCCCTCGGCATCGGCCTCTTCATTCAGACGTACAAAGCTGCCCTTGGGCATATAGACCTCGCCGCGCACCTCGATGGTGCGCTCGCGGTCGGCACCCATGTGGGCGAGCGCCGGCTCGGACAGGTGCATGGGCACATCCTTGATGGTGCGCACGTTGAGCGACACGTCCTCGCCCGTGGTACCGTCGCCACGTGTGGCGGCGCGCACAAAGGTGCCGTTTTGATAGGTAAGCGCCACACCCAGACCGTCGATCTTAAGCTCGCAGGTATAGGTGACGCTACCGGCACCGAGCGCATCCTCGGTTCGTTGGAGCCACGCGTCGAGTTCGTCCAGATCCATGGCATCGTCCATGGAATACATGCGCGCCATGTGCGTGACCGGCGTAAACTGCTCGCTCACGTAGCCGCCCACGCGCTGGGTATAGCTATCGGGCGTCACCAGGTCGGGGTAGGTTGCCTCGATTTCCTGCAGCTCAACGAGCATTTTGTCGAATGCGGCATCCGTGATCTCGGGCGCATCGAGCATGTAGTAGCGGTACGCGTGGTAATCGAGCTCGTGGCGCAGCTCGGCCGCGCGCGCTGCCGCCTGGGCACGGGCATCGGCCGGTGCGGCGGTATCCGTGCTCGCGGGCGTTTCGGTATCGATGTCCACACCGTCACCAAACAGGCTCGATTGCTCCATAGCGGCACTCCTTCGCTCGATTTCAAACGGATACTAGAGTACCACCGGTCACCATGGGGTCGAATAACCCTTTCGAACCGCACCGAATCGGCAGCCGACGGACCGGGGTGGATCGCGCGATCAAACCATATCCTTGCCATTTCTAAATGATCTGTTTCCCCGTCCCCAACGGATCAACAAGAAAAGAGGGACTGTCCCACGTTGATGGGACAGCCCCTCTGGCTTCGATATGTGCGATACGGCTCGCTAGTAACCCTGACCGTAGCCTTGACCCTGGCCCTGCTGGCCCAGCAGCTCCTCCAGATACTGGCGCAACTGCTCGTCAGTAATGCCGCCGTTGCCGGTGTCGGTCGCGCTGTCGTCCTGCTGCTGGCTCTGCAGCTCCTCGTCAGAGCCCAGCTCAACCGTGACCTTCTTCTCTTCCTTGCCGCGCATGAGCGTGATCTCGACCTTCTCGCCCACCTCGTGGCTGCGCAGAGCGATGATCAGGCCATCGGCGCTCGTAATCTCATCGTCGCCCAGCTTGGTAATGACATCGCCCTCTTGGATGCCGGCCTTGGCAGCGGGACCGTCCTCGACGACGCTTGCCACGTAGGCGCCGCTATCGGTGCTGAGCTTGTTGGTACGGGCATTGAGCGCATTGACGCTCGAAAGCGTGGCGCCCAGGTACGGATGAACCGGCGTCTTGCCGTCGATGATCTGGTCGGCAATGTTCTTGGCATAGTTGACCGGAATGGCAAAGCCCACGCCCGAGCTGGAGCCCGAATAGCTCTCGATGAGCGAGTTGATACCCACGAGCTCGCCGTTGTCGTTGACGAGCGCGCCGCCGGAGTTGCCCGGGTTGATGGCAGCATCGGTCTGGATCATGTTGGCGTAGATGGTGTTGCCGCTGGTAGAGCTCATGGCCGTGGAGCGATAGAGCGCCGACACGATGCCCGTGGAGACGGACTGCTCGTTGCCGAACGGCGAGCCGATCGCCATGACCCACTCGCCCACGTTGAGCTTGGAGGAGTCGCCGATCTCGATCGGGGTGAGCTTGGAGGCGTCAGCATCCTTGAGCTTGATGACGGCGAGGTCGCTCGAGGCATCGTTGCCCACGAACTCAGCCTCGTAGGTGGTGCCGTCGTCCATGGTCACCACGTACTGGTCGTAGCCGTCGACCACGTGGTTGTTGGTGAGGATGTGGCCCTCGGTATCGAGCACCACGCCCGAACCGACGCTGCCCGAGCTATCCGACTCATCGGCAGACTGCGAAAGCGAGCCATTCTGGCTACCGCTCGAAGTGGCGGTGATGGAAACGACGGAAGGCAGGGCCTTGGCAGAAACGGCCTCGGCCAGCGTGGTGTCCTCGGAGTCGATGGTGATCTTTTGCGTCGATGAACCCGAAGCACCCGCCGTCACGGCATTCTTTCCGCCGCCAATATTGAGCGTGCCACTCATAATGAGCGCGATGACCAGCAGAGCGCCGCACGCACAGCCGGCGAGTGCCGTAATAAAGATCGGCAGCTTTTTGGTCTTGGTCTTGACCACCGTGTGCTTATTTACAACCTGCTGGCTGCCTAGCGGCTGGCCGGTCTGCGTGTCGTAAGCCTGCACGTAGGGAATGTTGCCGTCGGCAGGCGTCGACTCCACCTGCACACGCGGCTGCTGCTGGGTCTCGCCAGCGCTGCCCGCATCCTGGGGACGCTGGGAATCGTTCTCGCTCATGGCTGCGATCCTTTCGTCAAATAACCAAAGGCCCGCCAAACATGTGGCGGGCCATCATTGTTCACGTTGATTTGTACCCCAATATGCGGGCGAACGTGTATGAGAACGCAATCTTTTAGGAAGGCTTAAGTTCTGCTGCAGATTCGAGAGGAACCCGCACCTGCGTCAAGACCACCACAAAGGTGCCTGTCCCCTTTGTGGTGGAAATCTAGTCCTTAAACAGATAGCCCACGCCGCGGACGGTGGTGATGTGTGCCGCGATCTGCGGGCCCACCTTGGAGCGGATGCGTCGGATGTGCACGTCGACGGTGCGCGTGCCGCCGCAGTACTCAAAGCCCCACACGCGGTGCAGCAGCACCTCGCGGCTGTAAGCACGGTTGGGGTGCGTTGCCAAAAAGCTCAGCAGCGAGTACTCCATCAGCGTCAGGTCGATGGGCTCGTTATCGAGTGTCACCTGGTAGGTGGCCAGGTTGATCTCGAGGTTATCGATATTGAGCACATCGTCGGCGGCGACGGTCTCCTCCTCGCCCATCAGGCGCTGCGCACGAGCCTTGAGCTCGTTGGGCGTCGCCGTGGGGCATACAAAGTCGGCATGCGCGTGATTCGGCAGGCGCAGGGTGCCAAGGGCCTCATCGTCGACGATCACCAGCATGGGGACGCCGCCACGATCGTCAAGCCACTTGGCAATCTGATCGATGCGGTCGCTGCGAATGCCGTCGGAATCGAGGATCAGCAGGTCAAAGTCGTGCGCCGCAGTCGGCGAATCGGGGGTTGCCAGGCTCACCTCGACACCCAGGGTGGTCGTCAAGCTGCGGGCAAACTCGTGGAAGCGCGTCGTGCGCGCCATGAACAGGGCACTCTTTTCGGACATATCGGCCTCCAAAGAAATGAGCTCAATCGTACTGGAACAAGCCAGAGCGATTAGGAGTTCGCCAGGTAGTGCTTGATCTCCCACTCGGTGATCGTAGACTCGAACTTATGCCACTCGTCGCGCTTCTTTTTGAGGAAGAAGCTGTGGATGTGCTCGCCGAGGGCATCCTTCATAAACTGCGAGTCCTCAAACACGTCGAGCGCCTCTTTGAGCGAGCGCGGCAGCGGCGTGTAGCCGGCCTCGAGCATCTGACGATCGGTAAGCTTGAGCGTCTCGGCCGTGGCCTCGGGCGGGAGCTCCAGCTTGCGCTCGATGCCGTCCAGACCAGCCGCCAGCGTGACGGCGTTGACCAGGTACGGGTTGGCCATGGGGTCGGGACTGCGCAGCTCAATGCGCGTGGACAGCTGCTTGCCGGGCTTGTAGACCGGAATGCGGACCATGCTCGCGCGGTTGCGCAGGCCCCACGTGGCGTACTGCGGCACGGAATCGCCGCCCGTGGTGATGCGCTTGTACGAGTTGACCGTGGGGTTAGTGATAGCGCTGATCTCGCGCGCGTGTGCCAGAATGCCGGCCATGTAGTGCTTGGCGATATCGGAGAGGTGATACTTCTCGTCGTCCTCGCCCCAAAAGACGTTGTTGCCGTCGTGGTCGAATAGCGACTGGCACAGGAACATAGCGCTGCCGTCCTCGCCCGCCAACGGCTTGGGCATAAAGGAGGCGTGGCAACCGCTCTCGTAGGCCTGCTGCTTAATGATGAGTTTGGCCGTGGTGATGGCGTCGGACATGCTCAGGGCCTCGGCGTGGCGCAGACTCATGCCGTGCTGCGAGCGGCCGGCGGCGTGGAAGGTGTACTCCACGGGCACGGACATCTTCTCGAGCGTGAGGACCGTGTTGCGACGCAGGTCGCGGGCGGCATCGCTTACCGAAAGATCGAAGTAGCCCACGTTGTCGAGCGGCTCAGGGGTGTGCTCGTCGGGGAAGTAGTAATACTCCAGCTCGGCGCCCACGTTGAGCAGATAGCCGGCCTTCTCGGCCTTATAGAACATGCGGCGCAACGCATCGCGCGGATCACCGGCGAAGGGCTTGCGGTCGGGGGTGCACACGTCGCAGAACACGCGGGCGACGCCGTTGTGGCTCGGTCGCCACGGCAAAATCTGGAAGGTCGAAGCATCGGGAAACGCCAGCATGTCGGCTTCCTCGGGCGTGGCAAAGCCCTCGATGGCGGAGCCGTCAAAGCCAATACCCTCCTCAAAAGCGACCTCGAGGTCCTCGGGGCTAATGGCAAAGTTCTTGAGGCGGCCGAGAATGTCGACAAACCACAGACGCACAAAGCGGATGTCACGCTGCTCTACGGAGCGGAGTACGTAATCGATGTTCTGCTGGTTCATGTCGCTCCCCTTTCTTTCGGGCGGGTTTCGACTGGTCTATATCGCAGATACTATCGCAGAAAAATGTTTCCGCAGGGTTAAAGCGTATCAAGCGCTCAAAAAACGTGCGCGAACAGGCAGTTGCGAACGAGCGGCTAGCGTTCAGATTCGGAGACAATTTGTCTACAGGCTCGTTCCAGCGCAGGGAACTCCATCGTCACTGCATCCCAAACAACCGAGCGGTCGACATTGCCGTAATCATGCGCAAGATAATTTCTCATGCCGACAATTCCACGCCATTCGATTTCGGGATGAAGCCGCTGCGAGCGTTCCGACAATTTGCCCGCTTCTTCCGTCACCCTAAGCGCACACATCAAAAGGGAGTCCGCCAACGCCCTCGTCCGTACGTCATTCGCATGCAGAAACTGGTCCTCGGTGATATCAAAAGCCTTGATGCGCTCGTTCGTTTCAGAGATGGCTTCCAAAACCTCTTGGGCGCGGAGACCGTCTGACTTACGCGCGATCATAAAGGATCACTCCTTCGCGCTCGATTACCGCGGCAAGATCGTCATCAAGATGATCACTAGAGACGAGATCAACCTGCCTCCCGGTTTCTTTGCGCACCGCCTCACCAAATGCCGACAGCGCGAAAAGACCAAAGCCCTGCTCGCGATCGACTTCGAGACGCAAGTCAATATCGCTATCGACATGTGCCTCGCCCCGGGCATACGAACCAAAAAGAATCACGGTTTTGATGGCGGGAATCGAGCTGGCTGCCTCGCGGACGGCGGACTCAATCTGGGCAGTATCCAAAATGCCCGTCGCGGCGCTTTCGCTCGCAGAGCTTTTACCAAGTGAGGGAACAAACGGCAGAGAGCGCTCGCGCAGCATCTGCCTCATAAACATATTGACCGCAACAGACGAAGTCATGCCAAGCTCTTCGCACAGCTCGGCAAATGAGTCTTTAATTGACGAGTCCACTCGCACACTCAGCACAGACGCAGCCATGGATACCTCCTGTATGACATTGTCTATATATTATCACACAGACTAGCGCGAGGTCGAGGCGCGGTGTTCGATGTGGCCGGGAATCTCGATGCGCTTGGGGGCGAGCTTTGCGGCCTCGCCCACGGTGGTGGTAACGACGTCGATGCGCTCGGAAAGGCGCTCGACTACGCGCTCGGCAATGGTGAGGGTGTCCTGCGCTGCCGTGGTGACGCCGCCAAAGAGCACATGGTTCCAGGGGTAGTCGTCAAACGTCGCGATCTTGAGCCCCGCCGGCAGCGAGGGACCAAGCTGCGCCAGCGCCTCGGTCAGACGCAGGAAAACCAGGCCGTTGACGGCGATAAGGCCGAGCCTTTTGCCCGCGTAGTCGCGGATGGTCTTGTCCAAACGGCCAACGCCCGTGGCGCCACCGTCGGCCAGGGTGACGACCTCGCCCGCAAGGCCGCGGCGCGAAAGCTCGTCGGCAAAGGCCTCGGCGCGCTCTCGACGCACGGGGCTATCATCGCTTGCCTCGGTGAGCAGGCACAGACGCTCGCTGCCCGCAGCTGCCAAGGCGTCTACCAAGCCGGCGACCAGCTCACGGTTGTTAGATGTCACCAGGTCAACACCGCCGTCGGCAACGTCGCGGTCGAGCAGCACGACGGGCAGACGTCCCGCTGCCGCGGCGATCGCCTCGTCATTGCCTCCGCAGGTGTTGACGACCAGGCCGTCCACGCCGGCATCGATAAGTCTGGTGAGCGACTCCGCTTCCTTAGCGGGGTCATTGCCGCTAATGGCCGTCATGAGCGAGCAGCCGCGCGCCGCGGCGCTGGCGGAAAGGCCCTCGAGCATGGCGCTCGAGAACGGGTTGGCGATGTCAGCCAGAATCACACCGATGAGGTTCGTACGCGAGCTGCGCAGATTGCGCGCGGCGGCACGTGGGCGATAGCCGGTGCGCTCGATAACTGCCGCGATGCGAGCACGGGTCTCCTCGGTCATTTGCCCGGGGCGGTTGTTGAGATAGCGCGAGACCGTGGCCGGGCTCACGCCCGCCTCGGCGGCAATGTCCTTGATTCTCATCTGCGCCATAGCGCACCCCGTTTCCCAATGTCGGCAGTCTGAGCCATTTTAGGCATTTTTTAAAAATCTCGGTTGCAAAACGCTGTAGGTGAGTATACTACAACTCGAAACGAAACCGATTTCGTAAACCGATTTCGGCGAGCGTTGGCACGCAGGTGCAAAGACGCACCCTACCGTCTTGGCACCTGCGTGCCAACGCCATATCAAAGGTGTACGCACGAGTAAAAGGAGCTGCGCGACCATGGGTAAAACGGTTCTTACCTTCGGCGAGATCATGATGAGACTCTCACCCAAAGACCACCTGCGTATTGAGCAGGCAACCGAGTTTGACGTCCGCTACGGCGGCGCCGAGGCCAACACTGCGCTTTCCCTGGCCTACCAGGGCGACAAGGCCGCTTACGTCTCCGTTGTCCCGGCCAACCGTCTGGGCGAGTGCGCCCTGCGTTCGCTGAAGGCCTACGACGTCGACACCACGCGCGTCGTGCGTCAGGGCGACCGCCTTGGCTCCTATGTGTTTGAGGTCGGCGCCTCGCAGCGCGGTAACGGTTGCGTCTACGACCGCAAGTACTCTGCCATCAACATGGCCAAGCGCGACGTCTTTAACTGGGACGAGATCCTCAAGGGCATCGATGTCTTCTATTTCTCCGGCGTGACCCCCGCCGTCTCCGATGAGATGGCTGCCGCCTGCAAGGATGCCCTCACCGCCTGCCGCGCCAAGGGCATCACGACCGTGTGCGACGTGAACTATCGCGGCAAGATGTGGTCGCCCGAGAAGTCGCAGGCCACCATGAAGGAGCTCCTGCCGCTCGTCGACATCTGCATCGCCAACGACGAGGACGCGCCTGCTGGCCTCGGCATGACCTGCGTCTCCGGCTCCCTTGCCCACGGCATCGAGGAGCGCGACACCTACGTCGAGATGGCCCGTCAGATTTGCGCCGAGTACGGCTGCAAGAAGGTCGCTTCGGTCGTCCGCAACATCTCCTGCGTCGAGCGCTCCATCTGGATGGGCATGCTCTATGACGCCGAGAGCGGCGAGCACTGGTTCTCCCCTGCTCACGATGTGCACGTGCTTGAGGGTGTTGCCGCCGGCGACGCTTTCAACGCCGGCCTCGTCCATGCCCTCATCAACGACTTTGACCCGCAGGACGCTGTCAACTATGCGATTGCAGCCTCGATCCTCAAGCTCACCATCAAGGGCGATTCCAACTTGGTGACCGCAGGCGAGATCGCATCCGTGGCATCTGCCGCCGACGGTGGCACCCGCGTCGCGCGCTAGTCCGTCTCCATTCCGCGGGCCGCAGCTTTCCAATCCCATACCCCTGCGGCCCGCTCCCCGATTCCTCCGGCCGGGCAAAACCACCAGTCCCATTCCGGTTTTGTCTGGCATTCCCTACATGACTGGTCGAGCAGCCGGTTTTGGAATTGCTTGAACCCCAAGCAGTGCCTCCGATAACCAATCCAAAATCGGCTCCTGACCAGCACATTTGGCAATCACGCGCCCATGCGCGCCACACATCGAAAGGAACATCATGTTCGATCAGTTCTACACCACGCTTGAGTCCCTGGGCATCGTGCCGGTCGTTGTGCTCGACAAGGTCGAGGACGCCGCTCCGCTCGCCCACGCCCTTATGGCAGCTGGCATGAAGTCCGCCGAGGTCACCTTCCGCACCGCCTGCGCCGCCGAGTGCATCGCCGCTATGGCCGAGGCCGAGCCCGAGATGTGCGTTGGCGCCGGCACTGTCCTGACCGTCGAGCAGGTTGAGCAGGCCCGCGCCGCCGGTGCCAAGTTCATCGTCTCCCCGGGTTACAACGAGGACGTCGTGAAGCATTGCATCGACATCGAGCTGCCCGTCCTTCCCGGCACCGTGACCCCCTCCGAGGTCACCGCAGCCGAGAACCTGGGCCTCAAGGTCACCAAGTTCTTCCCCGCGTCCCAGTATGGCGGCCTGAACACCATCAAGGCCCTCGCCGCTCCGTTTGTCGGTCACCGCTTTATGCCTACCGGCGGCGTGAGCACCGCCAACGTCGAGGAGTACCTGAGCTCCTCCGCCATCATCGCCTGCGGTGGCACCTGGATGGTCAAGCCGGCCCTGTTTGCCGACGGCGACTTCTCCAAGGTCGAGCAGATCGCCCGCGAGGCCATGGACGTCGTCAAGAAGGTCCGCGGCTAGGTTTAGCTCTCTATCGTGAAAGGGGGCGTGCCCTAGACCTCGCCCCCTTTCTTTTAAAGCGGCTCGGAAGCGCGCCGTTTCCGTCACGAACAAGAACCAAAACCGTCTTGTATGCTGATAGAACGTGACGGAAGCGACACGCCCCCGAGCCGCTTTGTATAATCGGCTGGCAGTCGCGCTCAACTGAGCCACTTCGACAAAAGCCGAGCCATCAAAACAGCTGCGGCGCCGTCTGGAGGAATGGACCCTTGCTTCCGGTCTTTTCCTCCAAGCGGCGCCGCAGCTTTTTTGTGCCCCGGTAGCGTCTCGCACTTGCGGTGAAATACGGACTGTTTACACCATCAGAGCCGCAAAACAATCCCTATTTCACCGCAACTAATGAAGGGGGCGAGTTAGATGGCCGAGTCTTTGGACAGCTCAAAATAGTCGGGATGCAAGGCGATAACCGGGCCCTGCTCTTCGGGCATCAGGTGCAAGTGCGTCTCTGCCAGATAGCTCGCCGCGTCGGTATCGCCCCTCTTAATGGCCTCGAGAATCCGGCGATGCTGCCGACGAATCGGCTCCCAATCCAGATCCTGCGACACCATACGCAGCCAGTTGTATCGCTCAAAATGCGTATTGACGCTCTTCATCCAATCCCACAACATGTGGCGGCCGGCAATCTCAAAACACGTCTCATGGAACAGGTTGTCCAGATCGAAAAAGCGACGTGTTTCGCTATGGTCGAGTGACTCGGACTCGGCAAGAATCTGCTCGAGCCGATGCTTTTGCTCGGGCGTGGCGGCAGAACAGCATTTAATGAGTACGCTTCTCTCGAGTTTCTCGCGCAAGAAACAGGCGTTCTCGGCACGCTCCATGCTGATTTTTGAGACATAGGTACCGCTTTTGGGACGCGTTTCCACCAGCTCCTGCTCGCGCAGACGCACAAAGGACTCGCGAATGGGTGTGCGCCCGATTCCCGTCTCTTTTTCCAGACCAATCGCCGAAAGGCGCGTGCCGGGCTTGAGCTCGGCATAGATGATCTTGGACCGCAATGCGTTGTACGCCTGGTCTTGCAGGCTCTGATAATGCTGGTGTTGTTCCATAAAGCCCTCGGATGAAGCCTCGGTTAATCGAATACCACCATGCAATACTATCGCATCGCCCGCCCCCTCATAAGTTGCGGTGGAATAGTTCCTGTTCAAGGCCTTCAGCAGCAAAAACAGGAACTATTCCACCGCAACTACAGCCAACGAGTTGTTGCGATTAGGTGAACGTTCACCTTTTTATTGTTTTTCTCTTCGCAAATAAAATCCCGTGCGTATACTTAGGCTCAAACGAAACCGATTTCGTTGAGCGTGGGCAATAGGATGCTAAGACGCACCCTACCATCTTGGCATCTTATCGCCCACGCAATACCATTTGCTTTCTTCCCGTCTCGTTGGACCTTTAGTCCCATTCCGGCACAGCGAGACACTTCCTAGACGACTGACCGTGGGGCCGGCTTTTCTACTTTTGCAGCAGTGCCTCCGATAACCCTCTTTTGCCGGCCCAGGTCAGCTTTTTCACACAACCGAAAGGACGGGTAGCAACATGCGACCGCTCATCATCATGCATGGCGAGAACATCGACTGGTGCCATACCGTCATCAGAATGCTGATGTATCTGGTGGGCGTTGCAGTACTGGCACTCGGTATGAGTCTCCAGACGGCATCCGGCCTGGGCGTCGCCGCGCTCACGTGCTTTGCCACAACCCTATCCATGCTCACTGGCAAGACGCTCGGCTTTTGGATCACCGCAACCTACGTCGCCTACATCGTGGCGCAATTAGCCATCTTGCGAAGCGAGTTCCAGCCGCGCATCCTGCTCGAGTTGTTCTTCTCAACGCTGATTGGCGGCTTGACCGACCTCTTCATGGCGGTCAACCCACTGCATCCCACGGCACTCCCCACACAGATTGCGACCATGCTGCTCTCCCTCGCTGTCACCGCATTTGGCGTAAGTCTCGTCGTCAACATGGGCGTTGTCCCCAACGCGCCCGACGGCTTGGTGCAAGTCATTGCCGAAAAGCTTAAACGCCGCTTTGGTGACGTAAAAGTCGTGTTTGACTGCTCACATGTCGCCACCTCGCTCGCGTTGTCGCTGATCTTTATGTACAACCTGGGCGGCTTTGGCGTCACGACCGCCATCTCGGCACTGTTCCTGGGCCATGTCATCAACGTCGCCAACAAGCTGTTCGCCCAGCGCTTTATCCGCGCGGCATTCGGAAAATAGTACCACCGTAAGAACCCGCGAACAGCGCTATACGTTGCTATATCTCACCATACTTTGCTATATCTTGCTATACTTTGCTATATCTTGCTATATCTTGAGCAAAGGTGGCTCACATGCAAACAAACCCTTTTAAGCCCACAGCAGGTAAAACACCCCCCACGATTATCGGCCGCGAAGATGTACTCGAAGAATTCAATGAAGGCCTCGTCAACGGGCCTGGTGCCCCGGGGCGCCTAATGCGCATAGCCGGCGTCCGTGGAACGGGCAAGACGGTCCTCCTTGACGAGTGCTCACGTTTGGCGCAAAGCCGTGGCTGGACGGTCATAAAAGAGGTCGCAACCGAGGGACTTTGCCAGCGCATTCTCGAACAGCTGCAGCCCAAATTCCAGGCCAAACACGCCAGATTTGAGCCCACCGTAGCTGGCATATCCATCGGCAGCATAGACATTGAGCGAATCGGCCCATCGCTACGCGACGCTTTGAGACAGACAATATCCAAGAATGGAAACGGCCTGCTCATCACTCTCGACGAAGTTCAAGACGCAGAGCTCGATGAGGTCCGAACGCTCTCCATTGCGATTCAGCAGGTTATCGGCGAAGACCTTGATATCGCCTTTGTTTTTGCGGGTCTGCCTTCGATGATTGAAAGCATCATCAACGGAAAGACACTTGCGTTTTTGCGCCGCGCCCTCCCCTTTGACCTGAAGGCTGTGGCAGTAACCGAAGTGTTGTATTCCCTCGAGGAAACCATTGAAGCGTCTGGCGTGGAGTTGCAGCCAGGTATTGCCGGCCAACTTGCCGAGGCAACGCAAGGCTATCCTTTCATGATCCAACTCGTTGGATACTACGCATGGCAGTTAGCGAGACGCGCACATACAGCGATTATTGGAGAAGAAGAAGCCGAGCGCGGCATTGCAACGGCACGCGAACGCTTCTGCGCCATGGTGATTGAGCCCGCGCTGCGGCGCATTCCGCCCACGTGCATCGCTTATCTGCTGAGCATGGCGTCTTTGGGGCAAACGAGCTCGACCAGCATGGTTGCCGATGCCCTAAACAAAACGCCTCAACAGGTGAGCTCCGTCCGCAGCCGCCTGTTAAGAGAATCGATTATCGAGGCCCCCTCGTACGGCAAGGTCTCATTTGCCATCCCCTACATGCGCGACTACCTCTACGAGCACAAAGCCGAACTGGAAGTTGAACTGTAGAAACGGCAACTGCCCTGCAAGACGAAAACCGTTTTCGTACGGATTTAAAGCAGACGTAAACGGTTTTCGTCTTGATTTGCGTCCGAAATTAAGACGTAAATTGCGCTTTCGTACGCTTATTACCAGACGCAAATTGTTTTCGTCCGGCTATGCGTCCCCAATCCAGACGAAAAAGGCCCCGAGCTCGTGTGAGCTCGGGGCTCTTTGTGCCGCACATCTATGAGAGGGAATCGATGCGCATGGGCGCTACTCAATGTAGCCGCCCTGAATGGCGGAAACCGCATGCTCGGTAAAGAACTTGAGCGTGCCGGAGGTATAGCGATTAGCCTTGGGCTTCCAAGCGGCTCGACGCTCGGCCAGGACGGCGTCGACCTCGGCCGGCTCCATCTTCTTGCCGGCGATGCCCACGATAGACAGCGAGCGCTCGGGGATGTTGATCCGGATAAGGTCACCCTCCTCGATCAGGGCAATCGGGCCGCCCACGGCAGCCTCGGGCGAAACGTGACCGATAGCCGGGCCCTTGGAAGCGCCAGAGAAGCGGCCGTCAGTGATCAGGGCGATGCTCGCGCCCAGCTCGGGGTCGCTGGCGATAGCCTCGGTGGTGTAGAACATCTCGGGCATGCCGGAGCCCTTGGGGCCCTCGTAGCGAATGATGACGGCGTCGCCGGGCTTGACCTCGTGCGTCAGGACGGCGTGAATGGCGTCCTCCTCGCAGTCGAACGGACGGGCCTTGAGCGTAGCCTGGAACATCTCACGCGGAACGACGGTGTGCTTGACGACGGCGCCCTCGGGGGCAAGGTTGCCGTGAAGGATGGCGATGGAGCCATCGGTGCCGAAAGCCTGGTCAAACGGACGGATGATGTCCTCGCGCTTGAGATTCCACTTCTCAAGGTAACGACCGCACTTCTCGTAGTAACCGTTGTTCTTGAGGTCCTCGAGGTTCTCGCCGAGAGTCTTGCCGGTGACGGTCATAACGTCGAGGTGGAGCATCGACTTGATCTCCTCCATGATGCGCGGCACGCCGCCCGCATAGTAGAAGAACTGCGCCGGCCACTCGCCTGCGGGGCGAACGTTGAGCAGGTAGTGGGCGCCACGGTGCAGGCGATCGAAATCGTCGGCGGACATCTCGATGCCAAACTCGCGGGCGATCGCGGGAATGTGCAGCAGCGAGTTGGTGGAACCGGAGATGGCGCCGTGGACCATGATGAGATTCTCGAAGGACTCCTTGGTCACGATGTCGCGGGGGCACAGGTTGTGCTCGGAGAGCCACACGGACTGACGGCCGGCCTCGCGCGCAAACTCACGCAGATCGGAGCTGGTTGCGGGCAGCAGAGCCGTGCCGGGGAGCATAAGGCCCAGGGCCTCGGCGGTAACCTGCATGGTCGAGGCGGTACCCATAAAGGAGCAGGCGCCGCAGCTGGGGCATGCGTTGTGCTTGGCAAACTCGAGCTCCTCGCGGGAAATCTCGCCGCGCTCATAGCGGGCCGAGATGGCGCCGAGCTGCTCCAGGGTCAGCAGGTCGGGACCGGCATCCATGACACCGCCGGTAACGACGATGGAGGGGATGTTGATGCGGCCCATGGCCATGAGGTTCGCAGGCAGGCCCTTATCGCAGCTGGCGACAAAGACGCCGGCGTCGAACGGGGTGGCCTTGGCATGGATCTCGATCATGTTGGCGATCATGTCGCGGCTGGGCAGCGAGTAGTTAATGCCGTCGTGGCCCTGGGCCTCGCCGTCGCAGATATCGGTGCAGAAGTAACGGGCACCGTGACCGCCAGCCTCGTCAACGCCAGCACGGACCTCCTCGACCAGCTCAAACAGGCCGGCAGAACCCGGGTGCGAGTCGCCGAACGTCGACTCGATAATGACCTGCGGCTTGTCCAGATCCTCGATGGACCAGCCAGAGCCCAGACGCAGCGGGTCCATCTCGGGGCTGATGGTGCGAAACTTGCCGGAACGCGGCTGCAGCTTGGCAACCAGGTCGGCTGCTTCCTGCTGAATCTGTGCCTTGGTCTTCTCGTCCATGATGCTCTCCTCTTTTGATTTGAACGGTTGTACCAATCGTTGGTTAATGAATCAGGTGTAAATGGGTACCGAGCGATGCCCTCGGCAAAAGATGCTTAGTTACGCGAACTAGGCGAAGAACGAAATCACCAGGGCGCAGGCAAGACCCGAAAGGCCGATGAGCGTCTCCATAATGGTCCAGGACTTGAGGGTGGTTTTCTCGTCAATCTCCAGGAACGAGGAGCACATCCAAAAACCGGCATCGTTGACGTGCGAGAGGGCCGTGGCACCGCCGCAGATAGCAAGACAGATGGAGGCACGCATGAGCACCGAAGCGCCGGCGACCGCGGGCATGGCGGCCATAATGCCCGATGCCATGGTCATAGCGACGATGGAGCTGCCGACAGAGGCACGCACCATGACGGCAATCAAAAAGGCAACGACCACCAAAGGCAGCGGTGAGGCCTCGAGCATAGGGCCGATAACCTGGCCCAAGCCGCAGTCCTGCAGCATCCAGCGGATCACGCCGCCGCAGGCAATGACCAGCAAGATCATGCCGACGGGCTTAAGAGAGCGGTCGAGCAGGGCCTTGAGCTCGGCACCGGAGTAGCCGCGCCGCGCGCCCAGCAGATACATCGCGACGAGCGTGGCGAGCGTCAAAGCGACGAACGGCTTGCCCAGGAAGGCAAGAATCGAGGCGAGTTCGGCGGGCATGGGGATATAAGAGGACAACGTGCCCAGCAAAATCAGACAAAGCGGCGTGAGCACGATGGCAAGCACCATGCCAAAGGAGGGAAGCTCCTTTTCGTCGCTCGCACCCTCGGCAGAGGTAAAGTGCTCCGGAACATCGGTAAAGATGCGACCGCCCACGTTGCGGCCCCAGATGACGCCGGCGATCGCCATGGCGATGAAGGCGGTAGGGATACCGACGAGGATCATGGTGCCCAGGTCGACACCGAGCGTGCCGGCGACCAGAACTGACCCGGCCGATGGCGGCACAAACGCATAGCCAGCGGCAAGTCCCGCGAGCAGCGCGATGCCGTAGTAGAGCGTCGACTTTTTGGTCTGCGATGCCACACTAAACGCAAGTGGGATCAAAACGACCACGCCGGCCTCAAAGAACACCGTAGTGCCGATAACCAGACCGGTAATGCCCAGCGCCCAGCTGGAATGACCCTGCCCAAAGGTATCGATGAAGGTCTGGGCGATCTTCTTGGCGCCGCCGCTCTCCTCAAGAATCTGGCCAAACATCGAGCCGAGGCCAATGAGCAGGGCGATGTTTTGCAGCGTGGTTCCCACGCCCTTGGTGACAGTGTCCGCCACCAGGTCGAGCGGCATACCGGCGCCGATGCCAATCGCGAGCGCCGAGACCATCATCGAAAGCACAGGATGCAGCTTGAACTTAATGATGAGCGCAAGCAGCAGCGCGATGCCCACGATGGCGGCGATGACCAGCCTGGTGGGGTCGGCCATAAACGTTGGGTCTGACATCTTTCCTCCAATTCATCAGACCTTTTGAATTCGGCTTAGACTATAGCGCGTTTTCAATAGGTCTGATGTTTAAAAGGGAAACTTTTTCGAAATACATCTGATGTATTTGCTGAACGATCTGTTTTTGACGGTAAACGGCCACTTACAGTTCTCCATTGTCGGAGCGAACCACCGCGGCTTCTGTTAAATGAGCTAGAATAGCTCTGATGAATTCTTTTGATATGAGGTGAAGCGTGGCACGAGCCGATTCGGGACTCCCCGAGCAGATTTCGGAGAAAATTATTCAACTGATCCTGGATGAGCATCTTGAGCAAGGCGACCGCCTGCCCAAGGAGGCTGTGCTCGTCGAGCGCCTGGGTGCTGGCAGGAGCACCGTACGCGAGGCTATGAAGCTGCTGCAGTCGCGCAACATCGTGCGCATTAAGCAGGGCTCGGGCACCTATGTGGCATCAAACCCCGGCGTTGCCGACGATCCGCTGGGCTTTACCTTTATCGATGACAAGAGGCGCCTGGCACGCGACCTGCTCGAAGTGCGCTTTATGATCGAGCCGCAGATGGCCAGCATGGCCGCAGAGCACGCGACCGACGATCAAATCATCTGCATTAAAGAGCTTTGCGATGAGTCCGAGCACTTGGCCGCGCGGGACGAAGACTATTCTGCCGCCGACACCGCGTTTCACATCGCAATTGCCGAAAGCTGCGGCAACCTCGTCGTTCCCCGCCTAATGGGCGTGCTCAAGGCGCCTGTCCCCCTGTTTATTGACGTGACCGGCAAAAAGCTGGTTGAGGAAACCATCCGCACCCACCGTGGCGTGGCCGACGCCATCGCCGCGCGCAATCCCACCGCAGCGCACGACGCGATGTACCTGCATCTGGTGTACAACCGCAACATGATCGCAGATGGAGCGCAGGAACAGAGCAAATAGACGTCCGCACGGCAAGGGCGAGACTACCGTTCGCCTTTTAAAAGTGAACGTTCACCTGATTTTAGGGAATAAGGGGTGGCTATTACGCCGCTTCACCTATACTGACCTTGTATGAAAAGCAAGACTTATATAGATGAACGTTTCTTTTGAAAGGATCGCTATGTCTGATCTTATGGACAGCTTCCGTTTGGACGGCAAGGTCGCACTGGTGACCGGCGCCACCTACGGCATTGGCATGGCCATTGCCGAGGCGCTCGGAGAGGCCGGCGCCAAGATCGCCTTTAACGCCCGTCACGCCGACAAAGTCGCCGAAGCCGAGAAGCACTACCGTGAGCTGGGCTTTGACGCTCACGGCTATGTTGCCGACGTCACCGACGAGACTGTCGTCGCCGAGCTCATCGCCAAGATCGAGGCCGACTTTGGCACCACGCCCGACATCCTGGTCAACAACGCCGGCGTCATCCAGCGTACCCCGATGCTCGACATGAGCGCCGAGGACTTCCGCCGCGTCGTCGATATCGACCTCAACGCACCGTTTATCGTGTCAAAGGCCTGCCTGCCTGGCATGATCGCCAAGGGCCACGGCAAGATCATCAACATCTGCTCGATGATGAGCGAGCTGGGTCGCGAGACCATCGCCGGCTATGCTGCCGCCAAGGGCGGACTCAAGATGCTCACCAAGAACATCTGCTCGGAGTTTGGCGAGGCCAATATCCAGTGCAACGGCATTGGGCCCGGCTACATCGCCACGCCGCAAACCGCACCGCTGCGCGAGACGCAGCCCGACGGCAGCCGCCACCCGTTTGACCAGTTCATCATTGCCAAGACGCCGGCCGCCCGTTGGGGCACGCCCGAGGACCTGAAGGGCCCCGCCGTGTTCCTGGCTTCCGACGCGTCGAACTTCGTCAACGGCCACATCCTCTACGTCGACGGCGGCATCCTCGCATACATTGGAAAGCAGCCTCAATAAGCGTCACCGCAACTGCCCACATCAGGTTTCATCCACTCGTTTTTCATTTGAGTTGCGGTGAGATAAGGATTGGTTTTGGCTTCTATCAGGCAAAACAGTCCGTATTCCACCGCAAGTTAGAAATAGGAAGGTAATTCGCAATGAAAATCGCTCTGATCAACGAAAACTCTCAGAACTCCAAGAACCCTATGATCGAGGCTGCCCTTAAGAAGGTTGTCGAGCCCATGGGCCACACCGTCTTTAACTATGGCATGTATGCCGACGCCGACTCCAAGCCCCTCACCTATGTGCAGAACGGCATCCTGGCCGCCGTGCTGCTCAACTCCGGCGCTGCCGACTACGTCGTGACCGGCTGTGGCACCGGCGAGGGCGCCATGCTCGCCTGCAACTCCTTCCCCGGCGTGCTGTGCGGCCATGTTGCCGACCCGCTCGATGCCTACACCTTTGCCCAGGTCAACGACGGTAACGCTGTCGCCATGCCCTTCGCCCTCAAGAACGGCTGGGGCCAGGAGCTCAACCTCGAGTACACCTTTGAGAAGCTCTTTGGCTTTGGTTCGGGCAACGGCTATCCTGCCGAGCGCGTTGAGCCCGAGCAGCGCAACAAGAAGATCCTCGACGGCGTCCGCGCTGTGACTATGCGTCCGCTCGTCGACGTTCTGGGCGAGATCGATCAGGACCTGGTGAAGGGCGCACTTGCCGGCGAACACTTCCAGGAGTACTTCTTTGCCAACGCAACCGACGAGGCCATCATCGCCAAGGTCAAGGAGATCCTGGGCCTCTAATCGCACGACCTATTGCAGCTAACGCAAGCGGCGGTCGTCCCATGTACGGGACGACCGCCGCTTTTTGCTATCTACCGACTGACGCCGCGGGGATAGGCCTCACATGCACCAAGGGGTTGACTAGAGCTCGCAAGCAACCTTGTAGCCATCGCCGATGGCGTCGCGGATGTTGCCGCACTTGTTGGCATCGCCCAACACGTGGGTGGTAACGCCGGCTGCAGCAAGGTCGTCGGCCAACTTGGTATTGGGACGATAGCCCATGGCAAGTACCAGCGTATCGGCATCGGCGATGGTGTGGATCTCGCCGTCCTTTTCGTAGCTGATGGCATCCTCGGTAATCTCGGTCACCTTGGCCTCGGTCAGCACGTGAACGCCCTTGGAGAGCATGCGCGTGATGAGCACCGCGCGACCGGCGCCGCCCTCGTTGGCGGCGAGCGTCTTGGTCATCTCGATGACGGTGACGTCGCGATTGGCCGGCGACAGATCGTTGACCAACGGGGCCAGGTAGTCGGCCGTCTCGCAACCGACGGTGCCGCCACCCACGATGACAATCTTCTTGCCCGGGAAAGCCTTGCCGCCCAACAGGTCGTCAGCCGTCATGACCTGCTTAAATCCCTGCATGAAGGCCGGGGCGATGGGCTCGGCGCCATAGGCCAGGACGACCTCGTAGCCGGCGTAGTCACGCTGAATGTCCTCGGCAGTAAGCTCGGTGCCAAATACGCACTTCACGCCGACCTCGGCCAGGCGACGGTACTGATACTTGATCACGCGGGTGAGTTCCTGCTTTGCCGGCGGAACGGCCGCGATGCGCATCTCGCCACCCGGCTCGTCCTGCTTATCCACGAGCACTACGTTGTGGCCGCGCTTGGCAGCAATGTAGGCTGCCTCCATGCCCGCAGGACCAGCGCCCACAACCAGCACGTTCTTAGCCTCGGCGGCAGGCTCGTAGCCGGCCTCGTCGCGCTCAACATCGGGATTGACGGTGCAGGAGATGCGCTTGCCAAACATAATGCCGTTCAGGCAGCGCAGGCAGCCGATGCAGGGGCGGATGTCGTCGGCGTTGCCGGCAGCGGCCTTATTGCAGAACTCGGCATCGCACAGGTTGGCGCGGCCCATCATGCAGATGTCGGCAGCGCCGTCCTCGATCAGCTCCTCGGCGATCCAGGCCTCGTTGATGCGGCCGACGGTGGCGACAGGAATGTTGACGTGCTTTTTGATCTCGCGCGAGCAGGCAGCGTGCGAGGCCTGCTGGGTACCGGCGGCAGGAATCGCGGAACCGCGCTTGATGGTGGTGCCGCCCGAGACATGAATCATGTCGACGCCGGCCTTCTCCAGGCGACGCGAGACGTAGATCATGTCGTTGAGGGTCAGACCGCCATCGGTGTACTCGTCGCCCGAGATACGGACGTCGATGATAAAGTCCTTGCCGCAGCGCTCGCGAATCTCGGCGATGACCTCGAGCAAGAAGCGCATGCGGGCGTCGAGCGAGCCGCCGTACTCATCGGTACGCTTGTTGTAGAGCGGGGTCAAAAAGCCGCCAAGCATGCCGTGGGCATGCGCCGCATGGACCTCGACGCCATCGACGCCAGCCTTTTGCATACGCACAGCGGCGTCGCCAAACTGATGCGTGAGCTCGTGAATCTCGTCGACCGTGATAGGACGCGGTGCCTCACGGGCATAGGACGGTCCCACGAAGGACGGAGCGATCAGGCGCGGCGTGCCCGGAATGTTAAAGGCCATGTAGGCGGGGTGGAAGAGCTGCGGCATGATCTTGCAGCCATACTCGTGGACGGCCGCGGCGAGCTTTTCCCAGCCAGGGATAAACGTGTCGTCGTAGCAGCACATGTCACCCGGCAGATAGGTATAGGTAGGCTCGACCGTCACGACCTCGGTGATGATGAGGCCCACGCCGCCCTTGGCGCGGGCACGGTAATGATCGACCAAGTCGTCGGTCACATAGCCATGATCGGCCAGGTTGGTGGACACCGGCGGCATAAAGACGCGGTTCTTGACCTCGGTCGTACCGACCTTGATCGGGCTAAAGAGCATTGGATAGGCAGAGGACTCCATACAGGGTTCCTTTCATTTGAGCCGCTCGGCGGCAGTTGCTGACTTATCTATCGTACCAGCAACCGCACGGTACCCGACCGCACGCACTCCCCTGCCTACGTATCGACCCACAAAAAGTTGCGGTGGAATACGGAGTAGATAAGGCCTTTGACAGCCAAGACAGTCCGTATTTCACCGCAACTGATGGGCGGGGTGGAATTGAGGGCTCAGATAGTCAGTCATGCCCTCATCCGCCGCTCCTTCACCTACAGCACGCCGTCCAGCATAAGGTTCACCTTGAGCACGTTGACCGTGGGCTCGCCGAACACGCCGAGGAAACGGCCCTTGGTGCACGCGGCAATGATGTCGCGCACCTCGTCCTCACTTTTGCCCGTGGCCTTGGCAAGGCGCGGGACCTGGTACTCGGCGGCATCGGGAGAGATCTCGGGGTCGAGCCCTGAGCCGGAACACGTCACCAGGTCGACGGGCACAGCATCCATATCGGCATCGGGGTTGGCGGCGCGGATCTTCTTCACGCGCGCATCCACAAGCTGCCGATACTCCTCACTCGCCGGGGACAGGTTGGATGGGGCACCATACGCCATGAGCTCGCCATCTTCGCCTTCGAAAATTGACACGTTCTGGATGCGGCCCCACATGTGGTCCTCATCCTCGAAGTTCTGGCCGATGAGCTCGGAACCCACAACCTTGCCGTCGACCGTAATGAGCGAACCGTTCGCCTGATACGGGAACGCAACCTGGGCAATGCCGGTCACGACAAGCGTATAGCCCAGGCCGCAGACAACGGTAAACAGCGCGAACACGCCCAGTGCGCGCGATGCAACACCTTTGAACATACAAACCTCCACTTACATAATGCCGCAGAACGCGAGCAGCATGTCGATGAGCTTGATGAATACGAACGGGGCAACGATGCCGCCCAGACCCCACACGAGCAGGTTGTGGGTCAGCAGCTGTCCGGACGGGACCTCGCGATACTTAACGCCCTTCAGCGCGGCCGGGATCAGCGCGACGATAACGAGCGCGTTATAGATGATGGCCGAAAGAACCGCGGACAGCGGGCTTGCCAGACCGAGGATGTTGAGGGCGTCCAACCCGGGGTAGATCGGCGAGAACAGGGCCGGGATGATAGCGAAGTACTTCGCCATGTCGTTGGCCACCGAGAAGGTCGTGAGCGAACCGCGGGTCATGAGCAGCTGCTTGCCGATACGCACGACCTCGATGAGCTTGGTGGGGCTGGAGTCGAGGTCGACCATGTTGCCGGCCTCCTTGGCAGCCTGGGTGCCCGTGTTCATGGCCACGGCGACGTCGGCCTGGGCCAGAGCGGGCGCGTCGTTGGTGCCGTCGCCGGTCATGGCGACCAGGTGCCCCTCACGCTGGAACTCGCGGATCTTCTCGAGCTTGCCTTCAGGGGTGGCCTCGGCCAGGAAGTCGTCAACGCCGGCCTCGGCGGCGATTGCCGCGGCGGTAAGCGGGTTGTCGCCCGTCACCATGATGGTCTTGATGCCCATCTTGCGCAGGTCGGCGAACTTCTCCTTAACGCCGGACTTGATGATGTCCTTGAGGTACACAACGCCCAGCACGCGGCAGTTCTTGGTCACGACCAGCGGGGTGCCGCCGGCCTTGGCGATGTGTTCGACGGCCTCGTCGCACTCCTTTGAGAACACGCCGCCGGCTGCCTCCACATAGGTGCGCACGGAATCGGCAGCGCCCTTGCGGATCTCATTGCCCTCGTAGTTCACACCGGACATGCGGGTCGCCGCGGTGAAGGGGATGAACTCCATACCCTTATCCTCGAGTGTGCGGCCGCGCAGACCGAACTGCTCCTTGGCGAGCACGACGATGGAACGGCCTTCGGGGGTCTCGTCGGCCAGCGAGGAAAGCTGGGCGGCATCGGCCAGCTCCGCGGGATCGATGCCGTCGACCGGGATGAACTCGGCGGCTTGGCGGTTACCCAGGGTGATGGTGCCGGTCTTGTCGAGCATGAGGATGTCGACGTCGCCGGCGGCCTCGATGGCGCGGCCGGACATGGCCAGCACGTTGGCCTCGTTCAGACGGCTCATGCCGGCGATGCCGATGGCAGAAAGAAGGGCGCCGATGGTAGTGGGAGCCAGGCACACGAGCAGCGCCACGAGCGTGGTCACGGCCGTGGGGTTGTCCATGTCGTTAAGACCGACCGAGAAGCAGGAGTAACAATACAGGGCCAGCGTGACCAGGATAAAGACGATGGAGAGGGCCACCAGGAAGATCTCCAGAGCGATCTCGTTAGGGGTCTTCTTGCGCGCGGCACCCTCGACCATCGCGATCATCTTGTCCAGGAAGCTCTGGCCGGGCTCACTGGAGATCTTGACGATGATCCAGTCGGACAGCACCGTGGTACCGCCGGTAACGGCAGAGCGGTCGCCGCCGGCCTCGCGGACCACGGGGGCGGACTCGCCGGTGATGGCGGACTCGTCAACGGAAGCAGCGCCCTCGATGACGTCGCCGTCGCCGGGAATCTGCTCGCCGGCGCGTACGATCACCAGGTCGCCGCGCGTGAGCTCGGTGCCGGGAACGACGGTGAAGTGCTCCTTGTCCTCAACGGACTCGATGCGATGGGCCTCGACATCCTTCTTGGCCGCACGCAGGGAATCGGCCTGGGCTTTACCGCGGCCCTCGGCAAGCGCCTCGGCGAAGTTCGAGAACAGGTCGGTAAGCCACAGGATGACCGCGATGGCGACCACATAGTAGGTGGGCACACCCGCGTCCTGCACACCGAAAATGGAAGCGACGGCCAGGACGGAGGTCATGACGGCGGAAAGCCACACCAGGAACATGACCGGGTTTTGAATCTGGACGCGAGGATCCAGCTTGGCAAACGAGTCGCGGACCGCGCAGCCCATCATGTCTTTTTGCATAGTCATAAATCTGCGCCCTCCTTTACGCAATCATCTGGAAGAACTCGGCAACGGGGCCAAGCGCCAGGGCCGGGAAGAAGCTCAGGGCACCGATCAGCAGAACGATGAACACGAGCAGGAATACGAACATGCCGTTAGTGGTAGACAGGGTACCGGCGCTCTCGGCGACCTTGCCCTTCTTGGCCAGCGAGCCGGCGATAGCCAGCGTACCGATGATAGGCATGAAGCGGGCGAACAGCATCTCGAGGCCGAGCATGACGTTGATCCAGGGAATGTTGCAGTTCATGCCTGCAAACGCCGAGCCGTTGTTGCCGCCGCATGAGGTGAAGGCATACAGCGCCTCGGAGAAGCCGTGCGCGCCACCATTGTTGAGCTGGTCGGCAAGACCGGGCACCATGCAGGCGATGGCCGAGCACACCAGAATGGCAAACGGAGTTGCCAAGCACAGGACAACTGCCCAGCGCATCTCGCCCGGCTCGATCTTCTTGCCCAGGAACTCAGGCGTGCGTCCGACCATGAGGCCGGCGATGAACACTGTGAGGATGGCGAAGCCGATCATGCCGTACAGGCCGCAGCCCACGCCGCCGAAGACGACCTCGCCCAGAGCAATCTGGAGCATCTGGACAAAACCGCCCAGCGGGGTGTAGGAGTCGTGCATGGAGTTAACCGAGCCGTTGGAAGCAGCCGTCGTGAAAGCGGACCAGGTAGAAGAGGAGGCGATACCGAAACGGCTCTCCTTGCCCTCCATGTTGCCGCCGGCCTGGCCGTCGGTCATCTCGTTATTGACCGCTCCGCCATCGGCCAGCTGCGGGGTGCCCGCATGCTCGTTGACGGCGATGATGCCGGTGAAGATCACCAGCAGGATGAACATGGCGGCAAAGATGGCCTTGCCCTGCTTGGTGTTCTTGACGCCGATACCGAAGGCGAAGCAACAGGCGGCCGGGATCAGCAGCAGGCTGGTCATCTCGATGATGTTGGTGAAGGCACTGGGGTTCTCATACGGATGGGCGGAGTTCACGCCGAAGAAGCCGCCGCCGTTGGTGCCGGACTGCTTGATGGCGACCTGAGGAGCCGCGGGACCCTGGGGCAGGAACTGCTCGGTGACCACGTGCGCGCCCTCGACAACCTTGCCGTCGACCTTGACCGTGTCGCCCTCAATCTGGGCGCCGTCGATGACGCTCCAGCCGCCGTCTGCATTAGGCTGAACAGCGACGGGTTCTACGAGCTCAGCCTTCTGAGCCGGCTGGAAGTTGGAGATGACGCCACCGGCAGCCAGGCAGATGCCGAACACGAGGTTCAGCGGGATGAGCACATACAGGACGGTGCGGGTGAGGTCGACCCAGAAGGAACCCAGACCCTGCTCCTTGACCTGACGGAAGCCGCGGATCAGCGCGAACATGACCGCGATACCGGTGCCAGCGGAAACGAAGTTCTGCACAGTGAGACCCATGAACTGCACAAGGTAGGACAGGGTGGTCTCACCGGAGTAGGACTGCCAGTTGGTGTTGGTTATGAAGGAAGCAGCCGTATTGAACGACAGGTCCCATGACACACCCGGCAGGTGCTGGGGATTGCCTGGCAAGAAGGACTGAAGCGCCTGGAGTGCCACAAGAGTCACGAGGCCGATCCCCGAAAAGACCAGCACGCTCGCCAGATAGCGCCTACACCCCATCTGTTCTGCCGCGTCGATGCGAAGCAGACGATAGACGCCACGCTCCACAGGAGCAATCACAGGCGACAGGAACGTATGCTCACCATCCATGATATGGGCCATGAACCGACCGAGCGGAACGGCCAGGACGACGAGTACGGCAAAGTACAAGATGTACTGAATCGCAGCGTCCATAGTTTACGAATCACTCCTCATCAGAATGTAGATGTAATAGACAAGAAGTCCAATGCAGACGACTCCGATGATGGGAATGAGGATGTCCATTTACCGCCCCTTTCACACGCGGTCCGATGTCTCGGACGCCTGCCCTCGCAAGCGTCTGGGGACAGTAAACGCTTCTAGGGATTAAAGAGGCGTGAGGGCCGGGGCTCACGTCCTTAAGATGCCGTAAAGATGCAGGTAGAAAGCACTATTGCAGCTGCAGTGCGCCTATACTCGACCTCGCGAGCATACAGTGGTGTCTTCACCGCGTATGCACGCATGGACAACGCTTCAGAAAGGCTACGCTATGCAGCGCGACGCATCGGACACTCGCGTCAATCCAGACCTCATCCTCAAGGCAATTGAGAAAGACGGGGTCGCCGATGACACTCGAACCAGCCGGGGACACCTCAAAATTTTCTTTGGCTACGCTGCTGGCACAGGCAAAACCTATGCGATGCTTCAAGCCGCCCACGCCGCCAAGCGGCGAGGTGTCGACGTCGTCGCGGGATACATCGAGCCGCACGAACGTCCGGCAACTGCCCATCTTGCACAAGGGCTTGAGAACGTGCCCTGTAAACTCATCGAGCACAACGGCATTGCGCTCAGCGAGTTCGATCTAGATGCGGCTATCGAACGCGCCCCTCAGCTCATCCTTGTCGACGAGCTCGCCCATACGAATGCGCCGGGGTCTCGCCACGACAAACGCTATCAAGACGTCGAGGAACTTCTACATGCGGGCATCGACGTCTATACGACCGTGAACGTTCAGCATATCGAGAGCCTAAACGACATGGTTGCATCCATCACCGGCGTTGTCGTGAGCGAACGAATCCCCGACCGTATCTTCGATGATGCCGACCAGGTCGAGCTCGTCGACATAGAGCCCGAAGACCTACTTGAGCGCCTTCGCGCCGGCCTCGTCTACCGTCCCGCACAAGCCGACCGAGCGCAACAGCATTTTTTACCGTCGAGAACCTCACCGCACTCCGAGAAATCGCGCTGCGCCGCTGCGCCGATCGCACCGGTCACCTCACAGACGCCGCACGCGTGCTGGGAAACCGTGACTACTACACCAGGGAGCGTATCTTAGTCTGTGTCTCCCCGGCGCCGACCAATCCCCGCATCGTCCGTGCCGCCGCACGCATGGCGAAAGCGTTTCGCAGCGAGCTCGTCGCCCTGTTCGTAGAGAGCCCGCGCACGCAAGCCATGAGCGATGATGAGCGCGCCAAGCTTGCAGCCAATATCGCCCTAGCCGAGCAGCTCGGAGCACATATGGAAACCGTCTATGGCGACGACATCGCGTTTCAGATCTCCGAGTTCGCGCGCCTGTCGGGTATTTCGAAGATCGTCATGGGGCGCACGGGCGAGCGCAGCAGCGTCCGTCAGGCCCTCTTCGGCCGCAAATCTCTCGTAGAACAGCTCATAACATTCGCTCCGAACCTCGACATTTACATCATTCCAGAACAGTCGACTCCGCCCTCCCGACCCAAAGGACGCCGCCATGCGCTCGCCCTGCAGCCGCCCAGCAGCCGAAACGTGCTTCGCACGCTGGCTCTCTCTCTTGCCGCCACGGCGATCGGCACGGCTTTCCGTCATCTGGGATTTGCCGATTCCAGCATCATATCCCTCTATATCTTCACGGCCCTGCTGACCGCCGTCACCACGACGGGGCGTATCTGCACGATCGTATCGAGCGTGCTCTCTGTAGTGCTTTACAACTTCTGCTTCGTCACGCCTCTGTTTTCGCTCGCCAGCTACGACCGAAGCTATCTGGTCACGTTCGGCATCATGTTCGCCACCGCTATGGTCGCCGGCGAGTTAACTGCGCGCATCGCCGACAACGCCCGTACATCCGCCGAGAACGCATTCAAAACGCGCGTACTCCTCGAAACGAACCAGCTCTTGCAGCAAGCCCATAGCGCGGAGGAGTGCGCCCGCGTCGCCATGAACCAACTCGTCAAACTGCTAAAACTCGACGTGGTCTTCTACCCCGCCGAACACGGCACGCTCGGCAAGGCGCTCTATGAGTCCGCTGGCACCGAAAACCGATCCGCGTCGCTGCTCACCGACTACGAGCGCGCCGTTGCAACCTGGACCTACACCAACAACAAGCGCGCGGGCGCAAGCACGCGGACCCTGCCTGAGGCGCGCTGTCTCTACCTCGCGGTTCGCACCGGCGACAAGGTATTCGGTGTCATCGGCATCGCCCTGGAGGGGCGCGAGATCGAAGCCTTCGAGCATTCGATCGTCCTATCTATCGTAGGTGAATGCGCCTTGGCGCTCGAAAGCGACCGGGCGGTGCAAGAGCGCGAAGAGGCTGCGGTCTTGGCGAAAAACGAGCAGCTGCGCGCCAACCTTTTGCGCTCCATCGGCCACGATTTGAGGACACCCCTCACGGCTATATCCGGATCTGCGGCAATCCTTCGGAAGAGCGACGAGAAGCTCAGCCTCGAACAACGCTGCGATCTTGCCGATGCCATCTACGACGACTCCCTCTGGCTTATCGATACCGTGGAAAACCTCCTCGCCATCACACGCGTCGAGAACGGCACCATTCGCCTCAACTTAACATCCGAGCTCATCGACGAGGTCATCGAGGCCGCCCTCAGCCATGTCGCCCAAGCATCGCATGGACGTGCCGTCACCATCGAGCACACTGACGACATCCTGCTGGTACGCATCGACGTCCATCTCATCATGCAGGTGCTTACGAATCTCATCATGAACGCCTTCAAATACACGCCCGAGGACTCGACTGTCACCATCAGCGCACGTCGCGAGGGTGCGTTCGTCGTGGTGGACGTCGCAGACGATGGGCCGGGTGTGGCAGACTGCGACAAACCTCATATCTTTGAGCGCTTCTTCACCTCAAGCAATACGCGGCCCGTGGATTCGCGTCGAAGCATCGGCCTTGGGCTGTCGCTCTGCCGCTCCATCGTGGAGGCGCATGGCGGCGTCATCGAAGTTCGCGACAACCACCCCCATGGGGCCGTCTTCCGTTTTACCCTGCCCGCCGAGGAGATCGAGATTCATGAATAATGCCGCTAAGCCACGCATCCTCCTGGTAGAAGATGACCTGACCGTTCAAAACCTCGTTTCGACCGCGCTTGACCTCCACGGCTATGTCGTGAGCAAGGTTTGCAACGGCCAGGCCGCCATCATGGATGCGGTGTCGCACGGCCCCAGCCTCATCATGCTCGACCTCGGCCTTCCCGACATTGACGGTATCGAGGTCATCACGAAGATCCGAAGCTGGTCGGCAGTCCCCATTATCGTCATTTCGGCGCGCACCGAAGATTCCGACAAGATTGCAGCACTTGACGCAGGGGCAGACGACTACCTCACCAAGCCCTTTTCTGTGGATGAGTTGCTCGCGCGCGTCCGTGCGAATTTGAGGCGCTCCTCGATGGCGTCGAGCGAGTCGACAGAAGCGAGCACGTTTGACAACGGTCCGCTGCATATCGACTACGCCGCGGGATACGCGACAAAAGACGGACGCGAGCTCTCGCTCACCCCAACTGAGTACAAATTGCTCGTCCTTCTGGCGAAAAACGTCGACAAGGTGCTCACCCACACTTTCATCACCCACGAGATATGGGGCACGAGCTGGGACAGCGATCTGGCGAGCCTGCGCGTGTTCATGCGCACCCTGCGCAAGAAGATCGAGGCAGACCCCTCTCACCCCAAGATGATTCAGACACACATGGGTGTCGGGTACCGCATGCAGCGTCTCTAGCCTACCCCACAAAAAGTTGCGGTGAGATACGGAGCAATCGAGGCTTTTGACAGCCAAAACAGTCCGTATTTCACCGCAACTAATGGATGGGATGTGTTAGAGACCCAAATAGGCAGTCATGCCTTCGACGGCGAGCTTGGCGCCTGCCACAGCATGAACCACGGTGAGCGGGCCGTTAACCACGTCGCCGGCGGCAAAGACGCCAGGCACGGTGGTCATACCGCATTCATCGACCGAAAGAAGGCCGCGATGGTCGGTCTCCAGACCGCCCGTTGTAAGCACGAGCTTGTCCTTGGGCACCTGAGACGCCGCAATCACAACCGTGTCGGCGGACACGTGGTCGAGCTCTTCCTCGTAGCCCACCACATTGTTGTCCTCGTCAAAGATAGCCGTCTCGAACACCGGACCGTTATCATCGATGGCGCAGATCGCCTTGCCGCGCACAATCTCGGCACCGTCAAGCTCGGTCAGCTCCACCTCGTCATCGATGGCAGAGATGTGGCGCGAACGGGCATACACAGTGACCTTGCGGGCACCCGAGCGCAGGGCCGTGCGGGCAACATCCATGGCCACATTGCCGGCGCCGATAACCGCCACGTTCTGCCCGATTGCCACGCTCGTGGGATCGACCAGATAGTCGATACCAAACAGCACATTGCCGCGCGACTCGCCGGGAATACCCAGCTTTCGAGCTCGCCAGGTGCCGGTACCAACAAAGACCGCATCGTAACCGTCGCGCAGCAGGTCGTCGATGTGGAGCGCACCGCCGATGGTGGTCGAGGGGCGAACGCGCACGCCAAGCGAGCACATCACGTGACGGTACTTTTGTACGAGCGCACGGGGCAGGCGGAACTCGGGGATACCGTACTCCAGCACACCGCCGACCTCGGGGCGCTGTTCAAATACCGTGACGGCACAGCCCAGCTGGACCATCTTAATGGCCACGGTAATACCGGCAGGACCGGAACCGACCACAGCAACCTGTTTGCCGCACGACGGCGCGGGCGTCCACTCCTTACGATCCAAATACGCTGTCGAGATATAGTTCTCGATGCTCGAAAAATGCACGGGCGCGCCCTTGCGGCCCTGGGTGCAAGCACCCTCGCACTGGCCCGAATGATTGCACACCATGGAGCAGACCGCGCTCATGGGATTGTTCTGGAACAGTAGCTCGCCCGCCTCTTGCAGACGGCGCTGTTTGAACAGGTCGATGACCTGCGGAATAGGCGTCTGAACCGGGCAGCCCTTAAGCTGACAGAACACCCTTTTACAACCTAGGCAACGATTCGCCTCTTCGACAATGTGGATAGCCACGCAACTCCCCTTTTTAATGCAATCCAATGGGGGCGACGATAAAGACCCTTCACCGCCGCCCCCATACAGGTAATCTCAATCTGCCGACACAGCAAAAGCCAATGCTATAACTCGCGATGCGAAGCCCCGCAGCGAGCGGACATGTGCTCGAGTGTCGCCAGGCAGTCAGCCGCCGTCGCCGGCACACTGTTCTCGACCACGCAGGGAATCCCAGGGCAGGCAGCAGCCGCCCAGGCCACTACGGGCTCAAAGTCATAGCGGCCCGTCTCGCCCACGCCATGACACACCAGACGTGAACCCGTACCGTCGCACCAACCGGCTTCGTCCTCGTTATCAACGACCTCAAAATCCTTGGCGTGCAGCACGCGAATCTTGCTGCCGCATAAATAGAGCATGCGCGCGGTGATTTCCTGCGCTTCGTCAACGACGCTGGGGTGCAGCAGCGACACTGGGTCATAGATCACGCCGAGCGACGGGCTCGAGACGCGCTCCAGCACCTCACGGCAGCGATCTGGCGTGTTGACCGTCTCGTTCCAACCGGGCTCAATTAGAACCTGACCGCCCACGGCCTCGGCCCGATCGCAGACGTGTGCGAGTCCGTCTGCAAACGCATCGAGCGCCTCGTCGGTCATGCGGTCGTCCGCGACGCGGTTCTGCGCATTGGGGCGACCGGTCTCGGTGCCAACCGGGCATCCGCCGAGCATCTGGGCAAAGTTCAAGCACGCCTCGTACTCGGCAAAGTTATCCATGAGTTGTTGGCGATCGGGCGTCGCCAGATTCTTATAACAGCCGAGCACAGCGACCGAAACGCCTGCCTCGTCGAGCACCGCACGCAAATGGCCGGCAAGCTCGCGGGTCAGGCCGCCTCGATCGATCCCCATCGATGCGTAGAGCACCTTGCTCGGCAGCTGAATGCACGAAAAGCCCAGCTCTCCCGCCATGCGAATGCGTTCCTCGACAGTCCCCTGCGGAAGGTCGTGCAAACGTACACCCGGAGTAATAGCCCCCACGTTATTCACATCCCTTATGAGCGTTGATGCCCGGGGTGTATCCGCCAAACGGGTCCTCGATGGAGCACACGCCCGAGGGGGCGAGCGGATCGCGTTTACCGGCCAGCTTGTCGTGATGCATGGTCTCGATATAGGCAAGCACCAGCGGCGCCACGCCCTTCGCATCGTTTTTGACGATAGGCTCGCTCATGTAGTAACCAAACGTGCCCTCGCGGTGCGCGGTGTTTCCCAAGCCCGCGACCAGGCAGATGTTGTCGAGCGCCAGCTGCCCATCATGCTCGGACAGGCAGGTCTCGCAGATGCCGTCGAAGGCGCGACGGCCGTACTGGTAGTAACGCTCGCCCAGCACGCCTAGACGCACGCCCTTCATGATGGCATTGGCAAAAATCGCGCTACCAGACTCCTCCAGGTAGTTGGGGGCGATATTGGGCAGGTTGATGACCTGATGCCACATGCCGGTCTTCTCGTCCTGATACGGCAGCATGGCATCGATCAGGTCGTGGAACATCTTGCGAATCTCGTCCTTCTCGGCTGACATCGAAGGCGGCATGAGCTCCCAGGTATCGATGAGTGCCATGGCAAACCAGCCCTCGGCGCGCAGCCAGAAGTTAGCCGAAAGGCCGGTGACCGGGTCGCACCAGAACTGTTTGCGGCTCGCGTCGTAAGCGTGATAGTACAGACCGTTGAGGGGGTTGCGCATCAGGTCATGCACGACCTGGAACATATGGAAGCTGTCCGAGCAGGCACGACGGTTGTGGAAGCTCAGCTCGTACTGCATGTAGAACGGCTGGGCCATATACATGCCATCGAGCCAGATCTGGTTGGGATAGACGGCCTTGTGCCAAAACACGCCTTCTTTGGTGCGCGGCTGGGTCTCGAGCTGGCGGTAGATGGTGTCCATGGCGGCACGGTACTTGGGCTTGCCCACCAGGTCATAGAGCTTGTAGAGGGTCTTGCCCGCATTGACGTTATCGAGGTTGTACTCCTGCGGGTTGTAATGCTTGATGGTACCGTCGTCCTGGACAAAGAAATCGATGTAGTCATCGGCAAAGGTCAGGTAGCGCTGCTCACCCGTGATCTCGTACAGCTCGATGAGCGCCTTGATCATGCAGCCGTCGATATAGTTCCAGGTGTTCTCCTTGCCGGCGCGAATCTTTTCGATATTCCAAGCCGGCGCCTGCGGCGTAGAGCTTTCGATCAACTGCTCGATATAACGGTCCAGGATTTGATTGCAACCCATTGCTGTCCCCTCTGACATAAACGATAGGTGAACGTTACCCCTAGTGTAACGCGAACGGGGAATATAGGGTGAACGTTAACCCTATATTCCCCGCAAACGGCAGACTTTTAGCGGCAAACGGCGGTGAGACCCGCGGCGATGCGATGCGCCAGGCGCTCATAGCCGGCAGGACTGTAATGCAGACCGTCCGGCATATAGAGCTCGCGGTGCCCTGGCAAAAACGGGCTGATACCACTTTGCGCATACAGGTCAATCACCGGAACCGAGTAGCGGTCGCAGACTTCGAGCATCGCCCGCACGTAGGCGACCTGCGTCAACCCCAGGTGATTGAGCTCATCGCTTGCCGGGATATCCTTCTCGTGCTTACCGCTCGTCTTGCACGGCGTCATAAACACGAGCTTTGCCCGAGGCGAGCGTGCCGTGATGGTGCGGATCAGGTAATCGAGCGCACCGTAGAACTCATGCACATCGGTACTGCCCAACTCGCCAAGCGGCACGTTGCGGCTAAAGTCGTTGACGCCGCCAAAGACAATGTAGATATCGGCCGCATCGTCGATACCGTCCAGGCGCTCGACAAATGAATCGGTACGGTCGGCCTTGATGGCGATACGCGAACCCTTGATGCCAAAGTTCTCGACGACTGCACCTCCCAGCAACGCGCCCAGATGCGAAGTCCACGAGATGTCGTTGCCGCCTGCGCCGCATCCGTTATCCCCCCATGTGGTCGAATCGCCAAAGCAGCAAATGGTCGATTCACTCAAACTCTTCGTTTCCATAATCTTCTCCTCATCCGCCCATCGGCAGTCATACAGGAACGTACCGTTTATTCGCAGCATGCCGAGGGGCTATGCACGGGCGCATTCCGCAACGTGCGAATCGAGCCATTCGATATCCTCGACAAGATGTGCCACGCCCAGATGGTGTTCACCCGGACACACCTCGTGCCGCAGGCCATCTCTGCGACCCAGCAACTTGTAGGCATCGCGCACGATCTCGAGCTGCTCGTCAACATTTTTCAGCCCGCGCGAACCGTTCAGATGATCCTCTTCGCAGCTTTGCACCAGCAGCGGATGCGGCGCGATGAGCGAGGCAATATCGCCCATGTCGAGTAAGCGCCAAAGTCCGGGAGTGTAGTTGCAGCTGCAATTGCCATTGAGATGCAGCAGCGAATCGTCGACACCGTACAGATAGCCCGAGACAAACGCCTTGCGCACACGCGGGTCGAGTGCGGCCAGGTACAACGTCATGTAGCCGCCACCCGAAAAACCAAAGCAACCCAGGTCATCCATGGCAATGTCGCCGCGCGCCTCCAAGTAATCGATCAGACGCATGTTATCCCAGGCGTTGAGGCCCGCGACCGTAAGACCCAGTGGCTCGGCCATACGTGCCTGATTCAGGCACGTACCGCGCAGGTAGCTGTTCTCGTCATCGCCCTGACCCTTCCAGTCACGACGGTATCCCCAGCCGCGCGCGTCGGGGCAGACGGTCACGTAACCCATGCGTGCCAAACGCAGACCGTAGTCGTAATTGAACTTACGCACGGCATCATCGACCGCCGGCACGCCCGTCACGCCCGCAACACTTGCGGCGCCTGCTCCCTGATGGCCATGCGGGCAGATATAGCAACGCTTGCGGCCGCGCACATCGAGCTTAGGCGACTGCGGCTCGAGCAGGTAGAACGGCATCCAAACGTCGCGCTCCACCTGCAGCATCGCATGGGTGCGCACGATACCGCCAGCCACCCGCACGCGGTCGAACTCACGAACCTCAATCGGGACGCGGTCCATAAGCGAAAGACCCAAAACATCGTACAGGCGAGTCCTGGTCGCAATCCTCCATGCCTCAAAATCTGCAGGAGTCTTGCCCGCGAATGCGGCCGAGCGCCCCTCGCGCTTCAACCGGGCACGCAGCGCAGGCTCGTCTTCGCAGTACGTCTCGATGTGCACGGTGCGACCGTTGTCAGACAGCCCAGCCGTCTCCACCGCATCACCGTCGCCGCCCTCGGGGTCCCAACCGTCCGCACCGGCAAGCACCTGCTCGCGGGCGTACCCGGCGGCAGTCATCACATCGAGTTTATTCGCCCACGGCACCCAGCCGGTAGTATCACCCGCCGGCCCATGCAGAATCGCGCCAGCATACTGCACGCAGTTGTGCGCCGCCGGCTTATTCCAATCCCACCAGCCTTCGCGCTTGATATGTCGCCCCAGCCAGCAATCGATCAGCACAGTTTGCGCCCATTCGCGCCAAGGACGGCCCAGGTAGACCGAATCCGGCGCCACGCCATCCGGTGCTGTAAACGAACAGCCGTGGAACACAAATCCGTACGGCTCGCCTTTAGGCGTGGAGGCTGCCGTTACATACCCGTTGACATCCATATCGCGGTTGAGCGAGCGAATCTCGCACCCCTCAAAGTAGGCACGCGCGCCGCCAAAGATAAAGTCGACATCGCCCTCGATCCGGCAACGTCGAAAATACTGGCGTCCCACCCGGCGCGGCGCATACTGTTTGGGTCCTATGAACCCGCCCGGTTTGGCCTCATGCGGCGGCAGCGGGCCCAAAAACAGTGTGTCCTGGTGCCCCTTAATGCAGCAGGCATCGACAACCAGACGGTCGCCATCAGCATACAGGGCAATCGCTTGACCGACCTCGCGCCCATCGCCCGCATCGTTTTCGATCGTGAGGTTCTCGAGCCGTACGTCGTCGGCATCGACCAAAACGGTATAGGTCCTAAAGGTGCCGAGCGTACCGTCGACGCCCGAGCCGTCCTCCGAAGGCATCTTGGCACCCAGGCTGCCCACGATACGCACGCTGTCGGCCGTCTCTCCCTCAATCGTCACATGCGAGCGATGAATCTCGACCCGCTCGCAATACTCGCCCGGATCGACGCGAATCATCACCGGTTGCTCGGCATCCGGATAGAGCTGATCGGCTGCCGCCAAGGCATCGGAAATCGTTGGATACGCTCCTGCCGCAGCCCTCGAAACGCGCAGCGTATAGATACTTTCGCTCATCGTCCATCACGCTCCCATGCAACGAACTGTTCAGGCCAGCCCTGAACCTGTGGCTGAATATGCTCGGCGCAGCCCTTAAATGCCGTTTGGGCCGTGGCGAGCGATGCCCCATGCTTTCCATGCGGAAAGACATGTAGGCTAAAGCCAATCCCGTGGTCGGCAAGAGCCTGCGCAAGAAGGAGGCTATTTTGAACTGGTACCGATGCATCCTCGGCGGTATGCCACAAGAACGTACGGGGGAAGCCATCGCCCACCATATTCTCGATCGACAACTTTTGAGCCAAAGCGCCATCGGCACCCGTTAGGTGTTCAAACGAACCACGATGAGCATAGGCCCCCGAGCTTACGACCGGATAGCCCAAGCAAAGTGTGTCAGGCCGAATCGACTCAGGCGATGCCGAAATCGACTCTGCAAGCCAGGGTTGGTCCCAAAGCGCCCCGAGCAAGCCAACTAGATGCCCACCGGCCGAAAAACCCATGACCGTAATCCGACCAGGATCGACGCAGTACTCTGCCGCATGGCTTCGGACGGTATCGACCGCCCGCGCGAGTTCTTGCAATGCCAGCGGATAGACAGCCGGAGCAACCGAATAGTTCAGTACAAACGCTTGGTAGCCCATCGCCAACAAACGGAGCGCTACCGGCTCGCCTTCTCGCGGCGAAACGTGATCGTAGCCGCCTCCTGGCACGACCACAACTGCAGGCAGCGGTTTTAAAGCATAAGCATCTTCGGTCGGCGCAAAAACATAAGACGTAATCGTGGCAGACGAGCCATCGACCCCGACAGGAATCGTTTTATTGAGCATGTATTCCCTTTCACCATGATGCGTAGCGCAGCGCACACGGCCGTATCGCACAAGGGCTGCATTGCCGATTTATCCGACAATGCAGCCCTGGTCATCAACCCGAGTTAGGAACGGACAACCTTGTCGACGTTCTGGAGCTGCAGCTCCTCGCCGTCCTGGCCCTCGATCACCACATTTTGCAGGTCGAGCACCTTGACGTTTTGCGCAATGATGCCCTGACGCACCATGGGCTCAACGCCGCAGGCCATGGCCGGGACAAAGGGCTCGGCATCGTCGGCAAAGGTCACGTGAACGTCTTGGAACGTCAGACGCGTCACCTTGCTCTCGGGCAGACCCGTGATATAGGCCGCGGCAGCATGGCAGTTGGTGGCCTCGATATCGCAAAACGTCGTGGCACCAAAGCCGGGCGTGCGGTCGTCGACAGGCAGCGCCTCGCGAGACTGCACGTAATCGGTCTTGCCGTCCTTGTCACAGAAGTAGAAGGAGTTGACCACGAAGGGCGTGAGTACCTCGTCCATACGAATGTGCTCAAAGGTAATGCCCTCGTTGACGGCATCCTTGCCGCGCCCGCGGCGGGTCTTGACGCGCAGGCCGCGGTCGGTGCGCTCAAAGAGGCACTTGCTCACGGTAAGGTCCTTGATGCCGCCGGCAGCCTCTGAACCCAGGACCACGGCGCCGTGACCATCGTGCATGTAGCAGTGAGAGATCAGCACGTCGTGCGTAGCGGGACGAAGCTCGGGCTCAATGCCCAGCTTGCCGCTCTTGATGGCGATGCAGTCGTCGCCCACCGAGAACTGACAGCCAAGGATGCGGACAAAGCCGCAGCTCTCGGGATCGAAACCGTCGGTGTTGTGGGAGTTCTTGGGACCCTCGATGGACAGGCAGAGCGCGTCGACATGCTCGCACAGGACGGGATGGATATTCCACGCCGGGCTGTTGCGCACGATAAAGCCGGCAAGGCTCACGTTTTGGCACTCGGACAGGAAGATCATGCGCGGACGGGCGACCTCGCGGCCCTCCTCGGGACGGAAGATGTTCTTAAAGTCCTTGTTCCACCAGTTGTCCTCGGCAAAATCGGTCTGACCGTCAATCGCGCCGCGACCATAGATGCACACGTCGTGCACGCCCAGACCCGTAAAGGTAGAACAGTAGGTCGAGAAGCTCTCCCCCTCCCAGCGGCCCAGGGGCAGCATATCGGTACCGGCATAACCGGCACCCTCGTTGCCCGTGACCGTACCCGGAATGTAGGCAAGCGCGGCACGATCGTGGCGGGCCAGCAGCACCGCCCCCTCGGCGAGCTCGATGTTGATATTGCTCTTAAGGAAGAGAGACTTGATGCGATAACTACCGGCGGGGATCAGCACGCGGCCACCCTTGGGGCAAGCCATGATGGCAGCCTGGATGTTGGTGGTGTCGTCGTGCTCGGCATCGCCCTTGGCGCCACAGTCGCGAACGTTGATGGTAAAGGGCTCAGCCGGCGTGGTGACACCTACGCTCAGCTCACGCTCGCCACAGACAAAACGGACCAGGTTGCGCTTGCCGGGGGTCAGGCCGTCGACATAGGTCTCGACCGTATTCGTGGTACCGGCGGGCTCGTCGTTGACAAAGATCTCCCACGTATCGGCGCAGGTAAAGTAACCGCCGTCGTCAAGCTCGATAACCGCCGCGCGCGCGTTGCGCCAGATAACGTTCGTCTCCATGGGTTTCTCCCTCAAAAAGATGCTCTAAAGGCAAATTGTACGCTGTTGAAAAAGGGCCGTGCCTGCCGGCGGAATTCCGGTGGCACGGCCCTGTGATTTGGACGATATGTCGGCCTTACTCGGCGGGGGTTACGCTACCGTCCTGGAAGCCAACGTTGTTGTGGGCAAAGCAGTCCTCGTACTTAAAGCCGGAGAGCTCCTCGCAAAGCGCCTTGACCTCGGGCTTGACGTCGGCCATCTTGCCGCCCTCCTTGACGCGGCGGATCTCGTCGCAAAGGACGTCGCACTGCTCCTTGTCAATCTTGATGCCGCGGGCAAGGACAGCCGCGAGCAGGAAGAAGCCGGCGCAGCCGATGAGCATGTAGCCGCAGATGTACAGAGGCACGGTGGCGGGCTGGGTCACGGCGTCGCTGTTGCCGGCGGTCTGAATGAAGCCGGAGGCAGCAAGGACGATGGCCCATGCGTTAACGGCGATAGCCTGGGCGATCTGCTGGCAGAGCTGCTGAGCGGAGCTGTAGATGCCCTCGCGACGACGCAGGGTGATGAGCTCATCGACATCGGGGATGTAGTTGAGCAGAACATCGGGCAGGTACTGGAAGCCGACGTAGAAGAACTTCCAGATGGCGAAGATGATGGGGTAGGCGATCATGGCGATGGCGACCGTGGAGGTGCCATTGATCTGACCAAAGGCGAAGTAGTTGTAGGCGATGATGCACGCAGCGCAACCGACGTTGGCCAGGTACCAAGACTTGTGGAAGCCCTTCTTGGCCATGAGAGCGACCCAAATGGCGGTGCAGACGATAGCGACGACCTTGCCAGGCATCTCCATCACGGACTCGTAGGACTTAGGAATCTGCAGGCAGTAGACGATGAAGAAGGACAGGCAGGCAGACCAGCAGGCAGCAGCGAGCTTCGTGGAGACCTGTGCGTACAGGACCTTGCGGAAGGACTTGTTGCGGAAGGTGGAGATAACGTCGATGAAGAACTTCTTGATACCCTCGCCGACGCTCTCGATCTTCTCCTGAGCGACCTCCTCGGGGGTGTGCTCCCACGTGGACAGGTACACACAAAGCAGCGAGATTGCCATGACCGAAGCGTTGATCGTAGCGATGATGAAGTAGCTGAACGGGTTGGTCTCGCCGAAGGTGCCAAAGCCGAAGCCCACAAGTGCAGCCATCAGGAAGCCGGCGGCGTTACCAAAGAGATGCTTGTAGCCGGTGAGGTACGTACGCTCCTTAAAGTCGTCGGTCATCTCGATGGTAAGCGGCGACAGGTTGGCGGTGCAGAACGTATACGCGACGTTGTAGATCAGGTACAGCACAAAGTAGTACGGGAAGCCAAACGGCGTAGCCACGAAGATGAGCGGCTCGGCGATCATCATCGGGATGGCCAGCAAGATCCAGAAACGACGACGACCAAAGATGCGGCCAATCTTGGTGGCATAGAAGTTATCGGCCACAAAGCCCATCAGCGGGCAAAGAATGGCGTTGACATAGATGGCAAACGAGCTGATCAGTGCAGCCTCGCCTGCGGACAGGCCACACTCCGTGGACAGGAACAGCACCATGTAGCTGCGCGTAAAGGTCAGGGCACCGGAATTGAGCATACCGCCCATACCAAAGCCCAAGCGCGTCCAGAATGTGATCTTACGCTTTTTTCCGATCTTATTAGTCATCGAGCTCCCTCTCTTTTCTCGATTGTCTTGCAGCAAGACATTGGAGTCCACACTGACATCTGTCTGCCCAGCGTTCAGGGTGAACGTTTAGTTAGATTATGCGCGATTCCTTACGAGAGGTGAACGTTCACTTGCATATTATCCCCGAACGGTCGATTTTTACCGCCGAACGGACACAATTGAGGCTCTAAGACCTATTGTCTGCTGGTAAATGTACCATGCTGGACACCCATGAGATAGGTGAACGTTTATCGTATTTTCCTTTTTTCACTTAATCACAAAACGGAAACCCCGCCGGGAACACTCCCGACGGGGTCAATAACATCGCGCTATGCTTGGGCGCACTTGCCGCTACAAGCAGACGCCGTCCTTCCAGATGCTGATCTCGTGACAGCCACGACGCTCGGCACTCGTGAGCTTACCGCTCGCCGTCTCCAGCACCAGCTGGTACAGATCGTGAGCAGCCTCGTCGAGCGTGCGCTCACCCGTGGCAATCACGCCGGCGTTAAAGTCCATCCAGTTGGCCTTGTGGTCGCACAGACGCTGATTGGTGAACACCTTGAGCGTAGGCGCCGGCGCGCCAAACGGTGTGCCGCGGCCGGTCGAGAACAGAATCACGTGGCAGCCGGCAGCCGTCAACGCCGTGGTGGATACCATGTCGTTGCCCGGACCGCACAGCATGTTCAGGCCATGCTTAGTTGCCTGGCCGGCATACGGCAGCACGTCGACGATGGGGGCAGATCCGCCCTTTTGCACGCAGCCGCAGCTCTTGTCCTCGAGCGTGGTAATACCGCCGTCCTTGTTGCCGGGGCTCGGGTTCTCGTAGACAACCTCGCCGTGGCTAATAAAGTAGTCCTTAAAGCCATTGAGCATGTCGGAGGCGACGTTAAAGACCTGCTCGTTCTCGCAACGGTCGAGCAGGATGCTCTCCGCGCCAAACATCTCGGGCACCTCGGTAAGCACCGACGTGCCGCCGCGGGCGACGACCATATCGCTCACGCGACCGATCGTGGGGTTGGCGGTAATGCCCGAAAGACCGTCGGAGCCGCCGCACTTAAGACCAATAACCAGCTCGGAGGCCAAAATGGGCTCTCGCTTGGCTTGCTTGGCCAGGTCAGCCAGCTCGGCCAGAATCTTGTGGCCCTCGATTTGCTCGTCGGCTACATCCTGGCAGGTGAGAAAGCGAACGCGCTCGTGATCGAAGTCACCGAGCTCGTCGAGCACCTGCTGGTGCGTGCAGTTCTCGCAACCGAGCGACAGGAATAGCACGCCGGCCGCATTAGGATGACGCGAGAGCGCCACCAGCAGACGACGCGTCTGGGCATGGTCGGCGCCGGTCTGCGAGCAGCCAAAGGGATGCGGGAAGTAGTAAACACCCTCCAGCGAGCCATCGACCAGATCCTGGGCCTGCTCACACATGGCACGGGCGACTTCGTTGACACAGCCGACCGTGGGGATGATCCACAGCTCATTACGCGTCGCGGCACGACCGTCGGCGCGGCGGAACCCCATAAAGGTCTCGGGCTCAACCGGATCCACGACCGGATGTGTGGGGTTGTAGGTGTACTCGACCTCGCCCGAAAGGTTGGTCTTGACATTATGTGTATGAAGCCACTGACCGGGCTGGACATCGCCCGTCACATGGCCGATAGGAAGGCCGTACTTGATGACGTCCTCCCCCGCGGCAATCGAGCGCACGGCCATCTTATGACCCTGCGGAATATCCTCCGCGGCCACGACCTCGCCCACCCCGGGAATCGCGACGGCGGTGCCCTTGGCAAGCGGCGACAGCGCGACGATCACGTTGTCGGCCGGATTGATCTGGATAGTGTTCATTGCAAATGGTCCTAACCCTACAGGTTGAGCAGAAGTCGAGACGCGGGCACGCCGTCCCGCGCCCGCGTCTGCGCCGGAAATTTACGCCTGAGCGTTGGCGAAGGCCTGCTTGGCGCCCTCGGCACGCACGACGGCGAGCGCGCTGACGACAAACTCCTCAAGACCTGCGATCTGCGTAAGGTCCTCGCCCCACATCTGCTCGTTGGTGAGCACGTCGTGCACCAGCTGGGCATCGTCGGCGCCGGCATGGGCGGCGTAGAAGTCGAGCACGAAGGCGTCGTCCTGAGCGGTGTACTCGGTGCCGTCGGAGCGACGCAGGTGCAGGCCGTCGCCCTCGCGGGACACGAGCTCCTGCGTGTAGAAGGAGATGAGCGTAGCGAGGCTCGTCGCCAGGCACTTGGGCAGGTTGCCGGTCTCGGCAACGTAGTCCTTGAGCGTGGGCAGGTCACGAGCGCGCCACTTAGCCGTGGAGTTGAGGCAGATGGAGAGCAGCGCATGATCAATAAACGGGTTGTCGAAGCGGTTTTCGACGGCGGCGGCAAAGGCCTTGCAGTCCTCGACATCCAAGTCGGCGGCAAGCGTCGGAATGACCTCGTCGTAGAGCATGGTGTTCATGAAGCCGCGAATGGTCTCGTCATGCATGCAGTCGCGCACGATATCAAAGCCGGCAACCCAGGAACCCGGAACGAAGGCGGTATGGGCACCGTTGAGGATGCGGACCTTGCGCTTTTTGTACGGGGTGACGTCGGGAGTCACAAAGACACCCGGAAGACCAGCCTTCACAAAGGGAAGCTTCTCGGCAAGCGACTCGTCGCCCTGGATGCCCCACATCTGGAAGGGCTCGCGCACGGCCAGGAAGGGATCCTCGTAGCCCAGACGCTCGGCAACCGCCGCGGCCTCCTTAGGATCGCGGATGCGGCCGGGGACGATGGTGTCGACGAGCGTGGTGCAGACGGTGCAGTCGTTAGCCATCCACTGCGCAAACTCGTCCTCCCAGCCCCAGTCGCTCACATACTGGTTCATGATGCGCAGCAACTCCTCGCCGTTGTGATCGATGAGCTCGCAGGCGAGGACGATGACGCCCGGCTTACCGGCAGCCCAGCGGGTGTGGAGCACCTGGGCAAGCTTGGCGGGGAAGCTCGCGGGTGGCATGTCGTCGGCCTTGCAGGACGGGTCATAGGCGATACCGGCCTCGGTGGTGTTGGAGACGATGATCTCTAGGTCGTCGGAGACGGCGACCTCCATCATGGCGCGGTAGTCGTCCTCACGATACGGGTTAAGGCAGCGGCTGCAGGCGCTGATCACGCGGGACTCGTCAACCGTGTTGCCGTTCTCCTTGCCGCGCACCAGCACGGTGTACAGGTCGTCCTGGGCATTGATACCGTCGGCAAAGCCAAAGGCACCGTTGATGGGCTGCACCATGACGACCTTGCCGTTCCAGCCGGTGGCCTCGTTGCCCATGTCAAAGAAACGGTCGACGAAGGCGCGCAGGAAATTGCCCTCGCCAAACTGCAGAACCTTCTCGGGAGCATCCTTGGGCAGCAAATAGCCCTTGTAGCCGATCTTCTCGAGCGCATCGTAGCTGATGTTCTCCATCTGTGTCTCTCCTTAGATAGCTGTTAGCGTGCAAGCAAAACGGGGGCGCCGCGTGTGGCAACGGCGCTCCCGAGTTCGATGTGATTCGATGCAGGCTTATGCCTCGACGGTGTCCAAATCAAAGCCAAAGTAGCGGACCGCGTTGTTGTAGCTGATGTCGCGCACGATACTGCCCAGCAGCTCCATGTCGGCCGGGTACTTGCCCTGCTCGACCCACTCGCCGATCACGCTGCACAGCACGCGACGGAAGTACTCGTGGCGCGGATAGGACAGGAAAGAGCGGGAGTCGGTAAGCATGCCCACAAAGTTGCCCAGCACGCCCTCGTTAGCCAGAGCCGTGAGTTGCTCGCGCATGCCGACCTCGTTGTCGTTGAACCACCAGGCGGAGCCGTTCTGGATCTTACCGGCGGTCGGAGCCTCCTGGAAGCAGCCCATGACGGTATCGATCATGGTGTTATCGATGGGGTTCAGGCTGTACAGGATGGTCTTGGGCAGGCCGCAGGTCTCCTGGATGGAGTTGAGGAAATCGGCGAGCTGGTCGGACGGCGTGTAGTTGGAGATGCAGTCGTAGCCGGTGTCGGGACCGAGCTTGGCGAACATGGCGCGGTTGTTGTCGCGCTTGCAGCCAAAGTGCAGCTGCATGGCCCAGCCCAGACGGACATACTCGCCGGCAACGAACTGCATAAAGGCAGTCTTGTACTTGAGGACCTCTTCCTCGGTAAGCGGCTCGGCAGCCAGACCCTTGGCAAAGATAGCCTCGATCTCGTCGGCGGTAGCCGGGACGTACATAACGTAGTCGAGTGCGTGGTCGGAGGCGCGGCAGCCCAGCTCGTGAGCAACGTCGTAGCGCTTGGAAATGGCAGCCTTCATGCCCTCAAAGTCGCTGACCTCAACGCCGGCAACCTCGGAAAGGTGCTTGCAGTAGTCGGCAAACTCCTGGCCGCGCTCGATGCGCAAAGCGGCATCGGGGCGCATGGCGGGAACGACCTGAACGTCAAAGCTGTCGTCGGCGGCAATCTTCTTGTGCCACTCAAAGCTGTCGGCGGGGTCGTCGGTAGTGCAGATCATGCGGACGTTGGACTGCTTGATCAGGTTACGGCAGGTAAAGCTAGCCTCAGCGAGCTTGGCGTTGGCAAGGTCCCGGACCTCCTGGGCAGTCTTGCCGTTGAGGACGCCCTCGTAGCCAAAGTAGCGCTTAAGCTCCAGGTGGCTCCACTCAAAGACGGGGTTGCCAACGCAGCGACCCAGGGTCTCGGCCCACTTTTGGAACTTCTCGCGAGCAGGGGCGTCGCCAGTGATAAAACGCTCGTCGACGCCGTTGGCACGCATCAGGCGCCACTTGTAGTGGTCGCCGCCCAGCCAAACCTCGGTGATGTTCTCGAAACGCTTGTCCTCCCAAATCTCCTTAGGAGAAATGTGGCAGTGATAGTCGACGATGGGCATGCCCTCGGCAAAGTTGTGGAACAGCTCCTCGCCGGTCTTGGTGCTCAGCAGGAAATCCTGATCGTCCATAAAGTTTTTCATCAAACAGCCCCTTTGCTGGCAAGGCGGGCGCACGGCGCGCTCGTTATCCTTTAGGTGAACGTTCACTATACTAATCCATTGCACCTCAAAAGGTGAACGTTCACCTAACCACCACGGGGTGAACGGTAGATTTTGCCCGTTCAACGGTTGCTGGGGATGTGACTTGCATGTATTGCGGACTGGTTGGCGTCCCCGAACACCGAACTTGAGCGCTTTTGCTCAGGTGGGTCATGTCCCGACGTACATTTTTGGGAGTATTCAGCATTGGAGCGCGCCGTGCGCCATCCTCAGCGTCCTATTTGGAACGCAGATAGCGCCCGATCGGCATAAAAAGTGCCCCCGATGGCAAATTACGCCATCGGGGGCACTTAAAACAGTCGTTCTGCACCTCATTCAGGGCATGCCAATGCTGAATACTCCCAAAAATGCACGTCGCAAGAGGGGGTACCTGCTCAATCGGCTAAATACCCGCAAGTTCGCAGTAGCGGTCGACATTGCTGGCAAATACCATCTCGACAGCACCCTTCTGGACGGGCACCGTCGGGGTCCTTCCCCACAGCAGATAATCGCCCAGCGTCTTAGCGCCGCGATACGCCAGGCTCGTCGGGTCCTTATAGACAATATTGGTAAAGATACCGCGGCGCAAGGCCAGAGCACTTTCGGGAAACAGGTCGTTGCCGATCACCATGACCTGACCGGCCTTGCCGGTCGAGACGAGCGCGTCGGCAACCACTTCGGAACCAACGGCAAAAACGCTACAGATAAGTTCGGGGGCGTCCGGCGCACTCAAGCGCTTTTCGAGCTCATGCTCGAGTTGTTTGACTTGCGCATGGGCACCTGCAAGATCCTCAACCTGCCATGGAATATCACGTTCGCGCAGGTAATTGTGGAAGGCGCGGGCGGTTAGATAGTGCGAATCGGTATATGGGTCGCCTGTCAAAAGGAGCACGCGGGCGTCGGCCCCAGAAGCATGGACCAGGTTTGCCGCCTGCTCGGCCATAAGGCTGCCTGCCGTCGAATAATCGGCCAAGCTCGCACCCAAACGATTCAAATGCGGACGGTCGCCGTCGACAAGCTCAATCGTCACGCCCGCCTCGGCGATCTGCCCCAAAAGCTCAGTCGCACGATCGTCGCCCGGCGCATAGGCGAGCAAGCCATCAATCTTCTCGCCCACCTGCAGACGCTCGTCGATTTGCTCGAGTGCATCAGCGTAGCCGCCCACGCCAAATTCAACGCGCTCAACCGTAATGCCCCGGTCGATGACCTCCTGTTCAAAGCGATTGCAGCCTTCCCACAGGTAACGGAAAAAGTACGCTCCCTCGCGCGATGCGCGGGGCAGGCAAAACACCAGATTGATATCCTTGCGGCGCAGGCTTGAGGCACTTGTGTTGCGGTGATAGCCCATGGCCTCGGCCTTAGCGTTCACCTTGGCGCGCACGGATTCGCTCACGCCGGCCTTTCCCGTCAGAGCCTTGTGCACGGTATTGATGGAAACGCCAAGCTCGGCGGCTATGTCCTTCATGGTTACGCGAGCGCTCATGCGGTTACTCCGTTATAGATAAGTTGCCAATTAATAGTCCAGTTAACGATACCCCAAAAATACTCTTCGACTCGCCGTACTCTCCCTCAAATGCACAAAGCGCCCCGCGAACGGATGCCCGCGGAGCGCTTGGATGTCCGGACCTTATTTGATACCGCGACCCAAGTCTTCGGCGATTTTGTCTACGCCCTTAAGTGCAGCGCACGTCTTTTTGTTGGAGCAATGCCCCGTGCAAACGCCACCCTGAGCGCAGTCGGCGCAGGTGCCCTTGCGGTAGATGCGCACGCACACGGCGACAAACGCAACGCCGATAACAGCCAGTACAACAATATCGATAGGTGCCATAGCAAGCCTCCTCTAGTTAACCAGCACTTACTTTACCCCATTCTCCACCTACCAAATAGGGACAGGTTTATTTTGGTCGGTTTTATCTGCGGAAACGCCACATCTTACTTCTGGAGCAAAGCAATCTGTCCCCATTGCGTCAAAAAGCCCGAGTGTCACTGAGACACCCGGGCTCGTGGAAAGGGGTTGATCCTTATTCGGACTTAGGCGGAAACTGCAGCGGAAGCAGTGTTGGTCTCGTCCTCGTCGGTCCAAGCGTGCTTGGGCATAGGACGGAAAATCTGGAAGAGCATCGCGACCAGCAGCACGATAGCCACAACCGTCCAGAAGCCAAACTGCCCAAGGACAAGCAGGTTATAGAACTGGTTGATGAACAGGCCGATCACCCAAGCGAAGGCGCACTCGTAGCCGAGGGCAATCGCGGTCCACTTGCCGGAATTCATCTGGTTGCGGATGGTACCCATAGCGGCAAAGCACGGAGCGCACAGCAGGTTGAACGCGCCGAAGGCAACGCAGGCGCCCATGGTGGGGAACATGCCGGCAAACGCGGTCCACAGGCTCGGGTCGGTCTCGCCCGCGTCGGCGACGGACAGCAGCGAGCCGGCGGTGGCGACAACGTTCTCCTTGGCGACGAGGCCAGAGACAGTCAGCGCGGTTGCCTGCCAGGTGCTAAAGCCGAGCGGGGCAAAGATCCAAGCGACCAGGTTGCCCAGCATGGCGAGCACGGAGTAGTCCATGAACTCCTCGGGGATGCCGTCCATCGCAGGCAGGAAGCCAAAGGAGCCGTTGTAGCTACCAAAGTTGGAGAGGAACCACACCACGACGGTAGAGGCGAAGATGATCGTGCCGGCCTTCTTGATAAAGGCCCAGCAGCGCTCCCACACGTGCAGCGCCCAGGAGCGGATCGCCGGGAAGTGGTAAGCGGGGAGCTCCATGACAAACGGGGTCGGGCGGCCGGCGAAGAGCTTGGTCTTCTTGAGCATGAGGCCCGAGGCGATGACGGCAAAGACGCCCAGGAAGTAGAAGAGCGGGCTGATCCACGCGGCGGTGGTAGAAGAATCGCCGATGATGGAACCCATGAGCAGGGCGATGATCGGCAGCTTAGCGCCACAGGGAATGAACGTGGTGGTCATGACCGTCATGCGGCGGTCCTTCTCGTTCTCGATGGTCTTGGTAGCCATGACGCCGGGGACGCCGCAGCCCGAGGACACGAGCATGGGGATGAAGGACTTACCGGACAGGCCAAAGCGGCGGAACACGCGGTCCATGATGAAGGCGACGCGGGCCATATAGCCGCAGTCCTCCAAGAAGGACAGCATGACGAACAGCAGGAACATCTGCGGGACGAAGCCGAAGATGGCGCCCAGGCCGCCGACGATGCCGTCGCAGACCAGCGAATCGACCAGGCCACCGTCCTCGGTGCCGCCCGCCACAAGGGCGTCGTGCACCACGGTGGTGATACCCGGGACATAGGGGCCGTACTGTGCCGGGTCGACCGAGTCGGCATTGTCACCCGCAGCCTCGACGGCCGCGTCGTAGGCGTCGCGACCCTGGCCGAGCACATACCAACCGTCGGTACCGAAGAGCTGGTCGTTGGTGAAGTCGGTCACCGTGCCGCCCAGGGTAGAAACGGCGATGTAGTACACGCAGAACATGATGACCACAAAGATCGGCAGGCCCAGGATACGGTTGGTAACCACGCGGTCGATCTTCTCGGAGGTGCTCATCTTTGCCGGAGCCTTGGTGAGGCACTCGTCAATGATGTGGGCAATCACGCCGTAACGCTCGCCGGTGATGATGGACTCGGCGTCGTCGTCGCAGTCCTGCTCGCACTGGGCGACCAGCTGCTCCACGCGAGCGGCCTTCTCCTTGGTGAGGTTGGTGAGCTTGCAGGCGTCTGCATCGCGCTCAAACAGCTTGACGGCGTAGTAGCGACGCTTGTTGGCGGGAACGCTCGCAGGCAGGTTATTCTCGATGTGGTCCAGAACGTCCTCGATGGAGGAGTCGAACTTGTGCTCCGGCACCTGGCCCTTGGAAGCAGCGGACTTCTTGACCTGCTCGAACAGCTCCTTAATACCCTTGTTCTTAAGGGCCGAGATCATCATGACCGGGCAGCCGAGCTTCTTGGAGAGCTTGTCCGTGTCGATCTTGTCGCCGTTCTTCTCGACCAGGTCGGCCATGTTGAGGGCAACGACCACGGGCAGGCCGGTCTCGATAACCTGAAGCGCCAGATACAGGTTGCGCTCGAGGTTGGTGGCGTCGACAACCTGGACGACAACATCGGGCTCGCCGCTCATGAGGTAATCGCGCGAGCATTGCTCCTCGGGGCTGTAGGGGGAAAGCGAGTAGATGCCAGGGAGGTCCGTGATGGTAACGTTCTTGTCGCTTAGGAGCTTGGCTTCCTTTTTCTCAACCGTGACGCCGGGCCAGTTGCCAACGTAGCCGTTGGCGCCGGTAATCAGGTTGAAAAGCGTGGTCTTGCCGCAGTTGGGGTTACCCGCCAGCGCGACATGGATCTGAGAATCCGCCATTCAATCCTTCTTCCTTGTATGTCTGCGCTGCTTTCTCCGCGCAGGCTGGATAATGTGCTTCAAAGATGCTGCATTAAGTTAGAAAAACCTAACTTTATCTGCAGAAATATGCGCCGCGAGTCCTTACTGAACCTCGACGACGGCGGCCTCCTCCTTGCGGATGGAAAGCTCGTAGCCGCGCACGTTGATCTCGACCGGATCACCGAGCGGTGCAACCTTCACGACCTTGAACGAAGTGCCCTTGATGAGCCCCAGGTCCATAAGGTGGCGGCGAAGCGCACCCTCACCGTGAAGCTTGACGATGGTGGAGCTCTCGCCCACCTTAACGTCACCCAACGTCTTCATCCTCTTGTCCCCCTTTCGGTTTTTATGAAATGCTGCGGACTAACCGACGGTCATGATGTGCATGGCAACCTTGGAATCGATGCCAAAGCGTGCGCCCAGCACCGTGACGATGATATTGGCGCCACTCGAGCTCACCACGTGGATTTCGCTGCCCTCGACAAAGCCGAGGTCCTTGAGGTGGTGCTTCATGTCCTCATTGCCCTTTACACGAGACACGCGCACGGTTTCGCCCGCTTTTACCATCGAAAGCGGCATTGCCGGCATCTGCGGTCCGCAAGACATGAGTGGCTCCTAACGTCAGTTCGTCCTCAACATCGACGCGGTAAAAGTTAACCACGCCTATGTTCGCTTTAGTAAACTAACACGTGGTTAACTTTTTGGAAAGGGTCCCCATTCAGATTTCGAAAAAGTTTCCTATACGAAACAAAAAGGCGCGGCAAAGAGCTGTCCTTTGCCGCGCCCTGTCATGCTTAGAGCGAGAGGTTTCTGATCGACGTGACGCAGGAAGCCTCATCCACGCCCGAAACGCGGAACACGACATCCTCGCCGCACTCGCCATAGAGGGCCATCAGGCCCATCACGTCGCGACCATCGACATGACGGTCGCCAATGCTGACCGACACGTCACTACGATGCTTGGCGATAATATCATAGAGCAGCGCAACCGGGCGGGCATGTAATCCCAACGGATCTTTAATCGTCTTCGTAAACTCGACCATGTCCCCTCCCGCGACATCGCACATCGGCCGGCAAAACCCAGCCACGTGGTAGTTATTGTAGCGTTAGATGCTTGTTGAGGACGGGACGGAAATCGCATCCCATTTCGAGCGTCAATGATGGGACACAGTTTCCGCCAGAAGGCTCAACCGGAAAGCGCGTCCCGTTATTTGGCTGGATTCTGGGTCGCAGTTTCCAAAAGGACCCTGTTTGGGAAACTGCGACCCGTTTTGGACGCAAATTCCGGGTCGCAGTTTCCGCGACGCCCAGTCAACCTATACCCTCGCAACCTCGGCGCATAAAAAACGAGGGAAGGCACGCGTCCTTCCCTCGTTGCGGGCAATATGTAGCCGCTTCCCTACATCAGGCACAGACTGACGTCCTTGAGCTGGGCGCCGCTAACGGCACTCGGGGCGCCCGACATAAGGTCGGAGCCGCTGGCCGTCTTGGGGAACGCCATGACGTCACGGATGGAGTCGGAGCCGGTGAGCAACATGCACACGCGGTCCAGGCCCAAAGCGAAACCGCCCATCGGGGGCGCACCAAACTTGAGGGCCTCCATGAGGAAGCCAAACTGAGACTCGGCGCGCTCCTCGGTAAAGCCCAGGAGCTTGAGCATGGACATCTGCATCTCGGCGTTGTGGATACGCATGCCGCCGCCGCCGGCCTCAAAGCCGTCCATGACAAAGTCGTAGGTGCACGAACCGGCTGCCAACGGGTCGGCCTCGATCTTGGCGATGTCGGTCTCGGTCGGCAGAGTGAACGGCTGGTGCTCGGCAGCGTAAGCCTTGCGGTCCTCATCCCAGTGGAACAGCGGGAAGTTGACGACCCACAGGAAGTCGTGGCCCTCGCGCTTGATCTCGAGCGCATTGGCCATGTGAGAACGCATGCCGCCCAGAATCTCGTCGGAGAGCAGGCGCGGGCCGGCGGCGAACATCACAAGGTCGCCGGGCTCGACGTCCATGCGCTCGCGCAGAGCGGCCATCTCCTCGTCCGAGAAGAACTTGACGATAGGGCTGTTGATGGAGCCGTCCTCGCGGAAGGCGATCCAGGCCAGACCCTTGGCGCCAAACGTGGAGGCCACGCCGGCAAGCTTATCGATCTTGGCACGTGCCCAGGCACCGGCGCCCTTGGCGTTGATGGCCTTGACGACAGAGCCCTCCTCGTTTGCGGCAGTCGCAAAGACCTTGAACTTGGAGTTGGCGAAGATGTCGGTCAGGTCGACCAGGTGCATGCCGTAGCGGGTATCGGGCTTGTCGGAGCCATAGGTGTCCATGGCCTCCCAGTAGTCCATGCGACGCAGCGGCGTGGGCATCTCGACACCCATGCGGCCGAAGGCATCGGCCAGGACCTCTTCGAGCGCGCTCATGACATCGTTCTGGTCCACGAAGGACATCTCGATATCGACCTGGGTGAACTCGGGCTGACGGTCGGCACGCAGGTCCTCGTCGCGGAAGCACTTGGCAACCTGGTAGTAGCGCTCGACGCCACCGACCATGAGCAGCTGCTTCAGGAGCTGCGGGGACTGCGGCAGGGCGTAGAAGTTGCCCGGCTGGATGCGGCTGGGAACGATGAAGTCGCGGGCGCCCTCGGGCGTGGACTTAAACAGGGAGGGCGTCTCGACCTCCATGAACTCACGGTTGTGCAGCGCCTCGCGAATGGCAAAGGTGAAGTCGGAGCGCAGCTTGAGGTTGGCCATCATCTCGGGACGGCGGAGGTCCAGATAGCGATAGCGCAGGCGGGTGTCCTCGCTGGTCTCGATGCCGTCCTCGATCTGGAACGGCGGGGTGACGGACGTGTTGAGCACCTCGGCGTGGTCGGTCAGGACCTCGATCTCGCCGGTCGCGAGCTTGGTGTTGGTGGTCTCCTCGCCACGGGCGCGCACGACGCCGTGGATCTTGATGGGCCACTCGGGACGCATGGTCTCGGCGATCTTAAAGGCATCGCCGTCGGAGTGCTCGGGGTCGAAGGTGAGCTGCGTGATGCCCTCGCGGTCGCGAAGGTCGCAGAAGATAAGGCCGCCGTGGTCGCGGCGACGGCTCACCCAACCGGTGAGGGTGACCTCTTCGCCCACGTTCTCGAAGCGAAGCTCGCCGCAGGTACGGGTGTGCATGGAATGCTCGTCAATGGGACGGGTCTGGCTCATACCAGTGATCCTCCTTTATGAATCTGTGCCGCCCCGTGTCGTTCCGGGCGGCGTCGTACAGATTTGCCCAGCCTGCGTAAACCACGCAGCCGGACATGGCGTTCTATCTTATCGCACCTGTGTCGATGTGCCGCGAAAAAGTAACTCTTGCCCAAAGACTTGACGGAGACGAAACAATTGACGCACCGTGGCCGTCGCCGACGCGCGCCACGTGCGACAATGTGCCCCAATACAACTGCACTCGGAAAGGCCCGCCATGACTGCACGCCTCATCGTTATGGATATCGACTCCACGCTCATCAACCAGGAGGTCATCGACCTGTTGGGCGAGGAAGCCGGCGTGGGCGAGCAGGTGGCGCAGATCACCGAGCGCGCTATGCGCGGCGAGCTGGACTTTAAGCAGGCACTTGAAGAGCGCGTGGGGTTGCTTGCCGGCTTGGACGAGAGTGTGTTCGAGCGCACCTTTGAGCGCGTGACGTTTACCCCCGGCGCGTTGGAGCTTGTGCGCTCGGCACACAGCAAGGGCTGGAAGGTCGGCGTGGTGAGCGGCGGCTTCCACGAGGTCGCCGACAAGATCGTGGCCGCCGCGGGCATCGACTTCTGCCTGGCTAACCGCCTGGAGGTCGTGGACGGCAAGCTCACCGGTAAGTTGGCGGCAGACATTGTGACCAAGGAGTCCAAGCTCATCCAGCTGCTGGATTGGGCAGTCGAGTGCGGTGTCGATATGGCCCATACCGTCGCGATCGGTGACGGCGCCAACGACATCCCCATGATTCAGGCCGCAGGCACGGGCATCGCATTTTGCGCCAAGCCCAAGACGCGCGAGGCCGCCCCATTTGCCATCGACGAGCGCAACCTGATGCTCGCCATGGACATCATCCTGCGCGACTAGTCGATCAGTCTAACAATTGAATCAGTCTGTCCTATAGTTTCCGAACAATTTTGTCTTAGTGTTCGGAAACATACCCTTTGAGTGCTAGACTTTGCGCCGTCGAAGGGAACATATATGGATAAGCGAGATTTAGAGCAGCTGCTGAGCGATGTTGCCGGCGGATCAGTCACCCCGGCCGTCGCCCTCACGCGCATCCAGACGGCGCCAACCGCTGATCTGGGTTTTGCACAGCTCGATCTTTCGCGCGGGGTACGCCAGGGAGCCGGCGAGGTCGTCTACGGTGCCGGTAAAACCGCCGAGCAGATCGCCGCCATTATCGAGGCGCTGCGCGATGCCGGCCAGGAGCGCATCCTGGTCACGCGCCTGGATGCCGAAAAAGCAGCCCGTACCTCGGAGCTCCTCGACAACGGCATCGACCTGGGATATGTCCCGGACGCACAGCTCGCCCTCGTGGGCGGCAAGCCCTCCCCTACCGGCAACGGACGCATCGTCGTCGCCTGCGCCGGCACGAGCGACCTGCCCGTCGCCGAGGAAGCCGCGTTGACGGCCGAGTTCTATGGCAACGAGGTCGACCGCCTCTACGACGTAGGTGTCGCCGGCCTGCACCGTCTGCTCGCGCATGCCGAGGAACTTGCTCAGGCGCAGGTGGTCATCGCCATCGCCGGCATGGAGGGCGCACTGGCGAGCGTTGTCGGCGGTCTGGTGAGCTGTCCGGTCATCGCCGTTCCCACCAGCGTGGGCTACGGCGCAAGTTTTGGTGGCTTGGCCGCGCTGCTCGCCATGCTCAACTCCTGTGCCAGCGGCGTTTCGGTCGTCAATATCGACAACGGCTTCGGCGCCGCCTACCAGGCAAGTCTTATCAATCATCTGAGCGCCGGCACACCCCGCGCCCGTTAAGGAGCATTCCATGTCCAATCATCAGCACACGCTTATCATCGACGGCACCTCGGGTATCAGCGGCGATATGACCGTCGCGGCCCTGCTCGACCTGGGCGCCAGCGAGGAGCACCTGCGCGAACAGCTCGCCACGCTGCCGGTCGACGGCTTTACGATCGCCGTCACGCGTGCAAACAAGCATGGCATCGACGCCTGTGATTTTGACGTCCAGCTTGCAGAGGAGCTCGAGAACCACGATCACGACATGGCCTGGCTCTACGGCAACGAAGCAGCTGTCGAGCATATGCACGAGCACGAGCACCACCATCATGGCCATGGCGAGCACGAACACGAGCACTGCCACGAGCATGACCATGAGGGCCACGCCCATGAGCACGAGGATCATCACCACACCCACCACCATCATCACCGCTCGCTAGCCGACGTCACGGAAATTATCGAGAATTCGCAGATGAGTGATGGCGCCAAGCGTCGCGCGCTCGCTATCTTTACCGCGCTCGCCGCCGCCGAGGCCAAGGCCCACGGCAAAACGCCCGAGACCGTCATGTTCCACGAAGTAGGCGCCATCGATTCCATCGTTGACATCTGCTCTGTCGCCATCTGCCTCGATGACCTGGGCATCGAGGACATCGTGGTCGAGTCGCTCTCCGAGGGTCACGGCACCATCCACTGTGCCCACGGCCTTATGCCCATCCCGGTGCCCGCCGTCGTCAACCTATGCCAAGCAGGCAATATCGCCCTCACGCCCGCATCGGTCGCCGGCGAGCTCGTGACGCCCACGGGTGCCGCCATCGTCGCCGCACTGCGCACGTCCGAGCACCTGCCGGCCCGCTACCGCATCGAAGCCGTCGGCTACGGCGCCGGTAAGCGCCCCTACGAGGGCTGCTCCGGCACGCTCCGTTGCCTGCTTGTTCACGTGGATGCATAGCCATGGATGCCCGCAAAACCAAAAGCCGCGCCGCCATCGTCGCAGCATTTTCCGAGCTCCTTCGCGAGGAGGACTACGGCAAGATCACCGTCGGCGACATCATCGCGCGCGCTCACGTAGGCCGCGCGACATTCTACGGCCTCTTTAAGGGCAAAGACGACCTATTGTCCGAGCTCGTGAACGACATCTGCACCCACGCCCTCGACGACGATGGTACGCCGCTCGACGATCCGCTCGTACAAGTCGAGCATATCCTCAACAACCTCTGGGAACGCCGTCAGGGCGTTCGAGCCCTCGTAGCCGGCGCCGGCTCACGCGTCTTCGCCGACTGCCTCCGCAAGACCATCATGTCGCGCGCAGCCGAAACCGTCCCCAACGACCCAAACGGCCCCGCCGCCACCATGGACCGCAGCTTCTTACTACACCACATAGCCTCAAGCTTCGTAGGAATGGTCCAATGGTGGGCCTGGCACAACTTCCAAGCAGACAAAGCCGACGTAGCCAAAGACTACCTATCAGCCATAAAGCCTCTCTTCAGATAGACGCCTCCTCCCAAGGCGTCGTCCCTTCCCAAAGTACCACCCTCATCTCAAAGCACTCAACAGCCAAGCGCCCACCACATCCATATTCAGATATATATGTTGGGTTGCTTGCTCGAGCGCAGCAAAGACCCCGCAGCCGTCCGCATGGGGTAACTTCCCAGCGCATTCCGCAGGACGCAAAAAGGCTCGCCGCACGAAGTGCGCAGCGAGCCTTTTTTGCATGTCCGAGGACGCGCTGGGAAGTTACCCCATGCGGACGGCGGACAACTATGTAGCCTCAGACTAGAACATGCCCAAGAAACCATGCACAAACAGCGCAGCCAGAGCGGCACCGACAAACGGCGCGATGCCAGGAACAAGCAGGCCGTACTTCCAGTTGTTGTCAGCCTTGTTCTTGATCGGCAGCACCTGATAGGCCATGCGAGGACCAAGGTCACGAGCCTGGTTCATGGCGAAGCCGGTGATGCCGCCCATGCCCATGCCAACAGCCCAAACGATCAGACCGACGCAGATAGCGAGCATCAAAACGTTCTCGCCGGCGCGGCTAGCGGCAGCAAGGATGGCGCTGATGAACACAAAGGTGCAGATAGCCTCGCAGAAGAAGTTGCGAGCATAGTTCGTGCCCTCGGTGGTGGGGTTGGTCGAGAAGATGTTGCGCTGGGCAATGGGGTCGACGACGCCCTCGGACGCCTTGAACTCATCGGCATACATAAGCCAAGCGATTACGGCACCCGCAAAGCCGCCGAGCATATCGGCAATCATGAAGGGAATGCAGCTGCTCCACGGCACCAAGCCTACGATGCACTGGGCAAGCACCATGGCGGGGTTCATGCACACGGCGCCGCCAAAGATAAACAGAGCAACCGAGATGCCAAAAGACCAGGTGGTGATGGCAAACATGTGGCCGGAGCCCTGATACTTGGTGCCCTTAAGCACGGTATCGCAGTGCACGCCCACGCCAAAGATGATCATGAGGGCCGTTGCGCCGAATTCGCAGAGGAGTTTGGTAAGCATAAAACCTTATCTTTCTTGTCGGTTATAAACGATTCGTTTAGGCCGCGTACTAGTGCTGCGCGACGACAACGCCCAGGCCATCGGGAATGACGGCCACCTTGGCATCGGCACCCTTCATCTCAAAGGCGAGCTTGAGCGCCTCATCGAGAGTGTTGACCGGCGTCATGTGCATATCCTTGATCATCTGGTGATCGCACAGGTCGGTAACCATGATCACGGGGTGATGCGCCAGGATGCGGGCAAAGATCTGGCTCGTCCACTGGTCGGGCAGGGTCTCGTCCTTAGGACGGTCGATGCAGGCGCGCTCAAACTCCGCAGGATCGTTGTCGGCGATGTTGTGATAGAAGCCCTCGCCACCGTGACCGTCGGCACAACCGGCGACATCGATAATCACGCCGCCCTCGGGAAGCGTGGCCTCGGCAGAGCACATGCCCTTCACGGCCTGGTAGATGTTCTGGTCGAGCGGGTAGCCGCCGTTGGTGGTGATGGCAATCTCGCACTCGACGGGCTCAACGCCGGCAAGGCTCTTCACGAACTCGCAGCCAGCCTCGTGCGCCTTGTGGATATCGCCGGCAAAGGAGCCGATGACCTCGTGCTTGCCGTTGAGCACCACGTTAAGCACAAAGGCAAGGTGAGCCATCTCGGCAGCGGCAAACATGTCCTCGCTCACGTGGTTGTGGCACAGGTTGCCGGCACGCGAGTGGGAATCATTCACAAACTGACCGTTATGGTTGTACATGATGGTCTTGTAGCTGGCGATACCAGGCAGGACGGACTTGCGGCTACCAGAGAAACCGGCAAAGAAGTGCGGCTCAATAAAGCCCTCGGCAAGCAGCAGATCGCAATCGGCGGCAATCTTGTTGATGATGCACTCGCCACCAGAAGGCAGGGTGCCAATCTTTTTCATCATGCTGTCGTCAGTCGCGACGTGCATAACGATTTCCTCGTTGGCAACAATCTCCTCGCCATACTTGTTGACGAGTTCCTCGTGCGTCGACGGACGGTGCATACCCGTAGCAACCAGAATGCGCAGGCGAGCCTCGGGCGCAGCGGAATGGATGTGATGCAGCAGAATAGGCATCGTCACACGCGAGGGAACGGGACGCGTATGATCGGAGCTAATGATGACGATATCCTTCTTGCCAGCACAAAGCTCCTCGAGCGAAGGCGAGCCATAAGGGTTGGCAAGTGACTCCTCTACCAGCTCTTCCTGCGATTTTGTAGTCTTAAACTCGTTTTGATGACCTTCCATCACACCCGCGAAGTTCTTATCCTCGAGCTCCAGATGTAACGTCTTGTGGTCAAACGGCAGTTCACATTCAAACAATGACGCGCGCCCTCTTCCTTTCAACTGACACACTAGATTAACCGTTGGAAGGATACGCCGCTCACCGAAAAACACCACCGTCCACCGACTCATTAACACAACGTTCATATTTGACCCACAACAAAACGGCCGCGATCCCAAAGGGAACCGCGGCCGCCTGTCAAAGACACTATAGACAGGATGATTTACGCAGCGCCGAGGCAAACATCTACCCCGAGACGTTCGCACGTAAGCCATTTTGCATAAATGCGTTAATTAATTGCATAAAAAGGCACATGGATTTCTAGCCGTAACAGGGTAACACCCTCCGGAGCGTGCATTTTTGCGAGTATTCAGCATCGCGGGATAAGATTTTGGTGTCAAAAGTCTTTCAAAAGGTAGATAGTCCTCATGGCTCGTCCCATCTGGATGGCATGCGGCGAGAAACCAGCCATATATGAACATCGACAAAGCCCAATCGTCATGCAAAAGCATCAACAGGAGCCGCGAACGTCACCCATAGCCTTATGCACCAATCTTTGGCTGCTGAAAACTCCGTTTTTTGCACGTCGCCCCAAGCACCACCCTCACCCAGTGGCTGATCCGCCGAAGACCGGACATCGCAGGGCCCGCCATTAGTCTACTTTTAGGCACACTCCGCAGGACGCAAGAAGCCCTCGCCGCACGAAGTGCGCAGCGAGGGCTTCTTGCATGTCCGAGGACGTGCCTAAAAGTAAACTGATGGCGGACCCGGACGACTACAGGGCTATCGATTACCCCGTGTTCTGCAATCCTGCCGAGACGCCGGTCACAGTCGAAAGAATCAGGCTCATGTACTCGGCCTTCTTCTCCTCGGCCATCTCGTCCTGGTTCATACGCACCTCGCGAAGGGCGCGGACCTGGGCGATGGACAGGGCGTCGACGTAGGGGTTACGCACGCGAACGGCGCAGCCGAGCACGCGACGACGCTGCAGCGGCCATTCATCACCGACGATGGCAAGGACCCACTTACGGGTGAGCTGCATCTCGGTAAAGACCTTCTTGGACAGATCATCGCGGTCGCCCAGATGCAGATACATCTTGGCGATGCGCTGATCGGTCTTAGCAATCGACATCTCGATGTTGTCGATAAAGGTGCGGAAGAACGGCCACTCCTGGTAGGCAGCCTTGAGCTGGTCAAGATCGCCAAGCTGCTCGCAGGCGGTGCCCAGACCGTACCAAGCGGCCAGGTTAATGCGCGCCTGGCTCCAGCTGAAGATCCACGGGATGGTACGCAGGTCATCGAGCGACTTGGCGCCCAGACCGCGCTTGGCGGGACGCGAGCCGATCGGCAGCAGACCGACCTCGGTCAGCGGCGTCACGGTCGAGAACCACGGTGTAAAGTCCTCGGTGTTCAGCAGGTCCAGATAGCGTTCGTGGCTTGCAGTGTTGAGCTTCTCGGCCATATCCCAGAACTTCTGCGTGGTCTCGGTGTTGGTCTTCTCGACACTCGGGGCCGACTGCAAAAGCGTTGCGGCGGCAACGGACTCAACATGGCGCTGAGCCAGCGTGCGGTTGCCGTAACGGGCAAAGATGACTTCGCCCTGCTCGGTAAGCTTAAAGAAGCAGTTGACCGAACCCTTGGGCTGCGCCAGCACGGCCTTGTTGGCCGGGCCGCCGCCACGGCCCACGGCACCGCCGCGACCGTGCATGAGCACCAGGTCGATATCGTTCTTCTCTGCCCACTTGGCGATGCGCTCCTGCGCGGAGTGCAGCGCGAGCATGGCCGTGGTAGGACCGGCATCCTTGGAAGAGTCGGAATAGCCCAGCATGACCTCCATGCGGCGGTTGGTCTGGGCAAGGCGCTTTTGCACCACGGGCAGCGTAAGCATCTGATCGAGCACGTCGACGCAGCCCTCGAGGTCCTCGAGCTGCTCGAACAACGGGATCACGTCGAGCTCGGGGACATCCTCCTCGTGTGCAAAGGACAGGTGCGCCAGCTCAAAGACGTCGGCCACATGCTGAGCGCTCTTGGTAAACGAGATGATGTAGCGGTGCGCCATCTTCTTGCCGTAGCGCTTTTGGATGGAGCCGATAGCGCGGAAGGTATCGATGACCTCGCGCGTCATGGGCTGCAGGTCGCCATGGATACCGTTCTCGTGGATATCCTTAAGGGCGCGGGCATGCACCACGGAGTGCTGACGGAACTCCATCTCGACCATATGGAAGCCGAAGGACTCGACCTGCCAGATGATGGTTTGGACCGGGCCGTAGGCAGCACGGACGGCACCGCAGGCGGCCAGCGAACGCTGGACGACGCGCAGGTCATCCAGGAACTCGTCGGCGCTGTGGTACATGGTGTCGGTGATACGACGGACGGTGGCGTTCAGGCGGTCGGCCATGACGAGCATGACGGCGCGATGCGGCTCGTGCTCGGAGATCAGCTCGGCGCGGGCCGTGTAACGAGGGCTCATCTCGACCTGATGGTTCCACAGGTTAATGAGCTCGGCCGACGGCTTGCTGTAGGTAGCCTCGAGCGTGAGGTTGCGGCCGATGTGGCGGCACTTGTCCTCGAGCTTGAGCACCATGTGCGTAAAGTACTTGGCGGCGACCTCACGGCTCACCTTGGCGGTGACGTTGGGGTTACCGTCGCGGTCGGAACCGATCCAGCTGCCGGGATGGAAGAACGCCGGGCACAGCGGCGGCACAGTACCGGCCTTGTCGCCCAGCACCCAATCGTCAAAACGACGATAGATAACGGGGATAACGTCGAACAGCGTGTTATCGAAGATGTCGATGATGGTATCGGCTTCCTCGACCGGCGTGGGCTTCTTGAGCGCGATGGGACTCGTACGCACCAGGGCGTCGATCTCCTGCAGCATATGGCGCTCGTTCTCCACCAGGTCGGAGCCGCCCAGACGCGGACGCTCCTCCAGCAGGTTGGAGATACGGCGGATCTTGCCCTCGACGGCCTTACGACGGGCCTCGGTGGGATGTGCGGTAAAGACAGGGTGGAACTCGAGCTTGTCGAGCAGCTCGTTGGCACCCTCGACACCCAGCTCATTCACCAGCTGGTGATAGGCAACGGTAAGCTCGTTGGCAGGATCGACCTCGGTATCGGTCGACGCACCGGCCTCGCGCTCGCGCAGCTGCGCCACACGGTAGTTCTCCTCCGACAGGTTTGCCAGATGGAAAAAGCTCGTAAAGGCGCGAACGATGACCTGCTGCTTATCGAGCGGCAGGCTGTCGATCAAATCGACGACCTCACGAAATGCCACGGCAGTGGGCTCGTCGGCGGTGGGCACGCCCTGCTCGTCGACGGCTTCGTCGGCAGCGCAGGTACCGGGGTTGCCGGCATTGACCACAATCTCGGCTGTCAAAATCTTGTCGAACAGGTCCGCGATCTCGGGATCATACTCGCTAAGCACACGGCGCTCCAGGCGCAAGAACAGCGCCAGATTGTCGCGCAGCTCCTCGGGGATCTCGATCTCGGCGAGACGCTCCCTGGACTCGGCATTCGAGCCGATTCGGTTAACGAGGCGGTTGACCACGGCAGCGACGCGCGCCGCGGCTTCGGGTACAGACTGGTTGCTTAGGTTCTCAGCCACGTTTCCTCCCATTCCTCCTTCTATGCACGTAACATGCGGTATTCATTATAGGCGCTTGAGAAATACTTTCGACACTGATTGCGCTTTACCACACAAAAGTATTTTCTGCATTGCAAAGGTTTTTGCCCTAAATGGTCGTATTTCTCGGTGGGCGGCATACGTAAACGGGGGCATTCCGCATAAAAGCGAAACACCCCCGTAACAATCGCTCTCCATGAGCAGGGCACGTTAGCAGGCCCGAAGCTCAAAAAGATGCGCTACAGGCGCTCGCGAACCGCCTCGACGACGTTGTCCAGATCGGCGAGCACCTCGTCATGGCTCTGCATGTCGCGCACTTTGACCTTGCCGGCGGCAAGCTCGTCGCCACCCAGGACCAAGATGAGCTTGGCGCCTACCTTATCGGCTTGCTTAAACTGGGCCTTGAGCGAACGACCCTGATAGTCGGCCTCGGTCACGATACCTGCGGCGCGAAGCTCCTGCGTAATGGCAAAGACGTTCTGACGCAGCTCCTTGCCGGCGTTGGCGACATAGACGCACGGGGCCTCATCGGCACCCAAATCGCTGCCAAAGGCCTGCAGGGCCAGCAGGGCGCGCTCAAAACCGACAGCAAAGCCGACGCCCGCCGTGGGCTTGCCACCCTCGAGCTCGACCAGGCCATCGTAGCGGCCGCCGCCGCCGATGGAGCCGACGCCGGCGCCAGGGGCCTCGACCTCAAAGACAGTACGGGTGTAGTAGTCCAGGCCGCGCACCAAGGTGGGATCCTCGACATACTCGATACCGGCGGCATCCAGATAGCGCTTGACCTGCTCGTAGTGCTCGCGGCACTCATCGCACAGGTTGTCACCCATCAGCGGAGCCTCGGCCATGATCTCGCGGCAGTGGTCGTTCTTGCAGTCGAAGGCACGCAGCGGGTTGAGCTCGGCGCGCTCGCGGCACTCATCGCACATCTCGTCGGCGTGATCGAGGATGAACTGCTTAACCTGCTCGCGATAAGCCGGACGGCACTGGGCGTCACCCATCGAGTTGATGAGCAGACGAAGCTTGGAAAGATCGAAGCCCAGGCGCTTGTAGAACTCCATGAGCATGATGATGCACTCGGCGTCTGCCGCCGGATCGGGAGCGCCGAGCCACTCGATGCCCACCTGGTGGAACTGGCGCAGGCGGCCCTTCTGGGGACGCTCGCCGCGGAACATGGCCTCGGCGTAGTAAGCCTTAAACGGCGTGGAGCCCTGGGGCACCAGATTGTTCTCGACGACGGCGCGCACCACGCCGGCCGTGCCCTCGGGGCGAAGTGCCAGGCGCTGCTTGGGCTTGAGTTTGGTGTCGGTGCCCTCGGTAAAGACGCGCTCCAGGTTGGCACCGCTGAACACGCGGAACATTTCCTTGCGCACGACGTCGGTCGACTGGCCGATACCGTGGACAAACACGTCAACCTGCTCGATCGCGGGCGTCTCGATGGGTTTAAAACCAAACGGCTCGAACACGCCGGCCGCAATCTGCTGCATCTTTTGCCAGGCGCGCATCTCGGCGCCGATAAGGTCGCGGGTTCCCTCCGCCTTCTGTGCCTGCATGGGCAAACACCTTTCTTTTGTATCGCGTCATAGGTAGTGGACATTATACGGCACAAAGCAGCAACGCGGCGGCGCGCCTGACCGAACGAGGGTATGGGGACTCGTTCGGCCAGACGCGCCGCCGCGGACGAAGCGGACAAGCGGCGATGCGCTTTGGCCTACCTACTCCCCCGCCACGCTCGCGCGCAGCTTGGCGGCGATGGGCTCGGATGCCAGCAGGAACACGAGCATGACCACGGAGCACGCCAGGCACACGATCCAGGTGCTCGCAAAGGAGCCCGTGGCATCGAACAGCACGCCCGAGACAATGGCGCCCACGGTGCCGCCGACCATCTCGAGCGAGGTAATGGTGCCCGTGACCTTACCGAGGTCGGCCATGCCAAACTGCTCGGACGCGGCGATGGTAGGCGTGATGGTGCCCATGCACGTTCCGATACCAAAGCTCACGGCAGCCACGATGGAACCAAGATCGGTCGCGGGGAAGCACAGGGCGACGCAGGCGATAATGCACGCAATGGAGCCAAGGATATTGCCAAAGCGCAGACCAAAGCGGTCATAGATCGCACCGAGCGAAATCTTGGCGATAACGACGGTGACCATGTAGGCCGAAAGCACGGTACCTGCCCACATGGGATCGTGGCCGCCCGTGACGATCTTGGCGCCGTTGACGGTAACACTCGTCATGTTGGTGACCTGGTTGGGCAAGATGGCGCCGTTAACGAGACCCATAAAGAGGAAGGCGACGACGAGCAGCCAAAACGCCGGGCTCTTCTTGATACGAGACCAGCCGACGCTAACCTCGGGCGCCGTGTGCTCGTCCTTATCGCCAGCCGTCGAGACGGACGGATCGCCCGGGTTCTCGCCGAGCGGCTTAAGGCCGATCTCGGAAGGCTTGGTGCGGAAGGAGTAAGCCGTGATGGGCAGTGCCGCCACCATGCAGACGGCAGCGAGTACCAGGAACGCAGAGCGCCAGCCCACACTCACGATAAGAGAGCTCACGATCGGCGAGAGAATGGCTCCGCCAAAGCCCGAGCCCGAAAGTGCGATGGAAATGGCAAGGCCGCGTTTAGCGGTAAACCAGTTGGCGGTCACAAGGCTAATGAGCAGACGGGTCGAGGCCACAGCGAAGCAGCCCGAAACGGCAAAGAGCACGTAGACCTGCCACAGCTCACCGACAAAGCTCATGCCGGCAAGCACCGCCGAGGTAGCGATAACGGTAAGCGAGCCCAATACGCGGCCACTCACCTTATCGGCAACATGACCGATAACGAGCGAACCCACGACACTCACCACGGTGGAGATGGCATTGGAGACGTTGTACTGCGCAAGGGAAATACCCAGGTTGCTGACGATCAGCGGCTGGAACAGGCTCATGCAGTTGACGAAAATCGTGTAACACGTGGCCATGATCACGAAGCCGGAGGCCACCACGAGCCAGCCGGGGAAGAACTTACGCTGCTGGGGCATACTGCTCCTTATTTAACAAACGAATAGCCGGCGCCGGGCGCCGGTAGTGCCCAAGATTGCCTTGAAAGACAAGGGCATAGGCCTTACGGCCATGCCCGCAGGCTTGAAAGGCAAGGTTGGGTGCTACCGGTGGTCGGCGATATAGCCCAAAGCGACGGCGGTATAAGCCGCAGCACCGAGCGGCAGCTCGGCATCGTTAAAACGTGCCTTGGGATGGTGCTGGGCAAAGTGTTCGTCCGTGTCGGTTACGGCCGCGCCCACGGTAAAGTACGCACTCGGAATCTCGCTCGAGATAAGCGCGAAGTCCTCACTCGCCATGGCATGGAAAAGCGGCAAGAAAGCCGCCTTGGGCAGCACTGCGCCCACGTAGCCAAGCGACACCTGAGTCATATCGCTGTCGAGTACAAGCGGCGGAACATCCGAAAGCGTCTCGATGGTCGCCGACGTACGATATGTTGTGGCAACGCCGTTTACGACCTCCGCGATGCGGGTCTTGAGGTGCTCCATGAGCTCGACGTCAAAGCCGCGCAGCGTGCCTTCGAGCACGCAGGTATCTGGGATGACGTTGGCCGCTTGGCCACCGGCAAACTTACCCACGGTCAGTGCGACCTCCTTGGCCGCCGGCACTTCGCGAGCGATAAGCTCCTGGAGCGCCAGATGCACATGCACGCCGGCCGTGATGGGGTCGATGCAAATCTCGGGGCTCGAGCCATGGCCGCCCTTGCCCTGAAGCGTGATACGAAAACCGTACACGCCCGAGAGCGCCGGGCTGCCGTAGAGCACCAGGCCGAGCGGCGACTGGCTATTGACATGCATGGCAAAGGCGACCTGAGGACGCGGGTTCTGCAGCAGACCGTCGGCGATGGCGGCGCGGGCACCCTCAAAGGTTTCCTCGCCCGGCTGGAACAGCAACTTGACCGTAGCGTTGGCATCAACAAGCTCTGCCTCGCGCGCTTTGAGCATACGAGCCGCACCAAGCAGCGCCGTCGCGTGCATATCGTGACCGCAAGCGTGCATGCAGCCGTTGGTGGATGCAAAGGGCTCGCCGGATTCCTCGGCAACGGGCAGGGCGTCCATGTCGCCACGCAGCATGATGACCGTACCGGCCTGCTCATTCGTGCAGATGCCATTGCCTTGGGCCGCGGCGGCACCGGCGCCGACAAGGCCCACAACGCAGGAACCATCGACGAGCGTAGCGAATGGGATGTCCATCTCGGTCAGGCGCGCTTGGATATACGTAGAGGTCTGCGGGAGGCTATTACCCAGCTCGGGCATCTGATGTAAATCGTGTCGCCACGCAGCGAGCTCGTCTGCAAAAGCCTGAGCTTCTGCAACAAGACCGTCGCCGATAGCGGTCTGCGCCGCCGCGGTGGCCTTGGGCGCTGATTGCGGTTGAAGATCGGACAGTGCTGGTGCCATAGATGCCCTCCAGTAACGTTTTTGCAGCAAGCACTTTGATAGCGTAAAGTGCAAGGTACTACTTTAAGGGCGACGCATAAAAAATGCCGCCCCGGGAGGCGGCGCAACAAATTGTTTACAATTGCGGACGCGGCTTTCGACGCAAAAAATCGAAATGCGTCTCGCTCAAGATAATCGAAAGAAAGATGAGCGCGAAGCCGGCGAGCAGGCGCGAGGTGAGCGCCTCCCCCATCAGCAGCACCGAGAACAGCACACCCGAAGGCGACTCCATCGAAAGGAGCAGCGAGCCCGTTGAGGCCGGGACATGCGCCAGGCCGACGTTTTGGATGAGCAGAGCCACACACGTACAGCCCACCGATAGAAACGCCATCACACCGATAAAGCTCGGCGTCCACACGGACAGCGGCGCTTGGGTCTCGAATAACAGCGACGAGATCAGGCTCAGCACGCCGTTGCCCACAAACATCCAAAACGTGATGACGTTGATGTCCATCTTGCGGCCATACTTGGCGGTCACCGCCATCTGGATGGCAAAGAAGACCGCACCGCCCAGTGTGATGACATCGCCGACATTGAACTCGACGCTATCGAGCGCCACCAGACCAATGCCCGCCAGGCACAGCAACGCGGCGCCCAAGTTGTAACGGGTAAGCTTTTCGCCGCTTAGGACGTAGCTCGCAAACGGCACGAAGATGCAATAGGTACCCGTCAAAAATGCACTCTTGCCCGCCGTGGTCTGTGCCAGGCCAATCGTCTGCAAACCGTACGCGCCCCACATAAGTGCGCCCATACCAAGTCCGACGATAAGGTTGCGGGCATTAAAGTGCGCGATGATGCGTTTGTGGAAGATGGCGAACATAACCAGCGAAGCCGGAAGAAAACGAATATAGAGCAGTTCGAACACCGGAATGGTGTCGAGCGCATCTTTCATGGTGGTAAAGGAATAGCCCCAGATGACCGCCACCGATAGCAGCAAGACCTTCCAGAAGAACGGGGAACGCGCGCCGGCGCCGCGGGAGGTGCCGCCGGCGCCCAGGTCCTCCCGTGCGACAGGGCTATCGGGCATGTTTTCGATTTCGTTGGCAGCGTATTGGGCCATGGAACATCCTCACACTCAATCTGGGCGTGGTGTCCGCACGCATATGGCTGCGTGCCGCCTCATGGTCAAATAAAAACGGGGCGCACCGGACCCCCGGCACGCCCCGCTACTGTAGCAACAACCGGCGTTGCATCGCAATCCAGCCCACTAAAGCGTTTTGTTCCGCCGTTCTACCGAACGGCGGACCGGCCGACGCTGCGCGAGCCGCATTCACGCCAATCTGACGTTCAATTTCAAGGGCGCGACCAGAAGGTCAGCGCCCTTTCATTTCACGTCACCTTGGCGCAAATGCGGCTCGCTCGCTGGCATTAGTGCTACATCAGCGTTAACGTTGCCGCACTAAATTAGCTTTGTCGACTCCAGCTTTTCGATGATCCAGTCGTTGGCTTTGATGACCGGACGGCGGAAGACGACGCCCAGGGCCAGCGACGGAATCAGATAGCTCGCCAGAATACCCAGCTCAACCCAGTACTCCATATGGTAGGCGCCTGCCATGGCAGCATGCATGGCGTTGATGCCGTGAGTGAACGGCAGGAACGGATAGATCGCCTGGAACACAGGACCGGTCATCTCGATGGGGAACGTGCCGCCCGAACCGCCGACCTGCATGACCAGCAGCACAACGGCCAAAGCCTTGCCGATATCGCCAAACGAAACCGTAAGCGTGTAGACGATATTGGAGAACACGAGACTCGCGACCCAGCCCGCCAGCACAAACTGCAGCGGGTTGTCGCACTGGATGCCAAAGAACAGGATGTCGCCCGCGCACACGAGCGTTGCCTGCAGCAGAGCCAAACCGCCAAAGAACAAGTAACGACCCAGGTAGATCTCGTGTAGGCGTACGGGGATGAGCTCGTTGATAAGCTCATCGTCAACCGACACCTTCATCATGGCCGCCAGCACGATCGAGCCGACCCAGAGCGACAGAATCGTGTAGAACGGCGCCATGGCCGAGCCGTAGTTGCGGATCGGATAGACCGGTTTGCGATCGAGCGCGACGGGACCGGAAAGCGACACGGCCAAACCCTCGGGATCGTTGCCAATCATCGTCTTGATCGTGGCAAGGTCGTCCGACATCAGGGCGCCATCGAGCTCATCCTTAAACGCACTGATCTTATCGGACGCTTCACCTAGCTGATCGGAAGCCTTGTTGACCAGCTTGGCGGCCTTGGAGAGGCCCTTTGCCAGCGAACCGGATGCGTTGGTCAGGCCGTCTACGGCGCTATCCAGATCGCCCGAGATGCCATCCAGCGAGTCCAGGATGCCTGAAACCGTCTTCTTGAGCTCCTTTGCCTTGACCGAGAACGTGGAGTCGTAGTCGGACTTGGCGCCCGAAATGCCCGCCTTGGCATCGGCGATGGCCTGGTCGACTTCGGCACGCGTGCTGTTGACCTCTGCCATGCTGTCAGAAAGGGACTTAGCAGTTGCCGTCAGGTCCTTGGCGCTGTTGCGATACTCCACCGCGATCCTGTTCAGCGATGTTGCCACAGACTTGAGGCTCTCCTGGAGCTTTTCGTCACTGACCTGCTCGGCAAAGCCGCGGAGCTGGTCGGCCGTGGCGTCGATATCGTCGGCACGTGTATTGAGCGCCGCCGCGGCATCGTTGAGCTGAGACACCGTAAGGTCAACATGCTGATTCGCGGCATCGAATGCCTTCGCAAGCTCGGCGGACACGTTGTCGAACGAGCCAGCGCTTCCGTCAATCGCGGCGTTGATGGCGTCGTTGGCGGCCTTCAGCGCTTCTTTGGAATCGCTCATGCCGCTCTTGGCATGCTCCATCAACCGCTTGGTCGACTCATCGACCGTACCCGTCTGCTGGAGCATACCGCTCGCCGACGTCAACGAATCGGACGTAGAGCTCAAAATGCCCGCCAGCGACGAAGCATTTGCCTGAACGTCTCGCAGGTCCTCAATCGAATCGCCAAGCGTCGAGGACAGGTTGGCGATAAAGTTGCTGACCTGGTCGGTGCTCATGTAATCGAGCAGGCTGGACACCGTCTTAAGACCGATGCTCGTAATGGTCTCGGTAAAAGTTTCGTTAACCTGGCTCTGAACGGCACTCGAACCCTTCTCGGTCACGATCTGCGCAATGGCGTTGGCCTTCTGGTTCTCGTAAAACTCGATATCGGCGTGTTTCACGTCGGTCGAGAAAAGCGTCATCATGTCAGCGCTAAACGTTTTGGGGATAACGACGGCAGCATAGTACGCGCCCGACTTAACGCCCTCGATAGCCTTTTCGCGATTGTTGAGCACAACCCAATCGAAGCTCTCGTTGCCGCGTAGGGTGGCGGTCACGTTTTCGCCCACGTTAACCTCGACGGGGATCAAATCGCTCTCGTAACCCTCATCGGTGTTGACCACGGCGATCTTAAGATTGCCGGTGTTGCCGTACGGATCCCAGCTGCCGGCGATGTTAAACCACGCGTACAGACACGGTACGATAATGAGGCCCATCACGACAACCAAGCCGATCACGGAGCGAGACACGTTTTGGACATCGCGCTTAAACAGATGCAGGATGTTCTTCATTTATGCCTCACCTCCTTTGGAGTGCTTGCCAAGCGCGGTGGTATCTCCATCATTTGTGGCTGTGCTGTCGCTGCCCTGAGATTTATGGTGCGAGCCGATATGCGGCAAGCGGCCCGTGGACTGATCGCCGCCCTTGGCACCACGCTCGCTGGCGTTGAGGCCAAACATGTGGCGGGCGGCAGGAATGGCGGCCGTGTGTTCGCGCATCTCGCGACGCAGGTCCTCATCCGAAAGCGCCGAGATGCGCATCTGGGTATTGAGGCTCGCTCGGATATATTCGATATTGATCAGCCAGCCGCAGATGGCAATAACCGAGATGATCCAAATGACAAGCAGGATGATCTTGCCGTTATTGTCGATATCGAGAACCGTCGACAGGACAAAGAGCAGGACCTGAACGCCCACCACGGCGGCAAAACCGCCCTTGATGTAGTACGGGTAGCGATGTTCAAAGGCGACCGCATGATCGAGCAGTTCGCGACGGTACGAATCGGAATCGAGCATGACGCGCATGGCCGTGCGCAGCGAGTAGCGCTGGCGCGGCAGGTCGTTGGACTCGCAAATCATCATACCGGTCGTGGAGAGCTGTTTATCAAAGAGCAGGTTAAGGTTGAGCAGCAGCGGACGCAGCTGCAGGCCGATAAAGAGCGCCACGATCAAGAACACGCCCAGAATGCACAGGTTAAACAGGTAGTTGAACGAATACATGCCGCCGACCGTCTCGCGCAGCAGATTGATGCCGTAGGTAAAGGGCAGCAGCGGGTGCAGCCACTGGAAGAAGCCTGGCATCATCTCGATGGGGTACATACCCGACGAACCCGGGATCTGCACGATAACCAGAATGACGCCGATAGCCTTGCCGATATGCTTAAACGTGGTGGACAGCGCATAGATGATATTGACGTAGGTGAACGAGATGGCGATGCCGCCCAGCACGAACAGCAGCGGGCTGACGCACTGCACGCCGATCACCAGATCGCCTACCGTAACGATGATGGCCTGCAACGCGCCCAGGATCACCAGGAGCAACCAGCGGCCAAAGTAGCCCTGACGCGCGGTAAAGCTGCCGATGCCTTCGCGGTCGACCTCGAGCTTGTAGATGGCGATAAGCACGTAGCCGCCCACCCACAGCGCCAGATTGGTATAGAACGGGGCAATGCCCGAACCAAAGCTCTTGACCGGGTAAATTGACTTTGAGGTCAGCTCGACCGGAGATGCCATGAAGTCTGCAACATCATCGACGTCGACGCCCATCAGGCCGGCCAGCTCGCCCATGGACTCGGAGGTCTGTAGCGCCGCGATGTCGTTGGCGGCGGTTGCGAGCTTGTCCTGGACCTTGGCAAGCGAGGCATCGGTCTGGGACAGCGTGGTCTTGGCCTGACCGAGCGTGGCGTTGAGTTGCGAAAGTGTACCGCGCGCACTTGCAATAGTAGGCGTGAGGCCAGACACGATTCCCGTCAGATCACCCGAGACGGCGGCAAACGAATCAAGTGCGCTCGAGACCTTCGGCAGCGCGTTTTGACCCAGGTCCGTCTGAGCCTGGCCAAGGTTGGTCGCACCGGTCTGAATTGCATTATTGATAGCGTCGCTGGCACCCGAGACAGCCGCAGCGTCATTCGCCATGGCGCTCGACTGCGCAGACAGACCGTCCTTGATGCTCTGAAGCTTTTCATTCTGCTCGCGGAGCAAATCGATGATCGATACAATGCGCGCGTCAATTTCCTTGGAACCTGTCGACGTGTCATTGACGAGAATTTCCAAGTGCCCGATAACGGCCTTATTGTGGTCGATCGTCGCTTGGAGAGACTCAAGCGAGTTGTCGATACGGGTAGTCGTAGATGCGACCGTGCCCGTCAGCTTGCCAATCGCAGCGTTTGCGGAGGCTGACGTCTTGGTGAGCGCAAGGCTGCCTTCCGAGAGCGCCTTGGAGAGCGAGGCGACAGAGTTGCCCGCCGTGGCGCGAGCCTCGCCCAGCAGGTCATTGCCCTGGGAGATCGCCTGCGTCAGCGACGGCGCCTGACCCTGCAGACCGGCAAGTGCCGCATCTGCCGAGGCAATGGAACCACTCGTCTTATCGATGGCGGCATTCATGTCGCCAATCGAATCACGCACTTCGCCCAACGTATCGGAAGCCTCTGATACCGAACCGGCCAACGAATCCTGAGTCTGGGTTGCCTTGTCCTTTAAATCGACTCCGGCATCCTTGGCAATACTGGCAACGGTCTCGCCCACCGTGGAGACAAATTCCGAGTTGATCTGCTCCTCGATGGTGTTTGCACCGGTGTCGGTAACCTTGGGCGCAATAGCGCTCTTCTTCTCATTGACGTAGTACGTAAGCTTGGGCTGATGGTAGTTGCCGTCGAGCATCGAAACCAGGTTATCCGAGAAGTTCTTGGGGACTACGATGGCCGCATAGTACTCACCGCTCTCGACGCCCTCTTTGGCATCGGCCGCAGAATCGACGAAGGTCCAGCCCAGCTGATCGTTCTCCTTGAGCTGATCGACGACCTGATCGCCCGCGTTGAGCTCGCCCACCAGGTCGTTTTGGGTGCCCCGATCGTTGTTGGCGATGGCAATCTTGATGCCCTGGGTGTTTCCGTACGGATCCCAGTTGGCCACGATGTTGTACCAGGCATACAGCGAGGGAATAACGCACACGCCAAGGGTAACCACCAAGGCGACGGGGTTCACAAGCAGTCGCTTAATGTCGCGCTTAAATATCGCAAAGGAGACCTTTGCATTGGATAGTTTGCTGCCGAGACTCACGCTTGGACCATCCATCCTGTCGTTGAATCGAATCGTACTATCGATAACCATTGTACGTAAGCGCTTTAGCGTCTCAGAGCACAATGGTATTGAGTTTTGCGGGTAGCAATATACTACGAAGACGAATTAACGTACAGTTGTACAGTATCTTTAATTTCAGCAGGTCACAAAACCACAACCCGCACAAATTAGCAATTCAAATAGTCATCGGGGACGTTCTTAAACGACTGGTCAAACAAGAACGCCCCCAACGACTAGTTTGGACCACGGTAACATCGATGTTTTAGCAATGCCAGCGAGCGGGCGCCAGAGCGAACAAATTGGCATGAAAAGAGGACGGCATAGACCTTCTGGTCATGCCGTCCTCTTTGAATGACAAGTTGTCGCTCTGGCGCCCGCGCAGCGTCGACTGGTCCGCCGTTCGTTAGAACGGCGGAACTGAGGGCAGCGTCGAGCCGTTACGCGGTTTGGTAAAACCGCGTAACTACCTAACTACATCAAGTTGCAAACAGCCGCCGCGAAGGCAACGGGGTCCTCGGGGAGGATACCCTCGACCAGCAGGGCCTGATCGTAGAGCAGACCAGAGTACTGCTTGATCTTGTCGGCGTCGCCTGCCTTCTGGGCAGCGACAAGCTTGTCAAAGACCGGGTGCTTGGCGTTGAGCTCGAGCACGCGCTGGCTCTTGGGCATGCCGTCGGGCGCGCCCTCGGGTCCCTTCTGGAGTACCTTCTCCATCTCAAGCGAAAGCGGACCCTCGGTGGTGATGCAAGCGGGGGCATCGGTCAGGCGCGCGGAGACGGCAACTTTCTCGACCTTGTCACCGAGTGCCTCTTTCATAGCGCTAAAGAGGTCCTCGTTCTCCTTGGTGGCGTCCTCGGCCTCCTTCTTCTCATCCTCGGTCGCCAGGTCAAGATCACCGGTCGCGACGTTCTTGAGCTCCAGATGACGATCCTCGACCTCGGGCTCGGCACCGTCGGCCACAGCCTTCTCGGCAGCCTCGCGGGCAGCATCGTCCTCGTAGATCTTGGGCATATCGGCGGCAACGTACTCACGCATGGCCTGGAAGGTAAACTCATCCACGTCCTGCGTCAGAAGCAGCACGTCATAGCCGCGGTCGAGCACGCCCTTTACCACGGGCATCTTGGCCAAGCGCTCGCGCGAATCGCCGGCGGCGTAGTAGATGGCCTTCTGATCCTCGGGCATGCCCTTGGCATACTCGGCCAGTGTAATCATCTTCTGTTCCTTGGCAGACCAGAACAGCAACAGGTCGGCGAGCTCATCGGCCTTCATGCCATAGCTCGAGTAGATGCCGTACTTAAGGCCGCGGCCAAAGTTCTCAAAGAACTTCTCGTAGGCCTCGCGGTCGTTGTCACGCATATCCTCAAGGTCAGCGGTGATCTTCTTTTCCACACGCTTGGCGATGGCCTTGAGCTGACGGTTCTGCTGCAGCGTCTCACGCGAGATGTTGAGCGACACGTCGGCGGAATCCACGACGCCGCGGACAAAGTTGTAGTAGTCGGGCAGCAGGTCGTCGCACTTCTCCATGATCAGGACATTGGAGCTGTAGAGCGCCAGACCCTTCTCGTAATCCTTGCTGTACAGATCGAACGGCGCGCGGCCCGGCACAAACAGCAGGGCGTCATACTCGAGCGTGCCCTCGGCATGGAAGCTGATGGTGCGCGCAGGATCGTCAAAGTCGTGGAACGTGGACTTGTAGAACTCGTCGTAGTCCTTCTGCTCGACATCGGAGCTGCGCTTTTTCCAGATCGGCGTCATGGAGTTGACGGTCTCGAGCTCCTGGTAGTCCTCGTACTCGGGCGTGTAGTCATCGCCAGCATCCTCGGGCTTGGGCTTCTGGCGGCTCTTGGACACCATCATCTGGATCGGGTAACGCACATAGTTACTGTACTGCTGAATTAGGCTCTTGAGGCCCCACTCGGTCAGGAAGCGATCGTAGGTCTCGGCCTCGCCGTCGGCATCGAGCTTCTCGTTCTCGCGCAGCGTCAGGATGACATCGGTACCGTGCTCGGCACGCTCGCCGTCCTCGATGGTGTAGCCCTCAAGACCGTCGGATTCCCACACATGGGCGACATCCGCGCCGTAGGCGCGGCTGACGACCTTCACATGGCTGGCGACCATAAAAGCCGAGTAGAAGCCCACGCCAAACTGGCCGATGATGTCGACATCCGAACCCTGCTGCTCGGCGTTCTCGGTCTTAAACTCCTCGGAGCCGGAATGGGCGATGGTGCCCAGATTGCGCTCGAGCTCCTCGGCGGTCATGCCAATGCCGTTATCCGAGATGGTAATGGTGCGGGCGTCTTTATCAAAGGAGACGCGAATGGCCAGGTCGCCCTGGTCGATCTTGACGCTCGGGTCCTGCAGGCTCTTAAAGTTGAGCTTGTCGACGGCGTCGCTCGCGTTAGAGATAAGCTCGCGCAGGAAGATTTCTTTATTGGTGTAGATGGAGTTGATCATGAGGTCGAGCAGTTTTTTGCTCTCGGTCTTAAATTGACGCATGTGCAGTCCTTTCGCGCTACCCCTGTCCGCAAAAACGGCTCGGTCGCCCGAGCCGCATCGCAGACCTGCTATGTTCAGACTTAGATTTTATAACCCATTAACGCGCATATATACATACGGAATCGAAAAACTGTATGTCCGAGCGCTCTGATGCGCCAATTGCCAAGGAGTGTCCCAAACTGCCGGCAGGAAAGGAACGTTCCTATCTGCCATCTACGCGCTTGGCCATCCAGGCATGAGGCTGGCCCTCGTCTTCGTAGTCCACCGGGGCAATCTGCGTGTAGCCCGCCTTGGCATAGAGCGGCAGCACGTATTCCTGAGCATGCAGCTTAATGAGCTTGGCGCCGGCATCACGCGCGCACGTATCACTGGCCTCGACAATCTTGCTCGCCAAACCGCGACGGCGCATGCTCGGCAGCACGGCCACGCGCCCCATAATGTAGGTCTCCCCCGCCGCGACACCTTCGTCCAAGTCGCACGCCGGCGACACCGGAGCCTCTGCGTCAGCCGCGCGCTCAAGCTCTTCGGGAAACACGCGCGAGCAACCGGCAAGCTCGCCGTCTACATAGAGCGTCACATGAATGCAGTTCGGATCCTCGTCGATAGCGTCGAACTCATTCTCGTAGCCCTGCTCGTCCATAAAAATGACGCGGCGCACCAACGCCGCGTCATCAAAGCATCCCGTCTTAAGTTGGATATCCATGGCTGCCCTTTCATTCAATGCGAACGTTAGGGACAGATTTTAGCGAAAATGAGCTCCGCGCACGCTAAACTTCGCGCGAGCCTTCGCCAGGCAATCGTAATGACCCACGTTATGGGCATCGCTCGCGATGAAGCTGTACAGGTTCTGATCGAACAGGCGCTGTGCCGGCTTTTTCTCGCGACCAAAGCGACCGCCGGCAATAAAGTCCGCCGAAGCCTGCAGCTTGCAGCCCATATCGACCAGGCGCTCCGCCACGCTTACATCCTTTTGAACCGCACGATAGCGCTCAGGATGAGCGATGATCACCTGGTAGCCACGGCACTGCAAATCGTAAATCGTGTTCTCGTACTCTCTAAACGCATACGCATCGGCATGCGTCGAAAGCTCGAGCAGAAACTCGTTGGTCCCATCGAAATGCAAGTGCTCCGCGGCATCGATACCAAGCTCAACGAGCTTTCGATGGTTGACCTCGAAGCCCATCTGGAGCGGAAAACCGTCAGCGTTATCGCGCAGCAGCTCAAAGGCATCCCACATCTTGTCGTAATCAAAATAGGGATCACGGCAGTGAGGAGTGCAAACAATTCTGGTTACACCAGCCCGCTTGGCAGCCTCGAGCATCGCCAAGCTCTCATCGAGATCGGCGGCGCCGTCGTCTACACCCGGCAAGATATGGCAATGAATGTCACGCATAGGTCAGCCTTAATCAACTAAACGTTTGCTCGGTTGGTGAAGATGCCCTTTTTGGAAGTCCCCTGATCGTCGGAGCCCTTCTTCACCTTCTTACCGTCCTTGGTGTAGTAGGAGTAGTAGTACTCGCTGGTCTCGGTCTCGCAGTAGTTCATAACGGTACCGATGAGCTTGACCTTCTCGGACTTTTTAAGCTGACCGATGGCGTTGAGCGCCTCCTCGCGCTTGGTGAAATCCTCACGCACCACGAACAGCGTGCCGTCGGTCAGGCTGGCAATCTCGGCAGCATCGATGAAGGTGCCGACCGGGGGAGCATCAAAGATGACGTACTGGAACTTGGCGGACAGCGCCTTTACCAGCTTGGCAAAGCGGTGAGAGACGATGATGTCGGCAGGATTGGGAATATGCGGCTCGGCATCGAGGAAGTAGAAGTTCTTCTGACCCGTCTCGACAATTGCCTGGTCAATGGAGATCTGCTCGGAAAGGACCGCATAGAGTCCGCCGCGCGAACGAACGCCGAGCATATCGGAAAGGGACCTGCGGCGCATATCGGCCTCGACCAGAAGCACGGACTTGCCGCTCGTGGCGATTGCCTGAGCAAGGTTAATGGAAACCGTAGACTTGCCCTCGTTGGGAATCGAGGAGGTAACGGTGATGGTGCGGATGGGGTCGTCCACGCTCGCAAAGCGGATGTTGGCCAGAAGGGTCTTGGCGGCATTCTGTACAACGAGCTTGTCGGTGTTCTTTGCCTTAGCCATGCCTATTTACCACCTTTCATAGCCGGAATTCGGCCAACAACGGGAATGCCCAGGAGCTCTTCTGCCTCTTCGGCACCGCGGATGCGGGTATTGAGCATGTCTGCCAAAACGACATAGGCGACTGCGATAAAGATACCGGCGAGGAACGCGACGGCAATATACAGCGTGCGCTTGGGGCCGCTGGGGGCTTCGGGGGTCTTAGCCTCGTCGATAACGTTGATGCTCTGGGCAGCGCCGACGTTCTGAGCGACCGTACTCACCGAGCTGGCCATGGCCTTTGCGACCTTAGCCGTCTCCTTGGCATCGGTGCCGGTAACCGAAAGCGTAATGACACGCGTGGTGGTCTCGGAGGAAACAGACACCTTGTAGTCATCCAGATCGGTGAGGCCCAGTTCATTGGCTGCGCCGCTCTTAACGCTATCGCTATCCAGCAGCGTGGCGATATCGTTGGAAAGCATCTGACTCGCCGAGAGATCGTTGTAGCTCATCTGACCGCTATCGTCGGTCTTGGCGAGAATGTACATGCTCGTCGTCGCGGTATAGGTGTTGTCCATCGCAACGAAGGACACGATGCCCATGGCGATCGCGCAGACCACCGGAAGGGTGATGACCAGCTGAAGGTGCTTCTTCAGCAGCTGGAACAGTTCGAGAAGGGTCATGCAGCTTGCCTTTCATTTCCCCAGTTCGGATTGACAAAACTGTCCGTATGTTATCGCATCTTTTTACCGAGACCAAACTCTATACATAAGAAACAGGCTCTCCTGTAAAAATGTCGGAAGCAATCGTAAAATTGCACAACAACGCCGCACCCGAAAGTCAAATGCGGCGTCTGCATCAATATCTATGTTGTATCGCTATGCGAATGGCTCGTCCTGCCGTATGGGAAACGTCACCGTAATGGTGGTTCCCACGCCCAACTCGCTCGACAGATCGAGCGTGGCGTGATGATACAGGGCCGCATGCTTGACAATTGCAAGCCCCAGACCGGTTCCGCCGCGCGCCTTGGACCTACTCTTGTCCACGCGATAGAACCGCTCAAATACCTTGCCCTGTTCTTCAGGCGCGATACCGATTCCCGTGTCGGCGACCGCAAGGAACGGATGGCCTTCGTCGTTGGTGCCGCACTGCAGCGTAACCGCACCGCCGGGTCGATTGTAGCGGATGGCGTTGCTCGCCAGATTATAGATGAGCTCGTCAATCAAGCGCGACACGCCTTCGATGACCACAGGCTTGGTCTCATGACTTATCGTCACATTCGCCTGACGGGCGACCTGTTCAAGACGCTGCTCAACCGCGTAGATGGCACGCGAGAGCTCAATAGGCTCCGTGGAACCAATGGGCGCCGCCTCGCCCTCAGTTGCACGCTCGGCCTCGTCCAAGTTAGACAGCGTAAGGATATCGTTGACAAGCGCTGCCAAGCGGCCCGCCTCACGATAGATGCGACCGCCAAAGTTGCGCAGGTCGCCCTCGCCCTCGACCATGCCGTTTGCGATGAGCTCGGCATAGCCCGAAATCGCCGTAAGCGGCGTCTTGAGCTCATGGGTGATATTCGCCGTGAACTCGCGGCGCATACGGTCGTTGTCCGCTAGCACCGCCATTTGGCGCTTGAGTTCCTGGCGCTGCGACTCGATACGCTCAAGCATGGGGACCATCTCGGCATAGGCGTGCTCATAGCTACGGCGTGGGTGGTCCAAATCCACCTCTTGCAACGGCGCGATGATGGCACGGGACTCGCGGCGCGCCATAAAAAACGAGAGTACCGCACCCGCTGCTGCGATAAGCAGCATCGGCGCCACCATCGACAGCAAAATCGCCGTAACGCCAGGCTGGGCCTGCGCCAAGCGGACAACCTGGCCGTTATCAAGGGCGACGGCGCGATACAGCATAATCTCGTCGAGCGTAGAGCTTGCGCGCTCCGCGGAACCCAAACCACTCTCAAAGGCCTCGATGACCTCGGGGCGATCGCCATGGTTGGGCAGTGTGGAAGGCGACGCCTCGTTGTCGTAGGCAACCGATCCATCCTTGTTAATCAGCGTGATTCGCAAGTCCTCGCGATCAAGGCTACGCAAGAACGGGATGGGCTCCTGCTGTTCGTCGAGAGCGGCAGCAATGAGCTCGGTTTCCTGCGCCAGATTGGTACTCGTGGCATCCGCCAAGGTGTTTTGCACAAAGAACGCACCCAGCACCGTAAACGCCACGATAACCGCCATGGCGCAGACAAAGATCGTCACAAAAACGCGGTGCGACAGCGTATGTTTTCCCTGGGGGGCGAAGACCACGGGTTACTCCTCCGATGCGGTGGCCGCGGTGTCGTCACCTTCGGCACCATCACCGGCAGAAGGCTCGGCCAAGCGGTAGCCCACGCCGCGCACGGTCTCGATGGCGCTGGCATGCTCGCCCAGTTTTTGGCGAAGCGTCTGCACGTGCACGTCAACGGTGCGCGAACCGCCGTCGAAGTCCCAGCCCCACACGCTCTGCAGCAACGACTCGCGGGTAAAGACCACGCCGGGCTTGCGCATGAGGTACTCGAGCAGGTCGAACTCGCGCAGGGTGAGCTTAAGCGGCTCGCCGGCAACGGTCACCTCGCGATGGCTGGGCGAGAGCACGATGTCGCCCACGCTGAGCACATCGCTCGCCTGCTTGACCATGCCGCCGCGACGCAGCAGTGCGCGGCAGCGGCTCGCAAGCTCCATGAGCGAAAACGGCTTAGTCAGGTAATCGTCGGCACCGCCATCGAGCGCCATCACCTTGTCGAGCTCGGTATCCTTGGCGGTAAGCATCATGATGGGCACCGTCGCCGTCAGGCGATCGGCACGCAGTCGACGCATAATCGCCAAGCCATCGGTATCGGGCAGCATGATGTCGAGCAGGACGGCATCGGGTACCCGTCGCGCCACGGCAGCCTTAAACTCACCGTCGCACGAAAAGCCTTCGGCCTCAATCCCCTGCTTGCGCAGTGCATAGACCGTCAAATCCCTGATGTTGTCATCGTCCTCGACGTAATAGATCATGTTGAACCCCTTTGCGGCCGGCATGACCGCATCTTAACCCTAAAGGTACCTTTACTAGATGGTATCAGCCAAAACGTCCCGTCAAATAATCCGCCGTGCGCGGATCGGTCGGATTCTTGAAGAGTTGCGCGGTGGGCGCGTGCTCCACCAGCTCACCCAGCAAAAAGAATGCGACCGAATCGGAGATACGCGCCGCCTGCTGCATATTGTGCGTAACGACCACGAGCGTGCAGGTCTCTTTGAGCTCGCAGGCCAGCTGCTCCACCACCAGCGTCGACACAGGGTCGAGTGCCGAGGTCGGCTCGTCCATCAGCAGAATGTCGGGCTGCACGGCAAGTGCGCGGGCGATGCACAGACGCTGCTGCTGGCCGCCCGAAAGGCCCAGACCCGACTCTTTGAGCTTGTCCTTGACCTCATCCCATAGCGCAGCGCGACGAAGGGAGTCCTCGACCAGCTCATCCAGCGCAGCGCGATCGCGCACACCCATACCGCGCGGACCATACGCGACGTTGTCGTAGATGCTCATGGGAAACGGGTTGGGGCGCTGGAACACCATGCCCACGCGCTGGCGAAGGCGGCAGATGTCGTAGTCGCCCAGGATATCTTGACCATCGAGCGCAATCTTGCCCTCGATGCGGCAATCCTTGATGCCGTCGTTCATGCGGTTAAAGCAGCGCAGCAACGTGGACTTTCCGCAGCCCGAAGGCCCGATGAACGAGGTGATCTGCTTGTCGCGGATCTTGATATTCACGTCCTTGAGCGCATGGTGGTCGCCATAGAACAGGTCGAGGCCCTCGACATCGATACGCGTCGGCGAGGCGGCAAGATCCTCTGCCGTGGGGCGAGTCGCATCCCCAACCTCGCGCTCGCGCGCGGCCTCGGCCTGCGCTTTCATGAGTTCTTCAAGCTCCGTGGGCTCCACAGCCGCAGCAGCCGTCATACCGCATACCTCCACATCGATATCAATTCAGCAGTATCGATAGTAGGAATCGCGGCTCATATGCACGTGAGCGCATTGTCAAGTGTTTGTAAGGGCACACTGGCTATGCGGCGGGCAGCTCGATGGTGAATATCGTGTGTTCGGGCGTCGATTCACATGCAACGGTACCGCCGTGCGCGCATACGATCTCCTTGGCGATGGCAAGCCCCAGTCCAGCGCCGCCGCGATTGGTCGCACGCGCCGCATCCAGGCGATAGAACTTCTCAAAGATCACCTTGAGCTTTGCCTCAGGGATGGGATCGCCCTGATTGATAAAGCGCACGCGCACGCCACCGCCGTCCCGGCGTCTGGCCTCGATCGTGATGGTCGAGCCCTCATAGCTATAGGCAATAGCGTTTTTCATGATGTTGTTGAACACGCGAGCCATTTTGTCGCCATCCACGAGCACCGTCAGGTCCTCGCGAATATCAACTTGGACTTCCTTATGCTGCTCGTTGAGGATGGGATAGAACTCGTCAGCCACCTGAGCCAGCAGCAACCCCAGATCAACATAGCCGCGCGTGAGCACGATATCGTGGAAGTCAAAGCGCGTGATATCGAAGAACTCTTCGATGAGCGCATCGAGCCGGTGCGCCTTGTCGAGAGCCACGCCCGTAAAGTGCGCACGTTGCTCAACCGGCAGCTCAGGAGCCTCTTGCAGCAGCGAAAGATAGCCCACTACGCTCGCAAGCGGGGTGCGTAGGTCATGTGCCAAGTACGTAACCAGATCGTCCTTGCGATGCGACTCGTCACGCAGAGCTTGCTGCACCTTGCGCTCACGGTCACGCACGCGGTTAAGGGCGCCCTCGACCTCCAAGAAGTCGCCGTCGATGTTATCCCAGGTGTCGGGGTGATCGATCAGGCGATCTTGAATACGAGCGGCCAGCACACAATCGGCATGCTGCTCGCCCTGCTCGTAGCCCTGGTAGCACAGGGCGCGGCCACACAAGAACAGCACGCACGCGGCAAGCGCCAGCACAAAGCCAAGCATGTTGAATACAAAGCCGGCATCGAACAGCACCGGCCCTTCGATGCCGCCGAGCGCCATGGCGCCAATCGCCAACGTCATGGCCCACGCGGCGCCGCCAATCACCACGCAGCAGCACACGATCTCAAATCGATCGATCAGCAAAAAGCCGACAAGCAGCACCGCCAAGATTCCGACGATGTTGTCGATGCCAATCAGCAGCAGGCTCAGCAAAAAGAGCAGCACCGTTGCAAGCGCGCGGTTGTCGACGACCGACCTCACGTATTCAAAGAGCCGATCGGGCACCTCGAACGCTTGCTTATCGTCTTTTGTCATATCAAGATCCTCACAAGCGAAAAGCGTTATTCGATGATGTAGCCGACGCCCCAGACGTTTTTGATAAAGCGTGGCTTTTGTGCGTCGTCGCCGATCTTTTCGCGCAAGTGGCGAATATGCACCATCACCGTATTGTTGGAGCCGGGCATAAAGTCCTCGTTCCACACCGCGCGGAACAGGTCCTCCACGGCCACCACGCTGCCGCGATGCTCGACCAGATACAGCAAGATTGAATACTCGGTGGGCGTGAGGCGAACCGGTGAACCGTCCACTGTCACGGAACGAGCATCGCGGTTGATCTCCAAGCCGTCGAGCTGAATGGTCGGCGACTCGGCCGCCTGTGCACGGCTACCGTAGCTGGTGTAGCGGCGAAGCTGAGCGTGCACGCGCGCGATGAGCTCCAGCGGACGGAACGGCTTAACCACGTAATCGTCCGCGCCAAGCGAAAGGCCCCCGATCTTGTCTTGCTGGGCATCGCGCGCCGTCAGCATGATCACGGGATAGGTATGGCTGGAACGGATCGTACGCAGCAGCTCAAACCCATCGATATCGGGCAGCATGACATCAAGCAGCGCCAGATCGAACTCCTGCTCCAAAATCGCCTTGGCAGCATCGGCCCCGCTATAGGCAATCTGGACGTCAAAGCCTTCTTTTGTAAGGTAGATGCCAACTAGGTCGGCAATGGCCTTCTCGTCATCAACTACCAGTATGCGCTCGTTCATGCGTGCTCCTCTCGCGCTCCATTATGCCCGAGGCTACGCACACCACACACAACAAGCGTGGGTGATTAAGTCGGCCTTAAGCACCCTTGTGCCCGTTCGGGCGCGGATGTGGGCCACGCACGCGATGATCGCCGACGCCGGCAAACGATATACTCTAGTTTCAGAAGAGACCATCCCGTCGAAAGCGAAATCTGTGAAGTCCCTCACCTCTTTTGCAAAGCGCTCAGCCCAGCTTGCCGCCGGCTTTGTCTGCGCTATCGCCCTTGCCGCTGGCGCGCCCACCGTCGCCGGCGCCCAAGTGCTCACGACCGACAATGTTTGCGGCAAAACCGCCGATGCGCGCGGCATCACGGCCGAAAACCTGCCCGATATCGATGCGACCAATGCCCTCGTCATGGGCAAAGACGGCACCGTCTACTATGGGCGCGGCGCCGATGAGCAGGTCAAGATTGCCTCGATCACCAAGGTCATGACCGCAATCCTAACCGTCGAGAATTGCAAGATGGACGAGAAGGTCACGGTGAGCAACGCCGCAGCCACCGTGGGTAATTCGACCGCCGGCTTGCTCGAAGGCGACGAGCTTACCGTTGAGCAGGCACTGCGCGGCCTGATGATTCCCTCGGGCAACGACGCCGCCATCGTTCTCGCCGAATATGTGGGCAAGAAGATCGACCCTAAGACCAAAGACGCCGAGGCCACATTTGTGAAGGCCATGAACGAGCGCGCTAAGAAGCTCGGCTGCACCGGCACGGTCTTTGAGAACCCACACGGTCTGGACTTTGATGAGTGGGCTGGCGATATGCACTCAACCGCACACGACGTAGCGCTGATGATGCAGGAGGCCATGAAAAACGACACGATCCGCGAGGTCGTAGCGAGCGAGGATTCCTGGATCGAGGTCACGGGCGCCGACGGCGCCGACCATTCGCATTCCATGGACACGCATAACTATTTGCTGGGCCAAGATGGCAACATCGGCGGCAAGACCGGCACCACCGACGACGCGGGCTATTGCTTTACGAG
>RQAP01000039.1 GCA_008671135.1 Collinsella aerofaciens
CTTCCACACGGACCGCGGCAGCGAGTTCGACCACGCCGAGATCGCCCTGATGCTCGAGGCCTTCGGCAGTGAGAGGTCGCTGTCGGCCAAGGGCTGACCCGAATACAACGCCGTCGACGAGTCGACCAACAGGATACTGAAGGCCGAGCTCGTCCACCGCGAGACGTTCGGCACGACGCGCGAGCTCCGGGCCAAGCTCTCGGACTACGTGCACTGGTACAACAACTTAAGGATCCACTCGACGCTGGGCTACATGTCTCCGGTCGAGTTCAGGGAGGCGGGGCTGTCCCTCCCGGAATCGTCCAAATAGGTGTTGCCAATCCACGCCCGGGCCTGCTCCAGGGTGATGAGTCCCGCTCGGTCCATCGGGCGCCCCTTCCTTATCTTCTGAAGTCCTCGTTATCCCTTTTGCTTATTGGGTGGCATATCGTCAGGGGTTTCCCTGTCATCTCGTCAGGGGTTCGGGCTGCAAACCCTGACGGTTCGTCACCCTTGTTCTCGGCGAACCCTGTCATTTCGTCACCCTTTCGCGTCTGGAACCCTGACGAATCGTCAGGGGTTGCCAGCGCTCCGGGTGGCAGCCTCTCGCGCACGATGCGATAGCGTTTCGTGGCATGCCCGCGCGCCGGGACGTGCACACCGCATTCCTCGATGAGGCCCCGGTCGAGCAGGCCGCGGATGGCGCGGTGGGCGCTGCGCTCCTGCACGTTGAGGAAGCGGGCCAGGTTGCCCTTGCTCTCGAAGTAGTCGCACCCGCCGTCGCAGAAGCCGAAGATGCGCGCGTAGACGAGCAGGGGAAGGCCGGAGAGGCCCAGGTCCGCCATCATGAAATGCCGTACCGCCGTGAACTCGCGCGGGGAGGGGCCGTCGCGCCCCCTCGGGCCTGCGGCCGCCATCGGCGCAAGTCCCTTCTGGGCGAGCCGACGGCGCTGTTGCGCTCGACCCATGCGACGAGCTCGTCGTGCAGCACGATGCCGTCGCGCGTCTTGCCGCCGATGTAGCGGATCGGGAACGGGTCGTCGGGGTCCTTGGCGAGCCGGTACATGGCGTCGCGGCTGATGTGCAGCATCGCGCACGCCTCGTCGGCGCCGAATATCGCGTTGGTCGATGCGATGAGCCTCACCTGGCTCCTGCTAGTGCTCTTGGTCATGGTCGTCCTCGAGCTCCTTTCGTCTCGAGGCTCCCTCGCGTGCCCGGCCGCGGGCGGCTCCCGGGGCGGTCGCCGCCGTCATTTCCTGCCGCTCCTCGACTCGATGTAGGCGTCCACGGACGCCCTCGAAACCAGGAGCTTCCTTCCGAGCCTGTACGAGTCGATCTCTCCCGACCAGATGAGGTCGTACGCCTTGTTTCGGCTCGCCCTCATGTACTCCTGCATCTCGATCACCGTCATCCATTCGCCGCGATCTTGGTTGCCCTCGGGCGCGGCGCATTCGGCTGTGCGTGCCATGGTTCCTCCAATCTTCCCGTGCGGCACCGCGCGAGGACACCGCACGACACCGTGTGCCTTTTCGTCTGCGCGACGATTGAACCGCCTGATGGCGCTTGGCGCGCACGGCGGGAGCGGAGATGGGTCGAGGTGGGTCGAGCTGGTCGGGCCTTCACGAAACGGCCATGAGCCGCGTGCCTTAGCTCGCGGCTAAGTCCCTGAAAAGTAAAAGGCGCCCATGCGGGCGCCTGCCTAGTAGCTGGAATTGTTCGGTTGTGGTCGGAATGCTCGTATTCCGCGGTGCTGTCGTCCGGGGTCCGGCATCTGTCGTTCGCCTCTTCTGTCGTGTTTGATGTTGCGTGTTATGCGAGCGACCTTTCGCGGGCCTGCCGGCCCGTTGCCCCAGGTGCACCCGGATAAATGGTACCCATCCGTTGGAACATGGACATCGCGGGAGGGCTGTTTGGGCAAGCTAGGATGGATGAGCGGCGGGGTTCTAAATGCAATAATTCGAGCTAAAGGGCCTTGTACTCTCTTTTGTAAAACGCGAGGGTGCAATAAACTCGACGATCCCCCTGAACCTTTTCTGAACGAATCAGCTCTTAGGCGGTATGACGCGACACGCATCGGTAGTGCTCGTACTGGGTTAGTCATCGAGTGGGTATAGAACATACGTTCTGTATAACGTTATAGCACCAGGTGGCAGGCGTAGTTTCAATCGAAGCTACGCCTGCTGCTATATATGGGTTGATGGTGGTATCAATGACCGCGATGCTTCTGTTTGCGCTTCAGTTTTCGCTGCTCGAAGCGCGCCTCCGCCTCATCCGCGCGACGCTGGCTTCTTGCTTGAGCCGATTCCCGCTTCATCGTCTCCCGCTGATTCGCGAGCGCCTGCTGCGCCTTGGTGCTCATCGCCGGCTGCTTGAGGGCTTTCGCCGCCTCGCGGGCGCGGCGCTTGGGGTTTTTTGCAGGCTCGCTCGCCTCGGCGGGATTGCCGCCGAAGAACGCGAGCTTCGCCCATTTGCTTGTAACGAATCGCAGGATCTCCTCATCGGACGGTTCTGCGCCGAAGACGATGCGGGCGACGCCGTACCTGCCGTCCTCGACATGCTCCGCCAGCCCGACCCAGAATTGGCCGTCGTGATATACGGTCAGGGTGGACGACACGCTGATCTGCATGGCTGGTTCCTCCTTTATGTAGATGACCATGCAGAGAAGGGACAACCAAGGAGGCAGGTTACTGATGCGGACTCCCGCACGCCCACGACTACCCGACGGGGACTGTGTTTTCATCTCTGGTGCCCGCATTGTAGCACGCGCGGATTCACGATGTTGATTGCCGGCGCCTAGACGGAGATGAAGGCGGTGCGATCTAGGTCAAGCCGGTCGCTCGTTCATGAAGCGGCCGATTCCCTGAAAATAAAAGGCGCCCACGAGGACACCTACAGGCTATCTTCGAACTACTTGGTTGGGGCAGACGGAGGAAAAAAATAGGGCAGAATCGCTCTCACGATCCCGCCCCGCAAACCCGAGGGTTTCTAACTGGCTCCATTATTCCGGGCTTCTCAGTTCTGTCATTGACCCAGGTATCATCCGTCTCCTATAGCGAGTGAATAGACGATATGAGAAAGCCATTGGGGTCGCCTCCCCCGCGGCGCAGCTTCTTTCCGCGGGCTCAGGGTGCCACAATGGGCTTTGAGTATCGGCCCGTGCGGTAGCCCTTACCGCACCTGCGGGGAGGAGGCTTCCCATGCCC
>RQAP01000048.1 GCA_008671135.1 Collinsella aerofaciens
AAATGGTTCGATGTCTGCCCGGATGCGACACAACTGGTGTGTCCATCCTCGCAGTATCCGGTTCTCAAGGTGCACGCCTGCGCTGGTTCCCGGTCCGACCGGGCCGCGCGGCAAGGAGATATATTGCCAGACCGGAGGGGCCCCGGGGGCGGGAATCGCGCACTCCATATTTTGTTCACAAATGAATAGATCCCTCAGTCGCGTCACTGAGGTTAAAACTGAAGCATTGGCTTCTGATATTGGCGATGACCAGCTGTTTTATGAGTATTGAGACATCGGTCATCTCTGGAGCGCTACTTTACTCCAAAGGCATCAGCTATTTGTTTCCCATCGGTAAAAGGCGGGTTTTGTTCGCCAAGCGTTCTTATATATAGATAGATACGGGTTCGAACCCGTGCACCGGCAACAAAAAAGACGGCCAACCGAAGTTGACCGTCTCAACAATCTTTGGGTGGGCCGTCAGGGGTTCGAACCCTGGACCTTGGGATTAAAAGTCCCCTGCTCTGCCAGCTGAGCTAACGGCCCGCGGGTGGCATTGTACCACGGTCTGGGACTATTCCCAACTCCATTGGCCGTTCTGGAAAATCACAACTTCACGTCCATCAGGCGTAATGCCCGTAATATCGATGTCGTCCGTGCCGATCATAAAATCGACGTGCGTGCTCGAGACGTTAACACCATGCTCCAGGAGCTCCTCCTTGGACATGTCGTACCCACCCTCGATGCATTCGGGGAAACCGACACCTAGCGCGAGATGGCAGCTAGCGTTCTCGTCATAGAGCGTATCGTAGAACAGAACACCACTTTCGCGGATCGGCGTGTTCTTGGAAATGAGCGCGACCTCTCCCAGGTGAGCAGCGCCCTCGTCAGTATCGATGATACTTGCGAGCGTTGCCTTGCCCACGCGGGCGTCGTAGTCCACCACGCGGCCGCCCTCGAACTTAATCCAAAAATCGTCGACTTTATTGCCGTGGTGGATGAGCGGCATGGCCGAGTACACGATACCGTCGGCGCGCATGCGATCGGGCGAAGTGAAGACTTCCTCGGTGGGAATGTTGGGGAAGAAGGGGTGCCCATCGGGCGTCTTGCCCTTGCCGCCGGCCCACTCGTGACCCTTCGTCATGCCAATCGTCAGATCGGTTCCATTTGCCGCGGTGTAATGCAGGCAGTCGAAACGATTGCCGTTCAGGAAACGCAGGTTCTTTTCGAATGCCGCGTCATGAAGCTCCCAGTCGCTCTCCGGGTCCTGGCCATCGGCACGAGCGGTGTGCAGAATCGCATTCCACAGCTTATAGATTGCAACCTCGTCGGCGTCTCCCGGGAACACCTCGTGTGCCCAAGCCACGACCGGAGCGCCGGCGATGCACCACGGATTGATGTTGTAATCCAGTCCACGGCGGAAAACTTTGCACTGCGTATTCCTCGCCTTGGATGCCGCGGCCGGCTTGGCTGGATCGATGCCCTTGAGGGCCGCAGGATCCGCACCCTCGATAAAGATAAAGCAGGCACCGTCCTGGGCCAGGGAATCCAGCTGCAGGCGCTTCCACTCGGGCGTCTGCTCAAAATAGCTTTTCTCGACATGCTCGTACGTGAGCCTCGTCACGGCATCATCGGCCCAAATGACCGTCACGTGGCCAGCGCCGGCGGCATAAGCCTCCGCAACCACCACGCGGGCAAAAGGCGCGCACTCGACCGGAGACTGAACGACAACCTCCTGGCCGGGTTTGACGTTTACGCCCTTGCAGACGACCAGGCGCGCGTAGTTTTTAATCTTGGGCTCCAGGGCCTTCATGCCCTCCAGAGCCTCTTCGACCGTCAGGGCAGCTCGAATCATGTGCCACTCCATCTATCTATAGAACAGTAAAAAGGCGCGCCGCAAAAACGACGCGCCTTATATCTTAGCGATAAGTATGAATGCAAACGCTACTTCTTCTTGGAGTCCTTCTTGTCCTCCTCGGCAGCTACGCGCTCGATAAGAGCGTTGAGCTTGTTCTCGGACATGCCCTCGGCCTGCGCGCGGTACATGTTGCGCAGGGGACGAATACGAGCGAAGTCGTAGATAAAGTCACCCAGAATGATGACATAGGACAAAACGATGCCGACCATCTGGACGGGACTGGACACCGTGCCGCCGGGAATGAAGTACAGCGAAGCCCAAATTGCCACGACGAGCACCATGCCGATGGCGAGCACGGCCCACCAGATACGACGGCGCTTGGTGTAGTCCTCATCCTGCTTGAGGAGGATATTCGACACCGTGTAGATACGATCCTCACGAGCACGCTGCTTGGCCTTGCGGGCGCGCTTCTCCTCCTTGGAGAGACCTTCCAGGTTTTCACCCTTCTCGAGCTCTTTGCGGCGTGCCTTAGACGAAGCCGGCACGACGCGAACGGAGCTCGCTGCCTGGCGGGCGGGTTTAGCAGATGCGGCGGACTTGCGCGCAACCCCGGTAACTTCGTGGGATTGCGTGCGCTTGTTCGTGGCGCTACGGGTACTCACTTATGCGTTCTCCTTCATGCTTGTGAACTGGGAGCCCGTGATGATCTGGAAGGCCTCGCGATAGCGCTCGGACGTGCCATCGATGACCTCGGCGGGCAGGTGCGGGGTCTCCCCCGTCATATCCCAGTTGGCTTTGAGCCAATTGCGGACGAATTGTTTGTCGTAGCTGGGCTGAATCTTGCCCTCCTCGTAGCTGGCGGCGGGCCAGAAACGGCTGGAGTCGGGCGTTAGGCACTCGTCGATCAGCGTAACCTTGCCATCGATGACACCGAACTCGAACTTGGTGTCGGCAATGATGATGCCACGGGTCGCGGCGTACTCGGCAGCGGCCTTGTAGATCTTGAGGGACAGGTCGCGAATCTGCGTGGCGATGTCCTCACCCACGATCTCGCAGCAACGCTCGAACGAAATGTTCTCGTCGTGGTCGCCGATCTCGGCCTTCGTGGACGGCGTGAACAGCGGCTCGGGGAGCTTGGAAGCCTCGGTCAGGCCCTCGGGCAGCTGAATGCCGCAGACGGTGCCGTTCTCGTCATAGGTCTTTTTGCCCGAACCGGTCAGATAACCGCGGACGATGCACTCGATAGGAATCGTCTGGGCCTTCTTGACCAGCATGGCGCGGCCTGCGAGGTAGTCACGATACTCGGCAAACTCCTCGGGGAAATCCGCCGGGTCGATGGAAACGAGGTGGTTGGGAACGATGTCGGCAAACTTATCGAACCAGAATGCCGAGATGCGGTTGAGCACCTCTCCCTTAAACGGAATCTCGTCGGGGAGAATAAAGTCGAACGCAGAAATGCGGTCGGTGGCGACCATCAGCAGGTTTTCGCCGGCATCATAGATATCACGAACCTTGCCACGGGAATCCGGACGACGCTCCATCGTTGTCACGTGAGTCACTCCTTACCTAAATACGACAGTAATGCGGGTTCTTCCCCGCACGTTCTCGCAAACTCGGAGCGGCAGGGACGAAACCCCTCCTTCACCGAATAGCGAAAAGCTAGTGCTCCATTGTAGTAGATGCCGCGTCCGCCGTGTGCTCGCGAGGCAGATGAATCGTAAAAGTCGTACCCTTTCCAAGCTCCGACTCCACGGATATGTAGCCGTGATGACGCTCGACAATCTGCTTGGTCACGGCGAGGCCCACGCCCAGGCCACCCGCCTCGCGGGCGCGACTGGCGTCGGCACGCCAAAAACGACCGAAGATGCGCGACAAATCATCCTTGGCGATACCGATGCCCGTGTCCGAAACCGCGATATCGACGTGCTTGCGGTCGCTGAGCACCGACACCACGACCCAACCCCCCTCGGGGGTATAGCGCATGGCGTTACTCAAGAGGTTGATGACGCATTGCGTGATCATGTCGGGATCGGCCTCGACGACATCGTCGTGACCCTGGGTCTCGTCCGCAAAACGCAGGCGCAGATCGCGGTCGACAAACAGGCGCTCCTGGCCGTTCACAATCGATCGCACGAACGGAACCATGTCCACCGGTTCTAGATTGAGCGGAGCCGTGCTGTTTTCCATACGCGATAGGTCGAGCATCTGCTGCACCAGACGAGCCAGGCGACGCGTCTCGGAAGCAACGGTCTCCAAATGCTCATCGTCGGTGGGATACACGCCATCCTGCATGGCCTCGACCGTTGCGAGCATGGCCATAAGCGGCGTGCGAAGCTCGTGTGCAACGTCTGAGGTCAGGCGCTTCTCGTGTTTCATATCCTTCTCGAGCGAGGTGGCCATCTCATCGAAGGTCTCACCCAGCTGATCGATCTCGTCATCACCGCGCAGCCCCGTGCGAGCCGACAGGTCGCCGTCACGGATTTGCTTTGCGGTACTGGTGATGCGATGAATCGGTTTGGTGAGCATGCGCGACACGAGCGATCCGATAACGACCGAAATGCAGATTGCAACAACCGCGGCGAGGGCCATGGCGTTAAAGGTCTTCTCCCTAAACGCAGAGTCCGCCTTGGTGAGCAGAGCGTCGGAGCCGATGGCCCACAGCTTTACCTGTCCGGCATGCTCGCCGGAAGACGTTACAATCTCGACGTTAGCAACGCTATCGGAGTCGGTTGGAGCAGACGAGACCGGGCTATGCGATGCCCTCTTGCCGCTCGTGTCGTCGGTCGTAGCCTGGTTTTCGCGTACATCGGCGGTGGCGCTTGCCGAGGGCCAGGAATCGTCATAAACGATCACACCCTTTTTATTGACGACCTGCATGCCCAGATCGTCGGAAACCAAACTCGACGTTGCGACCGTGCGCAGTTCTCCCGCGGTCCAAGAGCCGTTTTCCTCATATGAGGTCGCCAACTTCTCGGCAGCGGAATTTGCGATTTCGACGATATTGGAGCGTGTGTAATCCGAAAAGACCGTGCCCCACACAACAGAGACAACGCCCACCAGCACCAATACCGTCATGAGCGATGTCAGAGCAAAAGCAAGTGCCATGCGCGAGGGATAGCTCATCGTTGGCCGTGAATCGGAACGAGGCGTGTTCCAACTAGCCTTGGAACCCGCCTCGCTCTCCTGCTTGTGCTTTTGTCCGATTTCAAAGCGCGCAGGTGTCATATGTGATTTCCCTATTTCTCGTCCGACTTATCGGTCTTGGCCGGAGCCTCGAAGCGATAGCCGACACCATGGACGGTGTAGAGCCACTTGGGCTTCTTGGGATCATCGCCCAGCTTGGCGCGAAGATTCTTCACGTGGCTATCGATGGTGCGCTCATAGCCCTCAAAGTCATACCCGAGCACTTTCTCGACCAGCTCCATGCGGTTATACACACGGCCGGGATGGCGGGCAAGCGTGGTGAGCAGCTTAAACTCGGAAGCCGTCAGATCGACTTCCTTGCCCTCGACCAAGATCTTGTGGCCCGAGATATCGATGACCAGATCGCCGAAGTCGAGTACCTCGACGGCGGGCTCGTCGGCCTGATGGGCACGGCGGAACAGAGCGCGAACGCGGGCGACGAGCTCGCGCGGCGAGAACGGCTTAATCAGATAGTCGTCGGCGCCGAGCTCAAGACCGATAATACGGTCCTCGATCTCGCCCTTAGCCGTCAGCATGATGATGGGGACATCCGAGGTATCGCGAATGGTGCGGCAAACGCGCTCGCCGGGAATCTTGGGGAGCATAAGGTCGAGCACGACCAGGTCGAACTGATGCTTCTCGAACTCCTCGATCGCGGACTGGCCGTCGCCGACGCCCACAACCCAGTAGCCTTCGCGCTCGAGATAGGCAGCGACGGCGTCACGGATTGCCTTCTCATCCTCGACCAGCAGAATCTTTTTTGCATCTGAAGCCATAACACGGCCCCCCTGTCTCAATTAGCTAAGAACAAGCCCATTTTAACGCACCTGAGCCCGCCGGATGCCGCTATGACGCGGCAGCTCGGCGGGCGGTACTCACAATTACAACGCGTTTATTCCCCTGTTGGCGCCTTTTTAACCCCTCTAAGCTTAAAGAGAGAATAGGCGTGCAGCGACCGTCTCTGGTATACCCTGGCTGTTGCGCACCGTGGCGTACGTAAGGAATGAGTCCGATTTTCCCGCCGTAGCTGGATAATCGCCATACTCCAAAGCGCGGTCGGGCGACAGCAGCGAGCCATAGGTCTTGGCAGAGGTGTCGATCAGGAAATGCGACGCCTGTACCTTAACAAGGTATTTATTCTTCTTGCCAGCCGCACATGCGAGCGGCTCGCGTGACAGAAAGAGGTACGGCCCTCCCTCATTACCGATATACGTGCCCATATTGCCCAGGCTGCCCACGCCGCTATAGGCCGCCTCGATAGAAAACACGAAGGTATCGCCCATATACACGGCCTCGAAAGGCGAGACTGACGAGGGAAGGACTAGCTGGGCACGCTTGGTGTTGTTGCCGTCGGTCAGATCGATTGCCGTTATGCCGTAGTAGACGCCCTCGTCGTTGCGGACACGCGGCGAGATGGTCAAAATGCCGTCGCTCGCGCGCGGGGCCGATGCAAAGCGGCCCGTCGATTTCCAAATTGTCTCGGCCTTGGATTCATCAAGTGAGCGACGATAGCAAAACGAATCACTACTCGTTTTATTGCCGCCTGCCGAAGGCATTTTATACCAGATGACTGATGACCCGAACGCCGTAAACAGGGGCGGATCATAGTCCTTGCCACCTCGATCGAGCTCAACCACATCGCCAGAGAGCGAAGCGCCCGACAGATTTTGAGCGTAGAGCTTCCACGATGAATTGGCAAAGTTCATCTCAACCCACGCGAATACGCCGTCGCCGGCGCGGACATCGTAGAATGCATATCCCGTGCCCTCGATAGGATCCTCGATTAATGTGGTAAGCGAGCCATCGCCCAGGTTGAGCACACCGAGCGTGTTGGCGTGCAATGCCGATGCGGGCGCCATCATCGCCGCGGCGTAATCGCCGTCGCAGTAGTACAGCAGCGTACCCAGAGGCAGCGTCCACGACGCCGCCGGCTCAAGATCGATGTCGACAGCCTCATACTCATCCGTAATCGAGATAATTTTGGAATCGTCCTTGATAACCTGCGGCTCGCCGGCGGCATCATCGCTGGTACCCGTTTTTTTCGAGCATCCGGCAAGCACCGTGGCAGCGCCCGCGGCAGCCCCACCGAGTACAAAGCCGCGACGCGATATTCCGTTCTTGATGTGATCGGCGATACCCATTAGGCGATCTCGGCGCGAGCGGCCTCGATGGCGCGCGTAAGCTGGTCGGCGCAGGAGGTCTTTTTCATACCGCAGGTATTACCGGCGAGAACCTCGATTACGCGATCGGCAGGAGCGCCCTCGACCAGCTTGGAGATTGCCTTGAGATTGCCGTCGCAGCCACCGGTAAACTCAACGCCTATCACCTTGTTGCCGTCATCGGAAAGGTCAAGGTGAATATTGCGAGCACACACGCCCTGAGGCTTGTAATCAAACGAAATCATGCGATCCCCTCTCAGAATGTTATTCGAGACGACTATTATCCCCGTCTTTCCCTAAATGCAACGAGGCGCTTTGCCGGCAACACACATTACCAGCAAAGCGCCCTAAAAAGCTAACGTTATGCCCGAACCTACTCGAAGCTCAGCTGCTCCAGACGATCAAAGACCGTGTCGATACGAGTGAGGAAGTCCCATGGATCAAAGATCTCGTCGAGCTTCTCCTGGCTGACGGTGCAGCGCGGGTCGGCCTCGAGACGTTCCTTAAAGGTGGGGCCGGAGACACAATCCTGTACCTCGTGCCAGGTCGCCATGGCGTTCTCCTGCACAATGGCGTACGCGTCCTCGCGGGTGATGCCCGTGTCGACGAGGGCGAGCAGCACTTTGGAGGAGAAGATGAGGCCGCGCGTCTTGTTGAGGTTGGCCATCATGCGAGCGGGATACAGCTGCAGGCCGTCGATAACGCGGATGAGGCACTGGAACATGTGGTCGAGGGCGATGAAGCTGTCGGCCTGGGCGACGCGCTCGGCAGAGGAGTGCGAAATGTCACGCTCGTGCCACAGGGCGACGTTATCGAAGGCAACCTGGGCGTTGGACTTCACGACGCGCGACAGGCCGCAGACTTTCTCCATGGTGATGGGGTTGCGCTTGTGCGGCATGGCTGAGCTGCCCTTTTGACCCTTACGGAACGGTTCCTCGGCCTCGAGTGTATCGGTCTTCTGCAGATTGCGAACCTCGGTAGCGATGCGCTCACAGGTGGCCGCGGTGGTGGCAAGAACGCCGGCGAGGTAGGCGTGGTGATCGCGGCTAATAACCTGCGTGGACAGCGGGTCGTGAACCAGGCCCAGGTGCTCGCAGACATATTCCTCGACAAACGGCTCGATGGAGCTGTACGTGCCGACAGCGCCCGAGATAGCACCGAAGGCAACATTCTTGCGGGCGTCCTCAAGACGGTCCAGATCGCGCTTGAGCTCCCAGGCCCAAGAGCCAAACTTCATGCCGAAGGTCATCGGCTCGGCGTGGATGCCATGAGTACGTCCGGCGCAGAGCGTGTTGCGCTCCTCGAAGGCACGACGCTTGCAGATCTCGCCGAGTTTCTTGACGTCCTCGATGATCAGGTCGCAGGCCTGGGTGAGCTGGTAGCACAGGGCCGTGTCGCCCAGATCGGAGCTGGTCATGCCATAGTGAACCCAGCGGCTGGGCTTGGGGTCGCCCTCGGGAACATCGGCATCGATGTACTCCTTCATGTTGGTCAGGAAGGCAATGACGTCGTGGCGCGTGACTTCCTCGATCTCATCGACCTTCGCCTTCTCAAAGTTGGCATGGTCGCGGATCCACTGGGCCTCGTCTTTGGAAATACCGATCTTGCCGAGCTCCGCCTGGGCCTCGCAGGCCAGAACCTCGATCTCCTGCCAAATGGCGTACTTGTTCTCGAGGGAGAAGATGTGTCCCATCTCCGGGCGGGTATAGCGATCGATCATAGCGGCTCCTTTTTGGTTATTGGCACGTTGGTCGTAACCCATCCATTGTACCGTGCGCAGGTGCAAGTATGGGCAGCAGGCATTAACCTAACATTTTGGAATTGGAGCGGGCAACGGGACGTCCGCGCATTTGCTTCGCAAATCCGCACCGGCTTCAGGCGAGCCCCTCAGCTTCACGAAGCCGAAGGGGAAGACTTTGTTGAATTAGCCGTCCCCATGTCTCCCGTGCCCGGTAGAGCGGGCAACGGGACATCCGCGTATTTGCTTCGCAAATACGCACCGGCTGCGGTCGCCTATCGGCGCCCTTGCCTGCTCGCTATAAACGCTTCGCGTTTATTTAACGCTCGCACCCTGTCGGGTTCGAGTCCCGGCACTTTATTGAAAAAAGCACGGCACCGTAATGGTGCCGTGCTTGTGCTTCTAGCTGGAGCGGGCAACGGGACTCGAACCCGCGAGTGTCAGCTTGGGAAGCTGATGCCTTACCACTTGGCGATGCCCGCTTGTGTGTTGGCTAGTATAACGCGGTTGTCTTGTTCGATACAAGGGTGGCGATGCTTGTTTTAGCTGTGGAGATTCGTTTGAAAATCGCGTCAATTGTGGAGACGAGGACCTTTAACCTCCTGTTCTCCCTATCTTCTACCTGCACTTTTGCTTGATTGTTGTATTTGAGCTCAATTTGTCAGGAATTGGGCAAGCTTTTGGTCAGGCTCCGGTACTTACCCGCATGAACCTCGGGGGTAGCCTCATCCTACGCGTCGCAGCCTCCCCGTGCGGCGCACGAGGGATAAGGAGCAGCCATGTCCAACGCACCCACGCACTCTGTCCACAGCGCAATCGCAACAGGTCCGCTGCTCCTGCTCCTCTTCCTGCTTTTCGGCTGCCTGGCACCGGGAGCCGCATTTGCCGTCGATGGCTACGACCAGCTCGGCTTCCGCACTATTAGCGATGATTGTGGACCCTTCTTCATCGGCAAGTATGAAGCTCAAGACACCTCGATTGCCTACTGCATGAACCAGGAGCGCCCCGGCCCCACCAAACCGGGCGGCCCATGGCTCAACTTTGATCAAGGCTGGGTGTGGCTCGACGACGAGTTCGCGGCAATCGTTTGTCACGGATATCCTACCGCCACGTCGTTTGGCGGTTACCATCTTTCACCCGATCGCGCCCGCGCCGCCACCCAGCTTGCCGTATGGATGCTCAACGGCACTACCCATGTCGACGGCACCTACTCCTACACGACCGCTCAGGGCAAAACCAAGAGCGGACACTTTACCGCCGACAATGAAGTCGTGGCGGCTGCGCGGTGGCTCCACGACAGCGCAAAATCAGGAAGCATCAAAGCCGCTCCGCACCGCGCGCGACGCTATCTAGGAGCCGTATCGGGCGGCAGCAAACGTCAAGACATGCTCTATGTACTGCCGGCGGTCTCTGTTTCCTTCCAAAAGCAGTCTGCTGACACCGTTATTACCAGCGGAAACAATACCTATCAGTTTACCGGGGCAACATTCGATATTTTTGAGAGCGCCAGCGGCGCGCGTGTCGGCACCATCAAGATGGACAGCAACGGTCGAGCGCAAGCAACACTTCTGCCCAACACGGCATACTACCTAGTTGAAACGAAGGCGCCGGCCGGCTATGTCCCCCGCCACGATCGTATTGCCTTTACCACGGGGAATGACGGCGGGCGGGTCGCCATTGAAGAACAGCCCGGCACCATCAACCTGCGTATCGTAAAACTCGATGCCGCGACGAATGCCGGCCCCCAGGTGGGATCTTCACTCGCAGGAGCAGAGTTCACGTGTGTGTCGCAATCAACCCCTGGATGGGCACAAATCCTCACGACCGACGAAAGCGGTCGGGCCGCCCTCGCCGATGTCCCCTTAGGAACCTTTACCATCTACGAATCAAAAGCCCCCGAGGGCTACCTGCCATCCAACGACAGCTGGACCTATACCGTTGGAGCCGACCAGCTCGGCGATTCAGGCGTGGTCGAGATCGAATCTCGCGTTTCCGATATCCCCGTTGCGTTTAACCTTGAGATTTCCAAATTCAAGGATTACGGCAATAGCGACCAATCCGGCCTGGAGCAGCCGGCGGGTGGTGTTGTCTTTGAGGTTGTCAGCAACAGCTCTCAGCAGGTTGTTGGCACACTGATCACAAACATCTATGGCTTTGCCTCCACCAAAGATCAGCCCGAAGCATGGTTCGGCACAGGCAAGCGACCCGCCGGTGTCCACGGAGCCGTCCCATACGACCGTGCCGGCTACACGGTTCGCGAGGTTCCGGAAACCGTCCCCGAGGGTTTTAAACGTGCAGGGGAATGGACCGTCGGGGCCAATCAGATTTCCGACGGCGCCGAGCTTCAATATATCGTGGACAACCACGCTCTGTCGACGCATCTCCAGATTGTAAAACGCGATGCCCAAACAGGCGCTTCTGTTCCCCTAGCCGGATTCACCTTCCAACTCCTCGACAGCAATCACGAACCTGTCTCACAAACTTGCTGGTATCCAGCACATAACGTAATGGACACCTTTACGACTGACGCGACCGGGACCGTCACACTGCCCGAATCGCTCGTGCCGGGCACCTATTATGTACGCGAAACCTCGGCCAAAGAGCCCTATCTTGTCGGCGAAGAGATCGAGGTAAACATACCCGCCGACATGAACCTAACGCCCGTTGCAATCGCCTCATATTATGACCACGCCGCGACCGGAAACATCAGGATCGTTAAAACCGATGCCATAGACGGCAGCAGCCTCGCGGGCGCCGTCTTTGAGATCCGTGCCTCGGGTGATATCGTGCGCCCCGACGGTAGCATTGCCGCGCTCGACGGTGAGACTGTCGCGACCGTCACGACGGATGAAACTGGAGAAGCACGCGCGGGCAACCTCCCACTGGGATCTGGCACCGCACGCTACGAGGTTGTCGAGACTCAAGCGCCGGCAGGCTTCTTGCTCGATCAGACAACCCATATTGTCGACCTTACTTATGCCGACCAGAAAACACCCGTTGTAGAAGCACGGCTTAACGTATCCGACGATTACACCAAGGTTGATATCTCCAAGGTCGATGCAAGCGGTGAGCAGGAAGTGGAAGGCGCACAGCTCGCCTTATATGGTCCCGATAAAACCGAAATAGACTCCTGGACCTCATCCGACAAGCCACACCGCGTCGAACATCTTGCACCCGGCACCTACTCGTTGCGCGAAATGATGTCTCCGCGGACCTATGACCTTGCCGAGGAGATAACGTTTGAAATAAAGGATACGGGAGAAGTCCAATCCGTCGCGATGAAGGATGCGCCCATCGAGATCAAGGGGCAGGTCGACAAGCGTCAGGAACTTGTCCAACCTATCGAAAAGGGCCTGTTGGCTAACGGCGATGGTAAAAACCGTGCCGCGATGCAAACCAATACGGATGGGCTTTTCTCCTATACCATCGACGCTCGAAACGATTCAACTACCTGGGTTGATGAGTTCACAATTACCGATGATCTTGAGTGTGCCGAGGACGATACGGCGAGATTCGTCTCAATCGAAACCCCCGTCGCCATCGGCGACCTCAATGGTCTGTGCAACGTGTGGTATCGCACGACGCCGTTGGACTCGACAGACGTCGATGAGCCGGCAAACGCGACACTTGACGATGGGCACGAAAATCCTTGGCTTGAGTCCGACGAAGTAAGGGAGAGTCTGGGTGAGGATTGCCGCCTCGTCGATTACGACGGCTGGCACCTCTGGAAGGCGGATGTCTCGACCACGGAATCCACCACACTCGAGGCGAAAGAACTCGACCTTGCGTCCAATACCGTCGTAACGGGCATTCGAATTGAATACGGTGCGGTAGCCGCCGACTTTACGACTCGAAGCGATGTGGATTCTTGGACCCGCGATGATCTCAAAGATGAGCACGACGACCTTGACGATGCCAAAGCAATCCTTGGCACAGACGCTCGGGGCGCAGTCGTACACATGCAGGCAACGTCGGCTTATACGCCCCAAACCGCACTCACCAACAGCGCGCGCGTCGATCTTTGCCGCAACGGTGGCGGCGATAAACTTGAGTCACATGACGAGGACAGCGTCATTCAACGCTGTACCCTACCGCAGGACCTACCGGCAACAGGATCAGCTCCCATCGCCGCTTGCATCACCGCGCTCCTGACCTCGGGTGTCGCAGCCCTATGGTTCGCTCGCCTTAGGTCGATCCCAAAGAAGCGCTAGCGCGATGAAAAAGCGGGCGAGACAGTCCCCTGGCTCGCCCGCTTTCAATCATGTAAATCGCCGTATCTACTCTGCAGACGAAGATCCACCATCAACGATTGCTTGCTCGGACTCAGGAATCCCATCGGCACCCGTACTCTGTTCTTGCTCCACCTCTTCGCTGATTGCGGAGGCGGGGGTCGAGCCCTTTGCACCCACGATGTAGGCAGCCCCAAATCCTAACGCAATGGCAATCAAGGTCAAAATCACGTAGACAGGCCAATGGCGCTTAATATACGAAAACACGTTGACTCCTTAGAGCTCCGTCTACGAACGGCGGATAACCTCGGTCACGACCTCGGATACCGTGGCAATGTTCGTCGGGTTGACATTGTGGGGCAGGTCGTCCTCGGTACGAGCGCAAGCCAGACGCGTGCCGTCCACGCCGGCGATGGTGAGGGCTCGGCGGCTCGCCTCGAGCGCGGCATAGGCATCGGTCTTGGCATAGGGCATCTCGAGCGCGCCACAATCGACATGGAACGACTTGCACACCTTGCTGACCAGGTTCATGATGCGGCGATCGCCCTTGAGCAGCTGCTGTTCGCCCTCGACCGTCACCACCGAAAGCCTACCGGCGCCGACGGATTCAAGATTGATGAAGAATACGCCGCGGAGTTTATCGCGATGCGAAGCCAAGAAGGCCTTCATGCCGGCGCCATCACAATCCGAGGCGCCCGTTGCCACAAACCAGATATCGTGACCGAGCAGCTCATCATCGCCCATAGAGGCGACAGCCGAGAGCATATCTTCGGAAGAAGCGCCATCGGAAGACGTAGCGCCGCCCTTCCAGCCATCGTTATCGTCCTCGAAGTTATCCCACGAACCGATACCGCGACCGGACTTCTTGGCATCGTAATCGTCTTCGACGCCCAGCCAATCACTCATGCTGTCCTGCTCGTTTTTCCTTTTACGACCGAACAGGCCACCCAGGCCGCGTTTGCGAGACTTGGGTGCCGCCGGGGCGGGAGCCGAAATGGTCTCGATCGGCTGCGCGCCCGACGCAACGGGCATAGAAGGCGCAACGGGTGCCGATGTGGGTTCGGGACCCTGGGCAGTAGCAAAGGGGTCGTTGACCTGGGCAGAGGGATCGGGAAGGTCGAACAGCGACGTGCGAGACGCAACGTTTGCCTGCTTCATAGACGGCAGCGACGGATCGGGGACCGAAGCCAGCGGAGACGAGGAAGGTGCAGGCGACGGTGCCGACGCCGGATCGGGAACATTCATCTGCGGACGCGGCGATGCCTGGGAGGAAATCTGGGCCATAAGGGAATCGACCGTTTCGTCCTGGGTGGGAGCGACATTGGCAACCGTGGCACCGGAACCACTCGGGGTCGGCATGGTGAAAATCTGCGTGGAGTAAGGCCTCGACTCATCCGTCTCGGGAGTCTCGGAAACCGCAGGCACTTCCTCCTGCTCGACCTCGGTCGAATCACCTTGATCGGCTGCCGCGTATTGCTCTTCGTCAGAGTTGGCCTCGACGGACTCGTCCTCGGCGGCATCTTGGATTTCGGCAGCATCAATGGGCTCGTCATCGTCTGCCGCGTCGCCCTGCTCATCGGAAACAGGAAGGGGCTCGGCAATTGCGGTGCCTTGCTTTTCAAACGTTATCGTGGAATCGAACTGCGCGGCATCAAACGACATGGTGCTATCGACGTGCTGCTGAGCCTCGAAAGACGTTGTTGCCTCAACAACGTCCGCTGACGTCGGTTGCTGGGACTCAAAGGACGTCGTAGCTTCGGCAGCGTCGACGGGCCCGGACTGCATAGCCTCGTTCTGCTCGAACTCTTGCGCCGCGCGCTCACGTGCCGCCTCGGCTGCCTGCTGCTGAGCGATAGCCTCCTGCTCGGCAGCCTCGCGTGCGGCAGCGCGCTTCTCCTCGAAATCGTCGACAAATTTCCTGCCCTTTGCAAGCGCACCCTTAAAGAAGCTGGAAGCGCTGGCGCCAATCGAAGAGAACGCGGATGCAATATCGGCATGGGGCGTTGCCGCGGGAATCTCGGCAGAGAAATCAGTATCGCTCTCGTAAGACACGCGCCTCGGCTGTTCAACGTAATCGTCGTCAGACTCGTCCGCAACGTCTTGCGCCGGCGCGGCGGGAGCCAAAATGTCCAGTCCTGCCGCGGGATCGATCGCGGACACCGCCTCGGGCTCGGCAACGGCAGCGGTAACCGCGGCAGACTCATCATCCGCAGTGACAACGGGCGCAGGCTCGGGCTCAAACGTCGGCTCCTCGCCCTCCTCGTAATCGAGCGTGCAGGACTCGGGAAGCATTCCGAGTGCACGGATGGCATCCGAACCAAAGCGAATGTTGCCGGCGGCGTTGCGATAGAGCTTGGGCTCGGGCTCGGCCGCGGCAGGCTCCTCCGCCGGCTCAGCAGCGGGAACCTCGTCATTGAACTCTTCGGCCTGGACAGCCTGATTCTGATCCTCGGGCACGATGGCGCCAATCAGCGTCTCGTCGGCAGACGCACCCTCAAAGCCCTCAATCTGCTCGTCAAAAGCCTCGCCCTGTTCGGGCTCGGTTTGAGCGTCGGGAGCAATCGGCTGACCGAACTCGTCCTCGGCGTAGGTAGGCTCTTCGTACTCGATGGTGTTGCCGTAGTCGTTTTGCTGCTGGGCCGCGGCATACTCCGCCGCCGCGCGCGCCATTTCCTCGGCACGACGTTTCTGCTCCCCAAAATAGGTATCGAACGGAACATCGTCGGGAAACTCGTTCTCGCCCTGGAAGGGAGCAACGTTGTCCATAACGCCGAGCATAGCGGCGACAGAAGACTTGTTGCACACCGCGCCGGACGTATAGGGAAGAACGTGGCGGTTAGAGATGATGTTTGCCGCGTTGGCAAGTGCAACGAGGGAAGCGAGGATCGCGACAATCCACAGCAGAACCTTGAGCGCGCCGGGGAGCGGCAGGATACGCAGGATGGCAACGGCAGCAGGGGCAATCGTGGCAACGGGCAACAGCTTGGCGATGAGCGCACGATACGAAGCATAGGGCTCGCGGGCGAGCAGCTCAGCACGGGGAGAGTCGTAGTGTGCGACAACGACCACCGGGCGGTTGCGCGGAGACGCGAGCGGGCCCGAGGCCTTGTGGTAGGCGATGACATTTTGGCTCACGCCCGTCTTGCCCAGGCGCGAAACCACGGGGTGGCCCGTGCGCTCGAGCACGTAAAGAACGGCGCCGACAATGGCCAGCAAGGTGCCGACCAAGCCGATACCGCCGCCGATGCCCATCAGCAGGGCGCCGGCAAACGCAAGAATACCGGTAACGGCAAATGCCAATCTACTGGGCGCCGGGGCATTGAACTCCTGAACCTCGGGGTCAAAGCCGTGGTTGCGGAAGATCTGAGCGATATCCTCGGCAGCCAAGCGCTCTTCTTCGCTGCATGCCGGCGTAATGCCGGTGTTCTGCAGCAGGTGGTTAATATAGTTCTGGGTGTTCGCCATGTGCGCTCCACATCCATAATCCGACAAATAGGCCCAATGCATGCACATTAGAACCGTATATAGTCGAAAGTATACCCCGAGCGAGCGCAAACGACCGAATTCGGGCCATCTTAACGCCTCGAGCGGACAAGGATATAGCCTAATCTCCATATCGGACTAAAATCATGGCAGCAAACCACCTTCTCATGCGAGGACTCTATGACGGCAAGCGACGCGACCGCGACAATTAAAAAGGGGAATTCGGAGCCCGGTTTCGATAAAACGGCTCAGCGCATCCTCAATCTTTTCTTTGTGCTCAACAGCTCCCCCGAACCGCTGACGACCGAGCAGATCGTCTTGGATTCTGACCTGGGATATGGCTCGGGCAATATCGACTCGGATAAGCGCAAGTTTCGGCGCGATCGTGACAAACTGCTCGAGCGTGGCATCTTAATCAAGGAGGTTCGCCCCGCCGGTGCGCAGGAGACCGAGGAAAGCTCGTGGACAATCGACCGCGAGCACACGTTTGCTGCAGGCGGCCTCATCACCGCAGACGACGCCGATATCCTACTCAACGCCATCGACCAGACGCTAGCGGCCGGCTCTTCCACCTTTGCCGCGCCGCTTGCCGATATTCGCTCCAAAATTGCCTACCTCACCGGCAGGACGACGGTGGACGAAGTACCGATCCGCCGCTCTCCCACCGTCGATGCGGTATGGAGCGCCTTTGCCGAGCGATGCGCGCTGCGATTTTTATATCAGAACGGACGCGGCGAGCAGAAAGAACGTACCGTCTGTGTCTACGGCATGTTCGAACGCGAGGGCGTGGCGTACTTCTGCGGCCTCGACAATGTCACCGACGACATCAGGACATTCCGCTGCGACCGTATCGTTCGCGCATGGCGTCCTTCGAAGGCCTACGCCATCCCTGCGGACTTCAATCTCAACGACTATCTGTTCTTTGAATTCGATTTCGCCGACCGACCGCCCGTTGCAGCCACGTTCTCGTTCGCCCCTCAGACGCAGATCGATATGATCAACGGCCTCACGCGCGGGCGAGGTGAGCTCACACACACCGATGCGGGATGGATCTGGACCGTTGACGTGCGCGACCTTGAAGCCGCCGCCTCATTTTGCATGGCCCACGCCATGGACGGCATGAGGCCCATGGCCCCCAAATCGCTCAAGCAGGCGTGGAACCACCTCATTGAAAGGACGGTGCACGAGTATGCCCGTGCGTAAACTCACCAGCGAGCAGAGACTCTCGCGCGCCATCGACATCATGGAGGCCCTCTACGCCGCCGGCGAGAGCGGCATGACACGAACCGAGATTTGCGGCCGCTTTGACATCACGGGAGTATCGCTCGACGAGATTCTCGAGATCGTCTCGACGCTCGCGGACCGAGAATCTGGTGCGCGCATCATCTGCGAATGCCACGGCGAGCGTGTGGTCCTCACTGGTGACGCCGGGCGTGTGCTACCGTTGCGCTTGAGTGCAGCCGAGGGCGCTGTGCTCAACCACGAACTTGAATCGTTGGGGATCGAGCCGCAGACGGCAGCTCGGATTCGACACGCCCTTCTACCCGAAGAGCTCGGCTATAACCAGCGCGTCTTTGACACCGTCAACCACGGGTCGCACTGGCAGCAGCTGAGCTGTGCCATTCAGGACGGCGTTCGCTGCCGCATCTCATATCGCTCGATGGACGATGCACGGCCACGCGAGCGTCTGGTCGACCCCTTGCGCATTACGGCAAACGGCGACCAAACATACCTGATTGCCTGGGACATCACAGTCGATGAGCAGCGCACCTATCGCATGGATAAAATCGAGGGACTCGCCTTGACGGAAGACTCCGTCGTGCCTCACACACCGGACGTCGCATCCCTCCACGATTCCCTTGCCCGGACGCAGCGCAGCGCAAAGCTCTTGATGCCATTCGATATGGCGGAGCATCTGGACTGGGCCGGCATCACCCTAATCGAGCGCGGCGGGGCAGACATGGCAACGGTAACTGTGCATTACGGCTCCGAGCGTTGGCTACTGAGCCAGGTAATCGCAGCGGGCGGAGCCATCCGCATCTTGGATGACCCCGCCCTGTCAAAGCGCCTGTGCGATATGGCAAAAACCCTCGTCTGTCCGCTTTAGCGCCGCCGCTCGTGGCGTGCGCGCCACAGTTGCAGATAGTGCCCGATCTGCGCCGATTCGATGCGCTGGTAGGAGCTCGTGGGCAGCGACGTTAAGAACTTCTTTCCGTAGCCCTTCGTCACCAGGCGCGGGTCGGCCAGAATCAGCACGCCGCAATCGGTCGACGAGCGGATAAGGCGGCCGGCCGCCTGCTTGACCTCGAGCACCGCCTCGGGCAGCGAATAGCGCGCCCAAGCGCGGTCTTCGCGCAGGTTGCGCTCGCACGAGAGCGGGTCCGTGGGACTCGAGAACGGCAGCTTGGGAATGATGACGCAGCGCAGCGTCTCGCCGCTGGCGTCGAACCCCTCCCAGAAGGCCTTAAGCGCAAAAAGCGATGAAGTCGGCTCGTTGATAAACCGATCGCGCAGGCGACGAGGAGATGAGTTGCGCTGCTGGCAGTTGAGCTCCAGACCCGCACGGGCCATCTTGGGCTCAACGCGGGCGTACAGGTCTTCCATGTCGCGCCGATTGGTGAACAGTGTGAGCACCGATCCGCCCATGGCAAGATGGGCGTCGACCAGCACGCGCTCGAGCGCCGTAAGATAGCTCTCGCGATCGCGCGGATCGGGGATATCGCCCGCAACGACTACAGCCATGTTCGAATCGAAGTCGTAGCTCGAGTCCAAGTGCAGCGATGAGGATGTTGAAGCGCCGATGCGATCGAGGCCGACCGCGTGGTTAAAGTGTTCGAAGCTTTTGGACACCGTCATGGTCGCCGAGGCAAAGATAGCCGTGTGAACCTCGGGCAGCCACTCGGTTGCCAAGGCCTCGCCAATGTCGATGCGCTCTGCGGTCATTGACTCTCCGCCGGCACGCAGCCTGCGATTGACCTGCAGCGAATACACGTAGTGTTCATCGGTGCCATCAATGATGAGTTTGAGGTTCTCGGCCAGCTCGTGCAGGCGGCGCGAGATATCACCCAGGTCGACAACAACCTCGGGCTTGTCGGCGGCGACGGCTTGCACCAGCGCGTCGACGCTCTTGTCAGCCTGTTCCAATACGTCGATGGCAGCGTAGGCCGACTGTAAGAAATCATGCCAGTCGTCAGATTCGCGCAGCTCGGGGCCAATCCATAGATTGGCATTGTCATAACCCCCACGGGCACGGCGGCCGAGCTCGCGAACGCCATCGAACACGTCGGCGATTGCCATGCTCGCGCGCGCAACCGTCGACGTCGCCTTGGCAGTAAGGCCCAGATAGAGCGTAGAGCCCTCGGAGGTTGCCAAATCACGGGAGACCTGGCTTAGCGCACCGGTGCTCGAGCCACCCAGGCGCTCAAACAGAACGCGTGATTCGTCCGCCGACACCACGCGCGCCCACTGACGGCGCGCCTCGCGCTCGATGGAATGGGCCTCGTCGATTACCCAATGACGAATCGGAGGTAAAATCCTGCCCTCGGCCGCGACATTGCGGAACAGCAGGGAATGGTTGGTGACCACCACGTCGGCATGCGCTGCACGACGGCGAGCGCCGTGGACCAAACATTTATCAGGGAAAAACGGGCAGAGGCGACGAGCACACTCGCGCGAGGCCGTCGTAAAGTCGGGGCGGTTGACGCTGCGCCACCGAATGCCGAGCGAGTCGAGGTCGCCATCGGCTGATTGGCAGACGTACGCCATAATGACCGCGACCGCCGTGAGCGTGTCCGCCGGATCGCGCTTGGTGGTAATCTCGACCTGGCCGCGGCTCATGCGCTCAAGCTTGCGCAGGCATGGATAGTGGTCATACCCCTTGAGAGCGCAAAATGACAGACCACCGTCCAGTTGCTCGGCAAGTTTTGGCAGCTCATGGTACATGAGCTGGTCGGCAAGATTATTCGATTTGGTCGCAATACCAACCGTGATGTTGTTACGGCGCGCTGCCTCGGCAAAAGGCACCAGATAGGCCATCGATTTGCCGACGCCCGTGCCCGCCTCAATTACACGATGAGTGCCCGTGACCAGCGCATCGCGGACCTCGAGCGCCATCGCGATCTGCTCATCACGCGGCTCGTAGGTGGGATACATGCGATTGACCAGGCCACCTGGCGCATAGTCTGCCTCAATCTCCTCACGACTCGGCATCTTGAGGACCGGCAGTTCGTCGGCGTCCACCCGATCGTCGGCGCGATCGGCCTTGAGAACGTCAGCACGAGCGGCGCTGAGAGAGAAGATAGAACCAGGGTTCTGCCCTGCCAAGAATGAGAAGATAGGACGATAGGACCAAGGCACATCCGGATGCATGTCGGCTAGGCGCGCCATGAGGCCCTGAGGCAAGTCGGTGAGCGCCACGAGCAACACGCGCCATACGCCACACAGGGCGTCGACGTCGGCATTGGCACGGTGTGATACCGAGTCACAGCCAAACAGATCGGCCATAAAAGACAACTTGTGCGATGCCAGGCGCGGAAGCGCGATGCGCGACAGCGCCAGCGAATCGATCCAGATATCGCTCACGTTGACGCCGCCTTTGACCGACTCGATAAACGAGCGGTCGAACGTGGCGTTATGTGCGATTACCGGGCAACCACCGACAAAATCGGCGAGAGCGGCTACGGCCTCAACGGCCGACGGGGCATCTGCCACATCGGCATTTGTAATGCTCGTGAGCTCGGTGATCTCGGCGGGAATCAGCTGCTTGGGATGCACGAAGGTATCGAAGCGGTCGACGACCTCGCGGCCCGAAAGACGGGCCGCCGAGATCTCGATCAGCTCATTGTCCTGCACCGAAAGACCTGTGGTCTCGGTATCGAGGACAATCACATCTTCCTCGATAAGGCCGAAGGACTGCGTTTTGGCGCGTTCGGCAAGCGTGGCATAGGAGTCGATGACAAACTGCGGCGTTCCTGACGAAACCGCGTCCTCGATTAGCATGCAATGCCCGCTCGACGAAGGCCCATACGAATCAGGCTGTCACAGACCTGCGGGAACGTCATGTCGTCGGTGTGGCGGATCTCGTCCGGATACAGCGACGTATCGGTCATGCCGGGAATGGTATTGGTCTCGAGGATAACGGGGCCGTCCTCACTCACGATAAAGTCGCTGCGCGAGATACCCAGGCAACCGAGGGCCTTGTGAGCAGCACAGGCAAGCTCCTGAGCGCGAGCGTAATTCTCGGGTGAAATCTGCGCCGGAATGCGATGGATGTCCGTAGGGTCGACATATTTCACGTCCAGATCGTAGAACTCGCAGTCCTCGGGTTTGCGAATCTCGACAATCGGCAGAGCGCGCACGTCGTCCTCGCCGTACACACCGACGGTGATCTCGGTACCCTCGATGCACTTCTCGACCAGCACTTTGTCGCCGTACGCAAACGCCTTGGCGATTGCCGCGGGCAGCTCGGAGGGCTCATGGACCAGGGAAATGCCATAGCTGGAACCGTTGACGGCCGGCTTCACAAAGCAGCGCTCGCCACAAACCTCGACGATATGATCGATATCGACTTCATCGCCCACCTCGAGCGCGAGGCCGGGGGCAATGGGAATGCCCGCCTTGGCGTACAGGAGCTTAGAGACCTCCTTGTCGGCACCGCAGGCGCTGGCAAGCACGCCCGAGGCCGTGTAGGGGATACCCAGGGTCTCCATGGCGCCCTGCATGGCGCCATCCTCGCCGCCGGCACCGTGCATGGCGATAAACGCCACGTCAAAGCCGCCGGTCGCCATGGTTACCATAAAATCATCGGCAGCCGTGTCGAGCAGCTCCACCGAAGTGTAGCCGGCCTCCTTCAAGGCAACCACGACGTTCTTTCCCGAATTGAGCGAGATCTCGCGCTCAGCGGAATGACCGCCCGCCAAGACCGCTACGTGCATGTTCTCTAGGCTTTTACCCGGCATGGGCAGACTCCTCCTCTATAATTTCTGCAGCTGATACCATATTGTAGCGATACCCTCTACGTTTCCCCAAAATCGAAAGGCTTCCATGAATCCCAGGACTAAATCTCAGGACATTCGCGACTTGAGCCAAAACGATATTCGCGAGCTCGTGGCCGAGCTTGGCCAGCCCGCCTTCCGCGCGAAGCAGCTCATCGAATGGGTCTTTGAGAAGAACGTTTGTTCGTTTGACGATATGACCAACCTTCCCAAGGCTTTCCGCGAGCAGCTTAAAGAGGCTTTCGCCTTTGACACGCCGACTGAACTCACCAAGCAGGTTTCCAAAGATGGCTCTCGCAAGTATCTGCTCGAGTACCACGACGGCGTTTCCGTCGAGACCGTCGGCATGCCCCGTCGTAACAAGCTTTCCGTCTGCGTTTCCACCCAGGCAGGCTGTGGCATGGGCTGTGCCTTTTGCGCTACCGGTCTCAACGGCCTCAAGCGCTCTCTGACCGCTCAAGAGATCGTCGACCAGGTACTTCATGTATCCAACGACTTTGGCGAGCGCGCCACGAGCGTTGTCTTCATGGGCCAGGGCGAGCCGTTTGCCAACTACGACGAGGTTCTCAAGGCGCTGCGAATCCTCAACGACCCCGATGGCATCGGTATCGGCGCTCGTCACCTCACCGTCTCTACCAGCGGCGTTATTCCCGGTATTCGCAAATTTGCCGACATCCCCGAGCAGTTCACGCTTGCCGTTTCCCTGCATTCCGCCATCCAGTCGACGCGCAATAAGCTCATGCCCGGTGTTAAGAAGTACACGCTGCTTCGCCTTCACGAAGCGCTTCAGCTCTACACCGAGAAGACCGGCCGCCGCCCGACCTATGAGTATGCCATGATCGAAGGCGTCAACGATACGAATCCCGAAATGCAGGCGCTCTGCGACTTCTGCGAGGGAACGCTGTGCCACGTTAACCTCATTCAGCTTAACGACATCGAGGGTAGCCCGCTCAAGCCGTCGCCGATTCATAAGGTTGAGGATCTTCAGCGTCGTCTTGAGTCCCGTGGCATCGAGACCACGATTCGTAACTCCCGTGGTAACGATATTGACGCCGCTTGCGGACAGCTGAAGCAGCGCTTCAAAGTTCAGAAGAACGCATAGGGGAGTCGCATCCCAAAACGTTTCATGTGAAACATCGAACGACCCCGGTTACAGAATATGCAACCGGGGTCGTTTCATTTATTGACCTTAATTTTGAATCAGCTGCTACCTGTCCCATTTTTACGGCCAAAATAAGGGGTCCTTGTCTCATGAATCAGACAAGGACCCCTCAAAATATGCTGAGTAATTGTTAGGTACCTAATAGCCTACATTTTCCCATTGGTTGCTGACCCAACCTTGATTAATCTTGGGATTCTTCGTTACCTGAGCAGTACGCATGGCAACATCTTCTGTCATAACATCCATTTTCTTTTTGGAAGTATCGACGATATCTTGCGCGCTACGAAGCAAACGACCTCGAAGTTCATCGTCTGTAGCGATCCTATAGCCAGCAAAGGCACCAGCCGCGACAGTCGTCACCAATGCAATCGCTGTTAAAATCTTATTCCTCATCTTGGCCTCCTTGATCAAACTGAATCATTTCGCCAAGAATACGAGAGAGCTCTTCCTCGTCTTTAAACTCAATCTCAATCTTATTCTTTCCACGCGAGCTCTTCACACGCACGTTGGTATTAAAAACCTGACGAAGCACGCGGGCAGCCTTTTTAAAAGACTGAGGCGTTGCAGGCCTCGGCGTCTTAGGTGTCTCTCCGGCAGAAAACAACGGAGCAAGATTTTCTGTCGCTCTTACGGAAAGGCCCTCTGTAACAACTTTCTCTGCAAGTCGAATACGCGCGTCCTCATAGGGAACTGCAAGAATCGCACGTGCATGACCAGCAGTAAGTTTACCCTCAAAAATCATCTGCTGAACTACTTCGGGGAGATCGAGAAGACGCAGCGAGTTTGTAATTGCAGAGCGTGACTTGCTTACTGCCTTGGACAATGCCTCCTGGGTCATCCCGCTGGCATCAATGAGTTGGCGATAGCCCTTAGCCTCTTCGACGGGATTCAGATCAGAACGCTGAAGGTTTTCGATAAGAGCAAGAGCCAGCATCTCTTCATCATTTACCTCTTTAATGATGACTGGCAATTCTTCAAGGCCAGCAAGCTTTGACGCCTGGTAACGACGCTCACCAGCGATGATCTCATAGCCGTTTCCATGTTTGCGAACCAAAAGCGGCTGCAAAACGCCATGTTCTTGGATTGACTCGCTCAACTCGCGAAGTTCAGTTTCGTTAAAGTGAATTCGCGGCTGATTAGGGTTGGGAACGATATCCTCAATAGGTAGTTTTGTTTCAGATGCGGCATTTGAAGCCGATGCAGCCGAACCGCCGGTCTCATACTCGGCCTCTGAGACCAAAGCATTGAGTCCACGTCCCAATCCGCCACGTTTCTTTACACTAGGCACGCTTGATCACCTCTTTTGCAAGGTTCATATATGCTTTTGCACCCTTATTTTGAGGTGCATAGGTAATTACCGGTTCTCCAAAAGACGGAGCTTCGGAGATTTTAACCGTACGGGGGATTAGCGTCTTAAACGCCTTATCACCAAAGTACGATTGAACCTCCTCAACAACCTGATTCGATAGTGAAGTACGCGAGTCATACATGGTCATAAGCACACCATAGGTGTCTAAGCCCTTGTTCAGCCGTGATTTGACCATCTTCATTGACTCAAGCAGCTTCGTAACGCCCTCGAGTGCGTAATATTCGCACTGGATCGGAATCAAAACGCTGTCTGCTGCGGTCAAAGCGTTGATAGTAAGCAGGCCGAGCGAAGGAGGACAGTCAATGAAAATAAAGTCAAACTCGTCCTGAATCGGCTCAAGCAAATCTTTGAGGCGGGTTTCACGAGCAATTGCGCTTACGAGCTCAATTTCCGCGCCTGCAAGTTGAATTGTAGCCGGAATAACGAATACCTTTTTACAATTTGTATCAAGAACAAGCGATTCTGCCGGCACATCATTCAACAATGCATCATAGATGCAGTGATCAAGGTCTTCTTTTTCAATTCCGAATCCACTGGTGCTGTTTCCCTGCGGATCAAAATCGACAATCAGTGTCTTACGACCCTGCTCACCCAGTGCTGCTGCAAGGTTTACGGCCGTCGTTGACTTACCGACGCCGCCTTTTTGATTGATGATTGCAATGATACGCGTGTCTTTTGCGCTCTTAGAACGCTTAACGTCGCGAAATCCCACGGTCCCTCCTGGTGTGTATTAAAGCTGTCAAACGGAGGATGTTTCACGTGAAACATTCCGAATCGATATCAACCGCCATGTTTCACGTGAAACACTGCAAGTTGTTAGTATCCATTATGTTTCACGTGAAACATCTAGGCAAGCGGATTCTTCTTTGCCACGCCATTTGCACGAGGCAATGAGACAGATGCTGGATGACTCTTCTTAAGAACAATGAACTCCCTGTGACCCAAGCCTTCAGGCAAATCAATTGCGTCATTCAGAAGCAAAGTGAAGCCGCAAATCTTAGCTGCTGACATGCCGGAAGCAAGCTCCTCATCCGAAGGATTGCCCTTGGTTATAACAAATAGACCTCCATCCTTCAGATACGGAGCCGCATATTCAACAAGAATCGGTAGAGGGGCCAGTGCGCGGGCGGTTACAACAGAGAACTGCTTCTTATGGCTCCGAGCATATTCTTCAAGACGATCATGAACCGCATGGGCATGTTTCAATCCAAGAGCATGGACAAAGGAATTTACCGCATCAACCTTCTTGCCAACAGAGTCAATATAAGTAGCTTTACGATGCGTGGTTATGGTTAATGGAATACCAGGGAAGCCCGCACCTGTTCCCATATCGAGCAAAGCTCCCTCAGGAGCCTTGTTGATATAGGGGAGCAAAACAAGTGAGTCGAGGATATGAAGTACTGCAGCATCTTCTACGTTAAGAATACGGGTGAGATTGGTTGTCTTATTTGTTTCTAGAACCAAATCCAAATGCTGAATACATTTCCTCAGCTCAAGATCAGTTACGCTCAAGGAATACTCTTTGCAATAGAAAGCTAGACGACTCAACATCTCGTCAGCTTGCTGATCAGTAAGTACTAACAACGAAAGCTCCTTTCTGACAAAAATCAGCGTATCGAGAACTTTTGACAAAAAAAGGGGACGTGGAAACCACGTCCCCTTAGCATAAACTCGAGTAGATTATCGAGCAACAATCACCACATGGCGATCAGGGTCAGAACCCTCAGAATGAGTATCGACGGCATCATTGCCACGAAGTGCAATGTGAACCAGTCGACGCTCGTAGGCATTCATGGGCGGAAGCGAAACACTCTTATGAGTGCGAATGGCACGCTCGGCAGCAGACTGAGCCATGGAGGCAACCTTGTCCTGACGGCGGCTCTTGTATCCCTCGACGTCCACTACAACCGGATACCTAAAGCCAAGTTTGCGGCTCACCAGCAAAGAGAACATAACCTGAAGGGCATCAAGGGTGCGACCATGACGGCCAATGAGAACAGCAAGGTCGGGAGCCGTTACATCCAAAATCAGCTCACCTTCGTCGCCCTCATACTCATCGATAGGAGAGTTGGCGGCATCGAAGTGCGAAAGGATGGAACGCAGGATGGAAATAGCAACATCGGCAATGGTGTCGAGCTCCTCATCGGTCAGCTCTTCACCAGCCTTGTAGCGCTGTGCAATCTCGGGATAATCGCCCGCGACCTGCGGGGCAACCTCCTCAAGCATATCCTCGATGATCTCTTCAGACATAACGTACTCCAAAAGTTAGGTACCTAAATAAGATTGATATCCCACTACTTCTTCTTGTGCGGGCGCGGCTTCTTCTCTCGACGAGTGACCTCAACCTGCAGCGGAGCGTTCTTAAGACGCTCCTCCTCATCGGCCTTCGCCTTGTCGATGACCTTCTGCGTCACAAAAATCTGCTGGATAACCTGCCAAGCAGACGAGACGTCGTAGTACAGCAGAACACCAACGGGAAGGCTCCAGCCCATCCAAAGCATCATGACCGTCATGACAACGGCCATCATACGCATGCTCTGAGCCTGCTGGCCGGTCTGGTTGCGCGACATATAGAGCTGCGGAATCAGGGTCAGAACGGCGAACAGGATCAGGCAAACCAGCGCAGGCAGTGCAACCATAAAGCCATCGGCAAAGGAAGCACTCGGCGTGGTGGTCAGGTCGGGCAGGATGTTGAAGAACGAGAACGTGCCGTCGTTAAAGTACTGCGGCAGGTTGCGCAGCAATGTAAACAGGGCGAACAGGATAGGCATCTGAATCAGCAGCGGCAGACAGCCAGCCATGGGGTTGAACTTGTTCTCGCTGTAGAACTTCTGCATCTCCTCGGCCTGACGCTGGGGATCGTCGGCATAGCGCTCCTGGATCTCGAGCATCTTGGGCTGCAGCACCTGCATGCGAGCCGTCGACTTGGTCGACTTGAGCATGAGCGGCGTCAGCAGCAGACGGATGATGACCACCAGGATGATGATGGACAGGCCCCAGTCGACCGCAAAGGTCTGGATGAGCTTGAGCAGCTCGAAAAGGATGTTAACGATCCAATCCCACATGTAAGTTTTCCTCCGATAGCGAGTGCCCGCTAGGGCACAGGGTCATAACCGCCGACGTGCAGGGGATTGCAACGAGCGATGCGCCTCACGGCAAGCCAGCAGCCTCTCAAAACACCGTGCTTCTCAATCGCCTGGATGGCGTATTGCGAGCACGTTGGGTAATAAATGCAGGCGTCAGGCAATAAGGGCGAAATAACCTGTTGATATATGCGAATAGGAGCGATGGCAACACGTCGCAAAACGTGATTGCTCATCGCTCCTCCCCGGCAACGCCGGCGCGCTTCATAAGCGAACGCAACGCCTTGTCCATCTCCTGCGGCGAGGAAACCCTCGTCTTGGGAGTTGCAAACAAGATGATGTCATAACCCGCAACGGGAAATCCGCAGCTGCGGGCGGCCTCGCGCATCACACGCTTAGATCGGTTGCGCACGACGGCACAACCGAGTCGCTTAGCACCAACGAAGGCGACCCTTCCGGAGTCGCCTTCGCCAACCGATTCACATATGGTCATTCGAATCAGAGGGTGATTGAAACGACGCCCCTGACTGAACACATGCTCGAAATCTTGCCGAGACTTAATAGTCTTCATGCGAGATGTGTGTATCGCTGCTAGACAGTGAGACGCTTGCGGCCCTTGGCGCGACGACGGGCGAGCACGGCACGACCACCCTTAGTGGCCATACGGGCACGGAAGCCATGGGTCTTGGCACGCTTACGCTTATTAGGCTGATACGTACGCTTCATCTTAAGTTCCTCCTGCTGCATTTCGAGTGTCCGCGGGGACGCGGACGCAGATATAGACACGTGAGCTTGAAGATTGTAGGGAAATCAATGTTCAAATGTCAAGAAATCAAAGGTAAAAGGTTGCGCAGTTCACACGGTTCCCCCATAAGCACAACCGAAATTTGCGCCTCATGGCAACCTTTCACGATATTTCATCGAGTTTTCAACAGGTCATGTTGGCAATGTTGAGAACTTTTCGCCCGTTTTCCAGAGTTTTCAACAAGTTTTGAAAAGTTGTCGAAAGATGAGAAACGTTGCACGGTGAGCTACTATTTGTTCGAAACCTTTTGAAAGATTGCGAGCGGCATGTCTGACGACTTTTACACCATGGTCGATTCCGGAGACCCGGCACCCGACAACGAGCACATCACCGGCGTGCGCGAAGAGCGTGCGGAAGGCGAGCAGACGACCACGCAGGCGCCAAAAGCCATGTACGCCGCGCGCATCGCCGTCTATGACGACATGCTGTCGACACCGCGGGTGATCGTCATTGATCCGCAAGATGTCCGCACGTATTTGGAAGAGACGACCAACACCGTCTACCAGTGCATGAAAGAACAAGGTGGCCATATCTCGCTCATGGTCATCCGCGAGATTGTCGAAAACTTTATCCACGCACACTTTGCCGAGCCCATCATCTCGATTCTGGACGGCGGAGACACCATCCGCTTTGCTGACCAAGGACCCGGCATCGACGACAAGGAACGTGCTTTCGACTTTGGCGTTACCAGCGCAAACAGCAAGATGAAGCGCTATATCCGTGGAACCGGAGCAGGGTTTCCCATGGTGCAGGAGTATTTGGAAAACGCCGGCGGTGCCGTATCCATCGAGGACAACATGGGCAACGGCACCGTGGTTACGGTAAGCCTGGACCCTAAACGCGTGCAGGAAATCGAGCGCGCCGGCGGACGCGGTGCTTCCGTGCGGCCCGAGACGGAGCAGCCCACATATCCCCTGCCGGGAGCTTTTGCGCAGCAGCCCATGGCAACGCAGCAGATGCAGCCCCCCGTGGGGCAGATGCAGCATCCCGGAATGCTTCCTACACAAGAGCCCCAGGCGGCATCGATGTCGATGCCGCCAAACATGCCAGAGACCGTGCCGCTGGCGGATCAGGATGCAGCAGCAATGCAGCAGGCGACGGGGGCACCGGGTGGCCAGCAAATGGGCTATCAGCCGTACCAACAGGGATATCCATATCAGCAGATGCCGCCACTGGGGTATGGCCAGCAGTTCCCGCAGCAGTACCAGCAGGGATATCAGCAGCCGTACCAGCAGATGCCGCAGCAGCAGTACAGCCCTTGGGCCCAGCAGATGCCTCCGCAGCCTTACCAACAGTGGCCTCAAAGTTTTCAACAGCAAATGCCACCGATGCAGAGTTCTCAACAACCAGCAGCTCAAATGATGTATCCTAATGCAGCAAATCAGTATGCGCAGCCACAACCGGACGTGTTCGTAAGCGACCGCGGCAACGCCGCGCTGGGCTATCTGGCGCAAAATCAAGCGTGCGGTGCAACCGATCTGGCGAGGGCGTTTGGAAACTCGGCCCCCACTTGGTCACGCACGCTCAATGACTTGGCGCAGGCCGGCTTGGTCATCAAGCATGGCCAGAAATACCATCTGACCGAACTCGGCGCCGCTCGCGTGCGAGCTCAGAGCTAAAGAACGGGAGAGACAGTGGACGAGGAAGCAAGCATCATCCTGGGGGATGCCATCGCCTTTTGTCAGCGCGACGGCCAAGATGCACGCCTCATCAACATGCTGGGGCAATCGCGCGCCATAAGCCTGACCGAAGATACGCTCACGATCGAGGCCCCCTCGCGCTTTGCCATCGCGCAGCTCAAAAAGCATCAGCCGACTATTGAGGCCTATCTAGAAGAAATCGCCTTTGCGCCGATTGCGCTCGACATCGTGGCACCGCAAGGCGCCGCGACGGAATCCGCTGCCGCGACGGCGCCCGCCACGGCTCCCGCTGCTTCCCCGGCGGTGCCGGCCTCCGCAGGCGACGTGCCGACAATCGAGCACCAGCACAGCGATGTTTCCCGTGAAACCATGGCGCCGTTGCCGACCGCGGTAGCGACGTCAACGAACGCACCCGTCACGCACATGCCCATCGCTCACGACGCAGCGGCGGGCGCGGATTCGGGCATTGCAATCAAGAACACGCTCTCGGCCGACGATTTTCGTCGCATGATGAACCAGATGAAGGGCGGAGCGCCGACTAAATCCACGCAAGCTGCGACCCCCGCTTCGCCCATGCCAGCACCGACCGTGCCTGCCGAGCAGAATACGGATGGAGCCCCGCTCGCCGCGAACTCAAAATTTACCTTTGAGAACTTTGTCTACGGCCCCGAGAACAGCCATGCCTATCGCTCGGCACTCAAGTTTGCCGCCCTCGCGGACGAGCGCGGCACATGCACATCACTGTTTATCTACGGCAAATCGGGCCTGGGCAAGACGCACCTGCTGCTTGCCATCAAAAACGAGCTCGCCGAGAAGTCGCCCGAGATCAAGGTCAAGTATGCCAACTCCCAGGCATATCTGGACGACCTGATGACCGAGTTCGACCGCCAAAAGAAGAGCAACGCCCCCATCATGCAGGCGTACCACGGCGTGGACGTGCTCATCATCGATGACATCCAAAACATCATCGGCAAGCGCGCGAGCGTGGACTACTTTTTCCAGCTCATGGACGAGTTCATCCGCAACAACAAGAAGGTCGTCATCGCGGCAGACCGCGCCCCCAAGGACCTGAGCATGGACGAGCGCCTGACCAGCCGCTTCAACGCCGGCATGCTCTGCCTGGTCGCAGAGCCCAGCTACGAGATGAAATACAAGATCTTGCAGCGCTATTACGAGAACACCATCGTCGCCGCTCCCGAGGCAGGCGACGACTCACTGTTGGCGGCCTACGGGGGCGACGGCGGGCACCTGACCGATGAGCACTTTAAGCACATGGCAGAGGTGTCGGGCACCAACATCCGCGAACTCGAGAGCTTCTGCGAGCGCTGCGCCGGCGAGGCGGGCGACCGCGAGCGCGAGGGCGGGGAGCTCACCTTTGACGATATCGACGCCATCGCCAGCCAGTACTTCGACACATCGGCCAAAAAGATCAACGTGCAAACGGTTCAGTCCGTCATCGAAGAGCAGTACGGCGTGACGCACGAGGAGCTCATCGGCCCGCGTCGCAACGCCAATATCGCCAAAGCACGCCATATCGCTATCTACCTGGCCATCGAAATGTGCGAGATGACGACCACGGCGGTAGGCGCCGAATTTGGCAACCGCAACCACTCGACCGTCAGCACGAGTTACAAAAAGGTCCAGAAGATGATCCAGGAAGACCGCACCGTCACCGAAGACCTCAAGTCGCTGCGCGATAAAATTACACTACGCTCGTAGGGAAATAGAGACACCTGTTGAAAACTTGTCGAAACCACGGGCATAAGGTGTCTAAAACCCAATCCGCGGTGATGAAAAGTTTTGCGCAGGTTTTGAACGTGGAAAACCACCCCTGTTGCACACAGGTTGCTGTCGATTCTCTTTCTGGGTCTGACCTGCGTCTTTGTGAGTAATCAACAGTTTCGTCAGTGCTATTACTATTATTAAGATATTTATATCTATAGAAAGGTATTAAAAGATGAAGTTCACCGTCAGCCAGAGCTCGCTTACACAAGCCATCGGCGTCGTTATGAAGGGTGTCGCTTCGGCATCCACCCTTCCCATCCTGTCGGGCGTGCTCGTCAAGGCGCAAGACGGCATCTTGGAATTCCAGACCTCTAACTACACCATCTCGATCCGTCATCGCATCGCGGCGCATGTCGAAGAAGAGGGCGAGATGGTTATCCCCTGTAAGATGCTCTCCAATATCACCAAGACTCTCCCCGATGCCCCGGTCACCTTTGAGCTGTCCGAGCGCCAGGTGCTGATCAGTTGCGAGAAGAGCTCGTTCCGCCTGAACACGCTCGATGCCAATGACTTCCCTGAGTTTCCGGCCTATGCCATCGAGAGTGCCGTGGAGCTGCCGACCGATATCTTGTCCGAGATGGTCGGCCGCGTGTGGCGCGTCACCTCGACCGACAAGGCTCGCCCCATCCTGGGCGGCGTGCACATGAAGGTCGAGAACAACACCGTGCGCCTGGTGGCGACCGATTCCTTCCGCTTGGCCGTGTGCGATACGCAGGTCGAGACCTCGACCCTCGAGGGCTCCTTTGAGCTCAACGTTCCGGCTGACGCCTTTAACGACGCACTGAACATCATGGCCAGCCAGGCGACCATCATGATCGGGGCTACCGACACCCAGGTCGTCTTTGAGGCCGGCAACACCACCTACGTGTCGCGTCGTATCGAGGGCGTGTACCCCAACTACAAGCAGCTCATCCCCGATTCGTGCGTGACGAGCGTCAAGATTGACGTCGCCGCCTTTAACGCCGCCCTCAAGCGCGTGGCCGTTATCGCGAGCGCCAACCCCGCCGTCAAGTTCGAGATCGATGTCGAGAACGGGCAGATGGGCCTGTCCTCCATTTCCAATGACCAGGACCTTGCGCAGGAGACGATCGATGTCGAGGCCGAGGGCGAGTCGGGCACCATCGCCTTCAACTACCACTACATCTTCGGCTGCCTCAATGCCCTGTCCAAGGAGAAGGAGATCACGCTGGAGCTCAAGAGCTACTCGCAGGCGGGCATCTTCAAGTCCTACGACAAGATCAACTACCTGTACCTGGTTATGCCGGTCCGCATCTAGCAACCGCCCTATGACCATGTTCGCCCGCGATCTTTCCGTCGCGCACTACCGCAGCTTCGATAGTTATCGCCTTGCCCTGGACGAGGGCGTGACGATACTTGCGGGACCCAACGCGGCGGGAAAGACCAATCTCATAGAGGCGCTGCAGCTGCTGACGAGCGGCGCCTCGTTTAGGCATCCGACCGCAGCCGAGCTCGTCCATGATGGCGTGGGCTCGTGCAAGGTCGAGCTGAGGCTCGAGGGCGACGGCCGCGTGCTTGATATGGGATTGAGCGTGGAGGACGGTAAGCGCTCGTTTAGCCGCAACGGCAAGAGGTGCTCTGCCGCCGGTGTGCGCGGGGCTCTGCCGAGCGTGCTGTTTTGCCCCGACCATCTGGACATGGTTAAGCGAGGCGCCAGTGTGCGCCGCGCCGCCCTCGATGACTTTGGCATGCAGCTGAGCGCACGTTATGCCGATCTTGCGAGCACCTATGGACGCTGCGTGACCCAGCGTAACGCCCTGCTCAAGGAGACCTGGTGCTGTCGCGAGATGCTCGGCGCGTGGAACGATTCGATTGCCCGCGCGGGCTCGGCCCTGCTTGTGCACCGGTTGGCCCTGCTCGACCGGCTGGCGGGCCATGTGCACACTGCCTACGGGCAAGTGGCATCCGGTGAGGCTGCCAACGTGACCTATACGTCCACGCTGGGGGATTTGCCCCAGGTCGATGATCGCGAAGAGCTGAAGGGCTGGGCGTACGAGCGCATGCTGGCTGCCCTTGATGAGCACGCCGACGAGGAAATTCGCCGCGGCGTGACGTTGGTGGGACCGCATCGCGATGAGATTGAGTTTACCGTGGCGGGTCGCTCCGCCCGTTCATTTGCCAGCCAAGGTCAGCAGCGAACGTTGGTTCTGGCCTGGAAGGTGGCGGAGGTGGCCGTGGCTCGCGATGTCCTGGGCACCGCCCCGTTGCTGCTTTTGGACGACGTGATGAGCGAACTCGACGGCGAACGCCGCGGTGCTTTTCTGCGGCTGATCGGCGATGATATCCAGACGGTCATAACCACGACCAACCTGGGGTATTTTACCGATGACCTGCTTGATCGAGCCAAGGTGGTGAGCATGGGTGAGACGTGCTAATTACGAGCGCGAGAGCGAAACGGTTGCCTTCAGTGGATTTTTGAACGCAGAGCGTCAGCGCATCCTGGCGGCCGCGACACCTGAGCGCCGCGCGCAGATGGAGGCTGCCGAGGAGTCGCGCGCGGTCTATCGCGCGTGGAACGCGGTGTGCTCGGGCACGCGCGAGGGGCGGCATGTGACGGGCTTGCGCTACCTGCCCGAGTCCAATGAGCTGCTGGTATATCTCGATTCGCCCTCGTGGACGCAGGAAATGACGCTGTTGCGCGAGATCATCCGCGCGCGCATGGAGCGCGCCGGTGCGCATGTGGACGGCCTGGTGTTCAAAACCACCGCGCCGGGTCACACGCCGCCCGCCGCCAAGCAGCGCCTGCGCCCGGCGACGACCGAGCGCCCGCCGGCCCCGCACGCCGACCTAAGTGAGGCCGAGCGCACCGAGATTGAGCGCCAAGTGGCGCCCATCGAAGACCAAAAACTGCGCGAGGCCCTCGAGAATGCCATGAGAGCCAGTGCCGAGTGGGCCAAGGGCGTAGAAAGCAAAAAAGAGCCTTAAATCGCATCTGGTGGCCTTGTAGAGCCAAATACCCTCGTTCCCGAGGGTATTTTTTTACGATAAACTAGTAAGGCTGTACACATTTTCTTGACTGAAGGAGGACGTGTGGCAAACGAAAACGATTACGATGGCGGCGAGATTAAGATTCTCGAAGGTCTCGAGGCCGTTCGTAAGCGCCCGGGCATGTATATCGGCTCGACGAGCGCCAGCGGTCTGCATCACCTGGTGTGGGAGATCGTTGACAACTCCGTCGACGAGGCCATGGCCGGTTTCTGCACCGAGATCCAGGTGACGGTCCACGCCGACAACTCCATCACGGTCGTCGACAACGGGCGCGGCATCCCCGTCGACGAGCACCCTGTTAAAAAGATCCCGACGCTCGAGGTCGTCATGACGATCTTGCACGCCGGCGGTAAGTTCGATAACTCGGCCTATAAGGTTTCGGGCGGCCTGCACGGCGTTGGCATCTCCGTCGTCAACGCACTGTCCAAGCGCGTGGTCGTTCAGGTTCGTCGCGACGGCAACACCTACAAGATGGAGTTCTCGCGCGGCAAGACCGTTAAGAAGATGGAGGTCGTGGGCACCTCGGATTCGACGGGCACCACCGTCACCTTCTGGCCCGACGACGAGATCTTCGAGACATGCATCTACGATTTCGATACGCTGCACAACCGTCTGCAGGAGACGGCGTTCCTCAATAAGAACCTCAAAATCGTGCTGACTGACGAGCGCGAGTCTACTCCCCACGTGGAGGAGTTTTGCTACGAGGGCGGCATCATCGACTTCGTCAAGTTCCTTAACGAGGGCAAGGACGTCCCCGAGGCCTTTAAGGAGCCTATCTACATCGAGGGCAAATCGGACCCGGACGCACCTGTGGCCAAGATGGGCGAGGTTGAGGTTTCCCTGCAGTGGAATAGCGGCTACGGCGAGAACGTCATGTCGTTTGCCAACGACATCTACACCCCCGAGGGCGGCATGCACCTTGAGGGCTTCCGCACCGCGCTCACCCGCGTGATCAACGACTATGCGCGCAAGCAGAACCTGCTCAAGGAAAAAGACGCCAATCTGACCGGCGACGATGTGCGCGAGGGCCTTTCGGCCGTTATCTCGGTCAAGCTGCCCGATCCGCAGTTTGAGGGCCAGACCAAGGCCAAGCTCGGCAGCTCCTATATGCGTGCGCTGACGCTCAAGATCGTGACCGACGGCCTTGCCGATTACCTCGAGGAGCACCCTAAGCCCGCTCGCGAGATCGTCAAGAAGGCGCAGCAGGCCTGCAAGGCGCGCAATGCCGCCCGCAAGGCGCGCGAGGCGACCCGCCGCAAGAGCCTGCTCGAGACGGCGTCCCTGCCCGGTAAGCTCGCCGACTGCTCGGTGCGCGATGCCGAGCTGACCGAGCTCTTCATCGTAGAGGGCGACTCGGCAGGCGGTTCGGCCAAGGACGGCCGTCGCCGAGACATCCAGGCGATTCTGCCCCTGCGCGGCAAGATTTTGAACGTCGAGCGCGTTGGTGACCATCGCGCGTTCTCGAGTGACACCATCCAGTCGCTGATTACCGCGATCGGCTGCGGCGTCACGACGAGTGCCGGCGACGGCGGCGACTTCGATATCACCAAGGCGCGCTACCACAAGATCATCATCATGACCGATGCAGACGTCGACGGTGCGCATATCCGCATCCTGCTGCTGACGTTCTTCTACAAGTACATGCGTCCGCTGATCGATGCCGGCTACGTCTATGTTGCCTGCCCGCCCATCTTTGGCATTAAGGTGCGCAACAAGATCCACTACGTGTATCCCAACGGCCGCCAGCCCGAAGACGAGATCCTGCGTGACACCATCCAGAGCCTGGGCCTGAACCCCGACGATAACGACGAGGACGGCAAGGCCAAGGACGGCAAGATTACCAAAAAGCGCAAGGGCTATACCGTCCAGCGCTACAAGGGTCTGGGCGAGATGGACCCCAAGCAGCTCGCCTCGACGACGATGGACCCCAAGACCCGCATCCTGCAGCGTGTGTCGATCGAGGACGCCGTGGTGGCGGACCGCGCCGTGCGCGAGCTGATGGGTTCCGAGGTCGGCTATCGCCGCGAGTACATTGAAAAGCATGCACATGACGCACGATTCTTAGACGCCTAATCCCTGCGGCTTTCCCAGCCACCGCACCTTCGCCCTCAATCGTCGGTCGCGTACCCAAGTACACTTCCCTCCTCTTTCGGGCGAATCTGCGGCACCTGGAAAAGCCGTCTCCGTGGTTGGGAACTAATGGACCACGCAAACCATGAGGAGGTAACGTGGCAGACGATATCAACAATAACGAGGGTATGGACGAGGCCGGCGATGCCGGTATGCCCGATGATCTGAAGCGCCTGCTTGCCCGTGCTGAGCAGGGCGAGGACGGCGACCCGGACGCCTATAACCCCGATGCCGATGATGATGAGGAAGAAGACGACGCCGAGCTCGAGGAGAGCTTTGGTGAAGTCGACCGTGGCGCCTCGGCCGGCGAGGATATCAACGGCGGCCAGCTCCAGATTTCGGAGTTTGGCCGCGAGATGAAGCAGTCGTTCATCGAGTATTCGATGTCGGTCATCACGGCGCGCGCCCTGCCGGACGTGCGCGACGGCTTAAAGCCGGTGCACCGCCGCATCCTGTACGCGATGAACGAGAGCGGCATCTACCCCAACCGCCCGCACAAGAAGTCAGCTTGGACGGTCGGCGAAGTTATCGGTAAGTACCACCCGCATGGCGATTTCGCGGTCTACGAGGCCATGGTCCGCCTGGCGCAGTGGTTCTCCATGCGCACGCCGCTCATCGACGGTCACGGTAACTTCGGTAACATCGACGGCGACGGCGCGGCGGCCATGCGTTACACCGAGAGCCGCTTGGCAAAGCCCGCCATGGAACTGCTGCGTGACTTGCAGAAGGATACCGTCGACTGGCAGCCCAACTACGACGAATCGCTCGCCGAGCCCGTGGCGCTGCCTGCGCGCTTCCCCAACCTGCTGGTCAACGGCAGCCAGGGCATCGCCGTCGGCATGGCCACCAACATCGCTCCGCATAACCTCACCGAGGCGATCGAGGCCACCTGCTACCTGATCGACAACCCCGACGCCACCGTCGACGAGCTCATGCAGATCATGCCCGGTCCGGACTTCCCCACCGGCGCCATCATCATGGGCAGCGCCGGCATTAAGCAGAGCTACGAGACCGGCCGCGGCTCCATTACCGTGCGTGCCAAGGCACACGTGGAGTCCACCAAGACCGGCCGCAGCCGCCTGGTCTTTACCGAGATTCCCTACATGGTCAACAAGGGCACCCTGCAGGAGAAGATCGCCCAGCTCGTCAACGACAAGCGCATCGAGGGCATCTCGGATATGCGCGATGAGTCCAACCAGAAGGGCATCCGTCTGGTCATCGAGCTCAAGAAGGGCGTCATTCCGCAGGTCGTGCTCAACAATCTGTATAAGTACACCTCGCTGCAGACGACCTTTGGCGCCAACAACCTGGCACTCGTCAACGGCGTTCCCAAATGCCTGAGCCTGCGCGAGATGCTGCAGCACTACATCGACCACCAGGTCGACGTCGTCACCCGCCGCACCCGCTTCGACCTTAAGAAGGCCCAGGCCCGCGCGCATATCCTCGAGGGCTACCTGATGGCCCTTGACCATATCGACGAGGTCATCAGCATCATCCGCTCCTCGCAGACCGACTCCGAGGCCAGCAGCCGACTGATCGAACGCTTTGGCTTTACGCCCGAGCAGACCACGGCCATCCTCGAGATGAAGCTGCGCCGCCTGACCGGCCTGGAGCGCGACAAGATCCAAGAAGAGTTGGACGGCCTGCGCCGCGCCATCGCCTACTACGAGGACCTGCTGGCGCACGAGGAGAAGATTCTGGGCGTCATCAAGGAAGAGATGCGCGAGATCTCCAAGAAGTTTGGCGACAAGCGCCGCACCGAGATCAGCCAGGTTGAGAAGGACTTGGACGTCGAGGACCTCATTGCCGACGAGGATATGGTCGTGACCATCACCCACACCGGCTACGTTAAGCGTATCCCGGTGGCTGCCTACCGTGCCCAGAAGCGCGGTGGCAAGGGCGTGTCGGGCGTCAACCTCAAAGAGGACGATGTTATCGACGAGATGTTCATCGCGTCCACGCACGAGTATGTGCTGTTCTTCTCGAGCAAGGGCAAGGTCTATCGCCTGAAGGTGCACGAGCTGCCGGTGGGTACGCGCCAGGCGCGCGGTACCGCGATCGTCAACCTGCTGCCCTTCGAGGAGGGCGAGAAGATCGCGAGCGTCATCAGCTGCCGCGAGTTCCCGGCCGACGAGTACCTGATGTTTGCCACCAAGAGCGGCATGGTCAAGAAGACCGTGATGAGCGCTTACGATCGTAGCCGCCGTGATGGCCTGATCGCTATCAACCTGCGCGACGACGACGCACTGCTGAACGTGCGCCGCGTGCGCGAGGGTGACAAGATTATCCTAGCCACCACCGCGGGCAAGGCGATCATGTTCTCCGAGGAGCAGGTGCGCGCCACCGGCCGCGATACCAGCGGCGTTCGCGGTATCGGTATGAAGGACGGCGTGAGCGTTCTGGGCATGGAAGTCACTAACGGCAACGGCGATCTGTTCGTCATCACCGAGCGCGGCTACGGCAAGCGCACGCCGGTCGCGGACTACCCAGAGCAGAATCGCGGCGGCCAGGGCGTCTACACCATCCAAATGACCGAGCGCAAGGGCAACCTCGCGGCCATGAAGACGGTGGGCCCGCAGCACGAGCTGTTCATCGTGACGGAGGGTGCGACGGTCATTCGCGTCAAGACCGACGAGATCAGCCAGACCGGCCGCGCCACCCAGGGCGTCAAGATGATGACCGTCGACGACAACGACCGCGTATGCGCCGTAGCCCGCATGACGGCAGCCAAAGAGAAGCCCGAAGGCGAAGCAACAGAAGACGGTTCTGCCCCCGAAGAAGCCCCAGTCGATCTAGGCGATGGCAACGACATGCCAGAAGATCTCCTAGACGAGTAAGAGGCTCTAGCTGGTAAAAATCATCAGACCCCATATATCGGCGGTCGGCGCACTGCGCGCCGACCGCTTTTTTGACAAGATTGGAACCCCGTGTCAGACGGCTGGGCGAGATGGGTTATGTTTGTCGCGAGTTAAGCACGAAAAGAAGGCCAATTAAATTGGCCTTCGTCTTGCGCAGGACTGCCCGAGCAGCAAACCTAACCCATCTCGCCCAGCCGTCTGACACACCCTCCAAAGATTTTCAAAAAAGTTGTTGACGCGCGCGTAACGACTCGTCTAATATATCCCTTGCGCGATGGACCTGTAGCTCAGTTGGTTAGAGCGTCCGGCTGATAACCGGGAGGTCACAAGTTCGAATCTTGTCAGGTCCACCACTTTCTTTCGCAATAAACACCCCAGCGAGAGCCGAGTCGCCGCTGGGGTGTTTATTACTGTCTCCGTGGGGGTTTAGCTCAGCTGGGAGAGCGCGGGCTTTGCAAGCCTGAGGTCAGGGGTTCGATCCCCCTAACCTCCACCATGATGGACCTGTAGCTCAGTTGGTTAGAGCGTCCGGCTGATAACCGGGAGGTCACAAGTTCGAATCTTGTCAGGTCCACCATCAAAACCGTGAAGAGCCCTGGGGCGTTGCCTCGGGGCTTTTTTCTTGTCTGCGATAAATCTCATTTTGGTTTTGTGTGCTGCGCGAAAGTTTGGGTAGTATAGCTATTCAACGCGGCGGGCCGCCGCGTGTTAACCGCTACGTACCGGAGGTGTTCCATGGTTCGTGTCGACATAGAGACCATCGTCATGGCCGCCGGTCCCGTGCCATCGCTTATTGTGCTTCGCGAGCGCTGCAGCAAGTCGGATTCCCCCGCGCCGCTGCGGTCCCTCTCCATCCAGACCGGCTCGTTTGAGGCTGCGGCAATCAGCCGCGGCATCGACAGCGGACGCGCCGAGCGCCCGATTACCCATGACCTGCTGCTCGATACTGTTGGCGCCCTGGGTGCCAAGCTCGAGCGCGTCGAAATCGTCCGCGCCGAGCCGCCCGTGTTCTACGCGACGGTTGTCGTGTTGGCCGATGGCAACGAGCATCGGATCGATGCGCGTCCGAGCGACGCCATCGCCCTTGCCGTACGCAGCAATGCCCCCATGTTCGTTGAAGACGACATCATGAATCGCTTGGGCACCGTATCGCCGCACGCCGAGGAAGTCGACGACGAGCAAGAGTTCGAAAAGTTCGACGAGTTCGTCCATACGCTCTCCCCCGATGACTTTTAAATGCTCGACAAACACGCGACGGAGTGCGCGCTCATGAGTGCCGGAGTTTCTGGCGAGGCGGCGGCCATTGCGCGCGAGGCCCAGATGCGCTCGGAGGCTTCTGAGGCGGCTCGCATTGCCTATGTGACGCAGGCCCGCACGCTTCGCGAACGCCGCGGCTCGTTTATCAAGATGGTTGTCGTCTCCGCCCTTGTCGCGGCAATCTGCTCGCGCCTTCGTGGTACAGTTGGTGCGCTTGGGTTTTCGATCTCTACGGGCCTCGTGATCTGGGGTGTGGTCGATGCAGTCATGCTGACTAGCCAGATCAAGGTGCTCGACAAGCGTGCAGCGGATATGATGCGCGCCCGCGATGCCGCTGCTAAGATCGCCGCCGAGGCGCAAGAACTGTAACGACGCCAGACTCGATGGGAAGGTCTAAAGATGGCACAGGATATGCAGGACGCCGGTAACGTCTCCGCCGAGCTCGACGCTATGGTGTGCGATCTGATCGGTGCGTTCTTGGACGACCTTGCCGCCGGCGAGAATCCGGGCGTAGTTGTGGCGATCGAGGACGCTGCTTCCAACCGATATCTGGCGGCGCTCGATGAGGATGGCGAAGAGGCGTGCCTGGAGGCGGCCACCAACTTTATTTCCGAGCACAAGATGGGTCTTAAGGACGAGGGCCTGGGCCGTATCGCCCGCTATGCCATCGGCTACACCGGCTGCGTCGAGATTGACGGCGGCTATCACGATGCTCTGCTCGTGAGCTTCTTCGAAACCACGCTCGAGAGTGGTTTTTCGGCATATGTGCTGTATGAGGGCATGGGCGCCGGCGATGGTTTTATGTGGAGCGACCCTGAACCTGCAGGTGAGGAAACCCCTCTTATCTAAAATCGCTAAAATAAACGAGTTTTCGGTAAAAGGCTCAATATTCCCGCCGAGCGTTGTGTTGCTAGGCGGGTCGCATACGCGTGCCGTTTGTGTATAGATAGAAGATAGGGGAACTACATGCGCGTAGACAATCTGAGGAACATCGCCATCATCGCCCACGTCGACCACGGCAAGACGACGATGGTCGACAAGCTCCTGCGTGCCACGGACGCCTTCCGTGCCAACCAGCAGGTCGAGGACCGCGTCCTGGATTCCAACGACCAGGAGCGCGAGCGCGGCATTACGATTCTCGCCAAGAACATCTCTATCGAGTACAAGGACGTTAAGATCAACGTCATCGACACCCCGGGCCACGCCGACTTTGGCGGCGAGGTCGAGCGCGTGCTGCGTATGGCCGACGGCGCCCTGCTGCTGGTCGACGCTTTTGAGGGCCCCATGCCCCAGACCCGCTTCGTGCTGCGTCACGCTATCGACACCGGCCTTAAGATCATGATCGTCATCAACAAGATCGATCGTCCGGGTGCCAACCCCGAGAAGGCCTATAACGACTGCCTGGACCTCATGGCCGACCTGGGCGCTACCGACGACCAGCTCGAGTTTGCCATGGAGCACGTGGTCTACGCCAGCGCCATGAATGGCTTTGCCCGCCTTGACCCCAACGACGGCAACATGGACATGTATCCGCTGCTCGATATGATCATCGACGACATGCCCGCGCCCGAGGTTGACGAGAACGCCCCGCTGGCCATGCAGTGCGTGACCATCGACCACTCCAACTTCGTTGGCCGTATCGGCATCGGCCGCGTGTACTCTGGCACCATTCACCAGGGCGACCAGATCCTGGTTGTGAAGAATGACGGCTCCAGCGCCACCGCTACCGTCAAGCAGCTCTTTACTTTCGACTACCTGGGCCGCACCGAGTGCCAGGAAGTCGGCGCCGGCGACATCGCCGCCGTCGTGGGTATCGACCGCACCGATATCGGCGATGTCTACACCGATCCCGAGAACCCCGTTGAACTCGAGCCCATTGAGATCGACCCGCCGACCCTGTCCATCGTCTTTGAGGCTTCGACCTCCCCGCTCGTCGGTCGCGACGGCGACATCGTGGGCGCCCGTCAGCTCAAGGAGCGCCTGTTCAACGAGGCCGAGAACAACGTGACCATGAAGATCGAGGAGCTCGAGGACAAGAGCGGCGTCGAGGTCTCGGGCCGCGGCATCCTGCATCTGTCCGTCCTGATGGAGTCCATGCGCCGCGAGGGCTTTGAGTTCCAGGTCGGTCGTCCCCGCGTTCTGTTTAAGAAGGACGAGAACGGCAACAAGATGGAGCCTGTCGAGCAGGCCGTCGTCGAGTGCCCGGACGAGTATTCGGGCAAGGTCGTTGAGGTCTTCGGTACCTCCGGCGGCATCATGACGAGCATGGATACCTCGGGCATCGTGACGCACCTTGAGTTCAAGATCCCGACCCGCGGCATCATGGGTCTCAAGAACCGCATCATGAACGTCACCCATGGCGAGGGCGTGTTCTACCACACCTTCCTAGAGTATGGTCCTTACGCCGGCGAGATTGGTAACCGTCAGAACGGCGCCATGATCTCCATGACCACCGAGAAGGCCGTTGCCTATGCTCTGGGTACGCTGCAGGAGCGCGGCCAGCTGTTTGTTGAGCCGGGCACCGAGTGCTACGAGGGCATGATCGTGGGCGAGCGCAGCAAGGCCGGCGACATGGTCGTCAACATCGCGCGTACCAAGAACCTGGGCAACCAGCGTTCCTCGACCTCCGATATCTCCGTCCAGCTGGTGCCGCCCCGCACCTTCTCGTTGGAGGAGGCTCTGGAGTACATCGCCGACGACGAGCTGGTCGAGATTACTCCCAAGAACATCCGCCTGCGCAAGCGTCTGCTCAACGCCACCGACCGCAAGAAGGCTGCCGTTCGCGCCGGCCAGGTCAACAAATAAGCGCTGGGGCTTATAACCGCCAATAAGAAAGGGCGTCGACCGCAATGGTCGGCGCCCTTTTTGGTGCAAGGGGACAGGTTACTTTGCACCACGGTGGAGGGGGTTATCCCCCGAGCGGCTTTCCAGCCAAAGTAAAGTTGTTTAAACATATACATAATTCCACAGGATATAACCGCTTTGATACAAAACCGTTAACAGATAAATATCAACTGGTATTACATTAAAAGACCTCTTTACCTGCGGTTTACATGACTGGTATCTATATTGTATTTTATGCATTGTGGCATAGACGAACCGTCTTAGAAACTGCTCCCCAATGGGTTCTTGCAATGCGCTAGGTAGGTTCTCGTTGATGTTGGGGTTTGTGTTCGATCCGACGATTCGCCGTATTCCACACTGTGTTGTAGGAATTAAGGGGCAACTATGGACGCACACCGCTCGCGGTCGCTTGGTATGGCGGCCCTGATCTTCATTTTGATTAGCCTCACCGCCGCAGTTTTTCACGGCGCATCCCCCGTGCGCGCCGATGACGTTGCGAAGCCCGATCCGATTGCGATCGATGGGGATACGGCGACGGTTGATGTCAGGCTGTATACCGATGAGCACCACACTCAAAAGCTCGAGGATCCCGTAACGTCCACTTCGACGCTCTATGGAGCTTTCTCGGCACAATTCAAAGGCGGCAAGGCGCCTACGCCCGAGAAGAACATCGCTGTCTATAAGCTGCCCGACACCATTGTCGTTGACGACAACGACGGCGGCGACCTCATGGAGGGTCCGGAAGCCACTGCCGCCAAGGCTGGCACGTGGAAGATTAAGGACAATAAGGTCATCTTTGCGTTTGACAAAAACTGGCTTGCGTCAAACCCTGCGGAGATTTATGTCGGAGCCAATTTCTCGTTCGAGCTTGCAGGCAAGGGCACCGGCTCAGGCAGCAGCGCATCTGTCGTGTTCCCTGGTGTGGGAACGATCAAAATCCCTACCAAGGACGGCAAAGTCACGGGGACGAAGTCGGGGACCTTCTCCCAGGGCGCAGATGGCGTGGCCAAGGTTACCTGGACTGTTACGCTTACCGTAGAGTCGTATGCTACGGACGTTAGCTTCACTGATACGCTGGGCGACAACTTCGACTTTGTGAACGACAGTTTCAAGCTCGACGGCAAGAAGCTTGACTCCCAGCCGATGATCGACGGCCAGGTCGTAACCCTCGACAGCCTGGGCAACCTTTCCCAGGGCAACCACACGATCACGTACGATACGGTGCTGAAGAGCGGCGTTGCCGCGAACGGCGGCGATTTGATCAAAGCTGAGAATACGGCAACGTGGAATTGGGCTGGCTCAAGCGACAGCGATAACAGAACAGCTACGGCTGAGCCTGTTACATTCGGCTATGACATGATCAAGAAGTCCAATGGCTCAGGCACGCCGTCGGACATCAAGTGGACGGTCAAGCTCAACCAAGGCAAGCTCAAGGCCGACATGAGCGGCTACATGTTCACTGATAATCTGGACGGAAAACAGACGTATACGGGCAACTTTACGGTTTACAAAGGCGACTCGGAGGCGAGCGGAGTCAAGATTTGTGAAAGAAAACTTGAACCTAAGGATAATTCCTTTTCCTATACGTTCCCGAACAACCTTGAGGATAAGTACGCCACCTACTGCATCGTTTATCACACCAAGATGAACGACACGAGCTCGTACGACACTGTGCGCAACAGCGCGGCCATCGAGCGCGGAGGCTCCGTTTCCGGTAGCGATGATGGCAGTTTCACGCCGCAGCTGACGGGTGTTGTGCCGATCGCCAAGAGGCTCGTGAGATACGATGAGGCGGCGACGACGGGCAGGGCGACGTGGGAGACGAAGGTCGCGCTGAAGGCGATCGTCAATGCGGCCCATCCAGGCGAGGTGACGGTGAAAGACACGTTTCAGTCGGCATGGTCGCAGAAGCTTGGTGTCGACGAAAGCTCCATTACCATTAAAATCGGCAATACCAAGCTGGTTCCGGGCACCGACTGGAGACCAACGACCAGCTATCCGGGTAATGAAACAAAGAAAAACTACGACCTCAAAATCATCGTTACCGACAACGTGAAAGCCGCTCTCGAGAACGAGGACTACGCCGTTATCACCTACGACACCACATCAGAAGCGCTGTCGGGCTGGTACTCAAACTTCGCAGCGGTCGAAGCACCGGGCCTGAGACTACAGTGGCCGTTCACCGAACCCGTCAAGTACGTTGTCAACCAAGAAACGGCGCCCGCGGTCGAGAAGCCGGAAACGGAGTCGAAGGTGTCTTGGGTTGAGAACTTCGATTGGCATACCGTTGACGGCTCGGATGAGAAGGGCGCCTGGATCGTCGACTGGACGGTGTATGCAAACCGCCAAAAGGGTAATAAGGGCGCAAATGGCGAGTTCGAATACTATGGAGCTGGAAAGCTGGGCGGGAAACCGCTGAATATCGTTGATAGCCTTCCGGATGGTATGAGCTATGTTGCGAATTCCGCAAAGTATACGCTCGTGCAGAACCCCTATGATAAACATACGGGGCTTCATCGCGGAGGCGAGGCCAAGGAGGTCGTTACGGGTCGGACGCTCGCCGCCGACAACGTCAGCCGCAACGGCAATACGGTCACCTTCTCCATCCCCACGACTGAGCTTGAAAGCTATGCCGGCTACGCAAAGCTCACGTACAAGACGGCGGTCAAGCGCGGTGAGCTCGATACCTCCACAAACGAGGTGAAGTTCGCCAACAAGGCCAGCGCCGAGTCGGGAAGCAAGAAGTTCGAATCCGGCAGTGGCACCGTCACCATCAAGAACAACGTTATCAAAAAGACTGGTGAACAGGTCAGTAGTAGCAACCGCATTAAGTACACCATTCTTGTTAACGAGTCTGCCGTTGCCCTTAAAAACGGCACCGACTTCCTTGAGCTCGTCGATACCATGGATGCCAAGTGCACGCTGGTGCCGTCGACGCTTAAGGTCTATGAGTGGGTGTATGGTGCCTGGTCACCGCTGGCTGATAAGGACTATTCGTCGAAGGTGGAGCAGGTCAAGGATGAAACTGGCTCGCGTACGAAGTTGACGCTTAAGGTACCCGACAAGAAATACCTCCAGGTCGAGTATGAGGTTATCCCGACCGGAAACCCTGGCAACAAGGTTCCTCTATCCAATACCGCCATGCTTACGGGTGTGAAGGACGGTTCTGCGACTGATGGTCAAACATGGGAAATTAAAAAAGCTTCTGCCAGCGCAGGTGGCAACGGCTACGGCATCACGATGACCAAGTATGACGCCCAGCAGGTCGGTGCGACGCTCGAGCGTGCGGAGTTTACGCTCTACAGCGTGAATATGGACCAGGTTGCAACGGTGGGTATCGAGAATGCAAGGACTAAGTTTGAAGCCGCCCCCACCGACGCCAACGGCAAAATCTCGTTTGGCGCAGAAGACAAGGCGATGGTAAATTGCGTGCTTTACCAGCTCGTGGAGACGAAAGCGCCTGACGGCTATGCCGCGGCGGCGCCCACGTGGATCATGCTTAAGGGTAATGCCGACGATGAGGAGTATCAAACTGAGCTCAATAAAGCGAAGAGCATCGTCAAAGACTCCGAAATCATCGGCGATGACAAAAAGGACGAGATCTGGATCTACGACAATCGCCTAACGGGCTCTGCGGTTATTAAAGCAAAGAAAGTGCTTGAAGGTGGCACTTTCAAGGCGGGGCAGTTCTCGTTCGTGCTCAAGGACGCCGAGGGCAAGGTGCTCCAGACGGTGACCAATAATGACAAGGGAAATGTCTCCTTTGACGTCAAGTACAACAAGGCGGGAACCTATACCTACACCATCTCCGAGGTCGAGCCCGAGGGCGCCGTCGACCATGTTAAAGATCACATCACCTATGACAGGACCGTGTACAACGTCACGGTTAAGGTAACTAATGGCACGGACCAGCTCGACGCCCTAGTTACCTATAACGATGGCTCTCAGAATCCGCCGACCTTTACCAACAAGTACTCGACTACGCTACCTGAGGCGGGCGGGGCTGGCTTGACTATGACATATCTTGCCGGCGCTTCGCTGTTGTGTTTTGCCGCGACGTGGATGCATGCTCGTCGCCACCGTGGTCTTGATCGAGATGGTCGCCGTGAGTAAACTGCACCGCCGCTTGTTGACCGTCATGATGGTGGCCATGACGACTATCCTCGCTTTTGCAGCGTCGCCCGAGACGGCCCGTGCTGCCGATGCCGGAGCCATCACGATTGGCGGCGACGTCGCGACGCAATACGATGCATACCAGCTCTTTTCGGCAACTGTTACCGATAAAGCCGGCTCCGATCAAAAGGTCGCGACGGACTTGGCGTGGGCGAGCGATGCAGCTCGTCAGGCTGTCCTTCCCGTTCTTTATGATGCGGAGTTTGATAGCTCGGCATCGACGGCGCAAGAGGCTGCCGAGTGGCTGAATGCCGACGGACATATGTCGACCGCTCTGGCGGCAAGGCTCGCCTGTGCGATTTGCAATGCAGGTGCCGCTTCTGTTCCCCTCAACGCGGGCACGACGGCCGAGCTGCCCTGCGGCTACTGGCTCATCGTCGCCGACGACGACGCCATCGACCAGGGCGAGGCCGGCACCGCGCCGATCATGGCCCTGGTGGGCGGCGGCGCCGTCACCGTCAAGCCCAAGGCCGCGACCCCCAAGGTCGCCAAGCATGTGCTGGAGGACAGCACCGCCGCCTGGCAGAAGGCCGCCGACGCCACGGTCGCCGACGACCTGTACTGGCGCCTCTCGGCCACGGTCCCGGCGGGTCTTACCGCCTACGACACCTATACGGTGTGGTTCGTCGACACCATGAGCGCGGGGCTCGACCCCTCCAAGGTGGCCGCGAGCATGCGCGTGTACGTGGCGGCGGGCGCAGACGGCGGCTTCGACGCCGTCTCGGCCGGCAAGGACGGCCGCGTCGGCACCGAGCCCACTAAGGGCTGGACCGACATCACGGCCCAGTGCGCCACCAAGGTAGCGGCCGACGGCAAGACCTTCACCGTGCGCACCGGCGACCTCATCGCCGCGCTCGGCGGGGCCGATGCCTTCACCGCGGGCGCCCGCGTGGTCGCCGTGTACAATGCGCCGCTCAACAGCGCATGCAACCACGGCATCGCGAAGGGCAACCCCAACGAGGTCTACCTGCGCTACCCGCGCTCTCCCTTTGCCGACCAGTCCGGCGACGCCGGCTTCACCCGCACGCCGAGCGATGACGCGTGCGCCTACACCTGGGGACTCGGTCTGATCAAGCGCTCAAGCTCGGACGATAAGCCGCTCGCGGGTGCCAAACTGCGCATCATCGACGACCGCGGTCGCATCCTAACGACTGACGGCTCGTGGTCGACGGATGCCGACGCGTGCATCACCACGGACGCGGATGGCCATGTGGAATTGAGCGGTGTGGACGCGGGTGTCTATACCGTCGAGGAAATCGCGGCACCCAAGGGCTACACCGCCTTTGAGGGCAAGCGTACGGTGACGGTTACGGCTGAGGGTCTGGACGTTAAACAAGTGGCGACCGCGAAGCCCAAGGTGACCGTATCGGTCGAAAGCCCTCTGCGGGTTGATACCGCCGATGCCAGGACGGGTTCGATTGAGCTGTCGGTGCTCAACACCCCAAGCAAAGAAGCAGGTCGAGGCTTTATGCCCTCGACGGGAGATAGAACGTTGGTACTGGTGGCGGTTTTGGCTGCCATCGGAGTGGCGGCTATTGTTGTCGCGCTCGTCATCAAGCGGGGAGGAGGTCGCCGTGAAATATAATTGCCCTTCTTGCTCAATGGCGTACTGCCTCCGTAGCGAGTGACGCACAGGCCTACCGACCTGATGATCATTGGTTTTGAAAAAGTTACTAGAGAACCCTCCAAGAAAAGCGGGGCACCCGGTCGACATGACCGAGTGCCCCGCTTCGTTTGTTGGTGCAAAGTAACCTGGCACCTTTGTGGTGGTTGGTGGCTAAGCGGTGGGGAGTCCTGGCATGTTAGCCGGCTGCTGCGGCTTGAGGTGGGCGTTGCGCCAGATGATCTGGATAACGTAGCCGAGCATAAAGACAAAGGCTACGCCGCTGATGAAGTCACCTACGAGGGGAAGCCCCGTGAGGGCGCCTGCGATTACGCCACCAACGGCTGCCATGGCGTAGCGGTTCTGGCTGTGTCCGACCATGCGGGCAATCGCGCACCCCGCAAAGGCACTCGACACCAACGCGATGCCGATAACACCGCACAAGAGGGCTCCGGCAAGCGACAGGCCGGCGATAGAGATAATCAGCAGTAGGACGGCGGGGACGATAGCAATCGTGCTCAGAAGACCGCTCACCCACAGGGGCATGGGGCGCTGGTGGAGCATGCCGGCGGCGCTGGCGGTCGCGCGCGGAAAGACGAGCTCGAGCAGCAGAGCGACAAAGCAGGTCGAGAGTGCCGCGGCGACGATACCGCCGATGACATCGTTAACGGTGGAAGTATCCTCGTTCTCGGTGCGGTCGATCTTGAGCGCGCCTACCTCGGCGCCTGCGGCACGCTCGGGGTCCTCGGAGACGTGCGCGTTCACGGTGCCGGAGATGTGGGCGTTCTTGCCCAGGATGAGCTTGTCGGCCCAAACCTCGACATCGCCCTCGACGGTGCCATCGATGGTCACCGTATCGCCCGCAAGCGCTGCCGACTTGGTGGAGCCGCGTAGGGCAACCGTCTCGCCTATCGCATAGAAACAGTTGGCGGTGCTGTCGGAATTGAGCACAACGTGCTGACCGACGACCGTGACGCTGCCATCAACCGTGGTCTTGGCGATATCGATAGTGCGTGCCGCCAAGCGGATGGCGCCGCCCACCGTGCAGTCGCGGATGGAGAGGCTCTCGCCTGCCGCAATTATGTCGCGGTCGATGGAGGCGTCGTCCAAGTTGAGGGCCTGACCGGCCCAGTACAGGTCGCCCTCGACGCCGGACGGATTAGAGTCGTTGTCGGTTGCAAGTACGTTGCCCGCCGTGTCCGTGCCGGCAAATGACGCCGTGGGAAGAGCGGTGAGCGCGAGCGCGATGAGCGCGAATGCCATAAGCAGGCAGCGACGCATCTTGTGTGACGGCGCCGCCGCGGTTTGATTGAAAGCCATGGTTGATCCTTTTGTTAGGTGTTTGGCATATACCTAACAGGGTACCCAACGCGCGGGCGCTCTAAAAGAGCCTCTCGGTTGCATTTCGAAGGGTCGTGCCGCGCCACCTACTTTTTGCGGTGCAAAAAGCGTGCGATGTCGTCCTCGGTGGGGCTTTTGATATCAAAGCGTAGCGATAGCCAGCGCAGCCCCATGGTCACCACGACGCAAACGACCAGTGCGACGACATTGCTGACCAAGCCGCTCATGACAAGGCAAACATAGCTTGCCGATCCGGCGATAGCCGCGATGGCATAGAAGTTGGTGCGCTGGAAAATACCCGGCACCACACCCATAAAACCATCTCGCAGCATGCCGCCGCCCACCGCGGTGAAAAAGCCCATCATGATGCACACCGCCGGCGCAAAGCCGTAGACCAGCGCCTTGTCTGCTCCAGTGGCGGCGTAGATGCCGACCGAGATGATGTCGAGCAGGGGAATGAGTTTTTCGGGTTTGTCGACGATTGCCGGGAAAATATAGATGATGGCCGCCGTGGCAATGGAAAGCGGGAGTGCCATCGGCTGGTTGAGGATGTAGACGTTGCCCACCTGCAGCGTCATGTCGCGCAAGAGACCGCCGCCCAGACCGCAGACCACCGCGAGCGCGACCGCGCCCACCAGGTCAAGCTTGTGCTCGCGCGCGACCAACACGCCCGAGATTGAAGCCGCGACGACGGCGAACATTTCGAGCCAAAACGGGATGGCGACCATGGCATCCGTGGCGTGTGAGGTAACGGTCATAGTGGCGACGACGGGCAAGATGGGGTCCTTTGGGTTGCTGGTTTAGACAATGCCCGTACATAGTACATGGTTGGCGGGCCTGGCGACCCTATTGCTCGGTAAACGGTTGGCAGCGGATGCTGACATGGCATTGCTGGAATGCCAGGGATCCAAAACATGTACGTCACCCTCCAAAAACAGCATTTTTCGACATCTTTGGAGGCGGACGTACATGTTTGGATTGAGCTCACAGCATGAGTGAGTTGATTTACTCACATCCGGTATATTTCCCCACTTCAACGGACATAAGAGTTGGATACCGGCTCAGAGCGAGAGGCCCTCAATGGATACCCCTGTTCTCATTTCGCATAAAACCGCATGGCTTGTCCATCATGCACCCCAGAATTTGGTTCAGTCTCTTGCGCGGCACGACTACCAGATAGGCGCACAAGGCATCTCCACCCAGCAACGTGTTGCGCGCATACGACAGGCTCTTACCGACTGCGGCATTCCGTCCGATATGCTTAAGACTATCGATATCGCGGTTGTATTCGAATTCGAGCGAATTCGTACCAAAGGCGTCGTTTGTCACATTCTTGGACAAAATCTTCCCTACGAGCATATTAACGAGTTGACGCCCGGAATCTTCATCACCGACGAAGCCTTCACCTTTGTGCTCGCTGCCGGGTGGATGGATAGGATCGAATATCTCGAATATGGCTATGAAGTTTGCGGCGATTATCGCATGAGGCTCAATCCCGCCGACCCTTATACCGGGCAACCAGCCACTACCTCCAAGGATGAAATAACCAAACTGCTCGATCGGCACCCCGGCAAACCCGGTGCCACACGTGCACGGCTCGCGCTCAGGCACATCTACGATCACTCGGCCTCGCCTATGGAGACCGCTTCGGCAATCGCCCTCTCGCTCCCAACAAGCGAAGGCGGCGTTGGCATCCGAGGTATCGAACTCAACAAACCGCTCGAGATCCCTCAACGTCTCTGGCATTGCGCCAAAGCTCGAACACTCAAAATCGATGCGCTCGTGACCTATAAGCGCAGGGCGCTCGGTATCGAATATAAGGGCGGTTTTCACGATGAGCTCGAGCGCAAGGGAGCAGATGCGGAGCGAGAGTCCGTTCTCTCCCAAATGGGATATCGAATCGTTACGCTCACTTCGGCTCAGTTCAGTAGTCAGCTCGCCTTTCACCGCGCCATGAACAACATTCGCGAAGCACTCGGCATGCCTCGCTGTACCGACACCGGGTACCAGAGAAAACAAAACGAACTACGCAAGGCACTTATCCGCAACTGGAAAAGCATACGAGACGAGGAGGCACCTTCCGAATAGTGCCGCTCCCGTGAGCTCAATCCAAACGTGTACGTCAGCCTCCAAAGATGTCGAAAAATGTCGGTTTTGGAGGGTGACGTACATGTTTGGGGAAGCGTGGGATCGAGACGTATTTCGATAACAAAAAAGCTCCCATTCTTGGGAGCTTTCTCAACCAAAATGGCGGAGGAGGAGGGATTCGAACCCTCGTGACCTTATACAGGCCAAACGGTTTTCGAGACCGCCGCATTCAACCACTCTGCCACCCCTCCGCGTGGGGTAAAAACAAAGCAGGCTCGAAGGCCTGCTTTGGAATTAACTGGCGGAGAGTCAGGGATTTGAACCCTGGAGACGCTTTTGACGCCTACACGATTTCCAATCGTGCTCCTTCGGCCACTCGGACAACTCTCCGTTAAATGCGAAAGTCAGTATACACGAGGAATCGCAAAGTGCAAACAGAAAAGTTGGCATTTTTTAAAACGCTTGGCCGCGTTTGGCGTTGCAGCGGGGTTTGAGATGCCAAAAAACGGCTTCCGACCAGCGTAGTTGATCAACTCAATTGTTCAAAAGGGGTATTTATAAGCGATTTGGCAATGAATTTAAAAATCTTTGGGTGGTGCTGTGGGCCACTGGTATGCATTTTGCGACCACAACCATGCGCCCGTTGACCTGCGACTTGGCTCAGCTTGTCCTCACGGCACCGTATCTTGTCCACAGATCCGTCAAGCTTTTGGTCAGCATTTGGTTGGAATGCGCATGAAACGTCGTGCGAGTATGGGCATATGTGGAGGTCATGAGGTTGTAGCTGCATATTCTTGCAGCCTAGGAGGTTGAAAGATATTATTACCAAGTCTTTTCCTGCTTCAGGCGCACCTTCACGACCTGAAGCCACATTTGCCCAGAGGAGGTGACAATATGAAGGCTTATGAACTGCTGTTCTTTGTTGACCCGTCGCTCGACCCCGAGACTCGTCTCGCTGTTATGAAGCGTATCGATACCACGATCGCTGAGGGCGCTGGCAAGGTCGACTCCGTTGACGAGTGGGGCAAGCGCAAGCTCGCCTACGAGATCAACGACCTCACCGATGGTGACTACACCCTCATCAACTTCCACGCAGATCCTACCCAGATCGCCGAGCTTGATCGCGTCCTGCGCATCACCGACGCTGTGGTCCGCCACATGATCGTCCGTCGCGACGACCAGGAGTAAGACTGTCGTTTTGGACTGGGCTTGTGCCCCAAGAGGAAGTAGTGAGTTATGAGCATCAATCGAGTGAACATCACCGGTAACCTCACCCGCGATCCCGAGCTGCGCGCCACCGCCGGCGGAACCCAGGTTCTGTCCTTTGGCGTTGCCGTGAACGATCGTCGCCGCAACGCGCAGACTGGCGAGTGGGAGGACTATCCCAACTTTGTCGACTGCACCATGTTCGGCACCCGCGCCGAGGCCGTGAGCCGTTTCCTGGCAAAGGGAAACAAGGTCGCGATCGAGGGCAAGCTGCGCTACAGCTCTTGGGAGCGCGACGGCCAGCGCCGGAGCAAGCTTGAGGTCATCGTCGATGAGATCGAGTTTATGAGCTCCCGTGGTGGCCAGGGTGGCTACGATCAGGGCGGTTACGCCCCCGCAGCTCCCGCGCCCGCAGCACGTCCTGCCGCGCCGGTGGCTACGCCGCCCGCGGTCGACGTCTACGATGAGGACATCCCGTTCTAAGGGTTGTTCACCTATTTTTGAGTGAGAGGCGGCTTCGGTTCGCCGAAGTTGCCAAATGAAAGGTATTTTGACATGGCTAATGATTTTTCTGCACGTCAGCCGCGTCGTAAGTACTGCCAGTTCTGCAAGGAGAACACTGAGTTCATCGACTATAAGGACACTCAGCTTCTCCGTAAGTACATGACCGACCGTGGCAAGATCAAGCCCCGTCGCGTCACTGGCGCTTGCACGCAGCATCAGCATGACATCGCCAACGCCATCAAGCGCGCCCGCGAGATGGCTCTCCTGCCGTACACCGTCCCCGTGGTTTCCTCTCGTGGCAACCGCGACCGCGGCTAAGAAGGGAGACGCATCATGAAGGTTATTCTTCTCGATGAGATCAAGGGCAAGGGCGGCGAGGGTGACGTCGTAGAGGTCGCTCAGGGTTACGCTGAGAACTTCCTGTTCCCCAAGAAGCTCGCTGTTGCCGCCACCAAGGGCAACCTCAAGCAGCTTGACGAGCGTCGCAACAACATCGCCAAGCGCGAGGCCGTCCGTCTGGCTACCGCCAACGAGACCAAGGCTGCCTTCGAGGGCAAGACGGTCACCGTTGACGTCAAGGTCGGCGACGAGGGCATCCTCTTTGGCTCCGTTACCGCCGCTATGGTCGCTGACGCCATCAAGGCTCAGCTCGGTATGGACATCGACCGCAAGCGCGTCGAGCTCGGTAAGCCCATCAAGGTTGCCGGTGCCCACACCGTTGCCATCTCGCTGTACCGCGAGATCAAGGCCGAGGTTGTCGTTCTCGTCGGCGTTACCGCCGAGGAGCTCGCTGCCGAGGCTGAGGTCGAGGAGGCCGCTGAGGTCGCCGAGGCCGAGACCGCCGAGGTCGAGACTGAGGCTGCTGCCGAGTAGCATTTGCTGCAACGCAACAATCTTGTTCTAAGAAGGGCGCTCTGGGAAACCAGGGCGCCCTTTTGTTTTTTGCGCTGAGTGAGTGTCATGGTGAACGTTGCGTCGAAGTCCTATATACAGGACCGTTCATCCGTTTGGTTCGGTGATGATTGGCGGCGCGCGGCGCGTTTTGGGACCGTGGCTGATACTATGGATGCTCGCAAGCGATATGAATGAGGATGCTCATGGCATATGACGATAGGGAGACGGGGCTGACGGTCGAGGACCGCGGCTCAAAGTTGGGTCTTCCCCAAAACCAAGATGCAGAGGCCAATGTACTGGCCGCTATGCTGCTATCGCCCGAGGTGGTCGAAGAGGCCCAGGTCGAGCTGCAGCCCGATGATTTCTACCGGCCCATTCATAAGACCATCTACACCGCGATGGTCGATATGTACAACAGCCGCATTCCCATCGACTCCATCTCGCTGATCGATTACCTGCGAAGCATCAACAAGCTCGATGCCGTGGGCGGCGAGGCCTACATTTTGGAGCTGATGGGTCAGACTCTGTCGCTCGTGAACTGGCAGCACCATGCCGCCATCGTTCGTCGCGATTCGATGCTGCGCGAGCTGATCGGCGCCACCAACGAGATCAACGCGCTGGCATATAACGCCCCCACCGACACCAAAGAGGTCGTGGAGCTAGCCGAGAGCAAGCTGCTCAAGGTCACGGCACGCGAGGTCAAGTCGAGCTACAAGACGCTGACCGAGTTTATGGTTGAGGCCTATAACGAGGCCGAGGAAGTGTGTCAGGCCGGTGGTCAGGCTGCGGGCGTGCCCACGGGCTTCCCGTCACTCGACCGCATGCTCATGGGCTTCCGCGAGGGCCAGCTCATCATTATCGGCGCCCGCCCTGCTGTGGGTAAGACGTCGTTCGCCCTGAATCTGGCGCTCAACGCTGCCGCTGCCGGTTATACCGTCGGCTTCTTCTCGCTGGAGATGTCGGGCAAAGAAATTGCCCAGCGTCTGATTTGCGCCTACGCCATGATCTCGATCAGTGACTTCCGCATGGGCCGCATTAGCCCCGAGCAGTGGGCCAATATCAACGAGGCCACGCAGACCTTGTCCAAGCTCGATATTCTGATTGACGATACGCCCGGCACCACAGTGACCGAGATTCGCGCCAAGAGCCGCCGCATGCTCCATAACAAGGAGAAGGCAATCATCATCCTGGACTACCTGCAGCTGGTGAGTCCTCCGCCGGGACGCCGCTCCGAGAGCCGTACCGTCGAGGTTTCGGAGATGTCGCGTGGTCTGAAGATCATGGCCAAGGAGCTCAAGATCCCGCTCATCGCGCTGTCGCAGCTCTCGCGTCAGGTCGAATCCCGTACCGGCAAGCGCCCGCAGCTTTCCGACCTTCGTGAATCGGGCTCCATCGAGCAGGACGCCGATATCGTTATGTTCTTGGACCGCTCCGCCGACGAGGCCGAGGCCTCGCGCGACGATCGACCCGACGAGGGCGTTACGCGTATCGTCGTGGCCAAGAACCGTTCGGGCCCGATCGGCGACGTCGATCTGATGTTCCTGCCGGCATCCACCAAGTTCTATGAGCTTGATGGGGCACATGCCGAGGAGTAGGACAGGCGCCCGTTGCACGGGTATACTGGGAATGTTTTGTGCTTCTGCGTGCCGGCGTGGCGCGTAGACAGTCCATGAATGTAAGGAGTAAACATGCCGTCAACCGTTTTGGTCGGTGCCCAGTGGGGCGATGAGGGCAAAGGTAAGATTTGCGACCTGGTCGCCGGCGACTTCGATGCCGTCGTGCGCTACTCGGGAGGCAACAACGCCGGCCACACCATCGTCGTCAACGGCAAGAAGTACGGCCTGCACCAGGTGCCCTCCGGCATCATGTATTCCGATCACGTGTCGGTGATCGGTAACGGCTGCGTCGTCAACCCCAAGGTTGTCCTTGAGGAGATCGATATGTTCGAGGCCGACGGCATCACCACCAAGAACCTCAAGATTAGCGGCAACGCGCATGTCATCATGCCGTACCACATCGATCTGGATGGCGCCTTTGAGCAGAAGCTCGGCAAGAAGAACATCGGTACCACCAAGCGCGGCATCGGTCCGTGCTATCAGGACAAGATGGCGCGCATTGGCCTGCGCATGCAGGACATGCTGGACGAGGCACTGTTCCGCGACAAGCTGGAGACCGCTCTCGCCCGCGTGAACCCCGAGCTCGAGCTCATCTACAACCTGCCCACCTACACCGTGGACCAGATTTGCGACGAGTACCTGCCGATGGCCGAGCGCCTGCGTCCCTACATCACCGAGACGAGCCTGCTGCTCAACAACATGATCGATGAGGGCAAGAACCTGCTGTTTGAGGGCGCCCAGGCGACGCTGCTCGACATCGACCACGGCACCTATCCGTACGTGACGTCTTCCAACTGCACCGCCGGCGGTGCCATCACCGGCTCTGGCGTGGGCATGAAGAACGTCGACCGCGTGCTGGGCGTCATGAAGGCCTATATCACCCGCGTCGGTTCGGGCCCCATGCCCACCGAGCTTTCCTATGAGTCCGAGGCCGGCCACACGCTGACCGAGGAGGGCTATGAGTACGGCGTGACCACCGGTCGCCGTCGTCGTTGCGGCTGGTTTGACGGCCCTATCGCCAACTATGCCTCGCGCGTCAACGGCCTCACTGACATCGCCGTGACCAAGCTCGACGTGCTTTCGGCTTTCGACACCATCAAGGTGTGCGTTGCCTACGACGTCGATGGCGAGCGTTACACGAGCGTGCCCGAACACCAGGTGCGCTTTGAGCATGTCAAGCCCATCTACGAGGAGCTCCCTGGCTGGAAGTGCGATATCACCGGTTGCCGCAGCTTTGAGGAGCTGCCGCAGGAGGCTCAGGACTACGTGGCGTTTATCGAGGATCTGGCACACACCCGCGTGACGTTCATTGGCGTTGGCGCTGGTCGCGAGCAGATCATCAACCGATTCTGGAAGTAATCGGGACTATTTGGTTATTGCGATATACCCCTTTGCAGCCCAAGCGGGCGGCCGAGGGGTATATTTGCTTGCAAAGGGCTCACGCGGAGCGGGCCGTTCATCCATAGAGGAGGCACCCTTGAAGGCGGACACTCAAACCATCGACATCCTGTTGTTGGGCAGCGGCGGCCGTGAGCATGCTTTGGCAGCCAAGCTCGCAGCATCACCGCGCGCCGGCAAGCTCTACATTGCGCCGGGCAACGGCGGCACCGCGAGCTGCGGCGAGAACGTTGTTCTCGACGACTGCGATCCTGCGGCCGTGGCGGCGTTTGCGCAGAGCCACGGATGCGGACTTGTGGTAATTGGCCCCGAGGCTCCGCTCGTGGCGGGCGTGGCCGACGCCGTGCGCGCGGCGGGTATTCCCTGCTTTGGCCCGGGTGCCGAGGGCGCCCAGATGGAGGGCTCCAAGCTGTTCTCCAAGCAGCTCATGGAGCGCGCCGGTATCCCTACGGCGGCCTACGGCTCGTTTACCGACGAGGCTTCGGCTCTCGCCTACGTGCGCGAGCAGGGCGCCCCGCTGGTCGTGAAGGCCGACGGCCTTGCCGCGGGCAAGGGCGTTATCGTGGCGACCGAACTTGATCAGGCCGAGGAGGCCGTGCGCGAGTGCTTTGGCGGCACCTTTGGCGATGCCGGCAATACCGTGGTCATCGAGGAGATGCTCGTTGGTCCCGAGTGCTCGCTGCTGGCCTTTACCGACGGCAAGACCGTGCGCCCCATGGCCACCTCGCAGGACCACAAGCGTGCGCTCGAGGGCGACAAGGGCCCCAACACCGGTGGCATGGGCGTCTACAGCCCGGTGCCCATCGTGACCGATGAGGAGCTCGCCACCATGGTGAAGGTCATGGAGCAGACCGTGGCCGAGCTCGCTGCCGAGGGTATCGACTACCGCGGCTGCCTGTACGGCGGCTTTATGCTCACGCCTGCCGGCCCCAAGGTGCTGGAGTTCAATGCCCGCTTTGGCGACCCCGAGACGCAGGTCGTTCTGCCGCGCCTTAAGAACGACCTGGTCGAGGTCATGTTGGCTTGTGCCAACTGCGAGCTCGACCAGATTGAACTCGACTGGCGTGACGAGTGGGCCGTGGCCGTTGTCCTGACGAGTGCGGGTTATCCCGGCAGCTACGAGAAAGGCAAGGTCATTACCGGTATCGCCGATGCCGAGGCCATGGAGAACGTGACCGTGTACCACGCGGGCACCGCCGTGGTGGACGGCCAGCTCGTGACCAATGGTGGCCGCGTGCTTGCCGTGACCGCTCTGGGCGACACGTTCGAGAACGCTCGCAACCTTGCCTACGAGGCCTGCGAGAAGATTGATTTTGAGGGCAAGACCCTGCGTCACGATATCGGCCTGCGCGCGCTGCGCGGCCGCGACGCCTGGGATGCCTAAAATCCGAGAGGAATGAGACGGATGGACGAGAAGAACGAAGAGCTCGTGGACGCGCAGATCGTCGAAGAGGACAGCCGCATGTATGGGCACGCCGAGGGCGAGCCTGGTGGCGAGGTCGCTGACGAGCCGGCGCTGGTGCTGGGCGACGACGACCCGCACGATGCCGAGCTGCACGAGAAGATTCTTTCGGAGGAGTGCGCCTGGAAGGGCAAGATCCTCGACGTCCACCGTCTTGAGGTTGAGCTGCCCAACGGTCACCGCAGCGCCCGCGATATCGTTCGCCATCCGGGTGCGGCGGCCGTTGTGGCACTGACCGAGAGCGGCAAGATCGTACTGGTGCGTCAGTACCGCACCGCCATCGACCGCGTGACGGTCGAGATTCCTGCCGGCAAGCTCGACCCGGGCGAGGACCCGCTCGATTGCGCCAAGCGCGAACTGCATGAGGAGACGGGCTTTAAGGCTGGTCGTATTCGCTTTTTGACGTCGATTGTCACGTCCTGCGGTTTTTGCGATGAGATCATCCACATCTACTTGGCTACCAAGCTCGAGTTTGATGCGCCCAACCCCGATGATGACGAGTTTGTCAACGTGGACCTGGTGCCGCTGCACGAGCTGATCGACGCCGTGCTCGACGGCAAGATCGAAGACGCCAAGACCGTCGTAGGCGCGCTTGCCTGCGACAGCATCGCGCACCGCCTTGGGGGCGCGGAGCTTTAACGAGTGGGGATAGCCTTGGGACAAGTACTACTGATTGCTTTGTCCCAGGGCCTTACGTTGCTGATATTTCTTTGAGGATCACATGCTGAAGAGGTTTCTTTCTTACTACAAGCCCCAGATGGGGCTTTTTGTTGCTGATACTGTTTGTGCTCTGGTGCTTGCCGCCATTGACCTGGCGTTCCCCATTATCCTGCGCAATTTGACCGGTGGGCTGTTTACTCAGGGTCAGGCTGCCATTATGCAGGCGCTCGGCATGATCGCGGTGGGCTTGGTGCTGATGTATGCCGTCCGCTGCGCCTGCCGCTATTTTGTGAGCTATTGGGGTCACGTGATGGGCGCGCGTATGGAGTCCAAAATGCGCGAGGACCTGTTCGACCAGTATGAGCGCTTTAGCTTTGCGTACTTCGATCGCAACAGCTCGGGCGACATGATGAGCCGCGTGGTCAACGACCTGTTCGATATCTGCGAGGCGGCGCACCACGTACCCGAGTGGATCATCATCTGCGGTATCGAGATTATCGGCTCGTTTGTGATCCTCTTTACCATCGCCCCGGTGCTGGCGCTCGCCATGGCCGTGGTGACGGCGGCGTTTGCGGTCATCATGTTTTGGCAGAACATGCGTATGCGCGAGGTCTTTAGCGACAACCGCAAAAAGATCAGCGGCATCAATGCGCAGCTGCAGGATTCGCTGGCGGGCATGCGCGTGGTCAAGAGCTTTGCCAACGAGGAGACCGAGCGTGCCAAGTTCCGCGCCTCCAACAATCGCTATTTTTCGTCCAAGGAGAACATGTATCACGCCATGGGCGTCTATACCGCGACGTATGGTCTGCTCTCTGGTGTGCTCTATGTGATCGTGGTGCTGCTGGGCGGCTGGCTGGTCGCCCAGGGACAGCTGCAGGCGGTCGATATGGCGACCTTTGCACTCTATATTTCGCTGTTCTGCACGCCGCTCGAGACGCTCGTCAATTCGGCCGAAACGTATCAGAAGGCTATCGCCGGCTTTAAGCGTATGGACGAGGTGCTCTCGACGGCGCCGGATATCCAGGACAAGCCGGGCGCTACGGATCTGCAGGTGACCGCCGGCGCCGTGGAGTATCACGACGTGTGCTTTAACTACGAGGATGTCGAGCTGGGCGAGGGCTATGCCGACGAGCGTCCCGTTATCGACCATATGGACCTGTCCATCAAGCCCGGGCAGACCATCGCTTTGGTTGGCCCTTCGGGCGGCGGCAAGTCCACAACCTGTTCGCTGCTGCCGCGCTTTTATGACGTGGCTACCGGATCCATTAGCATCGACGGTCAGGACGTGCGCGATGTGACGCAGCAGAGCCTGCGCCGCGCCATCGGCCTGGTGCAGCAGGATGTCTATCTATTTGACGGTACGATTGGCGAGAACATCGCCTACGGCAAGCCGGGCGCCACGGCAGAAGAGATCGCCGAGGCCGCCCGTCGCGCCAACATCGATGCCTTTATCGAGTCGCTTCCGCAGGGCTACGACACCGTGGTGGGCGAGCGCGGCAGCCGTCTTTCGGGCGGACAGAAGCAGCGCGTTGCCATCGCGCGTGTGTTTCTCAAGAACCCCAAGATCCTGATTTTGGACGAGGCGACGAGTGCTTTGGATAACGAGAGCGAGGAGGCGGTGCAGGAGTCACTCGAAGAGCTGGCACGCGGCCGCACCACGATTATTATCGCCCACCGTCTTTCGACCATTAAGCATGCCGATGAGATTGCGACCGTTGAGCATGGTCGCGTTGTGGAGCGTGGCACGCACGAGGAGCTTCTCGCCCGTGGCGGCACCTATGCCCGTTACTATCGAATGCAGTTCGAAGGTGCGCGTGCGCACGAGCTCGACTGATTGATATGACAGGAAGTTTATGGCTGACAAGAACCCTTTGACTCCGGAAGAAGTGACGGAGTTATTCTCCGAAATCGATGCATCCGGCGTCTTGGATCCCACGCTCGCCAAAAAGCGTACCGAGCGCATGCGTGAGAAGGAGGCTGCGGCCAAGCGCGGTGACAAAGCGGCGCTAGCGCAGCTGCGCAGCGAGGACCGCGCGAGCCAGGCAAAACATATCGACCCGCTGTCCGAGGACGATCCTTCGGGTTCGCAGGTGAGCCATACCATTACGAAGACTGCCATGGCCGTGGTTATCGGCATCTTGGTGCTGATCGTGGGCATGCAGATTGGCTACGGCGTGATGCGTCGCCTGAATACCGCCAACCTGTCCGAGAGCGTTTCGGTCGATACCGTTTCGACGGCGCTGAAGGGCGGCCTTGAGTGGGGCAACGGCTTTACGCAGTTCCCGCTCGACTTTACCGTCGATGAAGCCGATGAGCGTACGGGCACGGTCGAGGTGACGGTGTTGGACACATCGTCTGCCAACGAGCTCGAGCTGCTGTCCAACGGGCAGATCCAGGCCGCGGCGCTTGCGACCAACGCGCTGCTCAACGATAAGATCGACCGCGTGGTGTATAACGTTCACGCCTATATCGACGAGGATAGCAACATTCAGCACGATTCCTTCTTTGGCATGTTCCCCGCGCGGGGCCACCAGAGCGCCATTTTGACGTTCGTGTGGACCAAGAGCTCATCCAACGCCACGAGTATCGACTGGAAGATGCGCATCGTGAGTATGGATGACACCATCGCCGAGCGCATTCAGAAGCAGGTGAACTCGGTGTCGTCGTTGATTGAGGACCCGGTGGTGAGCCAGACCAAGATTGACGAGGAAAAGGCCGAACGTGACCTGGAGCATCGTCTGCATGGCCGCGAGATTTTCCGCGGCGGCAAGCCCGATCGCTCACCGTCCGAACTGCTGGAGCAGGACAAGAAAAAATAAGACGCCATCATCCCGCGTGAGCCAAGTGACCACGCGGGATGATTTTTCTGGGACGGGGATTCAAAAATCATTATGCATAGAAAGTCATAATTATCATTTCGTAAACATTTCAATGAAATTAACGCCATGAGGCATACTTGCGGTTACAATACCGCGAGGCCTAACTACACACCTTTAAGCCGGTCCTGTGAGACCGGGAAGGAGAATTATGGCGAACAACCATACCGCGGGCGCTGCCGCCCGCACCTTCGCGCCCAGCGAGCTTTGCCAGCGCATGCTGGCCAAAACCAGCAAGGGCACCTGCGGTCCCTGCATCCTGTATCTTGAGGATGGGACCATTTTTTATGGACGTGCATGCGGCGCCGCGGGCACCGCGACCGGCGAAGTCTGCTTCAACACCTCGCTCGAGGGCTACTTTGAGGTCATGACCGACCCGAGTTATGCCGGCCAAATCGTAACCATGACCTATCCGCAGATCGGCAACTACGGTATCGACGAGACCGACGTCCAGTCGGCCTTCCCCGGCGACGACGTGCGCCCTGCGAGCGCTCCGGCTATGCGCGGCATGATCGTTCGCGACATGTGCGCCACGCCTTCTAACTGGCGCTCGGCCGTCAGCGTGCCGGAGTACCTGCGCGCTCACGGCATCGTCGCTATCGAAGGTGTCGACACCCGCGCCCTGGTGCGCCATCTGCGCGACAATGGTTCCAAGATGGGCATTATCTCGACCGAGATCTTCGACGTCGACGAGCTTGCCGAGCGTCTGGCCGCAGCGCCCACGCTGGTAGGCGAGAACCTGGTCAAGACCGTAAGCTGCCCCGTACCTCACGAGTTTGTGGCCGCCGACCTGCCTGCCACGCATGACTTTGCGCTTGCGGTTGCCGCTCCTGCCCGTCACAAAGTGGTCGCCTACGACTGCGGTGTGAAGCGCGGCATTCTGGAGGGGCTGGTCCGCGCCGGCTGCGACCTTACCGTCGTGCCGTGGGACACGCCCGCGAGTGAGGTGCTCGACATGAATCCCGACGGCGTCTTTTTGTCCAATGGCCCCGGCGACCCCGACGCCGTGGTGGAGACCTACGAGCAGGTGCAGCAGCTGATCGGCAAGGTGCCGGTCTTTGGCATTTGCCTGGGCCATCAGATGATCAGCCTGGCCTGCGGCGCCCAGATGGAAAAGCTTAAATTCGGTCACCGCGGTGGCAACCAGCCGGTCGTGAACCTGGTAAGCCGTCGCGTGGAGATTACCGCGCAAAACCATGGCTTTGGCCTGCTGTTCCCCAGCCTGGGCAAGCTTGTCCCCGAGCTTTCCGGCGGCGAGACCGAGCATGCGGCCGATGGAGATCTGCGCGTCTGGGTGCGCCGCGGAATCGCGCCGGTCGTGATGAACGAGCGCTTTGGCCGCATTCGCCTGACGCACGTGAACCTCAACGACGGCACCGCCGAGGGCATCCAGCTGCTCGACGCCCCGTGCTTCTCGGTCCAGTACCACCCCGAGGCCTCGCCTGGCCCCACCGATGCTCACTATCTCTTTACCGCCTTTACGCGACTCATGGACGGCGAGGAGAACTACCTGGACATCGACACCGCGAAGGACCGCCTGGCTGGCTGGAATTTCGCCGACGATGGTTCCGCCGTTCTACCGAACGGCGGACCGGTCGACGCTGCGGCTGCATCTGGCACATCATCTTGCCGCTCTGCTTCGGACGCGCGGGCATAAGCCCAGCGCGCCCTCGCATCACGGCAACCTGATGCACCAGCTGCACCCTCGCTGACTTTTCCAAAACATTGAGTCAGCCTCTCTAGGAGGTTTTAAACATGCCGAAACGTACTGACATCAAGCGTATCCTCGTTATTGGTTCGGGCCCCATCGTTATTGGCCAGGCCTGCGAGTTCGACTACTCCGGCGCCCAGGCCTGCAAGGTGCTCAAGGAGGATGGCTTTGAGGTCATCCTGGTCAACTCCAACCCGGCGACCATCATGACCGACCCGGGTCTTGCCGACCGCACCTATGTCGAGCCCATCACTGCCGAGTTTATCGAGCGCGTAATCAAGAAAGAGCGCCCGGACGCGCTGCTGCCCACGCTGGGCGGCCAGACCGGTCTGAACGCCGCCGTCGAGCTGGCGAAAGACGGTACGCTCGACAAGTACGGCGTCGAGATGATCGGCTGTGACCTTGCCGCCATCGAGCGCGGCGAGGACCGCAAGCTCTTTAACGAGGCCATGGCCGAGATCGGCCTGGAGGTCGCGCGCTCGGGCTATGCCTACAGCGTGGCCGACGCCGAGGCCATCGCCGAGCGCGTGGGATATCCCTGCGTGCTGCGTCCGAGCTTTACCCTCGGCGGCGCCGGTGGTGGCATCGCGCATACTCACGAGGAGCTCGTCTCCATCGTGAGCCAGGGCCTGGAGCTCTCGCCTGCCCACGAGGTACTGGTCGAGGAGTCCATTGAGGGTTGGAAAGAGTATGAGATGGAGGTCATGCGTGACCACGCCGGCAACGGCATCATCGTGTGCTCCATCGAGAACCTCGACCCCATGGGCGTGCACACCGGCGACTCCATCACCGTGGCGCCGGCGCAGACCCTCTCCGACCTGGAGTATCAGCGCATGCGTGTCGCATCGCTCGCCATTCTGGAGAAGATTGGCGTCGAGACCGGTGGCTCCAACGTGCAGTTTGCCGTGAACCCCAACACCGGTCGCCTGATCGTCATCGAGATGAACCCGCGCGTGAGCCGCTCGTCCGCACTGGCCTCCAAGGCCACGGGTTTCCCCATCGCTAAGGCCGCCGCGCGCCTGGCCGTGGGCTACACGCTTGACGAGATCGTTAACGACATTACTAAGGCAACGCCCGCCTGCTTTGAGCCCACGATCGACTACTGCGTGGTCAAGGTGCCGCGCTTTGCCTTCGAGAAGTTCAAGGGTACCGACCCCACGCTCACCACGCGCATGAAGGCCGTGGGCGAGATTATGGCGATCGGCCGCACCTTTGAGGAGGCCTTCGGCAAGGCTATGCGCTCGCTGGAGGACGGCCACCAGGGCATTTGCGCCGGTGGCAAAGAGGGTGCCGGCAAGCTGAGCGACGATGAGCTCGCTCAAGCCGTGGCAACGCCGACCGAGCACCGCATCTTCTTTGTGGTCGAGGCCCTGCGCCGTGGCTGGGACATCGCTCGCATCCATGCCATCTGCGGTATCGATCCGTGGTACCTCAACCGTATCAACGATATGGTGCGGGTCCAGGAGAGCATCCGCGACCTGCGTGTGGAGGATATCGACGCCGACGCGATGCGCCTGCTCAAGCAGTACGGCACGAGCGATGCCGAGATCGCCGCGCTGACCGGCTCGGACGAGCGCTTTGTGCGCGCCTACCGCAAGGGCCTGGGCGTGGTTCCCAGCATGAAGACGGTCGATACCTGCGCTGCGGAGTTCTCGAGCGCCACGGAGTACCACTACAAGACGTACGAGAACATCTACCGCACGAGCCCGGATGCCAAGAAGTGCGTGGCTCCCGACGAGACCACGCCGGCGGACAAGCCCAAGGCGATGATCCTGGGCGCCGGCCCCAACCGCATTGGCCAGGGTATCGAGTTCGATTACTGCTGCGTGCACGCGAGCTACGCGCTGGCGGCCCGCGGCTTTGAGACCATCATGGTCAACTGCAACCCCGAGACCGTTTCGCCCGACTACGACACGTCCGACCGCCTGTACTTTGAGCCGCTCACCTACGAGGACGTCATGGACGTTATCGACGTTGAGCGCCCCGATGGCGTCGTGGTGACGCTTGGCGGCCAGACCCCGCTTAAGCTGGCGCGCATGCTCGAGGAGAGCGGCGTGAACATCATGGGCACCAAGCCCGATGCCATCGACTTTGCCGAGGACCGCGAGCGCTTCGCCGCTCTGCTCGACAAGCTGGGCATCATGTACCCGCCGGCGGGTCAGGCCACCTCGTTTGAGGAGGCCGAGGCCGTTGCCGCGCACATCGGCTACCCGCTGCTGGTGCGTCCGAGCTACGTGCTGGGCGGCCGCGGCATGATGATCGCCTACGATGCCGAGCATCTGCGCGATTACATGGCCGAGGCCGCGCGCATTAGCCCCGACTACCCGGTGTATCTGGACCGCTTCCTGGAGGGTGCGATCGAGTCCGACGTCGACGCCCTGTGCGACGGCGAGGAGGTCTACATCGGCGGCATTTTGGAGCATATCGAGGAGGCCGGTATTCACTCCGGCGACTCTGCGACCTGCATCCCGCCGTTCAGCTTTAGCGAGAGCCTGCAGGCAAAGCTTCGCGAGACTACGCGCCGCATCGCGATGGCGCTGGGCGTACGCGGCCTGGTCAACGTGCAGTACGCCATTAAGGGCGAGACCGTCTATGTGATCGAGGCCAACCCGCGTGCCAGCCGTACCGTGCCGTTTATCTCCAAGGCCACCGGCGTGCCGCTGGCCAAGTGCGCGGCGCGTATCATGGCAGGCGATTCCATCGCGAGCCTGGGCCTGCCGAGCGACGAGCGTCAGCTGGACTGGTTCTGCATGAAGGAAGCCGTTATGCCCTGGGGCCGTTTCCCGGGAGTCGACGTTATTCTGGGCCCCGAGATGAAGTCGACAGGCGAGGTCATGGGTATCGCCAAGAGCTATCCCGAGGCATACGCCAAGACGCAGCTGGCGATTGACTACAAGCTGCCCGACCCGAGCGCCGGCAAGGTGTTCATCAGCGTGTGCGACCGTGACAAGCGCCACATCCTTTCGGTCGCGCGTATCCTGCGCTACCTGGGCTTTGATATCTGCTCTACCGAGGGCACGGCGCGCGTGCTGCGCGGCGGCAACGTGACCTGCGAGGTCGTGGAGAAGATTAGCGGCCCGCACGACGGCGAGCGTCCCAACATCGGTGACCTGATCGCCGATGGCAAGATTGCGGTAATCATCAACACGCCGTACGGTCCGGGCTCGCGTGGCGATGGCTACCTGCTGCGTACCGAGGCGGTGCGCCGCGGCGTGACCTGCGTGACCGCGATGTCTGCCGCCAACACGTACGTGAGTGCCATCGAGGCCGTGCGCGAGGACCGGCAGGGTCACGGCAGTGCCAACGACATGGGCATGGACGTCATCGCCCTGCAGGACCTGCCGCAGCACACGGTGTAGTGTGACCTGTCCGGCCGGGGCGGGAGGGGCCGAGATTTCCCCCTTTCGCTCCGGCGGCAAGCAGAGTCGCTCAGGAGGAAACTCGGCCCCTCCCGCCCCGGCCTGCGGTGACTTAGCTGCACCGTGTGCTGCCGAAGGGGCTTTGCGCGATGACTAGGGCTGAATAGAAAATGAGTGTGGGCCCTGCCGTTCGAACGAACGGCAGGGCCCACACTAATAATTCAGCCAACGTACGTCATAGCAACCCCCGGTAGGTCGAGGGTGCCCCGCGGCGGTCTGGTGTTTTCATCTGAACGACTTTGCGAAGCAACCGGAGTGAAGATGAAAACACCAGACCGCCGCGGGGCACCCGCAGACCGCAGGGACGGGAGCAGCTATACTACTCTCAGTAGTTAAGGGTCGCGGATCCGCCGCGTCACCGCTCTCAACAGGAGGTCTTTGTTTATGGCAGATCAAAAGCCGGTTGTCGGGATCATCATGGGCTCCAAGTCCGATCTAGGCGTTATGGAAGGCTGCACCGCCGAGCTCGAGGCGCTGGGTGTGCCCTATGAGCTTGTCATTGCGAGCGCACACCGCACACCGGCGAAGGTCCACGAGTGGGCTTCGACTGCCGCCGATCGCGGTATCAAAGTGATTATCGCCGCCGCCGGCAAGGCCGCTCACTTGGGTGGTGTCGTGGCTGCCTTTACGCCGCTGCCGGTCATCGGCGTGCCTATGAAGACGAGTGACCTGGGCGGTATGGATTCGCTGCTGTCGATGGTGCAGATGCCTTCGGGCGTGCCCGTGGCCTGCGTTGCCATCAACGGTGCCAAGAACGCCGCCATTTATGCCACGCAGATTCTGGGCGCATGCGACCCCGAGTACCGCAAGGTTATCGAGAAGATGAAGCAGGAGATGGCCGACGCCTAGGCGTTCCGCCGTTTCACCGCAGTATAAGGAGAGCCATGTCCGACTATCAGGGAAAACGATTCAAGGCTTCTCAGATTCCCGATCCGTCGAAGCCGGGTGCTGCCTGTGCGGCACAGCAGGGTCGGACATCCTCTCCTCAGCAGCCGCGCGCGCCGCGCCCCGTGACACCGGCGACGCATCGTCGACAGGACGCGCCGGCCGCATATCGACCTTCATCTTATAGCAATGCTAAGAAGCCGCCCCGGTCTTCATCGCATGCCGCGCCGTCGGATTACACCGAGCCGCCGCGCAAAAAGCGCCGCTCCGTTATTCCCATCTTGCTCATCATTATTGGTATCGGCCTAATCGTTGCCGCTGCAGCCATCTTTATCAACGCCCAGATTGGCTACAAGCAGGCGAGCGAGTCGTATCAGAAAATCGAGAAGCAATATGTAAGCGATAAGGACGCCAGCGGCGTGCCGACTATCGACTTCGATGCGCTTGCTCAGACAAACCCCGAGATTGTGGGTTGGATTTATGTGCCGGGAACCAACATCAACTATCCCGTGGTGCAGACCAACAACAACTCCAAATACCTCAACACGCTGTTCGACGGTACGGCCAATGCATCTGGGGCCATTTTCCTGGATAGCGATGACACCGCGCCGGGAATGATTGACCAGCAGACCACGATCTACGGCCACCATATGAACGATGGGTCGATGTTCAACGTGATTTCGGACACCACCGACCAAGCGACGTTCGATAGCATCGAGTACGTGTATTACATCACGCGCGATGCAACGTATAAGCTGCGACCGCTGGCGACCAAGGTGGTCGAGGACACGTATGCCAAGGCGCGCACGACCAATTTTGAGGGCGACGACGGGCTCAAGAACTATCTGTCCGAGATGCTCGACGGTGCCTCTGCCGTGGCGAGCGATGCCACCGATCGTGCCGCTTCGGCAACCAAGGTCGTAACGCTTGTGACCTGTCGTTCGTTATCGCTGAGCAACACGCGTGCCGTCATGGTGCTCACGCCGGTCGAGGAATAGATAATGGGCTATTCAATGACGGTGAAAGGGGAAATGATGCTCGAGAATGGCAAAACGATGCCTTCGGTTGATGCTTGGCTGCGCGAGGCCAAGGCCGATTCGTCGGCACCTGCGTGCGGTATGTATCTGACACATAACGGTGTGGTGCGCGCGACGCCCAAGGCCGAGGCGCGCGGTGTCGAGACCGATGGCGTGGCGCCGGGCCACAAGGTGGGCGGCATGGTGTTTGGCTACGACGCCAGCAAGGTACAGACCGCCATCGAGGCGACGCGCGCGATGCCGGGTATCGGCTATGTGCGCGTGTGGCTGGCAAGCGGCGAGCTTGCCGTAGGTGACGACATCATGCTCGTGCTCATCGGCGGGGACATTCGCCCGCACGTGGTCGATGCGCTGCAGGCGCTCGTTGGCACCATCAAGAATGAATGCGTGAGTGAGGTCGAGCGCGAGGCGTAGAGGCTTGCGTCGATAGAAGGCTCGTTTATAAAAATGCCCGCCGGTACGTGTGATACCGGCGGGCATTTTGCGTTTTGGGCGCGGTGAGCGCTACACGCGCGTTGCATCCTTGGGGCTCATGGTCATGCTCTGGAAGCGATTCTCCATAAAGTCATTATCGAAATACTTGCCGTAGAACTGCGCAACGGGAATATCCGGTTCCGTGCCGTTGACGCGCTGATACCAATAATCGAGCGACTGCAGCGTCATAACGCCATCGACCAGCATAATGATGGTGAAGATGACGGTAGCCGAGTAGCGGCTCTTCCACGGAATCATGTTGATGAGCTTGAGCAGCCTCGGCAGCAGCAGCTTGATCCAGATGAGGCCGCCCAGGCCCCACAGACAGGCGAAGCCCGTGCAGGTGCGTCCGCCCGTGAGGACCACGAGCGGGTCGGGCATACCGAACAGCGTTATGTGCGAGTAGCTCCACGAGACCACGCCAAACGCGGTCTGCATAAACCAGCCCACGAACACCTCAAAGCTGGCGCCGAGCAGGGCGCTCACCAGGAAAATGATGATGGGGTTCTTTTTATAGAAGCGGTTGAGCACCATGGTCATGAGCACGGCACCAAAGCCGTAGATGGGGCTGAAGGGGCCAAACAGCATACCGGCGCGGTCCTGGTAGACACCCGGATCGTTGACGGTCATATGCCAGATATCCTCCAGGACCAGGCCGAGTATGCAGCAGACAAAGAATACCCAGAACAGGTTGAAGTAGTTGAGCTTGATGTAGCCTTCGCCGGTTTCATCGCGCCCGAGCATGCCCTCGGCGGCGGCGTCGCGGTCGAGCATCTCCTGCAGGCGGCGCTGCAGCTCGCGCTCCTGGCGCAGCGTGGGGTCGACGGTGGCCGAAAGTGCGACGAGGATGCCGAGCTGGATGGCAGGGCGCAGCAAGAAGGGCCCGATGCCCTGGAGCATCACGTCAACCAAAAGCTCGACGACGGTAAACGCGATAAGGATATAGGACAGACGGGCGGCATTGCGACGCTGGTTCTTGATGAGGTCTAGGCCAAAGATGATCAAGATGACAGCACTGGCAGCCGAGAGCATGATGCCGGCGACGATAAGGCCGACCGCGACGAGTGTGTTGTCGCCGAGCTTGGCGGCGGCGTTGCCATTGATGAGCGCGGTGATGACCTGCCACATAAAGGCGCCGACCGAGGGGAGCGTGCCCACGCCGGACAGGATGCACAGGACGGCGTACACCTTAATGATGAGGGGGATCTTCTTGACCTCCGTGGCGCTGGGGACGCTGGGGTCGAGTTCGTTTCGATCCATACATAACCTTTCTCGTTTTGCTGTAGGTACAAGGATACGCCGCCGACCTGCCAAAAGACAGGACGAACGTCCCGATTGCAACTTTGTAATCCCCAACGGTGGACGCGGCGGTCATCTGGGGGCGCGGGCGCTTGCACTGGACAGACCGATAAAATGTTTGGCCACAAAACAGATTATTAGCTCGGTGGGCTTTTAAAAAGCGCTGCTCATGCGCTGGGGAGCGCGTCGCGCCGTGCGTATAATAAGGCGGGTAACGCCAAAATACGAGGCTCTGAGGGGATGCCATGTCTCAAGAAACCATCCGCGCGGCCGAGCGTGCCGCGGGACAGGTGAACGCCATGTCGACGTATGATCCGGACTCCGACCAACTGCATGAGGAATGCGGCGTTTTTGGTGTCTGGGCGCCCGATCGCGACGTGGCTCGACTGACGTACTTTGGCCTGCGTGCACTGCAGCACCGTGGCCAAGAATCGGCGGGAATCGCTGTTGGTGACGGCGGTACGGTTATGGTCCGCAAGGATCTGGGCCTGCTCGACCGTGTGTTCTCCAATGCCGACTTGTCGACGCTCTCCGGTCAGCTGGCCGTGGGTCATGTGCGCTACGGCACCGCCGGCGCCAAGAGCTGGGAAGCCTCTCAGCCGCACCTCTCTACCATCAATAGCGTCATTATCGCGCTCGCGCACAACGGCACCCTCGTCAACACCGACGAGCTGCGCCGCCAGCTTATCGAGCTGGGCGTGCCATTCCTCTCCAACTCGGATTCCGAGGTCGCGACCAAACTCATCGGCTACTTTACTCAGCGTACAGGCCATCTGCGCGAGGGCATTCGCAAGACCATGGAGCTCGTGCGCGGCGGCTACGCCATGACGCTCATCAACGAGCAGGCGCTCTACGCATTCCGCGACCCGCACGGCATTCGCCCGCTCGTGCTGGGCAAGCTGGTGGACGAGGGTCTGGACCAGGCCGATGTCGCATCCGTTTCGCAACTGCCGTCGCAGGACGGCGCCGCGACGGTCGACGCCACCACCCATGTCACCCGCGCCGGCGGCTGGGTCGTCGCCTCCGAGACTTGTGCGCTCGACATTGTGGGCGCCGAGTACGTCCGCGACGTCCGTCCCGGTGAGATTTTGCGCATCAGCGCCGAGGGCCTTGTGTCCGAGCAAGGCGTGCCTGCCGCCGAAGAGCCTGCTAACTGCATCTTTGAGCAGGTCTACTTCGCTCGCCCCGACTCCATCATGAACGGCAAGAGCGTCTACGCCTGCCGCTATGACATGGGTCGTCAGCTGGCACATGAGGAGCCCGTCGAGGCCGACCTGGTCATCGGCGTGCCCGACTCCGGCCTGCCGCCCGCGGAGGGCTATTCGCACGAGAGCGGCATTCCCTTTGGCGAGGGCCTCATCAAGAATCGCTATGTGGGCCGTACGTTTATCGAGCCTACGCAGGAGCTGCGTGCCATGGGCGTGCGTATGAAGCTCAACCCGCTGCGCGACAACATCGAAGGCAAGCGCCTAGTCGTCATCGACGACTCCATCGTCCGCGGTACCACCATGGTGCAGCTCGTCAAGATGCTGCGCAACGCCGGCGCCAAGGAGATTCATATCCGCATCAACTCGCCCGAGGTCATCTGGCCGTGCTTCTACGGTATCGATACCGACGTGCAGTCGCAGCTTATCAGCGCCAACAAGACGGTCGACGAGATCTGCGAGTACATTGGCGCCGATTCGCTGGCCTTCCTTTCGGTCGAGGGCCTGCTGAAGGTCATGCCCAAGGGCGGTTACTGCGATGCGTGCTTTACCGGACGCTACCCCGTGGCGATTCCCGAGAGCTTTGGCCGCGACAAGTTTATGGAGGGCTTTAAGCCCCGCAACCTGGACAAGCCGCTGCACTTTGACGACGACGCCGTGGTCGAGAAATACGACGACCGCAGCTGGGAAGAGGAGCACGGCGAGGCCTAAAATCTGCCATGTGGGGACAGGTTTATTTTGGTAGGTTTTACCTGCTGTTTTGTTGATATGACGGCGCGTGCTGTTATGGCACGCGCCGAAATGAACGCAACTATGAGCACCGTTTGGCGCCCGCGCGGCGCCACGGTAGTGGGAGAGGAAGGCTCAGATGAGCGACAGCAAGCATGTGACGTACGAGGACGCCGGCGTCGATACCGCCGAGGGCGGCCGCGCCGTCGACGCTATTAAGCAGATGGTCAAGGACACCAACCGCCCCGAGGTTATCGGCGGCATCGGTGGCTTTGGTGGCCTGTTCTCGGCCGCCGCGCTCAAGGATATGGAAGACCCGATCTTGATCAGCGGCACCGACGGCGTGGGCACCAAGCTCGTGCTCGCCCAGATCATGGACCGTCACGAGACGGTGGGCCAGGACCTGGTCGCCATGTGCGTCAATGACATTTTGGCTTCGGGCGCCGAGCCGCTGTTCTTCCTGGATTACGTTGCCATCGGTCACATTGAGGCCGAGCACATGGCAAAGATCATCAAGGGCGTGGCCGACGGCTGCAAGCTCGCGGGCTGCGCGCTCGTGGGCGGCGAGATGGCCGAGCACCCGGGTGTCATGGCTCCTGCCGACTACGACCTTGCCGGATTTACCGTGGGCGTCGTCGACCGTCCCAAGATGCTCGACCCCGCGAACGTCCGCCCCGGCGACGTGATTCTGGGCCTGCCTTCCACCGGCGTGCACTCCAACGGCTACTCGCTCGTGCGCAAGGTCATCGGTGTCGACGGCATCAAGCCGGGCACGCCCGAGGCTGCCGCTAAGGCCGAGGAGCTGAGCCGTCCGCTCGAGGAGCTCGGTGGCGCTTCGCTGGCCGACGCCCTGCTGGCCCCCACGCGCATCTACGTCAAGCCGATTCTGGAGCTGCTCCACGGTGGCGCCAACGTTCATGCCATTGCCCATATCACCGGCGGCGGTATTACCGAGAATCTCAACCGCGCGCTCGCCGACGACGTCGATGCCGTGGTCACCCGCAACGGCGCCGAGATGGGCTGGGATGTTCCGCCCGTCATCACCTACGTGTCGCGTCAGGCCGAGCTCGCGCCCAACGAGGCATGCAAGACCTTCAATATGGGCGTCGGCCTGTGCCTGATCGTCGCCCCCGAGGACGAGGCTGCCGCGACCGAGGCGCTGGTCGCGCTGGGCGAGAAGCCGTTCCGCGTGGGCGAGTGCGTCGAGGGTTCCGGTAAGGTTGTGTACTCCGATGAGCGCTAACGAGCAGATGGCTGCTGCCGAGGGCCTGGGCTTTGTGCCCTACACCCGTCCGACCGGCACCGATACGGCTGAGCCGCTCAAGATTGGCGTGCTTATCAGCGGTTCGGGTACCAACCTGCAGGCGCTGATCGATCTGATCGCCGCCGGCAAGCTCAACGCTTCGATTGAGCTCGTGGTGTCGAGCCGTCCTTCGGCCAAGGGCTTGCAGCGCGCTGAGCGCGCGGGCATCCAGACGCTCACGCTGTCCAAGGATGTCTACGCCGACCCTATTGCCGCCGACGAGATCATCGCGCACGAGCTTCTCGAGCGCGGCTGCGAGTATGTGGTCATGGCCGGCTACATGCGCATGGTGCACACGCCTCTACTGGCGGCGTTTCCCAACCGCGTGGTTAACTTGCATCCGGCGCTGCTGCCGAGCTTTACCGGTGCGCATGCGATTGACGATGCCTTTGCGCGCGGCGTCAAGGTAACTGGCGTGACTGTGCATTTTGCCAACGAGATCTACGACAACGGTCCCATCATCGCCCAGCGTGCGCTGGCTGTTGAGGAGGGCTGGGATGTCGACACGCTCGAGGAGCACATCCACGCGATTGAGCACGTGCTGTATCCCGAGGTCGTGCAAATGCTCGCCGACGGCCGCGTCCACGTGCTGGAGAGTGGCAAGGTCGCAATTGACGCGCCTCGCGGCTAGCGGCGCACAGTACAATTTAGCCGAGTAGTCAGGGTGGTCATTGGCGCCAAGACGCGCGTGGCCACCTTTTGTTTTGGGTAGTCACCTGCGACGTTCTTTAACGACTAGTCATTCAAGAACGTCGCAGGTGGCTAGGTGAGAGAGGTGAGCGCATGGCGGATAACGAAGCGCTGTTTATGCCTGAGCTGGTGTTTTTTGATTGGGAGTGTGCAACGCCGGATGAGGTGTTTGCGCGGCTTGAGGGCGAGCTTGCACCACGTGGCTACATTGCCGACGGTTGGCTCGACGCCGTTCGCATGCGCGAGGATGCCTATCCCACGGGTCTTGCCATGCCGGCGGCAAGCATTGCCATTCCGCATACCGATCCGGGGTTTGTGGCCAAGCCCTATATCGCGGTGGTGAAGCCCGCCGCGTCCGTGACATTTAACGCTATGGCTGGCATGGGCGCTCCGGTGCCGGCGCAGATCGTCATCAATCTGGGTATTGCCGAGCCGGGCGGCCAGGTCGAGGCCCTGCAGGCGCTCATGAACATCTTTATGGATGCCGATGCCGCAGCTGACGTGCTCGGCCAGACCACGCCCCAGGGCATGGTCGACGCCATCCGCCGTCACTTCTAGGGTGGGGCTGAGTCGGCACTTGGGGACTGTCCCTAACTGCCGGCTGCCAGAGCTGTCCCCTTTGCACCAAAATGGTGCAGATTAACCTGTCCCCAATGCACCAAGCGTGCCGCGGGGGCCGCGTTGTGACACAATGGCGTTTGTTCGATTCGTTATGCGAAAGGCCAACTATGGCAAACAAGAAAAAGAACTCCGAGGCCGCGCCGACGCCCGAGCAGCAGGCTCGCGCTGCCTCCAGCTCTCGCAAGAAGCAGCGCAAGACGTACGTGTCTAAGACCGTCAAGATCGTCCTGGTGGTCATCGGCGTGCTGGCGATGCTGCTTTCCGTCTCGGCGATGGCGTGCTCCGGCCTTATGTCGCAGGCCGAGGACACCTCGGGCTACAAGCTGACCGGCGGTGTTGCTGCAACTATCAACGGCACCAACCTCACCGAGGACACCGTGACCAAGCAGATCATGAGCATGCGTACGTCCTACGGTTACACCAAGGATAAGGACTGGGCGCAGTATCTGGTTGACAACGACCTCACGCCCAAGAAGTACCGCAAGCAACTCATCGACTCCTACACACAGCAGATTCTGCTTCAACAGGCACAGAAGGAGAACGGCGTGACGGTGTCGGACGAGGAGGTCGAGAAGGCTTGGAAGGACGCGTGCAAGAGCGCGGGCGGTGCCAAGGCCTTTAAGAAGACCCTCAAGACCTACGGCTATACCGAGGACACCTACAAGGACTCACTCAAGGAGAGCCTGGCACAGCAAAAGCTTAAGGATGCCGTCGCGCCCGCGAGCAAGCCCAAGGACAGCGAGATTGTCGATTACATCAACGAGAACCTGTCTAACTACAACGACGCCCGCCGCTCGTCGAACATCCTGATCAAGGTTGATTCCGACGCTTCCGACGAGGACAAGGCTGCCGCCAAGGCCAAGGCGCAGGAGTGCCTGGACAAGATCAACTCCGGTGAGCTGAGCTTTGAGGACGCCGTTGAGCAGTACTCCGAGGACACCGGTTCCAAGGAGAAGAAGGGCGATGTGGGCTGGGATAAGCTCACCACCTTTGTTGACAGCTACCAGACGGCGCTCGAGGGGCTCAACAAGGGCGACGTGAGCGAAGTCGTCGAGTCGACCTATGGTTACCACATCATCAAGTGCACCGACTACTTCCATGTCGATAATCAGGTCGATGACATCAACCAGGTGCCCAAGGCCATCAAGAAGTACGTCTCCAACGTGGTGAAGACGCAGGCGGCCAGTACTGCATACAGCGAGTGGCTGGAGCAGTACAAGAAGGACGCCGACATTACCGTCAACCCCATGCCCAAGGACGTACCCTATAACGTGAGCCTGAAGGGCGTCACCAAGAGTTCGACCGACGATTCGTCGACGACTGAGTAATCATGGGGCGGTGCTCGCGCGAGTGCCGCCCACGCTATTAGAGAGGATTTGCAGATGACCAACGAAGAGCTGCAGAAGGAAATGATCGCGGCCATGAAGGCCAAGGACAAGGTTCGCCTGTCCATCATTCGCCAGGTCAAGGCCGAGGTGAAGAATATCGAGGTTAACGAGCGCCGCGATGTGACCGAGGAGGACGTCAACAGCATGATCAAGCGTCTGATCAAGCAGACGAGCGAGACGCTGGAGATGTCCATCAAGGCCGGCACCGACCAGGAGCGTACCGACAACCTGACCGAGCAGGTCAAGATCCTGGAGAGCCTGCTGCCCGCGCAGGTTTCGGGCGAGGAGCTCGAGGCCCTGATCGAGCAGGTTATCGCCGAGCTGGGCGCCACGTCCAAGAAGCAGATGGGCCAGGTTATGGGTGCCCTGGGCAAGGCCACCGGCGGCAACTTCGACAAGCCGGCAGCGGCAAAGATCGTCGGAGCAAAGCTTGCGTAAGGGCCGAGCGGTACATAGTTGATGTTGAGGGGGCGTGGCCGTCATGGTCGCGCCCCTTTTTGCTGGGCTGGGCACTCATTGGGGACAGACTTAAATGAGTGCCCAATGAGCAGGTACTCATTTAAGTCTGTCCCCAATGAGTGGGTTAAAGGTTGCGGGTTCTTTACGGGAATGTAGTGTGGGCTGCGGAAATGCGGTTCTTTCCGTACAATAGTTCAACTCGTGTAAACGCAGGGAAGGGACATTCATGGCAGACATGATCGAGATCAAGCATCTCAACAAGTACTTTGGCGACCTGCATGTGCTCAAAGATATCAATCTCACCGTCAAGCGCGGCGAGAAGCTCGTAATGATCGGGCCTTCCGGCTCGGGTAAGTCGACGCTCATCCGTTGCGTCGATTATCTGGAGGAACCCACGTCGGGCGAGGTCGTCATCGACGGTACGCCGCTCACCAAAAAGAATCACCTGGAGATGGCTCGCAAGTATAGCTCCATGGTGTTTCAGCAGTTCAACCTGTATCCCAACATGACGGTGCTGGGCAACCTGACGCTCGCGCCCATCAAGCTGCAAAAGAAGAGCAAGGAGGAGGCGACCGAGATCGCCATTGCCGCGCTCAAGCGCGTCGGCATGGCGCATAAGGCCGGCGAGTATCCGCAGAATCTCTCGGGTGGTCAGCAGCAGCGCATCGCCATCGCCCGTGCCCTGTGCACCAAGCAACCCATCATCCTGTTTGACGAGCCGACCTCGGCGCTCGACCCCGAGATGGTCCAGGAGGTTCTGGACGTTATGATTGAGCTCGCGCAGGAGGACATCACCATGATCTGCGTGACGCACGAGATGGGCTTTGCGCGCCAGGTGGCCGACCGCGTCATCTTTATGGAGGACGGTCGCATTCTGGAGGAGGGCACGCCCGAGCACTTCTTCGACAACCCCGAGAACCCGCGCTGCCGCGAGTTCCTGTCCAAGATTCTGCACTAGGCGCGGTGATGGACATGACGGATATGACGAGGGCGGCCGTGTCGCGCCGTCACTTTTTGCAGCTGGCTGGCGCCGGCATGCTTGCGCTGACGGGGACCGCGCTTACCGGTTGCGGCAACTCCACCAGCGGCGAGGGTTCCGACAAGGGGTCCAAGCTTGCGGCCATCAAGTCGCGTGGCCATCTGAATGCCGGCGTTAAGAAGGACGTTCCCGGCTATGGCTATTACGACACCGCCAAGGGCCGCTTTGAGGGCATGGAAGTCGATTTGTGCTACCAAATCGCCGCTGCCGTCTTTGGCGTGAGCTACAAGGAGGCCCGCGCCCAGGAGCTTGTCGAGTTTACCGACGTAACGCCCAAGACGCGCGGCCCGCTGATCGATAACGGCCAACTTGACGTGGTCGCGGCGACCTACACCATCACCGACGAGCGCAAGAAGAGCTGGGATTTCTCGACGCCGTACCGCACCGACTACGTGGGACTCATGGTCAAGAAGCGTTCGGGCTTTACCTCGATTGAGGACCTGGACGGCAAGGTCATCGGCGTGAGCCAGGGTGCTACCACGCAGGGCCTGATCGAGCAGATGATCAAGGACAACGGCTTTAGCTGCAAGCCCGAGTTTAGGGCCTTTAGCGGCTACCCCATCATCAAGAGTTCGCTCGATGCCGGCAATATCGACGTCTTTGCCATGGACCGCTCCACGCTGGCCGGTTACATGAACGAGACCGTTGAGCTGCTGCAGCCCGAGATCAAGTTTGGCGAGCAGGGCTACGGCGTGGCGACCAAGAAGGGCTGCGACCTTTCGGCCGTGGTCGACCAGGTGATTTGCGATCGCCTGGCCGACGGCTGGCTCGACCAAGAGGTCAAGACCTGGGGTCTTGTATAGGCGCATCGTCCAAGGAAGGAATCAAATGCTCGAAGGATTGTTTGACGCCGACCGCTGGTCGACGACATTTCAAAACATGGGGCCCTTCTGGGAGGGCTTTGGCGTGACACTGCAGGTGGTCGTTGCCGGTCTGCTGCTGTCGCTGGTGCTGGGCACGCTGCTGGGCGTGTTCTCTACCACCCGTTCGCGCGTGCTGCGCGCCATAAGCCGCGTGTACGTGGAGTTTTACCAGAACACCCCGCTGCCCGTGCAGGTGCTCTTTATGTACATGGCCGGTCCGCAGTTTTTGCAGGCCATAACCGGTGCCGACCAGCCGGTGCGCATCGCGCCGTTTGTGCTGGGCTTCTTGGGCGTGGGCCTGTATCACGCGGCCTACATTTCGGAGGTCATCCGCACTGGTATCGAGGCGGTTCCGCGCGGTCAGATGGAGGCGGCCCAGAGCCAGGGCTTCACTCGCGCGCAGGCATACTGGTACATCGTGCTGCCCCAGACGTTCAAGATCATTTTGCCGCCGCTGTGTAACCAGGCGCTCAACCTGGTCAAGAACACGTCGGTGCTGGCGCTCGTGGCCGGCGGCGACCTTATGTACCGTTCCGACAACTTTGTGAGTCTGTACGGGTACCTGCAGGGATATATCGTCTGCTGCCTTATGTACTTCATCATCTGCTTTCCGCTCGCCATGCTGGTGCAGTGGCTCGAGCGCCGCTCAAAGGAGCGTCCGCGCGGTGTGAGCCTGGCCGAGCTGGGGCTCGACAACGTAGAGGAGGCCTAGCGCATGGAAATCTTCAACGCGACGAACCTGCTCTACATCTGGGGCGGCTTTGTTAAGACAATCGAGATCTCGGCGCTGTCGATCTTTTTCTCGCTCATCTTTGGCACGGTGCTGGCGCTCGTTAAAAGCTATGCGCCCCGTCCATTCCGTATTTTGGTGAGCGCCTATATCGAGCTGTTCCGTTGCACGCCAAACCTGCTGTGGATCCTGTTTATCTACTTTACGGTGCAGGGTTTGGACATTGTGATTTCGACCATCGCCTTTACGCTGTTTACCAGCGCTGTTATGGCCGAGATTGTGCGCGGAGGCCTCAACTCGATTCCGCGCGGCCAGTTTGAGGCAGCGCAGAGCCAGGGTTTTGGCTTCTTTGCCACCATGCGCTACATCATTCTGCCCCAGACGTTTAAGACGATCATTCCGGCGCTGTTTAGCCAGTGCACGACCGTCATCAAGGACAGCTCGTATCTTTCGGGCATTAACGTGGCCGAGCTCATGTACACGGCCAACGTCGTGATGGCCCACGCGATCGATCTGTCGCAGGTGCTTATGCTCTACGGCCTGGTGTTTGCGATGTACTTTGTGCTCAACTTTGGTATCTCGCTGCTGGTGAGGGCATATCAACGCCGCATCGTGGCCGCATAGTCCTGCTTCCCCAAGCACGACACCTTGCCCCTCAATCGTCGCTTGCGTACATTTAGTACGCGGCGCTCCTCTTTCGGGGCAATCTGCCACACTTGGGAAACCAGGACGGTCGTAAGTGACAAAATGGGAATCAGGAATCGCCTATTTCTCATTTGTTAGAAAGGAATCGCGATGAGCGATCTGGAGAACAAGAAGAGTCCTGTGGTCATTACCATCGCGCGCGACTTTGGTGCCGAGGGCCACGAGATTGGCCGTATCCTCGCCAATGAGCTGGGGATTCCGCTGTACGATAACGAGCTGCTGGTGCGCGCGTCGCTGCGTACAGGTGAGTCGCTCGATAAGATGGCCGCCTATGACGAGCGCCTGGCTGTGGAGAACATGGCGTTTCTGCCCGACCGCTACGACGCGCGTTCGTACTCGGACAAGTTGTTCCAAAAGATGAGCCAGGTGATTTTGGATCTGGGCGAGACCGAGAGCTGCATTATCGAAGGCCGCCTGTCCGATTACCTGTTGCGTAACAACCCCAATCACATTGCCGTGTTGGTGACCGCTCCCTTTGAGGACCGCGTCGAGATCGTGCGCAAGAAGCGTGGCCTTAACAAAAAGAAGGGCGCCAAGCTGGTCAAGCAGCAGCAGAAGGCGCGCGAGGCGTTCTATAAGCGCTACAGTGCCGGAAAGTGGAAGATGACGAGCGGTAAAGACATCGTCGTTAACCGCGCCAAGCTGGGCCGCGAAGGCTGCAAGGACGTCATCGCCGCAGCCTACCGCTACAAGGTGGCCCAACTCGAAGGCTAACCGATCAAAACCACCACAAGGGGGACAGGAACCTTTGTGGTGGTTTTTGTTTTAGGCCGAGGGGAAGGCCTTGGCGGCAGTGCCTATCCTCGGCTTTTGCAAAATCTCGATTTGTAACACCAGGCCAGCGAAAAAGGCTCTAACTGTTACAGATTTAGATGAACCGTTCGGCCGCCAACCTAACGTCTTGATCTGTAACACGTAGCGAGGAATTTGCCCTCTAACTGTTACAGATTGAGACAAAGCGGGGGCGGCTGGAGCAATATCTCGATCTGTAACAACTGCAAGGCTCAACGGGCTCCAGGTGTTACAGATTGAGGCAAACGTCGGAATTGGTTCGCCGGCCAAGTCCCCGACCACCACAAAGGTGCCTGTTCCCATCGTGGTGGTCGGGGCGGCCGGCATAGAAAAAGTCCCCGCCGGGCGTGTGCTCGACGGGGACTTTGCCGTTTGGTGGTTAGCGCTGTAGGTGATTACTCGCCCAGCAGGCTCTTGGTGATGGAGGCAGCGGCCTTCTTGCCGGCGCCCATCGCCAGAATGACCGTAGCGGCACCGGTGACGATGTCGCCGCCGGCCCAGATGCGGGGATCGGTGGTCTGGCCGGTCTCCTCGTCGGCGACGATGTAGCCCCACTTGTTGAGCTCCATCTTGCCGCCGATCTTCTTTGCGAAGGGGTTGGCGTTGGTGCCGATAGCCGAGATTGCGACGTCGCAGGGAATCTCCTCGATGGCGCCCTCGATGGGCACCGGGCGACGACGGCCGGACTCGTCGGGCTCTCCGAGCTCCATCTTCTGGACCTTGACGGCGCACACGGAGCCGTCCTCGCCAGCGACAAACTCGAGCGGGGAGACGAGCGGCAGAACCTCGACGCCCTCGGCCTTAGCGTGGTGCAGCTCGGCGCGACGGCAGGGCATCTCGTCCTCGGTACGACGGTAGGCGATGATGGCGTGCTCGGCGCCCAGACGCTTGGCGGTACGGACGGCGTCCATAGCCACGTTGCCGCCACCAAAGACGACGACGTTCTTGCCGTGCTTGGTGGGGGTGTCGTACTCGGGGAACTTGTTGGCCTTCATCAGGTTCACGCGGGTGAGGTACTCGTTCGCGAAGAAGACGTTGGGCAGGTTCTCGCCGGGGACGTTGAGGAACTTGGGCAGGCCAGCGCCGGTCGCCACGTAGATGGCGTCGAAGCCCTGCTCGAACAGCTCCTCGGCCGTGGCCATGTTGCCCACGACGGAGTTGTACTCAAACTTGACGCCCATGTCCTCCAGGCCGTCAATCTCGCGCTTGACGACTGCCTTGGGCAGACGGAACTCGGGGATGCCGTAGACCAGCACGCCGCCGCCGGTGAAGAAGGCCTCAAAGACGGTGACGTCAAAGCCGTTGCGGGCGAGCTCGCCGGCGCAGGTGATGCCGGACGGGCCGGAGCCAACGACGGCGACCTTCTTGCCGTTCTTGGGGGCCATCTTGGGCGTGGAGGCGAGCTCGGGGCGGTCACCCAGGAAGCGCTCGAGCTGGCCGATGGCCACGGGCTCGGACTTCTTACCACGGATGCACTTGCCCTCGCACTGGTTCTCCTGCGGGCAGACGCGGCCGCAGATGGCGGGAAGCATGGAGTCCTCGCGGATGGTATCGAGAGCGCCGCCGAAGTCCTTCGCGCGGATCTGCTCGATAAAGCGGGGAATGTTGATGTTGACAGGGCAGCCCTCAACACAGAACGGCTTCTTGCAGTTGAGGCAGCGCTCAGCCTCGGCCAGCGCCATCTCCTCGGTGAAGCCCTTGTCGACGGGGCGGAAGTCGCAGGCGCGCTCGGCAGCCGGCTCCTCGTTATCGGGGGTGCGGGGCGACTTCATATCGGCAACGAAACGACCGTTAACTAGTGGCATGCGCAGCTCTTTTCCTCATAGGCCTTGAGGGACTCGCCCTCTTCGGAACGGTAAGCGGCCTGGCGGGCACGAAGGTCATCCCAGTCGACCAGGGTGGCATCGAAGTCGGGGCCGTCGACGCAAGCGAACTTGGTCACGCCGCCCACCTCGACGCGGCAGCAGCCGCACATACCGGTGCCGTCAACCATGATGGGGTTGAGGGACGCGGTGATGGGGGTGTCGTATTTCTGGGCGGTGAGGGTCGAGAACTTCATCATCGGAACGGGGCCGACGCAGAAGACCTGGCTCACGGCCTTGTCCTGCAGCAGGCGCTCCAGCGGAGCGGTGACAACGCCCTGCTCGCCGTAGGAGCCGTCGTCAGTGGTGATGTGGATGTGGTCCTCGTCGAGGAGCTCGCGGAACTGGTCCTCCATAAGCAGGAGGTCCTTGGTGCGGGCGCCCATGATGGCGTGCACCTCGTGGCCGGTCTCGACCAGGTGCTTGGCGACCGGGAAGGCAATTGCCAGGCCGACGCCGCCGCCAATGACGGCGCAGGGGCCCTCGGCCATCTCGGTGGGAACGCCCAGCGGGCCCACGACGTCGCGCAGCGACTCGCCGGCCTCGTAGGTGGAAAGCATCTCGGTGGTCTTGCCGATCACCATGAAGATGAACTCGACCCAGCCCTCGTCACCGTTCCAGCCGGCCAGGGTAAACGGGACACGCTCGCCCGTCTCGTTGGCGCGAACCATGAGGAACTGTCCAGCGTGCGCATGCTTGGCGATTGCAGGCGCCTCGATGCGGAACTTGAACACCTTCTCCGAGAACTGCGTCTTCTCCAGGATCTTATACATAGAACCCCTCTCTTGTTAGGGCCGCCGAACCGTGCCTCCACGGAAATGGACGGTAGCCCGAATAAAACCGTACGCGCACAGGCGTTGTGCAGACATACGGTGCAAATTATACCCTCATGGCAATGTCGCTTACGTGTTTCTTTGGCAGGTGGGAAAAGGGTTTATCCACTTCGGCCTACCAAAAAGGGACAGGTTTATTTTGGTCGGTTTTATCAGGCAAAACGGCAAAGGGGGCCGGCCTCGGGTTGTGATGAGGCCGGCCCCATTTGGGGTGCTATGCATGTATGTCGGCGCGCGGTTGATTGCGATGCCGCAACTGGGGCGTTTCCGCAGGTAAAACCTGCCAAAATAAACCTGTTCCTAAATGATAGGTTTTAGTGCTTGCCGTTGGCGGAGGCGGCGCCGTTGACATGGTCGCGGGCATAGACCACGCCGCGCACGATCGCCAGGCCGGCGGCGTCGGCCGCGCGGGCGCAGGTGTCCTGGAAATCCTCGGCCTCGCGGGCGCGCAGCTGCTTAAGAACGTAGTCGGCGACGGCCATCTTGCCGGGAGGGTTGCCGATGCCGGTGCGGATGCGGTTGAAGTCGCGGCTGCCCATCTTGTCGATGATGGAACGCAGGCCGTTGTGACCGGCATGGCCGCCGCCCACCTTAACACGCACGTCGCCGGCGGGAATGTCGAGCTCGTCGTGGATTACGAGCAGCTCCTCGGCCTTGATTTTGTACTCGCGGCAAAGCTTGGAGATGGGGCCGCCTGAGGTGTTCATGTACGACTGCGGCTTGACCAGCACAATCTGGCGCTTGCCACCCTCTTCCTCGGGATCGTTGATGTTGATGAGCGCGACCTCGGCGCCTGCCTGGTTTTTCCAGTACGTGACACCGGCCTGACGGGCCAACTCGTCGATCGCTTTGAAGCCAGCGTTGTGGCGGGTCTCGGCATACTCATCACCAGGGTTGCCAAGTCCGGCAACCATGCGAATCTTAAGCGGCTGTGCAGCTGCCATATGCTTCCTTTCGTTGCACAAAAGTTTAATCAACGACAAAGGCTACCACGCCCGCCGAAGGCGAGGAAAGGTTGCAGCAAAGTCATTTCAGAAAACAGCTGCCCCGAGACGGCAGGAAGCCCCGGACACGCCGGGAGGGGTTATCAAAGCGAACATCCCGCAGCCGCAAAGCGGCGAGGACGTTCGCGTGATAACCCCGCAGGCGCGTCCGGGGCTTCCGGAGGGATGCGAGGGTCGAGCGACTACAGCGCGAAGTCGCCGCCGACGAGCGTAGAGACGGGCTCCTCGTGGTAAACGGCGGAGATGGCCTGAGCGAACTCCTCGGCGACCGAGATGGTCTTGATCTTGCCGCCGACCTCGACGGGAATGGCGTCGGTGACGACGCACTCGACGATCGGGGCGTCGTTCAGACGTTCGATAGCCGGACCGGAGAAGATGCCGTGGGTGGCGCACACGTAGATGTCGCCAGCGCCCATAGCCTTGAGCTCCTTGACGTTGGCGCACAGGGTGCCAGCGGTGTCGATCATGTCGTCATTGATGACGCAGGTCTTGCCCTTGATGTCACCGATGATGCCCATGACCTCGGCGGCGTTGTGGCGCGGACGGCCCTTGTGGGCGATGGCCAGGTCGCAGCCGAGCATGTCGGACAGCTTCTTGGCGGCCTTGGCACGACCCACGTCGGGGGAGACGACAACCAGGTTGTCGGTGTCGAAGTGCATGTCGTTGTAGTACTGGCCAAACAGCGGCAGCGCGGACAGGTGGTTAACCGGGATATCAAAGAAGCCCTGGATCTGACCCTGGTGCAGGTCGAGGGTGATGATGCGGTTGACGCCGGCGCGCTCGAGCAGGTTGGCGACGAGGCGGGCGGTGATGGGCTCGCGCGGGCCGGCCTTGCGGTCCTGGCGGGCATAGCCGTAGTGGGTGATGACGGCGGTGATGGAGCGGGCGGATGCGCGCTTGGCAGCGTCGGTGGCGATGAGCAGCTCCATGAGCATGTCGTTGACGTTGCCGCCGGCCACGGACTGAATCAGGAAGACGTCGGCGCCGCGGACGGTCTCGTCGTAGCGGGCGTAAATCTCACCGTTGGCGAACTGCTTTAGCGTAAGGCCCGAAAGCTCGACCCCAAGGAACTCAGCGATCTTCTGAGCGAGGGGACGGTTGGAGGAACCGGAATACACGCGGATGGACTTGCGCATATTCTCCGACTTCTCGGGATCATTAATCGGCATTACCCTTCTCCTTTATATCGAATGCCATATAGATGCCTTGTTGCATTGTAACCGCGCGGCGGGGTTTATCGAGTCTTGATAACGTCTTTACCGTCAACGGACACGAACCGACCACTCATCCGGCCGCGCAGGTCAGCATAGAAAAAGGAGCCGTCCCCACGGAAGCGGCTCCTTAGATGCTTGGTAAAACGTTATACCTCGTCGTCCTCGTGCAGGCGGCGGCGATAATCGGCGGCCCAGCCCTCAATATTTACCTGACGGGCGCGGCCCAGACCGAGTGCGTCTGCCGGGACCGGCTCAGTGATGACGGAGCCGGCGGCCACGAGCGCGCCGTCGCCAATCTGGGCGGGCGCGACCATCATGGTATCGGAACCGATGAAGGCATCCTTGCCGATGACGGTTTTGTGCTTGTGTACGCCGTTGTAGTTGCAGGTGATGGAGCCGGCGCCCACGTTGACGCCGGAGCCCATGGTCGTGTCGCCGATGTAGGACAGGTGCGGCACCTTGGAGCCCTCGCCGATCGTGGACTTCTTGATCTCCACGTGCGTGCCGGCCTTGGAGCCGTCGAGCATGTGGGTACCCGGGCGCAGGTAGGCGCGCGGGCCGCAGTCGACGCCGTTCTCGATGACGGCTTCGATGGCGATGGTCTCATCGATGATGCAGCCGCTGCCGACGGTGGTGTCGGTGAGACGGCTGTTGGGGCCGAGCTGGCACTCCTCGCCCACGGTGACGTGGCCGATCAGGTGCGTCTGCGGCCACACGACGGTGTCGCGGCCGATGGTGGCGTCGGGGCCGATCCAGGCCTGCGTGGGGTCGATGAAGGTAACGCCCTCGGCCATCCAGTGCTCGTTGATGCGGTCGCGCGCGATGGCGGTGAGCTGCGCGAGCTGGATGCGGCTGTTGACGCCCAGGCCGTCGCGGTAGTCATCGCAGTGGAAGATGGAGACTGCCTGGCCGTGGCCCTTGAGGATCTCGAGCATGTCGGGCAGATAGTACTCGGACTGCGCGTTGTCGTTGCCGATCTCGTCAATGTGCGCGGCGAGCTGCGCGCCGTCGAAGGCGTAGCAGCCGGCGTTGCACTCGAGCAGCGTGGCGGCCTGCTCGGGTGTGCAGTCCTTCTGCTCGATGATGCGTTCGATCTGGCCGTCGGCACCCAGCTTGATGCGGCCGTAGCCGAAGGGGTCGGGCGGGGTCATGGTCATGACGGTGCAGGCGAGCTCGCCGGTGGCGACGGTCTGCGCGAACTTGGCGACGGTGTCGGCGGTGATGAGCGGCAGGTCGCCGTTGAGCACGACGACGGGGCCTTGCGTGATGCCGCAGGCCTCGAGCGCGACCTTCACGGCGTGACCGGTGCCCAGGCGCTCGGTCTGCTCAACGCACTCGACTTTGGTGGCGCTGTTGGCGTAGGCGCCGTCGATCAGGGCGCGCATCTCGTCGGCGTGGCCGCCGATGACGACCACGACGCGGCTGCAGCCGGCCTTGATGGTGGCGTCGACGATCCACTGGACCATGGGCTTGCCCAGGATCTTGTGCGAAACCTTACAGTGGTTCGACTTCATGCGGGTGCCCTCGCCGGCAGCGAGGATAATTGCGGTTGCGTCCATGTGATCTCCTGTTACGTTATAGAGACGTGCGTTTGGAAACGATACACGGCGCAATATGATACCGCAGGCATATGTTGAGCGCGTAGCGATTGGTTTGCGGCGGTTGAGGCTTGCGCCGCCGGCGTGGCGTTTGCACTGCTTGCGTGCGGCGTTGGCGGTGCTGCGGAGCTGTCGTTTGAGCGAGGAGACGGGGGTGCCCGTGGACAACATGCGTGAGGAGTTTGGCGGCGAGCCCGTCGCGGCATTCTCGATGTCGCATCCGGCTGTGCCGGCACTCTATATAGTGCTGACGCTGGGACTCACCATGTCCTCGATGCAGCCGGTGCTGATTGCGCTGTCACTTGCGGGCGGGCTGGCGTATGGATTTGCGACGCGTGGGGCTGCCCACACGCTGGGCGCACTTCGCTGGCAGCTGCCGGTGATTTTGATTATCGCGCTGGTCAATCCGCTGTTTAGCGCCTCGGGCTCGACGGAACTGTTCCGTATTGGCATGCGCGCGGTGTATCTGGAGAGCATGGTATACGGCCTGTGCATGGGCGGGCTGTTTGTGGCGAGCGTGCTGTGGTTTGAGGCGGCGGCGTCGATGCTCGAATACGACAAGGTGCTTGCGCTTTTGGGCAACGCCGCGCCGGTGATCGCGCTCATGATTTCGATGTGCATGCGGCTTATCCCGCAGTTTTTGCGTCGCGGTCGTACGGTACTGGCGGTGCAGGATGCGATTGATGTGCCGGGCCGCGCGCCGGCCGACCCCGTGCGCTCGCGCTTGCGGGCATCGAGTGTGTTGATGGGCTGGGGCATGGAAGATTCGCTGGAGCGCGCGGACGCCATGCGCTCCCGTGGGTGGGGCGCCGCGACGCGTCGAACGACGTATGCGCGGTATCGGCTGGGGCGCAGCGACGTTGCCGCGCTGGCTGGGCTTGCGCTGTTTGGCGTGGTCACGGTGACAGTGGCGTGGACCGCGACGACGCAGTATTCGTTTTATCCGCAGCTCTCGGTGCCGGCGCCGTGGCCGGGCTATGTCGTGTACGCTGCCTGGATGGTGCTGCCTTGCGTGTTGCACGCGATTGATGAGAAGAGGTTTGGCTGATGGCTCGGTTGGATAGGGGCCCGGCGGCGGGTGTGGCATATGGCTCGGCCGCGCCGGCGATTGAGGTGCGAGGCCTTAGTTTTGCCTACCCCGATGCTGATGCTGCGGTGCTCGAGGGGCTCGACTGGTCTGTTCCCCAAGGTGCATTTGCGTTGCTTGTTGGCGGTACCGGATCGGGTAAGTCGACGCTGCTGTCGCTGCTCAAGCCCGAGATCGCGCCGGCGGGCGAGCGCACTGGCGAACTGCGCGTGCTGGGCGAGAACGTTGCCGACATGGACGTGCGGGCATCGGCGGAGCGCGTGGGCTATGTGTTCCAGGATCCCGAGAACCAGATTGTGTGCGAGACCGTGTGGCATGAGATGGCGTTTGGCCTAGAGAATCTGGGCGTGTCGCGCGACGAGATGCGCCGCCGTGTTGCCGAGACCAGCTATTTCTTTGGTCTGGAGGACTGGCTTCATCGCGATACCGACACGCTTTCGGGTGGCCGCAAGCAGCTGCTGTCGCTTACCGCCGTCCTGGCGCTGCGTCCGCGTGTGCTGCTACTCGACGAGCCCACGTCTCAGCTCGATCCCGTTGCCGAGAAGAATTTTCTGCACGCGCTGTTTCGCGTGAACCGTGAGCTGGGCTGCACGGTTGTTGTGGCTACGCATCAACCGCGGCCGATGCTCGAGTATGCGACGCGTGCGTACCGGATTGAGGGCGGTCGCGTGCGCGAGGTGGCGGATATGGCTTCTTTGGGACGCCGAGAATCGCTGTTTTCCGATGAGATGTTGGGGTGGGGTGCCATCCGATGTGCAAAAAACGGAGTATTCAGCAGGCGTGAGGACAATTTGGGCTCTCTGGAGCCGCCCGGGGACGTATCGAGCGCGAAAAAAAGTTCAGAATTGGACAAATCGTCCGAATTTGTGGCGCAAACGTCGCTCGAGAACGGCTCGGAAGCCTTCCCGCGCACGGATGGAAGCAGAATACTCCAAAAAATGCACGGCGGGTCGGCTACCACCCTGTCGGAAGGCTGGTTTCGCTACGATCGCGCGGGCGGTTGGGTGCTGCGCGGGCTCGACGTTGCGTTTTCGGCCAGTGCGGTGCATGCGATCGTGGGCGGCAACGGATGCGGTAAGTCGACGATGCTCTCGGTGCTGGCGAAGACCGCCAAGCTGCAGCGCGGCCGCATGGTGCGCGGAGCGGCCTCGGCGGCGCTGCTGCCTCAGAATCCCAAAGCATTGCTGGTTGCCGAGACGGTGCGCGACGAGCTGATGGAATGGGCCTCGACCTGCGGATATGACGAGAACTTGGCGCGGGAGCGTGCGGCGCAACTGGGATTGGACGGCCTGGAGACGCGCCACCCTTACGACCTCTCGGGCGGACAGCGCCAGCTGCTTGCGCTGGCAAAGCTGCTGCTGATCGGCCCCGAGCTGCTGCTGCTTGACGAGCCCACGAAGGGCCTTGACCTGGAGAGCCGCCGCATCATCGCCCGCGCCCTGCGTGACCATGCGAAGGCTGGCGGCACCGTCATCATGGCTACGCACGATTTGGACTTTGCCGAGCAGGTAGCCGACGACGTCGCCATGATGTTTGACGGCGAGATTGCCTGCATGGAGCCCCCGGCCGACTTCTTTGCCGACAACGTGTTCTATAGGGCGTGATGGGATGACGGACTGTCGTTTCTCGCGTTTACTCACAAAACTGGAGATCCCGCTGTTGTTGGCGGTGCCGGCGGTGATGGCAGCGGCGTTGCTGGCGGGCGTTGAGCAGGCGGCGCTTGCCATGCTTGTCGTGGTGGCGCTGGTGCTTGCACTGTTCTTTGCGGGTTACGAGGCATCTCGTCCGGGTTTGCGCCAGATTATGCTCACGCTGGTGCTGGCGGCGCTGGCGGCGGCGGGGCGCATCCTGTTTGGGCCCATTCCCGACTTTAAACCGGTGAGCGCCATCGCCATTATCGCGGGGGCGACGCTTGGTCGCCGCAATGGTTTTATGGTTGGCGCGCTGGCGGCGCTGACCAGCAATTTCTTTTTTGGGCAGGGCATGTGGACGCCATGGCAGATGTATGCCTGGGGCCTGGTTGGCTATGTTGGCGGTGCGCTGGCGCATGCCGGTGCGTTCGACCGTGCGGATGGAACCGTGCGCATGCCGGCGCTGATGGCGTACGGCTTTGCTTCGGGTCTGCTGTACGGCGTGGTGATCAACGCGTACGACATTATCGGTTTTGTACAACCGCTCACGTGGGCGGGCGTCGTGGCGCGTCTTGCCACGGCAGTGCCGTTCGATATCACACACGGCCTCGCGACCTGCGTGTTCTTGGCCGCCCTCTACAAGCCTTGGTGTCGACGGATCAACCGCGTTGTCGTGAAATACGGGCTGTAGGGCTGGTTGCGCCGGGGCGTGAATCAATACTTCCGAAGTACCATTTCAAAACTATGCCGGTTTACGGGGCTAGATTAGCGTAGGCCGACCATACCGGCTTTTTTCAAAATAGAGCAAGCCGTTTACCTGAGGTTTTATTATTTCGGAATTGCGTATGGTTGGGGGTTCGCGATTCAGCCCCGTAAACCGGCATAGTTTTGGAATGGCCGGCTGATATGACGGGCATCGTGGCCCTCAGAGAGCCAAATCGATCCGTTTTCCTCCGTCCCCAGACGTCCCCGGGGAATCAGTTGGCGGCGCTTGCCACGAAACTGGCCCATCTACTACGTTTAGCTTGATACCCCCGACCATGACCGCGTTTTACGAAAAACCGCAGGCTTTCTACCTGCACTGATAATTGTTCTCGGGGGAAGCGGGCACTGCGGGGCGCGGCAACGGCGCGCGATTTCCGCGTCGCAGCGCTACCCTGATGCTGAATGCCGGGACGATGACCCACTGACCTGCTGACGCCTCTTCG
>RQAP01000036.1 GCA_008671135.1 Collinsella aerofaciens
CTCGTCGGTCCAGTCGTCTTCACGCTCCGCCCCGTAAATCACTGGATAGAACGTCGGGTCATGTTTCTTGCCTGCGAGGATGTCTTCAGCTTTCTCATGCTGCTCATAACAAATCGAATGCGTATCGGTACCCGCTGTCGTAATGAGGAAGTACAACGGCTGGGTGCGAGCATCACCTGAGCCTTTCGTCATCACGTCGAACAAGGCACGGCCCGGTTGGGTATGCAGCTCGTCGAAAACGACCCCGGAGATGTTGAACCCATGCTTGCTGTATGCCTCCGCTGAGAGGACTTGGTAGAAGGAGTTGGTGGGCTTGTAAATAATCCGCTTCTGCGAGGCAAGAATCTTGACGCGTTTGGACAGGGCTGGACTCATGCGGATCATGTCCGCTGCGACCTCAAACACGATCGAGGCTTGCTGGCGGTCTGCCGCGCACCCATACACTTCGGCGCGTTCTTCACCATCCCCGCAGGTGAGTAGTAGCGCGACTGCGGCGGCGAGCTCACTTTTGCCCATCTTTTTGGGTATCTCGACGTAGGCGGTGGTGAATTGGCGGTAGCCGTCTTCTTTGACAGTGCCGAACAGGTCGCGGATGATTTGCTCTTGCCAGTCGATGAGCTGGAAGGGCTGTCCTGACCAGCGGCCTTTGGTGTGCTTTAAGGCTTGGATGAACGCGACCGCGTAGTCGGCTTTACGCTTATCGTAGCGTGAGCCGTCGGCCATGAATCGGGTTGGCGTGTAGGTGTCGAGAGTGCGCATCACGCCCGTCAGGCTCCTTCCTGTGTTGGTTAGTTGGTGTGGGCAAGCGCCCAGGCGATGGCGTGGCCGGTGTCTTCGAACAGTTCGTCAGCCTTGGCGATCAGGGCGAGTTCGCATTCAATGAAACTGCGGGCGTCCGGTCCCCAGCCGCCGATGGGCTGCTGGGCGAGTTTGTAGACGCGGGCGTCGTTTCCGATCCGGCCTTTGCCCAGGTGCCGGTAGGTCGAGGCGAGGACGAAGTCTCCGTAGGCGATAACCGTGCCGTAGCTGTCGGTCGCCATCTGCAGCTGCTCCATGGTGGTCTTGCTGGTGTTCATGACCTTCTCCTTGTCCTCTTGTTCGGTCATGTACATACAGCCATAGGTGTGCGCGGTTATCCAGTCGCTTTTCGCCGGTTCTCCGCAAGGAACTCAGTGGCCGGATTTGGGCAGGGTTTTCCATGCCGCGTTGCCTTCCAGATTCGCTAGCAGGACTCGGCGCACGTGCTTGTAGCTGTCGCCGATCATGCCCAAGCGCAGCAGCCAGCAGCGCATCGCATACTTATCATTCCCTGGTTCAGGTGGTTTCGGTGAGATACGGGTGGAGGTCTTGGCGTGCTCGATCATGAGCTGAAGGAGCACACTGGCCGCCTCGATCACCTCCGCGTCAGGAAGTTGTTCGAACCAGGCAAACTCAACCGTTCCCTCCACCGCATTCAAATTCATCGGAGTGGCCGGAATGCCCAGCGCCTTAGCGATGAGTTCTCCCTTGGCGGCGAACAGGGCTTCGAGCTTCGCGACTGTGGCTTCGTCCCACCCGGTCGTGGGGAAAGCAACCGTCAGCCCGTACTCCTCGCTCGTGGGCGCGAACCCGGCCTTCTGTGTGGCTTCAATGAGCGCTTCGGCGTCGATGCCCTCTGGGAGGTGGAGCACCCAATCCCGATCAAGGCGTGCAGCGCCAATCAGGTAGTCGAACGTGGGCGTGCGAGTATACTCCGCTCTGACGCCAAGGTCAGAGGCGATGGTGTCGGCGAGTTTCTTACGCCCGCTCTTGTTAGAGACGAACGAAATTTGGTTCATGCCGCCACACCCTCACCGTCAAACCAAGACTCGACCAGTTGCAGGTAGCTGGTTACGTCGTGTTCGATCGCACCGGCAACCAGCGAAAAGTTCCACTTTCGCGCAATGTCGAGGGCTTCCTCGACGTCCCAGATATTGATGCCCGCTTCGAGCATCTCGCTGATCTCAATATGCAAATCACTCATGACCATCCTCCATCTCCTCTTTCCCCTAGTTAGGGGGTCGTTTGGTCATGTACATACAGCCATAGGTGCGAGCGCTTATCCAGTCCTTGCGCGAGCAAAATTCTTCAGTCTTTCAAGGACGTGGCGAGCCACGGGAAAAGCGATCCCGTTGCCCCACAACTTGTATTGCGCCGAATCCGACGTCGGGTCTGCGAGCCAGCTGGCGACCTGCTTGCGGGAGCGCGGCCTAACGCCTCGGAGGCGGTTCCATTCGGCCCACACGTCCACCCAGTAGTCGAGCTGGGCATCGGTGGGGTCGGTGATGGCGAGCTGGTCGCACCAGTTGTCGGGGAAGCCCTGCAACCGGGCGCACTCGACCGGCGTCAACCGTCTGGGGTGCAGCGACGAACTGGCGACCATGGGCGGGTCGGTGTAATCCGTGGCCAGCAGCGTACCTGCCTGATCCTTGGTGGTGCGGGTGAAATAGTCGGCCTTGGATGCGGCATAGACGGGTTCCAAGATGACCATGCCGCCTTGGTTGCAGGTCGGCTCCCCGCCTTTCAGGTCGAGGGTTTTCGACACTTCCGCTTCGTAGCCGTAGTGGCCGCCACCGCTGCGGGACTGGTGGATCGAATTCAGGCCAAACACCCTGCGTTCCTCTGGGGCGTCGAGGAGGATGGGGACGTTGGTGGGTGAGTTGCCCATCCGGGCAGTCAGCGTCTGCACCACCCCCGTCTCGTTGACGTTCAGGCGGGAGTCTTGCGGATGATGATCCAACAACATCACCGAGCTGCTACGGCCTCCAAGGCTTGCTTCAGGGGTGTGGGCATGGTCTTGTTCTTGCGTGCCGCACGATTCAGGATTCCTTGGCAAGCTCGCGGACTCAAAAAGAATCTCGGGTGCGGATCGGCCTGCAAAATCTGCGACAAGGTAGATGCGGCGGCGTCGTTGGGCGAGGCCGAAATGTTGCGCATCGAGTACACGCCATGCAACCGAGCATCCGCCTGCCACGACGGTCCCAGCGTCGGCCCACCGCGTGTCAGGAACAGGCACGTCAGCAACGGACGGCGCGACGACCTGGATGAGGCTCGTGAGGACGGCGGCGAAATCCGCCCCTTGGTTGGAGGAGAAGGCTCCCGGCACGTTCTCCCAGACAGCAAATCGGGGATATTGGTCATTAGTCGCCTCCCTCATTTCCTTGATGATGCGAACAGCCTGAAAGAACAGGCCGGAACGTGAACCTGCCAGCCCGGTCTGCCGTCCTGCGACCGACAGGTCTTGGCACGGCGACCCGAACGAGACGATGTCCACCGGCTCGATCACGGTGCCGTCGATAGTGTTGACGTCGCCGAGGTGGGTGACCTCGGGCAGACGGGTGGAGGTGACGAGGATCGGAAACGGCTCCACCTCGGACGCCCAGACGGGGCGGATACCGACGTGGAGGGCGGCGAGTGGGAAGCCGCCCGACCCGTCAAACAGAGAGCCAAGCGTCAACGCGGTCATGTGGTGCCTCGATCCACTGCCTTCACGACATCCAGGTAGGCGAGCTGCTGGCCGTCGCGGAGACACGTGATTCCTGCGGCGTCTCCGGTGGCGTCGGCGTAGCGGCGCAGAATAACGCTCGCGTATTTCTCGTCCAACTCCATGCAGTAGCAGATGCGGTCGGTTGCCTCAGCTGCCATGAGCGTGGAGCCGGAGCCCGCGAACGTGTCGAGCACGATCGCGTTCGCCTGGGTGGAGTTCTGAAGCGGATACGCCAACAAGTCCAGTGGCTTGCTGGTTGGGTGGTCGGCGTTGCGGCGTGGCTTGGCGAAGTTCCAGATCGTGGTTTGTTTCCGGTCGGCGTACCACTTGTGCTTACCCGTCTTTACCCAGCCGTAAAGGATCGGCTCGTGCTGCCACTGGTATGGGGATCGCCCCAGTACCAGAGAGTCCTTGACCCAGATACAACAGCCGGAGAGCTTGAAGCCTGCGTCTTGAAAGGCGCGACGGAAGTTCAATCCTTCGGTGTCGGCGTGAAACACATACGCGGATGCGCCCTTCTCACACACTTCCGCCATCTGGGTGAAAGCGGCGAGCAGGAACTCGTAGAACGCGTCCGCACCCATCTTGTCATTGCGGATCGACAAGCCATCAGACGATTCGAACGCCACGTTGTACGGCGGGTCCGTGAGCACAAGGTTGGCGCGCGTGCCATCCATGAGCACCTCGACGTCTGCTTGCGAGGTGGCATCCCCGCACACGAGTCGGTGGCGGCCAAGCGTCCAGATATCCCCGCGCTCCACGAACGCGGCGGCCTCCAGGGCGGCGGTAAGGTCGAAGTCGTCGTCCTCAACCTCGCCCTCATCCAAGGAGCCGATCAACTGCTGGATTTCGGCGTCGTCGAAGCCAGTTAGTTCAGCATCGAAATCCGAAGCATCGAGGTCGGCGATGAGGAGGGCGAGTTTGTCGTTGTCCCATTCGCCGCTGATCTTGTTGAGCGCGATGTTGAGTGCTTTCTCGCGGGTCTCATCGAGCTCCACGACGATCACGTCCACGTCCGTGTGGCCTAGATCTTCGAGCACCTTCAAACGCTGATGACCACCAACGACATGACCAGTGGTGGAGTTCCAGATGACGGGTTCGACGTAGCCGAACTCGGTCAAGGATCGCTTGAGCTTCTCATACTCAGGATCACCGGGCTGGAGGTCTTTACGCGGATTGTAGTCAGCGGGCTTGAGTTCACTAATGGGCATTGGCTTCATGAGCATGTGTAGTCACCGCCTTCTTTAATGCGTCGACGTGAGCGAACGAGTTCTCCCAGCGCAGACCGGGATAGCCGAAATGTCCGTAGGTCGAGTACCTTGTAAAACCAGGCTTGCGAAGATTCAAAGCATCGATAATTCCACCGGGGCGTAGCGGAAACACCTCGGCTACGGCCTTAGCGAGGATCTCGTCGGTGTATTGGCCCGTGCCGAGCGTGTCCACGCTGAAGGCGACCGGGGCAGCCTTCCCAATCGCATAGGAAATCGCGACCTGGCATTCGAGTGCGAGACGGGCATCGACGATGGTCTTGGCTATCAGCCGCGCCATGTATGCACCCGATCGATCAACCTTCGAGGCGTCCTTGCCTGAGAACGCACCACCACCATGTGGGGCGAGACCGCCGTAAGTGTCAACCATCAACTTGCGACCCGTCAGACCCGTGTCGGCCTTTGGACCACCCACCGTAAACAAGCCCGAGGGATTCACCAGAATCTCGGTGTCAGCGCTAATCGGCAGGTACGGTTTGCACGAGGGTGCGACGATGAGGGTTTTGACCTCTGCCGCCAACTCATCCAAATCCTTCGCCGCTTTGTGTTGGATCGACACCACCACGGTCTCGACCGCCACGGGCCTCCCAGCAGCGTCGTGCCGAACTGTCCCCTGTGCCTTACCATCGGACTTGATCCCAGTGATGGTGCCGTCCTTGCGGGCATTGTCGAGGCGGGCGCAAATCTCGTGTGAGAGCACCAGCGGCAACGGCAAACGCTCGGGAGTCTCACGAGTGGCATAACCATAAACAG
>RQAP01000005.1 GCA_008671135.1 Collinsella aerofaciens
GAACGGGGGAAACGGCGGTCGACGAAACTGGAGAGGAGGTATTACGAGCTCCTGTGCGAATTGGAGAGAACGCTCGCGCAAACTGCCTCTTGACAACTTATAGGAGCGTCGGTTTTGTTGCGCGAATCCTGCGGTTTTGCGGTCTAAAGGTGTGGATGCTCCGGGGCTTCGATTTTACTCGTTCACTTCTCGGGAAAGTATTAGAGCTCAGCTGATAGAGGTACCGCTCTGGCGTCGATGCCCCGCGTCTTCTTCGTTTGATTGGGGAAAACAGCCTCGCTTAAACAATTACGAGCCCGCCCAGACGTATCTGCGGGGTTGTCTGCACAGTTCGCGGTATTATGTTTGCGGAGTTTTGAAAGGAGCCGCAGGTGGTCACGACGACGTTTGCTTCGCCTTTGGGCGAAATCTTGCTTGCCGCTGATGGCCGCGGTCTGACGGGGCTTTGGTTTGAGGGACAGGAGCACTTTGGCTCTACGCTGCTCAAAGAAGATGCGGAGCACGTTGAAGGTGCCGATGCGGTTTCTGGCGCCGGCGGTATGTCTTCGGTGGATCCGGCAAATGGTGCGGCTTCTTCGGTGCTTGAGCGTTCTTGGGCTTGGCTGAATGCTTATTTTGCGGGGCAGGAGCCTCGGTTTACGCCGCCGTTGCATATGATTGGCACGGCGTTTCAGCGCGAGGTTTGGTTTGAGCTGCTTTCTATCCCGCGTGGCGAGGTCGCTACGTACGGTGAGATAGCCCAGCGAGTTGCGGCTCGACATCGTGTGCCGGGAAACGAGGCTCCCGTTGTGTCCCCGCGTGCCGTGGGGGCTGCGGTTGCACGCAATCCCATTTCGATTATCGTGCCGTGCCATCGCGTGGTTGCCGCCGATGGTTCGCTCAACGGATATGCCGGCGGGCTTGACCGCAAGGAGTGGCTGCTTCGGCTCGAGGGCGCGTACGAGGAATAACGTTCGAGCACTTTGCATAGCCAAGACGCCGTGAAAGAACGGGATGCGCTTTCCGAATGGCGTCCCAAACGGAAACCGTGTCCCGGAATATAGCCTTAGAGTGGGATGCCGTTTCCGGTTGAGACCACTTGCTTGGACATCTTTCTACGCCCGCTTCTGCAGGGCATAGATCGACTTATCCATGTTGAACAGGTAAGCCGCGACGCAGACGATGAAGAATGCCGGCAGATTACCGAAGCCGAAGACTTCGCAGCCAATCAGGATGGGTGCGAGCAGCGTATTGGTGGCGCTGCCAAAGACGGCTGCGTAGCCCAGCGCGGCGCAAAGCGCGATGGACATGCCGAGTTGAGCCTCGTTATGGCGACATCTGGGTAACAGAAAGGCCCGCGTTCCTCAGAGGCAAGATAGGCAATTCTGCTTTTGAGGTAGATCTCAATTCTGCCGACCGCATCAAACATTAACTGCCGGAGGGCTCGGTCAAATTCATACGTGTAGATGATGGTTTCGAATGTTGTGCCTTCGCGAAAGATGGTAATCCCGGACTTGCATTTGGTTTTGTAGGGAAAACAGTAGGCCGACAGTCTGTAGTGGCCGACTTCGACCAAAGCTCGCTCGAGTTCGCTTTGATCAGAGCACTTAAGACCCCTGTATTCTGTCAATAGTGCTATTTGTTCGTTGATGGATATCCGCGACTTCCGGTATTTCATTTAAGCCTCTTGATAGAAAAAGAGCTGGAGTTGCGCATCGTTGAGAGGCTTTCCAGCTTTAGCAAAACAAACTTATAAGATGCGACGGGCCGCGTCAAGATAATTACCGGACGGCCTAGGAGGCGGCTGGTTGGCTGGCTTAAAACCTAGCGCGTGAGATGACGCTCCACGCTATTCAGCGCGCTTGATAGGATGACGAACCACAGTCTTAAGTTTCTCCGGTGCACATTTGCGTGGATCGGAGAGATAGATTTCGTGATGGAAACGAGTGTCTGAGAAGTCGGGGACATAGCCCTGCTCGGTCGTGTATTCATTCATAGCGCCTACGGTCGCCGGTTCGTTGTCGTAGGGCCCGGTGTGCATGCATTGAACGCAGAGGCCCTCGTCAACTTTAAGCAGCTCGACGGCAGAAAAGTCAAGTTTCTTTTTGGTCGTGGCTTCCGCGACTGCCCAGTCAAAGTCATCTCGGGTGACGAAATCGGGCAGGCGAATGCACGAGATAAAGTTGAAATCGTCCTTGCGTACATAATCGATGTCGCCGCTCGGGGAGTCTTGCCACCAGAAACCCTCGAGCGGCGGTACCACAAAGTCGAAATAGCCCTTGATACTCCTTGAGCCTTTCTTCGACATCTTGACGGTATAGGCGATGCCGTAAAGCAGCGGCAGGGCGTTTTGATACTCGCCACCTTCGGTATTTGGGTCGCCCTTTCCGCGAACGGCAACGTAGCTCATAGGCGGGACAGTTACGATGCTCGGCTTGCTTGCAGGTTTGTAGAGCTCCTTGCATTCCTTCTTAAAGTCGAACGCCATGTTGGCCGCCTTTCTGCGTATTGGCCTGCTTAGATAACGGAATCATATCATAGAAACGAACAGCTGTTCGAATGATTTTGCTGACAGATAGAGATGCGTGCGTTGTGTTTGGCGGTCGGCCTGACCCCGTCGATGATTTCTCTGCCTCCCCGGCGCCTCATCTATGGCTGTCGTTTCCCCATATAAAACCTGCCAAAATGAACCTGTCCCTTTTTGGTCGGCGTGAAATGGGTAATACTAAAGAGTTATCCGACCAGATGGGAACCGATCGATGGCCTATATCGAATTCAAAGACGTCATCAAAGCATACGGCGAGGGCGATGCCCGCATCCATGCGCTCGACGGCGCGAGCTTTACCGTTGAGCGCGGTGAGCTCGCCATTATCCTGGGCGCTTCGGGCGCCGGCAAGACTACGGCGCTCAACATCCTAGGCGGCATGGATACGGTAACCTCCGGCTCCGTGACAGTGGACGGGCGCGACGTGAGCTCTGCCAACGAGGCGCAGCTTGTGGAGTACCGCCGCGCCGACGTCGGCTTTGTCTTTCAGTTCTACAATCTGGTTCCCAACCTGACGGCGCTCGAAAACGTTGAGCTTGCAGCTCAGATCTGCCCCGATTCGCTCGATGCCGAACAGACGCTTCGCCAGGTTGGCCTGGGCGAGCGCCTCGCCAACTTCCCCGCGCAGCTTTCGGGCGGCGAGCAGCAGCGCGTGTCCATTGCCCGCGCACTGGCCAAGAACCCCAAGCTTCTTTTATGCGACGAGCCCACGGGCGCGCTCGACTATAAAACCGGCAAGCAGATCTTGCAGCTGCTGCAGGATACCTGCCGCAAGCAGGGCATTACGGTCATCATCATCACGCACAACTCCGCGCTCGCGCCCATGGCCGATCGCCTGATCCGCTTTAAGAGTGGTCGCGTGAAGAGCGAGACGGTCCAGCAAAATCCCGTGCCTATCGAGACGATCGAGTGGTAGCGCCCATGGACCAGGACCGCCAAAACAGCCAAAACCACGATACGGAGCGCGCGGGTCGCGACCGGGAGTTTGCGACCTACCGCACCGCTCAGAGCTCAAACGATATGGTGCCGACGGTTTTTCGCCGTGGCATCTACCGTACAATCCGCGGCAGTCTTAAGCGCTTCTTGTCTATCGTGGTCATCACCGCGCTTGGCGTGAGCGTGATGTGCGGTCTTAAGGCAGGCTGCGAAGATTTGCGCGATTCGGTCGACGCCTATTTTGACCAGCAGAATGTCTATGACATTAACGTGCAGTCGACCTATGGCCTTACGCGCGACGATCTTGCGGCTATCCAAGAGGTCGACGGCGTCGAGACGGCCGAGGGTATCTACACCGAGACCGCCTACACCGCCGTGGGCACAACACGCGAGCGCGTGATCGTGCAAAGTCTTTCCAAGGAGAATATCGATCAACCGGTGCTGGTGAGCGGTGATTTGCCCGAGAGCGCCGATGAGGTCGCGGTGACTTCGAAGTTCCTGAAGGCTTCGGGCAAAAAGCTCGGCGATACGGTGAGTTTTGCCGCCAATGACGCGAGCTCGTCGAACCAAAGTGCCAAGGACCAGTTTGCCGCGGGCGATTACACCATTACGGCCGAGGTCCTCGATCCCACCGACGTGAGCTCCGACTCGACAGTCAACGCCTTTCGCGCTGCTTCGGCTGCGGACTATAAGTTCTATGTGAACGAGGACGCCGCGACATCTTCTTCCTACTCCTCGGTCCACGTGATCGTCGAGGGAGCCAAGAGCCTCAGCTCCTATTCGGACGCCTACACGACAAAGATCAACGAGGTCAAGGGCAATATCGAGAAGATCCGCGAGGAGCGTGAGAAGGCACGTGCTCAGGAGTTGACGGTTGACACGCCGGCAAGCTTAGATGCGGCCGAACGCCAGGCGAATATGCTCTTTGGGATTGAACAGGGCAACATCGACCGTATGGCCGAGGGCAGCGAGGAGCGCGTCCAAGCTCAGGCCGAGTTGGACCAGCGCCGCGCCGCCGCCAACCAACAATTCGCCGATGCCCGCGCCGAGCTTTCCGATCTAGGCGAATGTACGTGGTACATCCAGGACCGCGGCAATATCGCAAGCTACTCGAGCGTGGAAAGCGATAGCTCGTCAATTGAGGCCATCGCCACGGTGTTCCCGTTTATCTTCTTTATCGTCGCCGTGCTCATCAGCCTTACCACCGCTACGCGCATGGTCGAGGAGGAGCGCATGCTTATTGGCCTGTACAAGGCGCTCGGCTATTCACGTGGGCGTATTCTGTCCAAATACGTGGACTACTCGCTGTGGGCGTGTCTGATCGGCGGCGTGCTCGGCAACATCATCGGATTTGTGGGCCTGCCGCTGTTCCTGTTTACGGTGTTCGACGACATGTACTCGCTGCCCCAGATGCTGCTTTCGTACGACATCGTGTCGTCGCTCGTGTCGGTGGCGCTGTTTGCCGTGGGCGTGGTGGGCGCTACGATTATCGCCTGCCGCCACGAGATGTCCGAGACCCCAGCCTCGCTTATGCGTCCCAAGGCCCCGCGTGCCGGCTCGCGCATCTTGCTTGAGCGCATCGGCTTTATCTGGCGTCGCATGGGCTTTTTGAACAAGGTGGCGGCGCGTAACCTGTTCCGCTACAAAAAGCGCGCCTTTATGACCATCTTTGGCATCGCGGGCTGCACAGCGCTTGTAATTTGCGGCATGGGCATTCGTGATACGTCGGTCGCGCTGTCGCCCAAGCAGTACGGCCACGTCACGCGCTACGATCTGCTGGCGGTCGCCAATCCCGACGATTTTTCACAGACGTGCGCGGCATTGGATGGGCGCAGCGCGTCCAATGATTCCAACGTGACCGTGACTTCGACGCTGCCGATTATGACCGACAACGTCACCTTTACATTTGGCGGCAAGAGCGAGACTGTGCAGCTGATCGTGGTGCCCGATGACCGCACGAGTGACTTGGGCGATTACGTGCGTCTGGAGGATGAGTCCAAAGAACCGCTGCCTTTGCGTGACGGAGACGTGTATCTGAGCAAAAGTTCACAGCTGGTGCTGGGGATTCAGCCGGGCGATACGGCTCACGTCCAGGATTCGTCGCTCAATGTTGCCAAGGTCAAAGTCAGCGACATTTCGCTTAACTATCTGGGCAACACGCTTTACATGACGCAGGGCACCTATGAGCGCACGTTCGGCCGAAGCGCGCGTCTTAACGGCATCTTTGCACTGCTCAAGGGTTCGTCGGCCGACCAGATTGCGTTTAGCAAGAATCTTAAGAGTGACGGTTGGCTTACGATTTCGAGTACGGCCGAGCATTGGGAAAACTATGAGGCGAACTTTACGATTATCAATTCGGTCGTGGTGCTCGTGACCTTTATGGCGGCGTGCCTGTCGTTTGTGGTGGTGTTTACGCTGTCCAACACGAATATCTCCGAGCGCGAGCGCGAGCTGGCGACCATTAAGGTGTTGGGCTTCCGTCGCGGCGAGGTGCACCACTACGTCAACAAGGAGACGTTGATCCTCACGGCGATTGGCGCCGCACTGGGCGTACCGCTAGGCGGCTTGCTGGCCGAGAGTTTTACGTACATCCTGCAGATGCCGTCGCTGTATTTTGATGTTGAGGTCGAGCCGCTGAGCTACGTGCTATCCGTGTTGCTGGCCTTTGCCTTTACGTTTATCGTCAACCTTGCCACCAATCGAACGCTCAACAAGATCGACATGGTCGGCGCCCTCAAGAGCGCCGAGTAACCTGCCAAAAAGGGACAGGTATATTTTGGCAGGTTTTATCTGGGCAAACGCCGGACAACCATTAGGTGGCCCAGCGTTTGCCCCGTTTTGCTGGGGATGTCTGTCGTTCAGTGCTCTTACTGGCCAATCCAGTGTTGCGCATAGCTCTTAATGTCTTCGGTAAAACCGTCAAGGTCGTCAAGGGTGATCACGCTGTCGATAAGCAAATTGGCTATCTCGCGGTGCATTGTGCTGCGGCGAATGTCGTTTGCAATTACGCCTGAGGACAGCTTGTCTCTATTGAGGCGCTCTTCTAGTGCCCAAAATCTACTGGACGCTTCGCTGTCGCCGTTCAGCATCTCAACGTACTGGCCGATGAGCTTTTCCATATAACGTTCTTGCCATTGAGGAAGCATTTTCTTAAACAGCTTCCAGTCGCTTTCGGTTACGTCGCGCATATGTTCTCCGCTCGTCAAACGGGCTTTCCATTTGCCTTTCATTCTATTTGGTTTTCGCTCGCAGGTGCGGATGAGAGGCTCTCTTTAGCCTTCGAGATTGGGCTTGAATGGGTCGTATGCCACAAAACGGGCCTATCTACTACGTTTAATTGGATACCCTCAACCATGCCGGGAAAACGAAAAATAAAACCGCAGGTAGAAGGCCTGTCGATTTTCGAAAAAGGCGGTCATGGTTGGCCCCATCGAGTTAAACGTAGTAGATAGGCCCTTTTCGTGGCGGACCATCAAACGAACGCCGACGCTTGTGCTGTAGCCGCTCCGACAATTCGTAAGTTGCGGTGGAATAGTTCCTAAACTCGACTACTCAAGGCTAAAACCGGAGCTATATCACCGCAACTTAGGGGGGATGGGCGGGGGAGTACTAGTTGGGTGCTGCTGTCGGGCTGGGATGGTTTAGGCTCGCTCGCGATGCTTCCATTGTTTGCGGCACCAGCGCATGAGTGCTTTTACGACCGGGATGGTGATGAGGATTACCCAGGCGGGATGGGGTTGTTCCAGGCAGAGCCACATGCAGAGGAACCATGCCTCGGCACTGACTGAATAGACGACATCGATCAGCTTAGATAAGTGGCGTTGGTCGATAAAGTCGCCAAATGCGTAGTAGACGGGAATCAAAAAGACGAGGAAGAGTCCCGCAGCCCATGTGCCGTAGACAATGCCGAGCACCAGATAGGCGAGGGCGACAAGCGCGGGGAAGGGGAATTTGTTCCATGTACGCCCGACCTTGGTGTGGAAATGCTTGCCATGATGGTCGAGCTTGTCGTGTGCTTCCTTCCAGCTGGAGAACGTCTCGCCGTCGATGGTGACGGTGCCGTCGTCATCGGTATGCACGCTATGTCCATCGTCCTCAAGCGTATCGACATGCACGCCGTCCGGCCCCACATGCACCTCTTCGCCCTTGCGCTCGTTGGTCACATGGATGCCGTTCCAGCCAACATGGACTTCCTCGCCTTTATTGGGATCAATGACGTGGATGCCGCGCGCGAGGGAAATATCGACAAGCGGTTTGTCGCCACAATCGGCGTGCTCGGCAGAATCTTCGGCCTCTTTAGCCTCATCCACCGTTTCGGTGCTGCCGTCCTCTGAGCCATCGGCATCACTAGCCGCTTCCCCATACAACAACTCATCCAGCGACACACCATACAGCGCGGCGAGCGCAATGAGGTTATCGGTATCGGGTGAGGACTCGCTGCGTTCCCATTTACTGACAGCCTGACGACTCACACCCAGCTGGGCGGCAAGCGCCTCCTGAGAAAGCCCGGCAGCTTTGCGGCGATCGACGAGGCGCTGCGCCATCGCAAGATCCATGGTGGTTCCTTTCGTTTGATGGTCGAATCGAATGAGCCGAGTATGCCGAGAACAACCGGTAGCGACCACCATTTCTAGTTAGAATCTGCTCCAATCCTACCGCAACTACCGGTAGCAACCCCTAACGACCAGCCATTTCAGGACAAATGTCAGTGCAAGTAGCGGCCAAGAGCCCCCCATTCAGTAAGTTGCGGTGGAATAGTTCCTAGATTCAACCATTTGCGGGCTAAGCGGGAACTATTTCACCGCAACTTAATTTCAGACCAGGCACCCGCAGCAAGAAGGCGAATAGCCTCGGCCTCCCTAGTTACCGCAGGAGGCCCCAGGGCTTACCTCCCAAATCTTTCCGCAGGACGGAAGGACCCCGCCGCGCGAAGCGCACGGCGGGGTCCTGACATGTCCGAGGACGATTTGGGAGGTAAGCCCTGAGGTCTCCGATGAGAGCAGTTTCGGCCGAGGCTATTCGTCGCCGAAGCTGATGCCCAACGCCTTGGCCTCGCGCACAAGATCGCTCTGGGGGTCGACATATTTGAGCTTGCCGGCGACCTCCTCGAGCGGCATGTGGCACATCTTGCCGTCACGCAAGGCAATCATGTAGCCAAACTCGCCACGCAGGCAGCCAAGCGCGGCCTCGACGCCGCACTGGGTCGCAAAGATGCGGTCCTGAGCGTCGGGCTGGCCGCCGCGCTGCGTGTGACCGGGGATGGCGACGCGGGTCTCGCGACCGGTCTTGGCCTCAATCTCCTTGGCGATGTCGTAGACGATCGACGGGCTCGTGCGCTCGGCGAGCTTCTTCTTGTACTCCTTCTTGGACAGCGCCGCGTCCTCCTTAGAGATGGCTCCCTCGGCGACGGCCACGATGGTAAAGCGGCTGCCGGTCTCCATGCGATGCTCGATGGTCTTGATGACTTGGTCCATGTCGTAGGGGATCTCGGGAATCAGGATGACGTCCGCGCCGCCCGCGACGCCGGCGTACAGCGGGATCCAGCCGACCTTGTGGCCCATGATCTCGATAACGAACACGCGGCCGTGACTCGAGGCGGTGGTGTGGATGTCGTCGATGCACTTGGTGGCGACGTCGATGGCGCTCGTAAAGCCAAACGTCATCTCGGTGCCCCAGGTGTCGTTATCGATGGTCTTGGGCAGGGCGATAACGTTGAGGCCCTCTTCGCGCAGGCGGTTGGCGGTCTTGGTGGAGCCGTTGCCGCCCAGCATAAACAGGCAGTCGAGCTGCAACTTGTGATAGGTGTGGACAATCGCGGGTACCTTCTCGACGCCGTCGGCCTCGGGAATGTTCAGGCGCTTGAACGGCGTGCGGCTCGTGCCCAGAATAGTGCCGCCGCGGGTGAGGATACCGCTAAAATCGGCGGGCGTCATGACACGGAACCTGCTGTAGATAAGGCCCTGATATCCGTCCTCAAAGCCATAAATCTCGATAGGCTCTTTGCTATTGGTCATAAGCGTTTTGACAATGCCGCGCATGGTGGCGTTGAGCGCCTGGCAGTCGCCGCCACTAGTAAGAAGACCGATCCTAAGCATGGTGAATCCTTCCGGGCAAGTTATAACATGCGCATAAGTTTACCCCCGCACACTGTTGATGCGGGGGTAAAACGTGTTAGCTCAAGCGTATGGAAATGTAAGCAACGTCAGGCGAGCGTAAGGACGACGGTGCCAGCGCCTTACAGCGCGAAGGCATCGACGTCGCCCCAGTGGCGGCGCAGCGTGATGGCGGCAGCGGGCTCGGTGTTGTCAAAGACGACCGACCACTGCGTATTGCTGGTGATGTCTTCCGGATTGGGCTCTTGCGCTGCGGCGCGTAGGGCCTTCCAAGCGACTGCCTCGTCCTGGGCACCGACATGGGCGTCAAGGACATCGGCGATTGCGACGGCGCGCTCTTTACCATGGCCCAGCTCGCCATTCTTTTGGTTGGGCAGCACTTCGTCGCCATAGCAGGCATAGAAGTTCGTAACCTGGCGTACAGGAGTCGCTTTGAAGGCGCGGTCCGGATCGCGCGGATCCCACTCTACTACGCGCGCGTCACCGGAGGCGTCGTTGATAAAGAAGTGGTAATCGCGTCCGGCCATGGCGTGCATGTCGTAGGCGGAAAGCAGGGCGACAGCTTCTTGCGTGGTGGCGGCACGGTCGAGCACCAGGCGGATGGCGAGCGAGGTATTGATGACGGGGCGCTGCGTGTCCTGGTCACAGGGTTTGGAATCCAGGGTGAGTACGGCAATGGACACGCCGCGTTCGTTAACACCTTCGAGCTGGGCAAACGGGCCCATGAGTGCGGCGGCACGTCCGGCGGCGGAGTCAAGCGGTGTGTTATCGCCCAGGTTGTTAAGGGCCGCAAAGCCGATGGAGGCATAGCCGTCGCGCGGGTGATTGCGCACCAGCAGCGCCGAGGTGTCGTCCTTAAAGTCGTAATTGCGACCGGTGCGCACGCGGCCTTCGGCATCTACGGCGACAAAAGCGCTGCAGGCAAACTGGGGCGCCTGGACATGTGCCGGCACGCCGGGCAGCACCTGCGCCACCACGGCATCGATGTAGGCCTGGTCGTCGTGCACGCCGGCGGCGATGATGCGGTCGAGGTCGTAGTCGTAAGCGATGTCGATTGCGTACAGGTCATAGCCATCCGCGTAGCCGGTCAAGCGTTTGAGCGACGCGGCGGACTTGATTTGCTTGCGGTAAACGATGCCGGCGGCAGCGGCAAGGCCGACGGCGACTCCCGCGACACCGCAGGCGATGGCAATGTTACGTGGCTTCATGACGGCTCCTCTCGTCCTGTTAGCGTAATTGTCGCAAAGGGAGCACGGGCATGATGGCTCAACTTGGCGAGCGGCGTGGGATTAAACATGGAATGAAAGGCACGGCGCTGGCGCGGCGGGGTATGCTGGAGGGGACCATCAACCCAGCGAAAGGGGAGAGCATGACGGATCAGGAAACGCCCGAGCGCGTGCACGTGACTGCCGACGATATCGAGGCTGCCAACGACCTTATCGACTTTATCGAGGCATGCCCCAGCATGTTCCATACGGCGGCGACCATTATGGCCGAGCTCGACGAGGCGGGCTTTACCTACCTGCCCGAGAACGCGGCATGGGATATCGAGCCGGGCGGGCGTTATTACACGCAGCGCAATACCTCGAGTGTCATCGCCTTTAAGGTGGGCGAGGACCTGGCTGCTACGTGGGGCGAGGACGGCGTTGCCGGCGACTATCATTTTCAGCTGACGGCGTCGCACAGCGACTCGCCGACGTTTAAGGTTAAGGCCGTGCCCGAGCTCGACGGCGCGGGCGAGACGCTGCGTCTGAACACCGAGGCCTACGGCGGCATGATTGACTACACCTGGTTCGATCGCCCGCTGGCGCTCGCGGGCCGCGTGCTGGTGCGCGAGGGCGACCGTATTGAGAGCCGTCTGCTTGCCACCGAGCGCGAGGTCGCTATTATCCCGAGCCTTGCCATCCACATGAACCGTGGCGTTAACGAGGGCTTTGCTCCCAACCGAGCCGTCGACCTGTGCCCGCTCATCAGCGCCGGCGAACTCAAGCAGAGTGACTTTGATGCCCTGATCGCCGAAGAGCTGGATGTTGAGCCCGAGCAGATCCTGGGTCGCGACCTGTTCCTGGTCAATCGTCAGGATGCACGCATCTGGGGCTGGGCCGACGAGTTTATCTCGACGCCCAAGCTTGACGACCTGGCCTGCGCCTATACCTCGCTACAGGCATTTTTGGGCGCCGAGAACGCGCACGACGTCTCGGTCTTCTGCTGCTTTGATAATGAGGAGGTTGGCTCCGAGACCAAGCAGGGCGCCATGTCGACGTTCTTGGCCGACGCGCTGCGCCGCATTAACGGATCGCTGGGCTTTGACGACGAGTCGTACCATCGCGCCCTTGCCGCCTCGATGCTTGTAAGCTGCGACAATGCACATGCCGTGCACCCCAACCACGCCGAGAAGTGCGATGCCCGCAATCAGGTTGTACTCAACGGCGGCATCGTCATCAAGGAAGCCGCCAACCAGCACTACTGCACCGATGCCTTTAGCCGCGCGGTGTTCCAGGCCATCTGCGATGACGCCGACGTGCCCACGCAGGCCTTCGCCAACAAGAGCGATATGGCGGGTGGCTCCACGCTCGGTAACCTGTCGAACATGCAGGCGAGCATGCACGCCGTGGACGTGGGCCTGCCGCAGCTGGCCATGCACTCAAGCTACGAGACCGGCGGCGTACGCGACGTGATGTGCGCCATCCGCGCCCTCACGGCCTTCTACGAGCGCAACCTAACCATCAACGGCGCCGAAAGCGTGGAGCTCTAAATGCGAGCCGAAGAAATGAAGGCCGAGCGTGGGGCTCAGCTTATTGATCGGGGTTTACAGCTGTTCGTCGACGCTTGCCACGAGTCAGGGGTCGACGTGTCCAAGGCGCGACCAACGAGTGCTGAAGAACTCAAGCGTAACGCCTATTCGGACCGCTATGACGAGGAGACGGACTGGCTCTAATAAGCGAAGTGTCGAAAACGCTAGATGTATGTTTGATATCACTTTGGCGAGAGTGTTGCAGACAGAACTACCGGTATGGCGCAAGCCAACCTGACCCCATTACACCCAACCTACCAAAAAGGGACAGGTTCATTTTGGCAGGTTTTATCTGGGAAAATGCCGCAATGCCAACAGCTGGACAGAATTGTTAAGACACCGCGGGTTGAGCAAGCGTCAGCGAGCGATGTCCAGAGCGAACAAGTTGGCATGAAAAAGGCAAGGCATAGACCTTCTGGTCATGCCTTGTCTTTTGAATGACAAATTGTCGTTCTGGGCGGCGCGCAGCGTCGACCGGTCCGCCGTTCGTTAGAACGGCGGAACCCTAGTGTTCGATCCAGCAGCGAAGGGTCTCGCCGGCCTGCAGATGACGCAGATTCTCCGCGGCGATGTCGACCACGTTATTGAGCGTGGCGGCTAGGTGGAACCAGCCGGAGACGTGCGGCGTGATGAGCATGTTAGGCGCATCCCACAGTGGGCTTGTCTCGGGTAGCGGCTCGGGGTCGGTGACGTCGACCGCGGCGCCGGCGAGACGTCCCGACTCCAGAGCGGCAACCAAGTCGTCGGCAACCACAAGATCGCCGCGGCCGCCGTTGGCAAAGAAGGCGCCCGGTTTCATCGCGGCGAAGAACTCGGCGTTTGCCAGGCCGCGGGTCTCGGGTGTGCTCGGCATAAAGGATGCGACGACGTCGGCTTCGGCCAAGCGCTCAGACAGGGCATCCATGCCGTCCATGTCCTCAAACACAATGGGGTAGACGAGCGGGTGGCGCTTGATGCCGCGGACGTGCGCACCCATGCTGCGGCAGAGCGTGGCGAAGTGGCCGCCGATATCGCCCGCGCCCAGCACCAGCACGTTGGCGTTTTTGAGCGAGGTGACCGGGCCCAAATCCTCCCAGCGATGCTCGCGCTGCAAGTCGCGATAACCGGGCAGGCGCTTCATCATAGACAGCACCATGGCAAACATGTGCTCGCTTACGGCCTGACCGTAGGCGCCTACCGAGCAGGAAAGCTTAGCGTCGGCCGGTACGGTGCCGGCGGCAAGGTAGTCGTCATAGCCGGCGGTCTGCAATTGCAACAGCTGGAGATGCTCGCATGCCGTGAGCATGCTAGGGTCTATGTTGCCCAAGATCACGTCGGCGTCGGCGACCTGCTCACGCGTGACGGCATCGGCGCTCGTGTAGATAAAGTCCTCGCCCGGAGCGCTCGACTCAAGAATTGCGCGATGGCGGTCGTTGACGGGCAACAAAACCAGGATGTTCACAAGCAGTCCTCTCCGCTCGACCTGCCAAAAAGGGACAGGTTTATTTTGGCAGGTTTTATCAGGCAAAACGCTCAATTAAAACGCCGGGCGCTCATGGACGGTTGTAAGTCCATGTGCGCCCGGCGTCCGCACAGCTACCAGCTGAGCAGTTCGTAACCGTCCTCGGTCACCACGAGCTGTACCTCGCACTGGGCCGAGTCGCTGCCGTCCTTGGTGCGCACGCACCAACCGTCACCCTTGCTAATCTTGATGTCGGGCGCTCCGGCGTTGACCATGGGCTCGATGGTAAAGACCATGCCCGGAGCCATGATGGTGTCCACATCGGGCGCCTCGGTGGTAAAGCCCACAAATGGGTCCTCGTGGAACTCTTTGCCAATGCCGTGCCCGCCGTACTCGCGCACCACGCTAAAGCCGGCGTCCTCGACCGTCTTTTGTACGGCCTCGGCCATAACGGACAGCGGCAGCCATGGCTTGACGGCCGCCAGGCCCGCCTCCACGCTGGCACGGGTGACCTCGACAAGACGCTGGCGCTCGGCAGAGACCTCACCGATGCAGAACATGCGGCTCGAGTCGCTAAAGTAGCCGTCAAGAATCGTGGAGCAGTCCACGTTGATGATATCGCCCTCGTGCAGCACGTCCGTATCGCAGGGGATACCGTGACAGACCACATCGTTGATCGAGGTGCATACGCTCTTGGGGTAGCCTTCGTAGTTGAGGTCGGCCGGCGTACCACCGTGCTCGACGGTGTAGTCGTAGATCATCTGGTCGATCTGGTTGGTGGTCATGCCCGCGGCGATGTGCTCGCCCACGTAGTCGAGCACGCCCACGTTGATGGCGGCCGAGCGCTTGATGCCCTCGATATCGGCGGGCGTCTTGTAGAGCGTGCGAGGCAGAACCTCCCAGCCCTCTTCCCACAGGCGCTCGAGGCGCTCATCGAAGGTGCTATGGCATTTCTTGTATTTCTTACCGCTGCCGCACCAGCAGGCGTCGTTGCGGCCGGGTACGGGTCCTTTGTCATACATGGCTAACTTCCTTTCATCCGCAGCTAGTATAGCCCACCCACGCGTCCATAAAAGTTGCGGTGATATAGTTCCGATTTAAGCGGTTTAACAGCACAAATAGGAACTATATCACCGCAACTGATGGAGCGGGATGGCGGGCACTAGCTGCTGCGTGGTTTTGCTAGTAGCTCACCTGGCAGGGGATGCCGAGGGCGCGCACACGTGCGGCAATCGTGTCGAGCACCTCGGGTGCTGCTTTGGCAAGGCCGGCGACCGGTGTTTCGCGCGCCACCGTGTAGATGGTCGCCTCCTGCGGACGAATGCGCTCGAGCGCCGCGAGCCAGGGGGCAACGTATTCCTCGCCGGTGTTGTCGATGAGCTTGCCCTGATACTTGCCGGTCAAAAAGATCGTCTGGATAATGACATGACCGTTAAAGCTCGCGAACGTCTCGATCTGGTGCTCTACATCGTAGGGGCCAACGGGTTGATCGAGCAGCTGGATAAACGCCGGATCGACGGTATCGAGCTTGAGGATGTTGTCGTCGACCATCATGAGCGCGTCGTGCACCTCGGGGCGGTCGGCGCGCGTGCCGTTGGAGAGCACGGCGATCTTGGAGTTTGGGGCAAGCTCGTCGCGCAGCGCGACAGCGCCGGCGATGGCCTGCGGAAACTCCGGTGCGGCGGTGGGCTCGCCGTTGCCTGCGAAGGTGATCACATCGGGGAGCTCGCCCTCGGCTGCCATCTCGCGCAGCTTTGCCTCGAGCGCGTCGAGTACCACGGCAGCTGTGTTGTACGGCTCGCGGCAGGGGCGCTCGGCGTTGAGACCGTTCTCGCAGTAGATGCAGTCGAACGTGCAGATTTTGCCGCTGGCCGGCATCATGTTGACGCCGAGCGAGAGACCAAGGCGACGGCTGCGAACGGGCCCAAAGATGGGGCTGGCATTCAAAAACGTAGACATAGGCATATGCTCCTCAAGACAATTAACCTTAAGCATAGCATCGGCTCCAACGTATGGTCCGGGCTTGTGCTTTGCAGGTTTCGTTTTTTAACTCTGCCTTCGATGCCGCGTCATGAAAGGTATCGGGTCGGGTACAGTTAATCTGTTAACAAAACGCAAGACGATGGGGCACAACATGGATTTTACGGTCGAGAATGCGGGCACCACGATCGCCTGCCGCGAGTATGCCGGCCCAGATGTATCGCCTGATGCTCCCGCTTTGGTGTGCGTGCACGGTGCCTGCGTCGACGGCGTCTTTTTTGACGCCATCGCCCGCGAGCTCGCCCGTGACTACCGCGTCATTGCCTACGACCGCCGCGGTTGCGGCGAGAGCGGCGACGCTGCAGACGGACGCTACGACCTCGCCGCCCAGGCCGCCGACCTGCAGGCCGTTATCGAGCATATTGGCGCTCCGGCAAACGTGCTCGCGCACAGTGCCGGTACGTTGGTGGCCCTGGAGCTTCTCCGTGCAAACCCCGCCATAATCTCGCGTGCGATTCTGCATGAACCCGCCGTGACGGATGAGGGTGCCGGCCTGGGCGCGGCCCCGGTTTTGCTCGAGATGATCGCCGTGGGAAAGGTCTCCAGGGCATTACGGGCCTTTCTGGGCGCCATCGGCGATTCGGACCCTGAGGCCCCCAAGCTAACCGAGGCAGAAGCTAAGCATGCTCTGCGCAATGGCCGTAGCTTCATGGCAAACGAATACGGGATTACTATGACTTGCGTTCCCGATTGGGATAGCGTTCGCGCGTCGAAAACGGTGGCCGCCGTGCTCCTGGGTGAGCTCTCGATTGGCACGCCCCGCGAGGCGGGCACGAGGATGGCGGCTGAGCTTTTGGACTGTCCACTCGTAATGGTTCCCGGCGCGCACAACGGCCTGCGCGATCGCCCAGCAGCGGCTGCCCAGACTATCCGTGGCATCCTGGGGCTCTAGCAGCTGTAAAAATCAAAACAGCCTTCACCCGCAAACGTTTCGGCCGTGTTAACAAATGTGCTCAAAACCTCACGTCTGCGGCTTCAATCGCACCGTCTGCCAACTCATAAAAATGTAACAGCATTCACGTGCTTACCTGCATCGGCAAGGTGCTACCCTTGTAACATTTGGAACCCACCGCTACCATGCGAAACTATCGAAAGGGCCCCATATGCTCAATAATCACGAGGCCAATCTAACCGACGAGGAGGCTGCCGCCGAGGTCGCCCGCGTCGCGCAGACCTACCCCGTGGTGCGTTTGCTGTCGGCCGATCAGATTAAGAGCGAGCCTAGCTGCTTGCTCGCCGGCGATCACTGCCCTTGTTTGCGTCAGTCGAGTCTTGAGGCCTTGGCAGACTCCGATGAGGTGTCGGAGCAACTGCTCAACGATGGTGTTGAGTACCGCGCCCGTCTGCGCCCTCTAAAGGTCGAGGGCGAGCCTCACGTCTTGCTGATGGTACGTCCGATCGATGAGCAGGAGGCTGCAGAAGAGGACCTTGTCTACACCGACGTGCTGACGAGTGTGCGCAATCGCCGATATTACGAAGAAAAGCTTCGTAGCGCTCGCATGAAGGCCGGCGTGGCGGTGATCGACCTTGATGATTTTAGGGTCTTCAACGATACGTGTGGCCGTCATGCCGGCGACCTTGCGCTCGGTGCCGTGGCGACAGCCATGCGCAGCGGGATTCGTTCGACTGACGAGCTTGTGCGCTATGGCTGCGATAAGTTTGTGGTCGTCATGCCCGATATTCCCTCCGATGACTTTACCCGTCGCCTGCATCAGGTATCCGATGCCGTTCATTCCACGGTTATTCCGGGCCATGAGTACGTGAGCTTGACGGCATGTGTTGGTGGCGTTCGCATTCATGGCGAGACGGTCGACGAGGGCGTTGGCCGCGCTGTCCAGTTACTGAGCCGCGCTAAGGCAAAAGCCGGTACGGTCGTGACCGATTCCGATTCCATCGAGGCCTTCCAAAGCGAAAAGCCTTTGGTGCTTATTATCGATGACTCCGAGATGAACCGAGCCATTCTCAACGAGATGCTCAAGGACGAGTATTGCATCCTCGAGGCCGATAACGGTCGTACGGCGCTCGACATGGTCGACCGCTATGGCGATAAGTTGTCGCTTGTGCTGCTGGATATTGTGATGCCGGGCATAAGCGGCGTTGAGGTGCTGGCCGATCTGTCGCGCCGATCGGGTATCGACAATCTGCCTGTCATCATGATTTCGAGCGAAGATTCCGATGATATGGTTCTGCGCGCGTACGAGCTGGGCGCCTCGGACTATATCAGCCGTCCATTTGACTCCCGTGTCGTACGCCGCCGTGTAAGCAACACCATCCGCCTATACGCCAAACAACGCCGCCTGACGAGCCTGCTGTCCCAGCAGTACAACGAGCGCGTCAAGAACAGTCGCATGCTCATCGACATCATGGCCGGCGTCATGGAGCTTCGCAACGGCGAGAGCGGCAGGCACGTTACGAACATCGAGAAGCTGACCGAGCTGCTGCTTGGCTGTCTGGTCCAGCGTAGCGGCGCGATCTCCCTCGACAATGAGGAGCGCTCCACGATTGCCCTGGCTTCGGCGCTGCACGATATCGGCAAGATGTCGATTGACGATGCGATTCTCAACAAACCTGGGCGCCTTACGCCTGAGGAGTTCGAGATTATGAAGACGCATACCACGATCGGCGCCGACATGCTGCTTGAGCTGGGTAGCCATCACGCCGGCAATGCGCTTATGGAATATGCGTACCAGATTGCGCGTTGGCATCACGAGCGCTGGGACGGCAAGGGTTATCCCGATGGCCTTAAGGGCGACGAAATTCCCATTGCCGCACAGGTGGTTTCGGTGGCCGACGTGTACGATGCTCTGACGAGCGTGCGCGTGTACAAGGACGCTATCCCGCACAAGGCGGCAATTCAGATGATCCTGGATGGTAAGTGCGGCACCTTTAACCCGCTGCTGCTCGATTGTCTGCTCGAGGTGCAAGACCAAATTGCCGAGACGTTGGCACGCCCCGCTGACGTCGTCGCGTTTCCCACGATTTAGTTTGACCAAAGGAGTTTTTAATCCATGGTTTCCATGCGTGAGGCGTATGAGAAGATCGGCGCCAATTATGATGACGCGTGCGCTCGGCTGATGGGCGAGGAAATGCTCGCCCGCTTTGCCCTCAAGTTTTTGGATGACGAGAGCATGGACAAGCTGGAGGCCGCCATGGCGGCGGGAGACGCCGAAGGTGCGTTTATGGCAGCGCACACGCTCAAGGGCGTGAGCCAGAACCTGGGATTCGATAATCTGTACGAGCCGGCGGTCGTGGTAACCGAAGCACTGCGCGGCGCCGATACCGTTGACGACGCTCGCGAGGGAATGCATGCACTGCAGCAGCAATATGCGGCAACGATGTCTGCCCTGCGCGAGGCGGCCGAATAAGAGCTAGCGGGCCTGCTTTACCTTGGCGGCAGCCTCGACAAACGACTTCCACAGGTTAAAGTCGGTCTCGAGCGTCTGCCAAGTGTACTCGGGATGCCATTGCACGCCCAGGCAGAAAGGCTGGCCTTCGACTTCGATGCACTCGGGGACGCCGTCGGTTGCCTTGGCGACCAAGCGCGTGCTTTTACCCAGACGATCGACGCAGCAGTGGTGTGCGGAGTTGGTCTGGATAAGCTTGGCGCCGCCAACCGCGCGGTCGAGCAACGAGCCCGGCACGACCTCGACGGGATGCACGGGGTCGTTGAGCACGTGGGTGTGGCGCCACTGCGTGCGGCCCTCGCGCGCGCCCAGGCTTGGCACGTCCATGCACAGGGTGCCGCCGGTGGCGACATTGAGCAACTGCGTGCCGCGGCAGGTGGTAAAGAGCGGCTTTTTGGCACGGAGCACCTCGCCGACCAGCTTAAACTCAAAGCTATCGCGAATCTCGCAGCAGAGGGTGGGGTCGTAGGGTCGATCATCGCCCCAACGTTTGGGATTGACATCGGGGCCGCCGGGAATGGCGATGCCGTCGGCGATATCGACGTAATGACGGATGACCTCAATGTCCTCGGTGATGGACATCTGCAGCGGCAGGCCGCCGGCGGCAAGGATGGCATCGACAAAGACGCTTGCGATTTCCTCGTTGGGGGAGAGCATCTCGGTTAAAAACGGCTCTGCCTCTTCCCAGCGCGGCGCGACGAGGATGAGCGGACGGTCGGCGGGGGCGACGTCGACATGCGGGGTGTAGGACGATGAAGTGCGAGTTCCGATCATAGGTGTAGCTTTCGAATCCGGGTGGACATGGTGCAGGGGTGGCGTGGGGCAAACGTTACTGATGAATTTGCCCGCTGGCAATTGGGTTAGTGGCCCTTGATGGAGTTGAGGAAGTCCTGGGCGCGCTTGGTCTGGGGGTGGTCGAAGAACTCGTCGGGCGTGCCGGTTTCTACGATCTGGCCATCGGCCATAAACACGACGCGGTCGGCCACGCGGCGGGCAAAGTTCATTTCGTGCGTGATGACGATCATCGTCATGCCCTGCTGGGCCAGACGGACCATGACCTCGAGCACCTCGTTGATCATTTCGGGATCGAGGGCGCTTGTGGGCTCGTCAAAGAGCATGGCCTTGGGTTGCATGGCAAGCGAGCGGGCGATGGCTACGCGCTGCTGCTGGCCGCCCGAAAGCTGTGCGGGCACCTTATCGGCCTGCTCGGCAACGCCTACGCGGCTCAGCAGGTCCATGGCGCGCTCACGGGCCTCATCCTTGGAGACGCCCAACACGTCGACCGGCCCCAGCATGACGTTCTGCAGTACGGTCATATGCGCAAACAGGTTGAACTGCTGAAACACCATGCCCAGCTCGGCACGCATGCGGGCAAGATCCTTGCCTTCCTGCGGCAGGGGCTCGCCCTCGATGAGGATCTCGCCCGAGTCGATGGTTTCCAGGCGGTTGATGGTGCGGCACATGGTCGACTTGCCCGAGCCCGAGGGGCCGATCACAACGACGACCTCGCCGCGGTCGACCGAGAGATTGATGTCGTTGAGGACGTGCAGGTCGCCATAGTGCTTATCGACGTGTTTGAGCTCGATCAGCGGCTGATTGCCGGTGGAAGAAGTGCTCTGTGCCATGGTGCTCGGCTCCTTATGACTCGAAATGGTAAAGCGTTAGCGGATGATGGTCGCGCCGGTCTTGTGCGAAACGTAGACAGCGGCCTTGTTAATCGCGACGTTGATGAGGATGTAGATGACCGCGATTACCAGGTAGACCGACACGAGGGCGTCGTAGTTGGTAATGAGCACGCGGGCATTTTGCATCAGGTCGGGGTAGCTCACCACGTAGGCGACGGTGGTGTCTTTGACAACGACCACAAGCTGTGAAATCAACGACGGAATGATAAACCGAATAGCCTGCGGCAACACGATTTTAAAGGTGATTTTAGCCTTGGAGAGACCGAGTGCCTGGGCCGCCTCGACTTGTCCGCGCGGTACGGCGTTGACGCCGGCTCGGAAAATCTCGGCCAGCACACCGGCTGCAGCGAGCGCGACAGGGAGCGTGAGCATCCAAAACGACGGCAGCGCAATCTTGTACTGGGGCAGCACCAAAAAGAAGAAATAGATGAACAGAAGGCTCGGTACGCCGCGGAAGAAATCGGTGAGCACGCGGCAGACCAACTGCAGCGGCTTAATGTCGCTGGTGCGGCCGAGCATAAGGGCCAGGCCCAGCACCAGCGCGATGGCGCCGGCGGTGAGTGCGACTTTAACGGTGCCCTCAAAGCCGGCAAGCAGGAACTTCCAGGTGGTGAGGTGCGTAAAGAAATACCAGTAGTGGACCGAAAGCTGACCGGTCACATAAAAGCGCTGCAGCACCAGGACGGCGAGTGCGGCCACGGCAACAAGCGAGATGGCGGTGCCGATGCGAATCTTGGCGCGCATCTTGGGGCCGGGAGCCTCGTAGAGCGCATCGCGCATGGTAAGTGCAGGGGAGGAATGCTTGCTCATCGGAGGATCCTCACCTTCTTATCGATATAGTTGCCAATGTGGCTCACCACAAAGGCCGTGCCCAGGTAGCCGAGCGCCGAGATAAAGAACGCGGCGACGCCGCCAAGTGAGCGCGTATTGATATAGCTCACCACGCCGGTGAGCTCTTGCGGTTTAAGCGGCACCTGACTGCCCAAGGCGGTAGTGAGCATGACGGCGATAAAGAGGTTCGTCATGGGCAATACGCTTGAGCGCAGTGCCTGCGGAATCACGATTTTGGCGAGGATACGGCTGAAGCTCATGCCGAGCGAGCGGGCGGCTTCGACCTGGCCGACGCCGACGGTGTTGATGCCACTCATGAAGTTCTCGGAGCCAAAGGCCGAGCCCAAAAGGACCGTGGCGACGATAACGCAGGTGCGGTAGGGCAGGACGACCTTGAGCGGCGGCAGCGCATAGACGACGATAATGAGCAGCGCGATGCCAGGGATGTTACGGAAGACCTGGACATACAGGTCGCCAAAGACGCGCAGCGGCTTGAGCGGCGACACGCGCATCACGGTGACGGCGACGGCCAGCACCATGGCGATGACAAACGATTCAAGCGTCATGCCCCAGGTTGCTAGCAGCGCGTCGATATAGTTCTGGCTATAGAGCGACCAGAGTTCGGAGAGACTCATGCGGACCTCCTGCCGATAAGGAAAGGGGCTCCCGTGTGTACGGAAGCCCCGACAACTCAGTGAGGAAACAGTTTACCGCAATAAAGCGCATCATGCGTTTCCGTATGGTTTCGTTGCGGCCGTTACCAGGCTCGCTGCCTAGGCGCCGATCTCGGGCAGCTCGGGAACATTGGTGTCGCCCGTACGGTCGCCGATGCAGATCTGCCACAGCTTGGTCCAGGTGCCGTCGTCCTCGATCTTCTTAAGGAAGTCGTTGACAAAGGCAACGCCGTCGGAATCGAGCGGCAGACCGATGCCATAGGGCTCCTTGCTGCCGAAGGGCTTGCCGGCAATCTTGTACTTACCGGGCTCGCGGACCAGGGCGCTCTGCTGCATGTTGTTATCGATGACGTAGGCGTCAACGCGGCCCTGCTGGAGTGCCTGACGGGCCTCCTCGTCGGTCTTGAACTCCTGCTGGCTGGCCTTGGGGGCGAACTCCTCCAGGATAGCGGGGCCGTTGGAGCCGGACTGGACGGCGACGTTCTTGTCGGCCAGGTCATCGACGCCCTTGATGTCGTCGTTATCGGCGAGCACCAGGATGGCCTGCTGGGTGTAGTAGTAGGGGCCGGCGAAGGAGACGAGCTTCTTGCGCTCGTCAGTGATGGTGTAGGTGGCAAAGACGGCATCGACCTGGCCGTTCTGCAGGACGGACTCGCGCGTGTCCGAGGTCACCTGGGTGATCTCGACCTTGTTCTCGCCCAGAATGTAGTTGGACAGGAGCTGTGCGATACCGGCGTCGAAGCCGCGGGTCTGACCGTCTTTCTCGTTGAGGAGGGAGAAGAGCGTGGAGGTCTGAACGCCACCGATCTTAAAGACGCCGGCGTCCTTGACGGCCGTGGCCCAGGTGCTGGCGGCGATGGCATCGTCGTCGGCTTTGGGGCCGTTGTCGACGAGCTTGTCGAATGCCTTAGCATCGAGCGTGGTGGAAACTTCGGTATCCTCGGAGCTCTTGGAAGAGCCGGCGGCGGAACCCTTGTCGGCCTCGGCGCTGGTGTCGGAGCAGCCGGCAAGACCAAGGCCGGCGACGGTTGCGAAGGTGGCGGCAACGAAGCCGCGGCGGTCGAGAACGACCTGCTGGGAGAGGTTCTTGCTCATGGTAGAACACCTTTCTCAATAAAATCCCTAGCGGTTGAGTAGAGTTATACCCTATTGCGCTCAGACGGGTCAACACGAAATAACTCAGAAACATACTTACTTTATGGGTTATTCCACCTACCAAAAAGGGACAGGTTTATTTTGGCAGGTTTTATCTGGGTAAACGTTAGTTATTGCAGTTAATAAAGCGTTTTGCAGATGGCATGATCGCTCGCAGCGGTCGCTATAATGGCGGCAACGAAAACCACCACAAAGGGGACAGGCACCTTTGTGGTGGTTCTGGCCGATGCGGCGGCATGCCTTACTGTTCTGTCTCAATCTGTAACATCGGCAGCCTTTTTTGCCGAGTACCTGTTACAGATTGAGATTTTCTCTTCAGGAGAATTCGAATGTCTCAATCTGTAACAGTTAGACGGGAATTCGGGTCCTAGATGTTACGGATCGAGATAATCGCGTCGCGAAAATAAAAACCTCCGCAGGGGCGCTTCCCTTGCGGAGGTTTTCTTACTCGTTGAGTAGCCTTACGGCTTCGGCGGCCATGTTCTCGACCGTCATGCCGTTCTGAGCGAGCAGCTCGTTGGGGTCGTAGCGGTCGGGGAAGCCCTTGGCGATGCCGAAGGTGCGCGTGTGCAACGGCGTGCATGCCAGATAACATGCCACGCGCTCGCCCCAGCCGCCGTCCAAGATGCCGTCCTCGAGGGTGACGACGACGCGATGCTCGGCAGCAAGGCTATCGAGGAACTCGCGGTCGAGCTCGGTCGCAAAGCGCGGGTTGACGAGCGTGGCCTCGATGCCGTACTCGGCGGCCAAGCGGTTTGCCACGCGCTCGCCCAGCTCAAAGAAATCGCCAAGCGCGAGCACGGCAACGTCGCGGCCCTGACGCACCACGTCGTAGCGAACGGCGCTGTAGTCGGTGTCCTCGGCGGGCGCCAAATCGGGGCGGCTAACCAGACCGATGCCCGGTACGCGGATCGCCACGGGATGCTCGCGATGGTCGAGCGACCAGCTCAGCATGGACAGATATTCCTCCATGCAGGCCGGCGCTAGGTAGCGCATGTTGGGAAGAGCGCCCAGCATGGAAATATCGAAGAACGAGAGGTGCGTCTCGGATGTGGTGCCAAAGATCGACGCGCCAAACACCAAGATGGTTGCCGGGGCGTCGTTGAGGCACAGGTCGTGCCACAGCTCGTCGTAGGCGCGCTGCAAAAACGTGCCGTACACACCAAAGACTGGCTTGGCGCCCGAGCGTGCAAGCGCGGTGGCAAAGGTCACGGCATGCTCCTCGGCAATGCCCACGTCGACAAACTGCTTGCCGGCGGCAGCGCGAAGCTCGGGCGTAAAACCCATGATGTAGGGCGTGGCGGCCGTGATGCCCACGACCTGCGGATCGCGCTCGATGGCGGCGCTGAGCGCCTCGCCCGTAATGTCAGCATAGGTGCACGGCGCGGGCTCGCTCGGATGGCCCGGGCAAAGCTTGCGCCCAGTCGCCATGTCAAACGGACCCACGTGGTGCCAGCGTTCGGGGTCGCTCTGGGCCGGCTCAAAGCCCTTGCCCTTGGCGGTGGAGACGTGCAGCACGATGGGATGATCGATATTGCGCAGTTCCTGCAACGCGTCGACCAGGGCCAACACGTCGTTGCCGGCGTCCAAATAACGGTAGTCGAGTCCCATCGCGCGGAAAACGTTGCGCTCACAGGTGCCGTTGCTGGTGCGCAGCTCGGCCAGATTGCGATAGAGGCCACCGTGGTTCTCGGCGATGGACTGGTCGTTATCGTTGACGATGATGATCAGGTTGCTGTCGAGTTCGGCGGCATTGTTGAAGCCCTCAAACGCCAAGCCGCCCGAAAGCGAGCCGTCGCCAATGATGGTGATGACGTTGTAGCTGTCGCCCGCCAGATCGCGGGCGTGTGCCAAGCCGCAGCCCAGGCTCACCGATGTGGAGGTGTGGCCCATGGCGAACAGGTCGTGCTCGGACTCGTCGGGATTGGCAAAGCCAGAAGCCTCGCCAAAACGTTCCGGATCGATATAGGTATACGCGCGCCCGGTCAGCGCCTTGTGGGCGTAGGTCTGGTGCGAAACGTCAAAGACAATCTTGTCGATAGGGGAGTTAAACACGCGATGAAGCGCAACCGTAAGCTCAACGACGCCCAGGTTGGGGGCAACGTGTCCGCCGACAGCGGCGGAGCTTTCGAGGATGGCGTGGCGAATCTCGCCGCAGAGCAGCGGAAGCTCGGCGCGGTCGAGAGCCTTGACGTCCTCGGGCGTTGTCGTTTGCGTAAGCAGCATCGTTGTGGGTTACTCCATGCGAATCGAGCGCCGGCGCTCCCTCGGCCGACACAATTGCACAAGACAGTCTCGCACATTTTGGCGTTTGATATGTGACGGCGGCGCGGTAATTCGACAACTGGTGGGGCAAAACGTTTTGTCCGATGCCATACTGATAGATTCGATGATGATTTTTTCAATACGTGCAGGCCGTGGCTTGCCGCCGTGAGCCGCTGGAAGGAGGCAGCATGTCCGATGCCGTTCGTGCCGAGAAAATCGCGCACGAGGTCGACGATGCCGCCCGCCAGCTCGCCCAGGCGGGCCGCTTGGACCTGACGCGCGAGTTTATCCAGCATGGCGACGTGACGGTCTATGCACATGTGACCTCGGTGGCACGGGCAAGTCTGTCCTTTGCCGAGCACTTGGGCCGTGCTGGCATTTCGATCGACCGTGCCTCGCTGCTGCGCGGGGCCTTGCTGCACGACTACTTTCTCTATGATTGGCACGACCCCGACCCGAGCCATCGACTGCACGGATTTCGACATCCGTTTTTTGCCCTGGCGCGTGCCGAGGAAGATTTTGAGCTGACGCCGCGAGAGCGGAATATTATCGTGCGGCATATGTTTCCGCTGGTGCCGGTGCCCCCGACGTGTCGCGAGGCGTGGATTGTTTGTCTGGCGGATAAATGGTGTGCTCTGCGTGAGACGGTCGCCGGCCGCCTGCCGCGCAAGGACGAGACGGACGATAGCGTGAGTAAAGCATCGAGTGAAAAGAGGAGAGGGTAGACGGTGGGGACCGCAATCGACATGTCCTTTGACGGCGCGACGCTTGCCGCCTGCCCGCTTTCGGCACTGGTGCTCTCGTTTGCCTTCTACGGTTTTTGCGGCTGGGCATGGGAATCGACAGTCTGCGCCATGCTCAACCACGGACGCTTTGCCAACAGCGGCTTTTTGCTGGGACCGTGTTGCCCTATCTATGGCGCGGGCGGCATTGCCTGCTGGCTGCTGTTGCGCGGGATTCCGGATGCCCCGAGCCAGTTTGTCGCTGCAGCGCTCGTATGCAGCGTGATTGAGTACAGCGTAGGCGTGCTGTTGGAAAAAACAACGGGCGCTCGCTTTTGGGACTATTCGCATCTGCCGTTTAACCTGCACGGACGTATCTGTCTGTACTGGGCCTGCGCGTTTGGCCTGGGTGCGTTGTGCATTTGCCGTTTAGTGGAGCCGGCATTGCTGGGGCTGCTTGGTCATCTGCCGGTGCTGATTGTGCGGCTGTCCGCCTTTATCGTCGCGGTCGCGATGATGGTCGACGCGTTGTGCTCGCTGGCGAGCTGGCGGCGTCTGTCCGATCAGCTGGAGCGCGTCCGGGCCGACCTTGCCGACCGCATCAATGAGTCGCTTGCCGATGCCTCGGACTCAATGCTCGAACGTATTCCCGATTCTACGATTGACTCGGTGGCACAGACGCACATCCGTAGCCGTGCCGTTAACGCGTGGCTGGCCGAGCTGGGTGACGCCGCGCTCGATGCCCTGCGCGAGAAGGCTTCGATGCCGACGTTTATCGCGGATGGTGCTCGCGGCCTGGCGCTTGCCGCCCGCCGCGTGGCCGATGCCGCGCCGAACATGCCGCGTCCGTCGCTCAGTCGTCGCCTTGCCGGCAAGCGCATGAGCCGTCCGGTGCCAAGCGTGTCGCTCAGCCGCCGCGACCTACGCTTCTTTAACGCCTTCCCGCGTCTGCGCATCAATCGCTACGAAGGCGTCATTCGAGCAACTAATCTCCGCGACCGAGCCCGCGAGCTGTTCCGGCGCTAGTCGGGACGGGTGCGCTCACGGCCTCCTTGCTCGCGTATTTCCCGTCCGTTTCGCGCCCGTTGCCGCGCCGTTTCCAAGATTGCGGCACCGTTGGAGACGGCAAGATTTGGGTCGAGCCGGTCGAGGAAGTCATCCGCATCCGTACCGGCGAACACGGTCCCGCCGCGGTGTAGGACAATCTTTCGCCTGACGGGCGTGCCTCTCTTGGGGCGCGCCCGTTCTCGTCTACAATATCGTGCAGACGAAGGAGAGGCATACCCATGATCAAGATGTTTGCGAGTGACTTAGACGGAACGCTGCTGAACGCCCTGCACGAGGCGGATGGGACCATCCGCCGTGCCATTCGCGAGCTGACCGAGGCTGGCCTGCATGTGGTTCCCGCGACCGGACGCTCGACGTTGCCAATCGGCGAGCATGGCTTTACAGGTCTGGCACTCGACGCCTGCTGCTCCAACGGATCCATCGTGCGCAACAGCCACGGCGAGGTGCTCAAGACCTGGACCATCGACCCGCAGGTTACCGAGGAGCTGCTCAAGGCGTTTCCGAACATTTGCTTCGACTGCTCCACGCCCGACGGCATGTTCTCGAGCGGTTCGTTCGAGATGCACCAGGCGGGCTTTAAGAAGGACAGCCCTATCAAGCGCATCGTGATGCGCGGCATGCGCGCGCGTGGCGGGTATCACGAGGAGCAGTATTTCGATCAGTCAATCGGCGACATCCTGCGCCACGATGTGTGTAAGATCAACTGCCGCGTGACCTCGCCCGAGCTGGAGCGCGACCTTAAGGCATATTTGGCCGAGCGATCGGACCGCGTGGTCAACGCGCCGTTCGATCCGGTGATGTTCGAGATCACGGACGTGGCGTGCAACAAGGGCGAGAGCGTGGCGTGGCTGGCGGGCTACTACGGTATTGCCGAGGACGAGGTCGCGGTCTACGGCGACGGCGGCAACGACATCGCCATGCTCAAGCGTTTCCGCCACAGCTATGCGACCAAAAACGCTAGCGATGCAGCTAAAGCCGCCGCGAGCGCGACCATCGGCAGCTGCATGATCCACGCCGTCCCCAAACACATGCTCGCCACCATGCATAAGCAGAACTCCCGCACCATCATCGAATAATGCGACAAAGGGACTGCCCCTTCGTCACATCCAAAATATTGCCTTTACGTGTTGATGCACACGGTGTGCAATAATACTCGCACTGTGCAATAGCGCACAGGTTGAGTAACAAGGAGGACGCTTGTCCCAGCTCGAGAAATGCGATCGCCGGTCCCTTCGCTCGCAGCGTGCCCTTCGCCAGGCACTTGCCAGCGAGCTTGCCGAAAGCGGCGACCTTTCGCGCATTAATGTCGCGTCGCTCACCGAGCGCGCCGGCCTTACGCGCCGCACGTTCTATTCGCACTACCGCGATATTCCCGACTTTATCAATCAAATCGAGGATGGCTTGCTGGCCGAGATCCGTGAGCGCATTGAGCTCATCACCGCAGCTCAGCTGCCCGACCTCTATCACAACATCGATGAGCTCGAGCCGGCGCCCGGTTCGGTTGAGCTGCTGCGTTATCTTGCGGCCAACCGCGACTTAATCGGTGCGCTGCTGGGTCCGGGCGGCGACCAGGCCTTCATTAAAAGGATCATCGACACCGCTCGTGAGGCCGTGGTGCCGCGTGCGCAGACGGGCATTTTGGGCCTGGCGCTGGGCACGTTCTTTGACTACTACGTCACCTACGTCGTGAGCGCCGAGGTCGGCATGATTCAGCGCTGGTTTGAGCGTGGGCTCACCGAATCGCCCGAGGCCATGGCGCGCATTATGACGGTGCTCGCTTTTGTGCGCCCTGGTGACCTGTATGGCCAACCCATCGATATCAACGTGCCGGAATACGGCATGAAGCTATTGAACCTGCAGCTCGAGGACGCGGCCGACACCGCCGCAACCGTCGAGTCCAACAACTAAGAGGAGAGACAATGAGCAAACTCGTCGAGGGCATCAAGGACCGCATGGTCGCTGCTGCACGCGAGGCCGCGCCCGCCGTGGTGGACGCCGCGCAGAAGGCCGCGACCGCGGCTGCCGAGAAAGTTACCGAGGCAGTTGCCGATGCCAAGAACGCGGCAGGGGAGACGTCCGTCGCTAGCGAGCCCGCCACCGCCGCTGAGCCCGTAGCCGCCGCCCACACCCCCGAAGGCGCGATCTTCAACCCCGAGAACGCTCGTGGCAACCTGCACTTGGGCATCGACGTGGGCTCCACCACCGTTAAGCTCGCTGTGCTCAACGACGACAACCAGATTGTCTACGCCAAGTACCAGCGCCACCACACCGACGTCCGTGCCTGCGCCCGCGATCTGTTCGAGGGCGCTGCGACCGTGCTGCCGACGGCCCAGATGACCTGCGCCATTACCGGCTCGGGTGGCCTGCTGCTGTCCCAGTGGCTCGACCTGGAGTTTGTCCAAGAGGTCATCGCCAGCAAGCGTGCCGTCGAGACCCTCATCCCGGCCACCGACGTCGCCATCGAGCTGGGCGGCGAGGACGCCAAGATCATCTACTTCGACAACGGCATCGAGCAGCGCATGAACGGTACCTGCGCCGGCGGTACGGGCGCGTTCATCGATCAGATGGCAACCCTGCTGCACACCGACGCCAGCGGCCTCAACGAGCTCGCTGCCAACGCCACCACCATCTATCCCATTGCTAGCCGCTGCGGCGTCTTTGCCAAGACCGACGTGCAGCCGCTGCTCAACGAGGGCGCCCGCCCCGAGGACGTGGCTGCCTCCATCTTCCAGGCCGTCGTGACCCAGACCATCTCGGGCCTGGCGTGCGGCCGTCCCATCCGCGGCAACGTCGCCTTCCTGGGCGGCCCGCTGCAGTATCTCTCCGAGCTGCGCCACCGCTTCTACCTCACGCTCAACCTGGACGAGGAACACCGTATCGTGCCCCAAAACGCCCACCTGTTTGTGGCGAGCGGCGCTGCCATGGCGCACGAGTCCAACAAGCTCAGCACGTTCCCGCAGCTTATCGAGGCCATCGATGCCCTGGGTGACACACAAGGTGCCGAGGTCGAGCGTCTGGATCCGCTCTTTGTCAACGACGAGGACTTTGCCGAGTTCAAGACCCGCCACGACCAGGAGGTCGTCCCCAAGGGAAAGCTCGACGGCTACACCGGCCGCGTGTTCATCGGCATCGACGCCGGCTCCACCACCATGAAGGCCGCGCTCGTGGGCGAGGACGGTCAGCTGCTGCACACCTGGTACGGCAACAACAACGGCGACATCCTGGGCACGGCCAAGGTCATCATGGCCGATTTCTACAACCACATCCCCGCCGGCTGCACCATCGGCCACGTGACTACCACGGGCTACGGCGAGGCACTGCTCATCGAGGCCCTCAAGGCCGATTCCGGCGAGATCGAGACCGTCGCGCACCTGCGCGGCGCCAAGGCATTCCTGCCCGGCGTCGAGTTTATCCTGGACATCGGCGGCCAGGACATGAAGTGCCTGCGCGTCAAGGACGGCGTTATCGAGCACATCATGCTCAACGAGGCCTGCTCGTCGGGCTGCGGCAGCTTTATCGAGAGCTTCGCCGTCTCTATGAACATGGACGTGCGCGCGTTCGCCAACGCCGCCATCCATGCCAAGGCTCCGGTCGACCTGGGAAGTCGCTGCACGGTCTTTATGAACTCGCGCGTTAAGCAGGCCCAAAAGGAAGGCGCCACGGTGGGCGACATCGCCGCCGGCCTGTCCTATTCCGTTATCAAGAATGCCCTGTTCAAGGTTATTAAGCTGCGCGACCCCAAGGAGATCGGCAGCCAGGTGATCGTCCAAGGTGGCACCTTTATGTCCGATGCCACGCTGCGCGCGTTTGAGCAGCTCACCGGCGTTCACGCCGTGCGTCCCGACATCGCCGGCTGCATGGGCGCCTATGGTGCGGCCCTGCTCGCCCGCGATCGCGCCGGCGCCGACGGCACTTCGACCATCCTTTCGGCCGAGGACATCGCGCACCTCACCGTGACGCAAAAGCATGTCCGCTGCGGCCGTTGCTCTAACAACTGCCAGCTCACCGTCAACGACTTTGGCGGCGGCAGGCGCTTCATTACCGGTAACCGCTGCGAGAAGGGCGCCGGCCACAAAAAGCAGAAGACCGAGGCCCCCAACCTCTTCAAAAAGAAAAACGATCTGCTGTTTAACCGCGAGGTGCTGAGCCCCGACGAGGCCCCGCGCGGCACCGTCGGCATCCCGCGCGCACTCAACATGTACGAGAACTACCCCTTCTGGCATGCGTTCTTTACGCGCCTGGGCTTTAGCGTGCAGCTGTCCGACCAGTCGAGCAAAAAGACCTACCAGGCGGGCATCGAGTCCATGCCGTCCGAGAGCGTGTGCTATCCGGCCAAGATGAGCCACGGCCACGTGATGAACCTCATCGACCGTGACGTCGACTTTATCTGGATGCCGTGCGTGCGCTGGGAGCGCAAGGAGGATCCGACCGCCGGTAACTGCTACAACTGCCCCATCGTCATGAGCTACCCCACGGCGCTGGCGCTCAACATCGACGAGATTCGCGAGCAGAACATCGAGTTCCTGTACCCGTTTGTGCCCTATCACGACAAGACCGAGCTCAAGCGCCGTCTGTACCAGGTGCTCGCCGTCGACCGTGTGGCCGATGCACAAGCCGGTCGCGGTCGCGTGCGTGGACCCAAGATCACGCGCTCCGAGGTCGATGCCGCCGTCAACGCTGCCTTTGAGGCCGATGCGCGCTTCCACGAGGATATCCAGACCATGGGCGAGGAGGCTCTTAAGTGGGTCGAGGACCACGGCGGCCACGGCATCGTACTCGCCGGCCGCCCCTACCATAACGACCCCGAGATCAACCACGCCCTGCCCGAGCTTATCTCGAGCTTTGGCTTTGCGGTCTTTACCGAGGATTCGCTTGCGCACCTGGTGAAGCCCGAGCGTCCCATCCGCGTCGTCGACCAGTGGATGTACCACAGCCGCCTGTACGCCGTCGCCCGTTTTGTGACGATGCGCAACGACCTGGACCTGATTCAGCTCAACTCCTTCGGCTGCGGCTTGGACGCCCTGACCACCGACCAGGTGCAGGAGATTCTGGAAGCCAGCGGCAAGATCTATACCGTGCTCAAGATCGACGAGGTATCCAACCTGGGCGCCGCGCGCATCCGCATCCGCTCGCTCATGGCAGCGCTCAAGGACCAGGAGGCCGAGCGCCTGGCCGAGGCCACGGCCGCGGGTGAGGCCTACGAGCAGGGCGATGCTGCGCCGGTGGCGCCCTCCACGGATGCCCCCGCGTTCGCGAGCCGCAAGTACACGTTCGAGGCGCAGCGTGAGAGCGCTTCGACCGCGTGGCCCAAGGTGCCCTTCACCGAGCAGATGCGCGACGAGGGCTACACCATCCTGTGCCCGCAGATGGCGCCGATCCACTTCGACCTTGTCAAAGAGGTATTCCGCGGTGCCGGCTACAACTTGGAGCTGCTGCCCTCGACCGATCACGATGCCGTCGAGGCCGGCCTGCGCTATGTGAACAACGACATCTGCTATCCGTCCATTTTGGTGACCGGCCAGATCATGGAGGCCATCGAGAGCGGTCGATACGACCTGTCCAAGACTGCCGTGGTCATCAGCCAGACTGGCGGCGGCTGCCGTGCCACCAACTACATCGCGCTCATCCGCAAGGCCCTGCGCGAGAGCGGCCACCCCGAGATCCCGGTGATCTCGCTTTCGGCCGTGGCGCTCGGCGAGGACAACCCCGGCTTTAAGGTTACGCCGGCGCTGCTTAAGCAGGCCGTGTACGCGGTGCTCTTTGGTGACGTCATGATGCAGATGCTCTATCGCTGCCGCCCGTACGAGGCCACGCCCGGTGCCGCCAACGCGCTCTACGAGGAGTACATGGCACGGGCCCGCAAGCTGGCGCCCAAGTTCAACCGCCACAACTACACCAAGCTGTGCCGCGAGGCCATCCGTGCGTTCGACACCATGCCGCTCGTGGGCGAGGGTACCAAGCCGCGCGTGGGCGTGGTCGGCGAGATCCTGGTCAAGTTCCATCCCACGGCCAACAACCACGTGGTCGACGTTATCGAGCGCGAGGGCTGCGAGGCCGTGGTGCCGGGTCTGCTCGACTTTTTCCTGTACTCCATGAGCAACGCCGAGCTGCAGAAGGACGAGCTGGGAAGCTCTGCTACCACGCGCGCTGGTATGCAGGCGCTCATCAAGCTCGTGGACTGGATGCGCACGCCGGTGGAAGAGATGCTCGAAAAGTCCCGCCGCTTTGAGGCTCCTGAGCGCATCGGCACCATGGCCGACAAGGCCCGCACGGTGCTTTCGGTGTGCAACAACATGGGCGAAGGCTGGCTGCTCACGGCCGAGATGCTCGACCTGATCGACCATGGCGCACCCAACATCATCTGCACGCAGCCCTTCGCGTGCCTGCCCAACCATGTGGTGGGCAAGGCCGTGATCAAGGAGCTGCGCCGTCAACATCCCGAGAGCAACATCGTTGCGGTGGACTACGACCCCGGTGCATCCGAGGTCAACCAGCTCAACCGCATTAAGCTCATGATCAGCGTGGCCAAGGAAAACATGCGCGCCGGCAAGGGCTTTAAGCTCGAGAAGGTGGCGCCGCTCGCGATGGACGAGGTCACCGGCCAGATGCGTGCCCATGACGGCTGCGTGAGCTGCGGGCCGGCCAGCGAGGAGGCCGTTGCATCGGTCGCCAAGCGTCTGGGACGCGGCATTAAGATGGGGCGCGGTATTAAGAAGTAGTTGGCCTACTTCGAGCCGGATATAAGACAAACGGGTGGTAGTCGTACCGGCTACCACCCGTTTTTGCTGGACATATGTTGCGCAAATGATCTCGCTGCAGCCTTCCGTGGGCTCGTATTTCAGAAGTGCGGTGAAAAACGCGAACCTCCCGAGCACACCGCCTTTTTAGACTCCCGCGACCTGCGGTTTTGTTGTCAAAAAAGCCGATCTGGTCGGCGAAACCCGATTTTTCCCCGCACTTCCGAAAACAGCGGTTCAGCAGCGCTAAAAAATGGCCTCAAAATCGAGAGTTAATGAACAAATGTAGCCGTTCGCCGCGAAATACCATCCGTTTATAGAACCCGCCCCCGGCTCGCGGCCTCCTTACGGTTGAATAAATACACATCTATGGAATTACGTAAGAGAGGACCGTCCAATGAGCTACAAGACCGTTTGCGTCGCCGGCGGTGGCGTGCTGGGAAGCCAGATTGCCTTTCAGGCTGCCTACTGCGGCTTTGATGTAACGATTTGGCTGCGCAGCGAGGGCAGCATCGGCCGCACCCAGCCCAAGATCGATCATGTGCGCGAGGAGTACATCGCTGCTATCGAGGGCATGGCGGACGGCACAGGCGAATGGTGCGCCGGTATCGCCGATAGTGATCAGCCCTTCGACAAGGAGGCGGCACTCGCCGCCGTCGAGCGTGCCTATTCCACGCTCAAGCTGGAACTTGATCTTGCCAAGGCCGTGGCCGACGCCGATCTGGTCATCGAGTCTATGGCCGAGGACACCCAGGCAAAGATCGACTTCTACAAGAAGCTCGCCCCGGTTCTCCCGCAAAAGACCGTCATCGTCACGAACTCTTCCACGCTGCTGCCGAGCACCTTTGCCAAGTACACCGGCCGCCCCGAGAAGTACCTGTCGCTGCACTTTGCCAACTCCATCTGGAAGAACAACATGACCGAGGTCATGGCCCAGGACCAGACCGACAAGCGCTACTTCGACGAGCTCGTCGACTTCGCCAACGACATCCGTATGCTTGCCCTGCCCGTCAACAAGGAAAAGAACGGCTACCTGCTCAATTCCATGCTGGTGCCGTGGCTGCTTTCGGGCCTTGACCTGTATGTCTCGGGCGTGAGTGACCCCAAGAGCATCGACCTCGCATGGACGCGCGGCACTGGCGCGCCCAAAGGTCCGTTCCGCGTGTTCGACACGGTGGGCATCCAGACGGCCTACAACATCGTTATGCAGTATCAGAAGGTCCCGGGCCTGGTGAGCCCGCTGCTCAAAAAGATGATGATGCCCTACAACTTTAAGGCCATGGCCTCCGTCCTCAAGCAGATGCTCGATGATGGCAAGCTGGGCGAAAGCTCGGGCGAGGGCTTCTTCAAGTACTAAGAACGATTCCTCGGGGTCGGAGGAAAACGGATCATTTTCGGCCGCCAGCAGTGAGAAGATGGACCCAGAAATAGAAAGGAGTGGCAATGGGCCGGCTCGGGCTTTGAGGACAAGTTGCTGCAGGCCCAAGGCGATTTTTCGCTCAACGCAGGCCAGCACAGTGTGACCTATCTGCCAAACGACAATACGGTAACAACCGGTCGCTACCAGGTACTGCTGTACGACAACAACTTTGGCGCGGCCGAGAGCTATCCCAAGTTCGACTGGGGCCAGCTGGGCGCCGCGGTGGTGACCGACTACAGCAAGGGAACGCATTCGTTTGGGCACATCTTTACGGTGGACGAGAACGCGCGCACCTACGAGCTCGAGGACCAGGTCGCAGTGCCGTTCTCGGGCTACGTAAGCAGTGCACAGCGCGTCGGCGATTCAGATAGTATGCTCGTGGCATCGGGCCAGGCCAAGACCTTTACCGAGTACGATCGCTATGGACTGCCCATCGCCACCTACGAGATGGAAGCCGAGAAGTACATCTACCGCGTGTACAAGTACGAGCTGTAGCGCTGCGCTTGGCTATGCCTGCGCCCCGCGGCTGCGCTCTCGTGCCGGGCCCACCTCGCGTCCCGCATCACTTTACGTCAAACTCCACACGATCGAGTTCGGGCACATTGAGGTTGATGAGCTTGCGGGCGACGTGACGGTCGTGCGCCCCGAGTGCCTTGCTTGTCGTCACGTGAGCGACAACCTCACGCTCGACGACGCCCTCCTCCTCGCCTTCGGTAGCCGAGGTCTCGACGGCGACGGTGTAATCCTTAAAGCCCGGCAGCACCGCGGCAAGTTCGCGCGTAGTTTCGGTGACACCGTAGCCGTCCTGCACGCCGGTCTGCGCCGAGCCAATAGACCCCGCCGTCATAACGATGCAGGGGATGGCAAAGACTACCGTACCCACAATGATGCGGCGGCGCACCTTGCGCGATAGCTCGTCGACCTCGGCATCTTCTTCGGCGGTTACAATGCCGTCGCCGTTGAGGTCGCGCTTGAGCGGCACGCGCAAGATAAGTAATACGGCTTCGGCCGCGAGTGCGATAAAGACCACGTTGATGCCAAACTCGTCAAAGCGCCGAGAGAAACAGCGACCCGCTTGCGATGGCGATGCCATAGCCCGCCGCGCACAGAGGCGGCATGAGCGCGGTCGCCACGGCCACGCCGGCGATGAGCGTGGCGGGTTCCTGGTCGCGCGAGTTGCCCAGCCCGCCTGCAAAGCCGCCCGCGAGCGCGACGGCAAGGTCCCATATGGTGGGTGTCGAGTTGTCGATGATGACGGCCGTGGTGGTGCCAAGGGGCGAGAGCTTAAAGTACAGCGTGGACGTGACCAGGCAAAAGGCCATCTGCAGCGCAAGGCTGGCGACGGCTTCGACGGTAATCTCGCGGTCGAGCGTGGCAATACCGTATGCCATGGCAAGGACCGAGCCCATGAGCGGGCAGATGAGCATGGCGCCCACGATGGCGATGTCCGAATCGATATCGAGGCCGATGCTCGCGATCAACATAGCGATGATGAGGATGCATAGGTGGGAGCCGGTCAGGCGCGCCCCGTTTACAAAGCGCTTGCGGATTACGTGATAGGGCGCGCGTCCCTCGCGAATGTTGAATGCGCGCTTTAGGAAGCGGGTGACGTTTTCCATGGCTTCGCTATGGGCAGGGCGGATGCCATGGCGCCGGTGATGGCGTTCGCGTAGTCGCTTGATCTGTTGTTTGTCGAGTTCCATGTCCACCTCGTTCCAGCGCGGTCCGCGCAACGCGCCCGTTGTCCTAACTCTACACCGTGGCGGGCGGGGTGTCTGTTGGATGCGGAATCCGATAGGGCGGATGACGCGGGAGCAAATGCAAATCACAGGCTCAATTCGATCCCGCAAGAATATGATGCGCCAGCTCCTACATATGTGACGAAATTGTGAAGCACGAGAGCGCGAATTTCAAAAAATCCGCCGGTGACCAATGTTGCGCAACAGAATTCAAAAATCAGCTCCTACATTTTGAAGCGTATGGATACATCCGTGTCAAAGGGAGAAAGCCATGGCAAACTACAGTCCACAACACTTTGAGCCTCGGGCCAAGGCCGTCAACGTCAAGGGCGTTGCCAACCGCGCCGTCGCAACCGTTTTGACGGCGGGCCTCATCGCTCAGCCGCTCATGTCGCCGCTGGCGGCAATCGCCGCACCGTCAACCGATAACGGCGATTCTGTTCAGGGGGGGGGTAGTTCTGTAGAGAACACCGTCGCCGCCGGTAACCAAGCGGTCGTAAAGACGGCTGCCCAGCTGGCCGAGGAGTCGGCAAAGCAGCTCAAGGACGCTCAGGCCGCCTACGATGCCGCCCAGAAGAAGGCCGACGCGGCGGGCCAGTCTCAAAAGCAGGCGCAGCAGCAAAAGAATCAGGCCTCGCAGGCCGTGACCGATAACACCGCCGAGCAGAACGAGGCCGAGGTAGCCGCGCTCCAGGAGAAGATTGACGAGCTCAAAGCCGCCGTCGAAAAGACCGAGCAGCAGCAGAAGAAGCTGGGCGACCTGAACGATCAGCTCGATCAAGCCAACAAGAGTGTCGAGGATAAGACCCAGGCGCTCAAGGACGCCAAGGCAAAGCAGGATGAGGCCAAGAAGGCCCTCGACGATGCCCAGGCCAAGCTCGAGGCCATGGGTATGGACGAGTACGAGGCCGCCAAGAAGGCCGTCGAGGACGCGCAGGCAAAGCTCGATGACGCCAATAAGGCCGTTGCTACTGCACAGGCCAATCTGGACCAGGCCAAGGCTGCCGAGGCCAGCGCTCAGCAGGAAAAGCAGAATACCGAGGCAGCTTTGACGACTGCCCAGGCCAAGAAGCAGGAGACTGCCGCTGCTCTCGCAGCCGCAACCACCGCGCGCGATAACGCCCAGCAGAAGTTCAACCAGGCGCAGGCCGCGCTCGATGCTGCCGTCTCGGGTACGGGTGTTGACCTGAGTGCGCTTGAGGCCGCCAAGAAAGCTGCTGCTGGTGAGCTCAAGACCGCGCAGGCGGAGCTCAATGCCGCGACGGATGCCGACGCCACCGCACAGACAAATCTGCAGGCCGCCCAGGCTGCCGTCGCTGCCGCGCAGGAGAAGGCCAACGCCGCCAACGCTGCCGTGGCATCTGCCCAGTCTGCATACGATGCGGCAAACAAGGAGTACAAGGACGCGGCCAGTAAGCGTGACGCCGCGAAGACGGCATACGAGCAGGCCCAGCAGACCGAGGCCGACAAGAAGGCTGAGTACGACCGACTCGTCGAGATTCGTCAGCAGAAGAGCAACGAGTTCGATCAGGCTCGTGCTGAAGTAACCGACGCGCACAATGCATACGACGCCGCAAACGCCGAGGTCGAGAAGCTTAACCAGCAGATTGCCGACCTCAAGTCGAACATGACCGTTGACCAGGAAGTCATCAGTCAGGGTATGTTCGGCTTCATGAACTACATCATCGGCGGCAGCCAGTTCACAGCCACGCAGAAAAAGAACGCCCAGGATGCCGTATCGACGTTGACCGGTGCCGATGACAAGGCCGAATGGTATGACCAGTACGTCGATCAGGACATGTCTCGCGACACCAACCCGCTTTCCCTGGAGCAGATGCGCAACGCCCTGACATATCTCGACACCCAGAACAACCTCCGCAAGGCGAACGGCCAGTCGGCGCTCAGCGTCAGCCTCCGCATGACTGTGGCAGCCGCCCTCAATACATCATATTCATCGAACATCTGGGGACACTCGAACTGCTACTTCGACAACGGTGAAAACCTTGCCGGCGGAGGCGGCGCATATACCGGCGGCGAGACCGAGGACACCCTCGGTTGGCCCTATACCGGCCTCTACACCCAGGAGAAAGAGGCATTCGATAAGTACGTCGCGCAGTATGGCGACAAACTCGGTAGCCACCGATATGATTCCTACTATATCTACCAGCACTACAGCAGCATCTATCATGAGTGCGGGCATTATCTCAACATTATCGATGCCGGTGCGAAGGCTATCGGCATCGCGACCGGTAGCGGCAAGAACACCGATTCCGAGGTAACCATATTCGATTACAGTGCTGATGACACTCAGGCTGATTTCACTGTCTCCGAGTTCAAGAAGCTCCTCAACGACTACATCGATTCCGCCTACAACGCAGGCGGTACGCAGGAGCAGAAGGAGCAGCTGAAGCAGCTTCAGAACAAGCTGGTAGATGCGCAGAAGAACTTCGGGGCTGCTGGAACGGCTTATTCTAACGCATTGGATAAGCAAGAAAGCGCTCGCGACGCCTATACCGCGGCCGACACGAACGTGAACACCGCCAAGGGTGAGTACGAGAAGGCTAAGTCCGGCACCGCCGCCGCGAAGACGGCATACGACGCCGCGAAGGACGCACTCGGCGGAATTGACATCGAGTCCCTCAAACAGAACCTCGAAGCCGCCAAGGCCGAGGCCGCTACTGCCCAGGCAGCTCTCGATAAGGCAAACGCCACGCTTGCTGACAGCAAGACGAAGGCAGCCGAGGCCGCTGCTCACAAGGCGAAGGCTCGCAGCGCCCGCGATGCCGCCAAGGCAAAGTCCGATCAAGCCAACGAGGCGTATGACAACGCCACGGCTTCGGTCAAGGACCTTGCCGCCAAGTGCGATGCCGCCAAGACGGATCTTGCGAACAAGCAGGGCACGCTTAACGATGCCAAGAAGGCCGACGACACTGCCCAGGCTGGCGTTGACAAGGCTCAGGCCGCAGATGTGCACGCCGCGACCGCTCTTTCGGGCGCCAAGCAGGCAGTTGCCGCCAAGACGCAGACCCTGTCCGACGCACAGGCGAAGGCCAAGGCCGCCGAGGACGAGCTTGCCACCGCAAACAAGGCCTTCGAGCGCTTCGCCGGTGCCCAGAAGGCGGTCGACGACGCCAAGGCCGCCTATGACGCTGCCGTCGCCGGTGTCGCCGATGCCCAGAAGCAGCTCGAGGCCGCCAACGAAGCCGTCGTCGATGCGAACCTCGATATCGTCAAGGCCAAGGCCGAGCTTGCCAACGATGAGGCACTCAAGGCCGATCTTGAGGCTGTCGACCACAAGGCATCCCTTGCCGCGGGCACGACGGGCAACGAGAAGCTGGTCAAGCTGAACGCTGCCTACGCTCGCTACAAGGCTGCCGTCGATGCTGCTGCTGGTCTCAAGGCTGCTCTGAGCGATGCCGATGCCAAACTGTCCGATGCCAACGACGCCTATGCCGCCGCGCTTGCCGAGCTTGACGATGCTAAGGATGCCCTGGCTGCCGCACAGGCCGAGTACGACAAGTACCACCCCAAGGCCGAGCCGCAGACCAAACCGCAGGCCAAGCCCCAGGTCACGCAGGCCGCCGCAAAGGCCCCCGTTGCCAAGAAACAGGCTGCGCCTGCCGCGCTCGCCCAGACTGGCGACAATTCCGCTCTTGCGGGCGAGGTGTTCGTCATCGGCGGTATCACCCTCGTGGCCGCTGGTGTGACGCTGAGCGATCGTCGTCGCAAGCAGATGTAGCGTTTCGAGCGTAGTTTCTGCAACGAACTTCAATTCATAACGGGACCGTCTCGTTAGCCAAACGATAAGGCCGGTGCGCTGTTAAACGCAGCGCGCCGGCCTTTCTTTGTTTCGATATCAAAAAGCCCGGTCGGCAGTCGCGAAAGCTACCGACCGGGCAAGCCGTAGGCAATATGGTCGCTGTCGAGCGGCCGCTCGACTTAGCCCAGCAGGCTCAGGCCCACGGAGACAAACGCCAGGATAACGCCGACGATGGACTCGCCGCCCAGCAGGCCGCTGGCAACGACCAAGCCCTGCTCCTGGAAGGCGGCGTCCTTGGCGGCCTTTTCCTCGTCCGAAAGACCGGCCTCGGCGTCGCGGTGTGCGGCCCACTTGTCGTAGGCGAGCTTGACGCAGGAGCCCAAGAAGGCCGTGAGCGACATGTAGAACGGCAGGTACACGCCCAGACCGATCATCATGGCCGGAATGCCGAGCCAGTACATGATGATGCCGGCGATAAAGCCGCCCGCAAACCACGGCACGCTCGGGATGCCCGAGACCATGGTGGCGACGACGCTTGCCTGCGCGGCCACAAAGCTCTTGTCGGGGCCGAAGGCGTCCGGACCATAGGCGGTGACGAGCGCGACCATGACGGCGGCAGCGACCAGGGCGCCCACGATGCCGCCGATGGCCTGGCCGACCCACTGTGCGCGCGGGTTGGTGCCCAGTACGGCGCCGGCCTTAAAGTCGTTCATGACGTCGCCCGCAAGGCCGCACGCCACGGCTACGATGCCGGCGATAAAGAACAGCTTGACCTGTGCGAGCTGCGCGAAGGCTGCCACGATGAGCATGACGATGAGGCCAAAGATCTCCATGGGGTCGATACCCGTCTGGCCGCAGCTCTGCGCGCTCATAATGGTGGTGACAAAGGTGAATAGCGTGACGATGACGGCCGGAACAGGGCCGAGGTCGAGCGCGATGGCAACGATCACAGCGATGGCTGCGGTGCCCAGGCCGATAATGCCGGCGTCGAGCTTAAGCGAGCCTGAGATGAGCGACTGCTCGTCGGTGTCGGTGGAGCTGTCGGCGGCAAGACCGCGGACGATACCGGCGACCTGCGGCAGGATGTCCTTGAGGACGACGGCGACGCCAAAGCCCATCATAAGACCCATACCGAGGGACTTGACGATACCCTGCGCGGTCACAACATCGAACAGGCCGGCAGCGGTGCCGCCGACGATGATGCCAAAGTTGCCCAGCAGCGCGCCGGCAAACCAGAAGGCGACGGGGGCGAAGCCCACGAGGAAGCCGATGGACAGCAGCATAGGCGAGTTGTAGATGGCAAAGGTCACGCCGGGGATATTGAGCGTGCACAGCATACTGGGCACCACGTCCAGGGCGTCGCGCAGCAAGCTGTAGATGCCTGCGATGGCCATGGAGCCAAAGAGCTGCTTGCCGGTCTTGCCGCCGGCCTCGGTGGCGCGCAGGGTCTGAGCTGCGGCGTTGCCGGTGGGGAACTCCAGCGTGGCGTCCACGATAAAGTGGCGGTGGATGAGCGCTGTCGCCAGAAGGCCCAAGATGGTGCCGGCGAGCGCCACGATAAACATGTCGAGCCAGCTGATCTGGTCGGCATAGCCCAGCATCCAGGCGCCCGGGATGGTAAACGCCAGGCCGCCGGCGACCATGGCGCCCGCGGACATGATGGTGTGGGTGACGTTGGCCTCGTTGAGGCTGGCGTTGCCCATGAGCTTCAGGAAGAACAGTGAAATGACGGCAGCGAAAATGATCGGCCAGGGGAGTGCACCCATCTTGAGGGCCGTGTAGGCCGAGCTTGCCGTGATGATCACGCAGCCAAGGACGCCGATGACGACGCCGCGCAGCGTGAGTTGCCCGCGCATCGAGGTGCGGTTCGAGGGATTGCTCATATAGAACTCCTTTGCGTATATCCGCTTCCCCCGCAAGCGCCGCTACGGATACGGCGCGGGAAGTCGGGTTACCAAGGGCCGCTGCGTGAGCTCGCGCACGACCGCGCACCAGTATAGCGGCAAGCTAGTCATTTTGGGATGGCTGGTTTAGGTAGGCGATATACTGCTGGGCAGATGAAAGGAGCGCCGACGATGCTTAATGGGTGCGCATATATATTGACGATCGACGTGGGTAACACGTTCATTCGCTTTGGTCTGTTTGCCGAGGATTCGGCCGCGGCGCGGGAATGCCCGCTTGCGACGTGCGAGATCACCACGCCGTCGAGCATCACAGCAGACGAGGCGCGCATGCGTCTCGCTCAAGTCATGGCCGCGCTAGCGGCCGATGCGGGCATGCCGGGTGCACTCGTTCCCGCGGCCGCAGTGCTGAGCTGCGTGGTGCCGGCGCTCGAGCGCCCGTGGAAGACGGCGCTTTCCCGCATCTGCACGGGGCGCGTGCTCACGGTGGGGCCGGGACTTAAGACCGGCATGCCCGTCCACTACGACGACCCGGCCGAGATCGGCCCCGACCGCATCGCCGACGCCGTGGCGGCCCGGGCCGTTTACGGCTCTCCGTGCATCGTGATCGACCTGGGCACTACGACCAATATCGAGGTCATCGATACGCACGGAACCTTTGTCGGCGGCGTCATCGCGCCGGGTCTGGCGCTCGGCGCCCGCTCGCTCTCGGCCGCTGCGGCGCGCCTACCCCAGGTCGAGCCCTCGGCGCCGACACACGTCATCGGCCGCAACACGCGTGAGGCTATGCGCTCGGGCGTGGTTTTGGGCGAGGTGGCCCGCATCGACGGCATGCTCGACATGGTGCTTGCCGAGATGCGCGCGCCCAAGCCCGCGGGGGAGGGCAGCGTGCCCATCGTCATTACCGGCGACGATGCCGAGGCACTCGCGTCGCTGGTCGGTCACAGTCTGACGGTCGACGATGCGCTGACGTTGCGGGGTCTCGCCGAGCTCTATCGCATCAACCAAAAGCCCCGCCGCGTGTAGGACGAGGAAGTCGGTGGGATAAACGCCCCCACCTTTCACCTGCTACAATGGGTCAAACTATTGCGATTACGGAGGTGTCTGCCATGTCGGACGATCTTCATCAAACTTCGTCAGGCAAGCGCCTGGACGTCATTAGCTGGGACGAGTTCTTTATGAGCGTGGCCATCGCCGCGCAGCGCCGCAGCAAGGACCCCAACACGCAGGTGGGTGCGTGCATCGCCAACACCAACCACCGCATCCTTTCGGTGGGCTACAACGGTACGCCCTCGGCGCTCAACGACGACTTTTTTCCGTGGGGTACGAGCGACGACCCGCTGCAGGACAAGCACAACTACGTGGTCCATGCCGAGGCAAACGCCGTGCTCAACTACCGTGGCTCGCTCAAGGACCTTGAGGGTTCCACGGTCTACGTCACGCTGTTCCCGTGCCACGACTGCGCCAAGATTTTAGCGCAGGTGGGCGTGGGCGAGGTTGTCTACCTGGACAACAAGTACGCCGACACCGATGACGGACGCATCAGCCGCCGCATCCTCGACTCCTGTGGCATCAGCTACCGCCAGGTTATCGTCGATGTTCAGATTGGTACCGGGGGACAGGCTCGGCAGTAATATGCGTTGTCGATATCTGACGACGAACGCAGTTAAAAGAGTCCCGTCCCAAATTGACTACTCATGAAAGTCGCGTCTGCGCGCATGGACGGCTCGTGAGCGGGTACACGGCTGTAGTAACATAGCTTCTGTCCGCGGGCGCGCCCGCGTAATTGTGAGAAAGGAGCCCCTGTGGCTGTTAACGAAGAGCTGCTTAAGAAGGTTCTTGAAGAGATTCGCCCCAACCTGCAGGCCGACGGCGGCGATATGGAGTATGTGGGCGTCGACGACGAGGGTGTCGTCAAACTGGAGCTGCAGGGCGCTTGCGCCGGCTGCCCCATGAGCTCGCTGACCCTGTCCATGGGCATTGAGCGTATCCTGAAGGAGCATGTGCCCGGCGTTACCCGCGTTGAGCAGGTCAATGCTTCCGGCGAGGCCGAGGACCTGTACGACGAGTACGCGCCGTTCTAAGATGCGAAAGCTGCGGACGGCATACTCCGCATAGACGTTACGCCCAAATATGCGGCTGCGAGCGCAAGGCCCGCGGCCGCATTTGTATGTAGGGAGTAGGAGGGTCGACATGCTCAACGACTTCTACCATATGCTTGATCCTGTCGCGATCTCGGCGGGCCCCATCACCATCTACTGGTACGGCCTGGCCTACGTGGTTGGCGCTCTGCTCACGGCGGTCGTCATGTACCGCACGCAGCGTCGCTGGGGCTTTAACATCACGATTGATGACCTGACGAGTGTCGTGGTCGGCGTGGTCTTTGGCCTCATTATCGGTGCGCGCCTGTTCTACGTCGTCTTTTACGGCGACGGCTACTACTGGGCGCACCCGCTCGAGATCTTTGCCACCAACGAGGGCGGCATGAGCTTCCATGGCGGCCTGGTGGGCGGCATCATCGGCGGCATCATCGTGTGCCGCATGTATAAGCTCGACGCATGGACTTTGGCAGACCTTGCCGTCATAGGCGCGCCGCTGGCCTTGTGCCTGGGCCGTTGTGCCAACTTTGTCAATGGTGAGCTGTGGGGCAAGCCGACCGATCTGCCCTGGGGCGTGGTCTTCGGTGGCACCGCGGGCGATATGCCGCGTCACCCCTCCCAGCTCTACGAGGCATTTCTTGAGGGCATCGTGCTCTTCTGTATTTTGCAGGTGCTCAGTCGCAAAAAGCCGCTACTGCCCCAGGGTACGTTTATGGGCGTGTTCGTGATGGGGTACGGCATCGTCCGCTTTCTCGTTGAGTTCGTGCGCGTGCCCGATGCCCAGTTGGGTTATCTACTGGGAGGCGTCATCACTATGGGCCAGCTGCTGAGTTTGCCGCTCGTTATCGCGGGCCTGGCGCTCATCATCTTCGCCCGACACCGCAATCGCCCCCAGCGCATCTACCTCGACGCCTAACCACCACAAAGGGGACAGGCACCTTTGTGGTGATTCGCTGGGCAACGATGACAGAACCGTAACGTTTCCCCAGATAAAACCTGCCAAAATAAACCTGTCCCTTTTTGGCAGGTTTCTAGAAAGGCTCTTTGGACTGTGAAGGATTCCGATCTCTCCACAACGGCTGCGCGCGACGCTGCCCGCATCGTCTGGTTTAAGCGCTACCCCGCCAAGCAGACGCTCATCGCATTTTTGCTCGCGCTGTTGGCGACCACGGCGTTTTCCATCGATCCCGCCCCGGTGTCGAGCAACGCAGTCTTGGCAATTGACCCCAAAGCCTCGGGCATGCTGTACGTGTGCTACGAGGTGCTCCTCTCGTTTGCCGGCCATACCGACGCGGTCATGCTGCTTGCGCTTGCCTGCCTGCTCACGCTGCCGTTTCGCTACGTATTCTTTGGCCGCGGCGACGCCTGGCGTCCCTCGGTGATCCTTCCGTCGCTGTTCTTTGCCGTCTGCATGGTGTTTGGCCGCAGCTACGACCTCACCGATTCGGCCGAGATCGTGCTCGGCGACAAGGCCCGCATTATCTGTGCCTGGATAGGTGGTGCGGGCTGGATGCTCTTGGCGGTCGTTGCCTTCTATCTGGCTTTTGAGTGTCTAGATTGGCTGAGCTCTCGGCGCATTCCGTTTTCTGAAGCGCACTTTGGCCGCGTATGGCGTGTGGCTCACGCCGTGCTCTCGGTCCATCCCTTTGCCGGGCCCTTCCTGGTGCTTATGGTCGCCTGGGCGCCCACGCTCATCGCTTCGCTGCCCGGCCTTTTTATGGGAGATACGGGTGCGCAGATTCGCCAGTGGTTCAACTACCCCAACGGCACGAGTGACTACCTGCGTCTGCTCAATCCCAATGTGCTGCTCAACGGACATCACCCCGTGGTGCATACGGCTATCATCGGTTCGTGCGTCCAGCTGGGGCTTTCACTGTTCAACAGCGCCAACGCAGGTCTTGCCATCTACACCTGTGCTCAGTTCGTCATTACGGCCGCCTGCATGGCCTATTCCATCTCGTCACTGCGCAAGCTGGGCGTGAGCCTGCCGGTCCGCGGCGTAATCCTGCTGTTCTTTGTGTTTATGCCCATGTTCTCCAACTACGCGGCCTTGCTTACCAAAGACGTGCTGTTTGCCGACGCGTTTTTGGTGCTGTTGGTGCAGACCGTGAAGCTCGTGGCCTGCGGCCTGCCCCGTCGCGATGCCAATGTCGAGCGTGCAGGCGAACAGAGGCCTGTGCTCTTTGCGCGCCACGACTGGCTGCTGCTCGCTCTGGGCGCCATGGGTTCCACGTTTCTGCGCAACGGCGGCCTGGTGTTTCCCCTGGCGGCATGCGTAATCGCGGCGGCGTTTTGCGTATGGGACGTGCATGTGGCTCGTCGTGCAGCCAAGCAGACTGGTGCTGCGCCTTCGGGCGCCATCCCGCGTTTCCGCTGGGTTGGCGCTCTCGCGGTGCTCGCGCTCTGCCTTGCCTCTAATATGTACTTCACCAAGGTCTTTATGCCGGCGCACGACATCACGCCTGGTTCCAAGCGCGAAATCCTCTCGATTCCGTTCCAGCAGACGGCTCGTTTCGTCCAAAAGCACGACGGCCTCAACTCGGGCGTCAACCCCACGGTTAAGGAGGACGGCACCATCGTGGAGGCTCCTTGCGACGGCTTGGTGACCGACGAAGAGCGTGCCGTGATCGACCGTGTGCTCAAGTACGAGAACCTGGGCCGCCGCTACAACCCCGACAAGTCCGATGCCGTCAAGAACTGCTTTAACGAGTATGCCTCGCAGGAGGACATCGATGCCTATTTTGAGGTATGGGCTCAGATGTTTAAGAAGGATCCCGAGTGCTATATCTCGGCGCTTATCAATAACTACTATGGTTATTTTTATCCGAGCGCGCGCGATGCCTGGGTCTACAGCACAGCGCGTAGTGCCGAGATTATGGCGCGCCCCGACAACCTCAAGTACTTCGACTTCCATCCGGTTGACAGCAACATGGTGCGCTGGTGCGACCACCTGATCAATCTGTACCGTGTGGCGGTGCAGCGCATCCCGTTTATTTCGCTCACCATGAGCTCGGCCACCTATGTGTGGATCATGATTGCCGTGGTGGTCTACCTGCTGCGTCATCATTCATGGCGTGCGCTGGCGATCTGGGTGCCGCTGTTGGGCGTACTCGCCGTGTGCCTGATTGGCCCGTGCAACGGCTCGACCTACATGCGCTATCTGTATCCGGTCATCGCCTGCATGCCCTTCGCCATCGGCGCCACCGTCACCCGCAGCGACTTCCTCTGGTTCTAACTTGGTGCATTGGGGGTCAGGTTTCTTTGCACCAAAGGGGTCATCATCACGACGCCTTCATTTTGGGGTTTATCTCGCAGGCCAGTAGGTATATCATAACGACGTTTGTTTATATTGCCCGAGCATCTGCGCTGGGCTTTAGGTCGAAACCGATAGGAGACACGTATGTCCGGACACTCTAAGTGGGCCACAACCAAGCATCGTAAGGGCGCGCAGGACGCCAAGCGTTCCGCCCTCTTCTCCAAGCTGAGCCGCAACATCACCGTTGCTGCCCGTCTCGGCGGCGACCCGCTGCCCGAGAACAACGCCAGCCTCGCCGCTGCCGTTGCCAAGGCCAAGGCTCAGTCCATGCCTAAGGACAAGATCAAGTCCGCTATCGACAAGGCATTTGGTTCGGGTGCTGACGCTGCCGTCTACGAGAACATCGTGTACGAGGGCTACGGTCCCGCCGGTGTCGCCGTCTACGTCGACTGCCTGACCGACAACCGCAACCGTACCGCCGCTGATGTCCGTTCCGCCTTCTCCCACGCTGGTGGCAACCTGGGCACCTCCGGCTCCGTCGCCTTCCAGTTTGAGCGCAAGGGCCAGATTGTCGTCGCCAAGGAGATCCTGGACGAGAACGCCAAGAAGGAGACCATGATCGCCAACGGTGCTGCCGGCGACGAGGATGAGTTTATGATGGCGATCGCCGAGGCCGGTGGCGAGGACTACGAGGACGCCGGCGAGGAGTGGATCGTCTGGACTGCTGCCAACGACGTTATGGCTGTCTCCAAGGCGCTCGAGGAGCAGGGCGTCCAGGTCAAGGGCTCCGAGACCACCATGGTCCCGACCACCCCGACCGAGGTCTCCGGCGCCGACGCCAAGAAGGTTCAGCGCCTCATCGACCGTCTTGAGGAGCTCGACGACGTCCAGGATGTTTACAGCACCATGGACATGACCGACGAGGTCATCGCTGCCCTCGAGGAGGAGTAGCGCCCGTACGGGTTAAGCCGTGCATATCTGGGCATAATGAAGCGAGCATGCAAGCCTCGTGGAATAGATGAGCCGGATCCGCGTGCGTAGAGCACCGGACCCGGCTCTTTTATAATGATGCGAACTGTTTTGCATTTCGAGAGCCGAGATTTGAAAGGAGCGCCACGTGCGCGTACTCAAACGAGCCCTAGCGATCGTGTATCTTGCCGCCGCCATCGTGGCGCTGGGTACGCTTGTCTGCCAGTTTTGGGGGCCGTATACGTATCGCTTTATGCTGCTGATGCGCGACCCCATGCCGCGCATTGTCGTGACGGCATGCGGCGGAGTTGTGGCGATTGGCGTGCTGGTAAGCTTCTTCCGCCTGATGTTTGCTCGTCGCGAGCCGTCCTGCGTGCATCCGGCGGGGGAGCGCAATATCGAGGTCACGCTCGCGGCGCTTTCTTCGTGCGCCAGGGCTGCTGCAGAGCGCGACGATCGCGTGATGATCGAGCATGTCGAGGCCCGCGTCCAAGGTTCCGACGATTCGCACGTCCGTTTTAAGGTCGAGGCTATCGCGCTTGACGATAAGGACGTGGCATCTCTGGCTACCGCGATGCAGCAGCGCATCGAGGAAGCTTGCGACACCATGCTCGGCACGCCGGGCACGACTGCGCGCGTCCGTTTTTTGCCGTCCAAGACTACCGTCCAGACCGTGGAGGTTTCCGGTGAGTGATACCAATCAAGATAAGACCGCTCGTACGCCGCGCCTGACGATTGACCAGAGCGCCACGCTGGCGAGCGAACCTGTTGATTCCAAAGCAGAGGCAACCGAGTTACAAGACGCGGCAGCCGCGGATTTTGACGAGGCTATGGGTCTCATCAAGGGTACGGGCGCTGCCATCTGGAGCTATGCTGTGCGTCATCCCAACACCACGCTCGGTGCCGTCGCCGGCTTTATCCTCGCCGTGTTGGTGCTCACGCTCGGCCTGTGGGACACGCTCGTCATTGCATTCTTCGTGTTGATCGGCGCTGTGATCGGCCAAATTCGCGACGGCGAGAACGGGATCGTCAACTTCTTCGGCCGTCTGTTTAGCGGCCGCTAATATGTATTCGACTGTCGCATCTGCGGCAGGCATAAGGAGGAACCATGGCTTTTAATACGAAGGTCGATGTAGCCGATACCGAGCTCGAGGAGAACGAGGCGGTCGTCGCCGAGGCCGAGGACGTAACGCTCGAGGATGAGGCGCTCGTCGAGGCCGAGTCCGATGTGGATGAGGATGACGAGGAAGCGGACGAGTCCGAGGACTCGCTGACCTATTCCAACGGTGTGATCGAGAAGATCGTTGCCATGGCCACCCGCGAGGTTCCGCACGTTCTGGGCATGAAGGGTAACCTCATGCACTTTGTGCAGGAGCAGTTTGGTGCCGAGAATCTGACCAAGGGCGTGACGGTCGAGGTCACCGATGACAATCGCGTGGTCGTCAACATCTCCGTCATCATCGAGTACGGCGCCTATGCGCCCGCGATCTTCGACGATGTCAAGGCACGTGTCACTGAGCGCCTTGCCGCGATGACCGGCCTTGAGGTGGCGGGCGTCAACCTGCGTATCGAGGACGTCATCACCCCCGAGGAGTACGAGCACCGCACCAGCCAGCACGAGTAACCTTCCAAAAAGGGACAGGTTTGTTTTGGCAGGTTTTATCTGCGAAAACGTTAAACGGTCGACCGCGCAAGCAAAAGCGTGGCCGGCCGTTATTTGTATGCCCCCCGATGTAGGCATACCGCTCGTCTAACTAGGGGTTGCAATCGTCGCGTTCCGCGTTACCCTAATGGGCGCATTGTTTCCAAATTGTTAACGAGGGGTTGCCGTAATGGCTGACGAGCACGAAACAGAAAGCAAGGCATGGGCGATTGAGGCCGCCGCGGCAGAGGCGGCATCGCGTGCTGCCGAGGAGATGCATCGTCCTCCCGTGGTGCCGATGGAGCGCGTGGTTGATCGCACCGATATCGAGCGCGGCGAGCGTGCCGGTCAAAAGCGCAGCCAGGAGCCGGGCTTCCCGCGCTTTTTTGCCGAGCTCAATCTGGGCCTGATTCTTACGGCCTTCGCCATCGTTGCGTTTAAAACCCCTAATCACTTTGCTTTTGGCGGTACCTCGGGCGTGTCGGTCATTCTGTCCACGCTGTTCCCGACCCTGCCCGTCGGCGTCTTTATGTGGATTATCAACGCGGTTCTCGTCGTTTTGGGCTTTATCTTTTTGGAGCGCAAGGCAATCCTGTGGAGCGTCTTCGCTTCGTTTGCGCTGTCCGCCTATGTTTCGCTTTTTGAGCTCTTCATTCCGACCGATGTCTCTCTGACGGGTGATATGTGGCTCGACCTGTGCTTTGCCGTCATCTTGCCGGCGCTTGGCAGCGCTATTGTCTTTGATATTGGCGCCTCGACGGGTGGCACGGACATTCTTGCCATGATTCTCAAGCGCCGCACGACACTCGAGATTGGCCGTGCCCTACTGCTGGTCGATATCGGCATCGTGACCATCGCGGCCTTTTTGTATGGCCCGCGTGTCGGTCTGTACTGCGTGCTCGGCCTGTTTGCCAAGACGCTTGTGGTCGACAAAGCCATTGAGAGCATTCATCTGCGCAAAGTCTGCACGGTCATTTGTTCCGAGCCCCTTAAGGTCGAGGAGTTTATCGTCAAGCATCTCAACCGCACGGCGACCATCAGCCGCGGCTACGGTGCCTTCTCGGGCAAGTGCGTGACGGTGATCATGAGCGTGCTGAGCCGTCGCGAGGCCGTGCAACTGCGCCGCTATGCGCGCGAAGTTGATCCGGGTGCCTTTATCACGATTGTCGACAGCTCCGAGATCGTCGGCAAGGGCTTCCGCGGAACGAACTAGCGCGGACACACTCATCAAACAATCGAAAAGCGCCTCGCGCGTTGCAAATACGTCATCTAAGAGTATTTGTCCTCACATTGGGTGATAATGATGCCAAAGACATCGTTTGCGATCCAGGTGATTCGCTCTAGATACGAAGGGATGATTTCGATGTTCTGCTCGCAGTGTGGCGCCCCTATGGGCGATAACGACAAGTTCTGCGGCGTGTGTGGTGCTCCTAATGCCGGTGCTGCAACCTCCGCCCCTCAGGGTCAACCTCAGCCTCAGCAGTTTGTTCCGCAACCGCCCGTGGCGAATGCGCCAAAGGGCTGCACGGCTCAGGCGTTTGAGGATATGACCAAGACGCCGGGCGTGCTGCAGCGCGTATGCCAGATTGCTTTTTTGCCGGCGCTTATCTGTGTCGCGTCGGTACTCGTTCTGTTCATCCCCGTTATCGGCGGTATTGCAGCTGCCATCGGCTTTTTGGCTGCCTACGTGGCGAGCGTGTGCGGTTCCGGCTTTGGTATCGAGTGGGGTCGCGATCTGTCGCTTAAGGTCGATGACGGCATGGACCGTCCACTCATGCGTTCCACGTCGTTTGGTCTCGGAGTCTTTTCGAGCGTTATTTCGGTCGTGCTCGAGGTTATCGCTGCCATTCCCGTTATCGGTGTAGTGCTTTCGCTGGTGGAGAGCGTGGTAATTGGCGCCGCAGGCTCGTATTCGTATTACGGCTCTTATGCGCTCGAAGCTGCGCTGTTTGGCTCGCTTGGCCTGCTTGTCCTGGCGCTAATTGCCTCGGCGATTCTGGGTGTCTTCTTTAAGATGTTCGCCGACATCGCCGTGATGCACTTTGCGGTGACCGGTCGCGTCGAGAGCGCGTTTTCGCTCGACAAGGTCTGGGCGGCGTTTAAGCACAACAAGACCAAGCTGTTCTGCGCTTCGTTCCTTCCGGAGTTTTTGACGGGCCTGGTTTCCAACGCCATTACGTGGATCTTGACAGCTGTCTTTGGTGCCATCGCCGGAATTGGCGCGTACGGCTATTACTATCGCCCCACGGGTATCGAGGCGATTGTTACCGCCGGTGGTGTCACGCTCGTATTGTTCCTGGTGCTGATTGCATTCGTCACGGTGTTCCTTACGGTCTTTGGCAAGATGCTCAAGCACCGTGCCGTTGGCTATTGGGCTGCACGTTATGCAAGCGAATGGACCGATGAGGACAAGGACGACGTTTTGACTTTTGTGCTCCCGGGTGAGAAGAAGCCTGCTCCTGCGGGATTCAATCCCACGGCAGCCACTGGTGCTGCGCCTGCCCCGGCACCCGCGCCTGCACCTGCCCCGGCACCCGCGCCTGTCCCTGCCCCGGCACCCGCGCCTGCCCCGGCACCCGCGCCTGCCCCTGTCCCCGCACCGGCGTCCGAGGCGACGCCTGCGGAGCCCGATTGGGATGCCGTTGCCACGCCGGCGGATGAGCCGGGCGATAATCCTGCTGCCGAAAACAATCAAACCGAATAGTCGGTCGAGGCGCCCTGGGCAACTGAGCCCGGGGTGCCTTTTTCTACTGCGAAAGCAAGAAAATGCCTGGGAAAACGGTTGCAGCAAAATTTCTCGGAAATTGGTCAATGTTGCGCAACAACGTCGCGGCTATTGTTGAGAACGTAGACGTGTAAGGTTTGAAGGCGTGCGACGCCTTAGGAAAAGGAGAGGCTCATGTTCTGTCCCACTTGTGGTTCTCCCATTTCGGATGATGCCAAATTCTGCCCTGTTTGCGGATCCGCCGTTGGTGCCGCTTCTGCCGCTGCGGCCCCGCAGCCCCAGCCCGCTCCGGCCCAGGCTATTCAGCCCGCGCTCCAGCCTCAGCAGCAGTACACCGGTCAATACGCCCAACAGTCCGCATCCGCTCCGATGGGCTATGGCCCCATTAAGGCTGACCGCAGCCTGATCGGCTGGCTGCTGCTCTCTCTTGTGACCTGCGGTATCTATTCGTTCTACTTCCTGTATTGCTTGGCACGCGACGTCAACACGTTGTGTCAGGATGACGGCGATTACACGCCGGGTCTGGCGGAATTCATCCTTCTATCGTTTGTGACCTGCGGCTTCTACGCGTACTACTGGTATTACAAGATTGGCAACCGCCTGCAGGCCAACGCTCCTCGCTACGGCCTGGTGTTCCAGGAAAACGGCACCACCGTTCTTCTGTGGCAGATCTTCGGCGCGCTCCTGTGCGGCCTTGGTCCCATCTTCGCTATGAACATCATCATCAATAATACCAATGCCATGGCAACGGCTTACAACACTCGCCTTGGCGCTCGTGCCTAACAATAAGGGGGGCGTGAACAGCTCCCAGGGACATAGGGGCACGGCAGAGCTCCTTCGCCGCGCCCTTTTTTGCACCGGCGCGCTCTTTGTCGCCTGGCTCGCGCTCTACCTGCTCGATATCGGCTGCATTTTTCGAATGATGACGGGCGCTCCTTGTCCGGGATGCGGCATGACGAGGGCGTGGCTGGCGGCGCTGCGTCTCGATTTTGCGGCGGCCTTTGCCTACCATCCGCTGTTTTGGGTGGTGCCGATTGCGTTTGTGCTCGCGTTCGTGCGCGAGGAGGTGGCATCGAGCAAGCTAAAGCGTGGTGTCGACATTGCAGTCACCGTGTTGTGCATGCTGGTCATCGCCGTATGGATCGTGCGCCTCATCAATCCGGTAGATGCCGGCCTACTCTTTGGCGGCCATGCGCCCGCCGGAGTCCCCGACGACATCATCCACCTCGAACCCCCACGCTGGCTCACCATCCTTCGCTCTTTCCTGTCGTGATGGAGGACGCGCTAGAAAGGCGGTCGACACATAAGCGGGGGCGAACGTTGAGATAACGTTCGCCCCCGCTTTGCTCTAGCCAGGTTGTTATGGGTGGGCGTGATGGCTACTCGTCGCGCTTCTCCTCGTGGCGAGCGGCAGCCCGCGCATCGTGGATGCCCTTGATTGCAGCATGGCGGGCGGTGCGAGCATCGTGCATGGCGTCGCGAGCCTCGGCGGTCGTCGCCTTGGCAGAGCGCAACTTGGCGGCCAGATCGGGGTTGGTTTCGGCGACCGCGGTAATCGTGGGGCCGTCGAGCTCCTCTTGCGTGGGCTCGGCCAAAAAGTCGATAGCATACTGGGCGGCCACCATGGAGCCCTTTGCCAGCACGGTCTCGTCGATCTTGTAGAAGCAGGAATGTTGGGCGTACGTGGCGCCAATCTTGGGGTTGCGCGTACCTACAAAGGCGAGCACGCCCGGTACGCGGCGCAGGTACTCCGAAAAATCCTCGCCCGAAAGCGTGCCGCGATAATGGCCTTGGCCGGTGGGGCCCAGGCACTTGATTATAGCCTGACGGCAGCGCTCGCTCGAGGCTGCGTCGTTTTCGACCTTGTAGTTGGCGATGGTGTAGTCGGTGAGCTCTGCTTCGGCGCCCAGAGCTGCCGCGGTATGCTCCACGATGCGGCGCATAAGCTCCGGCATTTCCTCGTGGGTCGAATCGCCGTAGGTGCGCACCGTGCCGGCGAGGTAGGCCGTGCCGGCGATAACGTTGCGCGCGGTGCCGCCGTGCAGCTCGCCGACGGTGATGACAGCCGGCTCGTAGGGGCTGATCTCGCGCGAGACGATGGTCTGCAGAGCGTTGACGATCTCGGCGGCAACCATAACGGCGTCGTGACCGCGCTGGGGCATGGCGCCGTGGCACGAGGTGCCGCGGACATCGATGCGGAACCAGTCGGTATTGGCCATGCGCGGGCCGGGCTCGCAGCTTACGGTGCCGGCGTCGACCTCGCTCCAGATGTGCGCGGCGTAGGCGCCATCGACGCCGTCGAGCACGCCCGTGCCGATCATGAGTTTCGCGCCCTGACCGTTTTCCTCGCTGGGCTGGAAGACGATGCGGACTTCGCCGTGGATGTCGTCGGTCATATGGCGCAGGATTTGCAGCGTTCCGAGCATCATGGCGATATGGCAGTCGTGGCCGCAGGCGTGCATGCAGCCCTCGTTGACGCTGGCGAACTCTTCGCCGGTCTGCTCGGTGACGGGCAGGGCGTCGATGTCGGCGCGCAGCAGGATGCGGCGGCGTGGCGTGCCGTCCTCGCGATAGGCGTCGGGCGCGGTGCCGCGAAGGGTCGCCACAAGGCCCGTCTTGAGCGGACGCTCGTAGGGGATATTCATGGCGTCGAGCTGGTTGGCGATGTCAGAAGTCGTGCGCTCCTCGGCAAGGCTCAGCTCCGGGTGCTTATGGAAGTGCCGGCGCTGCTTGATGATATAGGGTTCAAACTCGGTAGCGATATCTTTGATGGCTGCGGTGACGTCGTCAGCCGCGCGAGCCTCGGTCGCCGCCATAATCTGCTGTGCCTTGGTCTTCGTCATGGTCGATTTGCTCCTTGCTGGGTTGATCGCAAAATCGTACACGCTCTCTCCAGTATGCCACCTGCCGCTAGGGCTGGTAAAGTTGCCGTTTGCCGCTTGGGGTTTTGTTACAAGGGCGGGGGAGTACACTCGGGGGTGTTGAATTTCCTGCCAGAGATGGGGATGCCCATGCAACATATCGATCGGATTATCCGCTCCAAGAACGTCTTTACCGCGCAAGACGGCATCGATACCACCCGCGAGCTGGCGATTGCCATCGCAGGCGACCGTATCGTCGCAGTCGGTGCGCCCGATGACGTGATTGCCGCCGCGCCTGCCGCCACGCCGGTTATCGACTACGGCGAGCAGTTTGTCTGCCCAGGTTTCCATGACGCTCATCTGCACTTCTTCCATACCTCGGTCGGCTCCTCGCCGTACATGCTCATGGATATGGGCACGTCCGAGGCTGCGCTGGTGCAGCACGCGCTCGAGTTTTCCCAGGACCTGCCCGATGACGCTTGGGTTGTGACGCAGGGCTGGCGCGACTACCGTTGGGACCCGCCCGAGCATCCTACCAAGGCGTCGCTCGATGCGGCATTCCCCGATCGTCCCTGCGTTATGTATTCGGGCGACGGGCATACGCTTTGGCTCAACAGCCGCGCACTCGAGGCGCTCGGCGTCACACGCGACAGCGAGCCGCCAGCGGGCGGCAGCTACGACAAGGATGCAAACGGCGAGCTCACGGGCATTGCTCACGAGGCGGCTGCCATGCAGCTGCTACCGCGCTGCCTGGAGTGGCTGGGCGAGGACCGCATCGCGAGCGCTTACGCCGACCAGATGAAGCGTATGGCCGAGCAGGGCATCACCTCGATCTGCGATATGTCGCTCATGCCCATGCCGGGCTGCGATTTTATCCGCGACGACGTCTACGACAAACTGCAGGCAGCCGGCAAGCTGGGCATCCGAGCCCATCTGTTCCCCACGCTGCTGGATGACCAGTCGCGCTTGGAAGAGCTGCAGGCCCGCTACGCGAACAACGCGCTGCTCTCGGCACCGGGCTTTAAGCAGTTCTTCGATGGCGTGTCGAGCGAACACACGGCGTATCTCACCGAGCCCTATACCAATCCGCGCTTCCCGGGCGACCAGGGCCGTCTGACAGTTCCTGCCGAGCGCATGCGTAAGCTGGTTCTGGCGGCTGCGGAGCGTGGCCACACTGTGCGTATTCACGTCATCGGCGACGGTGCCATCCATGCCGCGCTCGATATCTTTGAGGAGGCCGCCGAACTGTACGGCCTGCCCCAGCACGGTCATAACACGCTCGAGCATCTGGAGAACCTCTTGCCCGAGGACATCGATCGTCTACGCAAGCTTAACGTCGTTGCCTCGAGCCAGCCCTGTCACATTACACTCGACCCGGGCGGCCCCGAGCGCGATCTGGGCCTGGAACGCAGCCGCATCATGTGGCCGTTTGCGACCTATAAGCAGCGCGGCATCCGCCAAGCCTTCGGTACCGACAGCCCTATCACGCCCGTTACCAGCATGAACGTGCTCTACACGGCTATTACGCGCCAGGACCCCAAAAGCCACTGGCCCGAGGACGGCTGGTTACCGAGCGAGCGCATCGATGCGGCAACGGCCCTGCGCAACTACACGCTTGGCAGCGCGTACGCAGCTGGCGACGAGCAAAACCTCGGCAGCTTTGAGCCCGGCAAGTATGCCGACCTGGTAGTCCTGGACCAAAACCCGCTCACCATCGACCCCCAAGAACTGCAAGCCACCAAGGTTCAGGCCACCTACCTGGCAGGTAACGTAATCTACGAGCGCTAGCCTCATACCCCACTCATAGGGGGCACGTTTCAGCAACGTGCCCCTTTCTTGTTCGCAACATCTGCATCGCCTTTTTGCTGCACTGACTTTTCTGAATGCCGGGCTCGAATTAGTTAACCTGCCTCCCGTGTGGCTCCGGAGGGGCGGGGCATAAGGTTTATCGCGAGTTCCGCACGAGCCGAAGGCCACTTAATGTGGCCTTCGTGCGAGCAGGACTGCCCGAGCAGGAAACCTTATGCCCCGCCCCTCCGGAGCCACACGGGAGCCACTGCTAAGTTATCCCCCGGCATTCAGAAAATCTAAGTGCCAAAAAATAAGATTTTTTGACTCTGTGTTGTATAACCCGCCATTCGTGGGTACCATTCAACGCGTACGCAAACAAAAAGGGTTAATTCGCGTGGTATAACCGCGCGGCCCAAAAAGGAGGAGACAAGCATGTCGTCTTTGAAGCCGCTTGCAGATCGTGTTCTGGTCAAGCCCGACGAGGCCGAGCAGAAGACCGCTTCTGGTCTGTATATCGCCAGCAACGCTCAGGAGAAGCCGCAGCGTGGCACCATCGTTGCCGTTGGCGCCGGCAAGGTCAACGACAAGGGTGAGCGCATCCCCATGGACGTCAAGGTTGGCGACGTTGTCATCTACGGTAAGTTCGGTGGCAACGAGGTCAAGGTCGACGGCGAGAAGTATCTGCTGATGCGCGCCGACGACATCTACGCCGTCGTCGAGGCCTAGTCTCGTCAGAATCTCTGATTCGTCTTTGAACGCGCCCGCCGCACAGGACTCGGAAGCGGCGACGCGAGTCACATTTCTTTTGGAGGATTACCTACCATGGCAAAGAACATTACGTTCAACACCGATGCCCGCGCTAAGCTTGCCAAGGGCGTCAACACTCTGGCCGATGCCGTTACCGTCACCATGGGCCCCAAGGGTCGCTACGTTGCGCTGCAGCGCACGTTCGGTGCTCCGACCATCACCAACGACGGCGTTTCCGTCGCCAAGGAGATTGAGCTCGAGGACAACATCGAGAACATGGGCGCCCAGCTGGTGAAGGAGGTCGCCACCAAGACCAACGACACCGTGGGTGACGGCACCACCACCGCAACCCTGCTCGCTCAGGCTATCGTCAACGACGGTCTGCGTAACGTCGCCGCCGGTGCCAACCCGCTGGCCATCCGCCGCGGCATCGACAAGGCCGTCAACGCCGCCGTCGCCGAGATGAAGAAGCAGGCCAAGCCGGTCGAGACCAAGGAGCAGATCGCTTCCGTCGGTACCATCTCCGCCGGTGACCCCGAGGTCGGCGAGAAGATCGCCGAGGCCATGGAGGTCGTGGGCAAGGACGGCGTCATCACCGTCGAGGATTCCCAGACGTTCGACATCACCATCGACACCGTCGAGGGCATGCAGTTCGACAAGGGCTATGTCTCCGCTTACTTCGTCACGGACAATGACCGCATGGAGGCCGTGATGAAGGATCCGTACATCCTCATCACCGACCAGAAGATCTCCAGCGTTCAGGACATCATGCCCGTTCTCGAGGCTGTCCAGCGCGCTGGCCGCGGCCTGCTCATCATCGCTGAGGACATCGACGGCGAGGCTCTGCCTACCCTGGTCCTCAACAAGATCCGTGGCGCCCTCAACGTCTGCGCCGTCAAGGCTCCGGGCTACGGCGATCGCCGCAAGCGCATCCTCGAGGACATCGCCGTCCTCACCGGTGGCCAGGCTGCCCTGGACGAGCTGGGCGTGAAGGTCGCTGACATCACCGCCGATATGCTCGGCACCGCTAAGTCCGTCACCATCTCCAAGGACAACACCGTCGTCGTCGGCGGCGCTGGCTCCAAGGAGGCCATCGACGCTCGTATCGCTCAGATCAAGGGTGAGATGGAGAACACCACCTCTGACTTCGACCGTGAGAAGCTCCAGGAGCGCCTGGCCAAGCTCTCCGGTGGCGTTGCCGTCATCAAGGTCGGCGCTGCTACCGAGTCCGAGCTCAAGGAGATCAAGCATCGCGTCGAGGACGCCCTGCAGGCAACCCGCGCTGCTGTTGAGGAGGGCATTGTCGCCGGTGGCGGCGTCGCCTTCATGGACGCTGCTCCTGCGCTCGACGCCGTTGAACTCGACGACCCCGAGGAGAAGATCGGCGTCGACATCGTCAAGAAGGCTCTGACCGCTCCGGTCGCCACCATCGCCAAGAACGCTGGCTTTGAGGGCGCTGTCGTGGTCGACAAGGTCGCCGAGCTGCCCGCCGGCCAGGGTCTCAACTCTGCCAACGGCGAGTGGGGCGACATGATCGAGATGGGCGTCCTCGACCCCGTCAAGGTCAGCCGCGTCACCCTGCAGAACGCTGCTTCTGTCGCCAGCCTGATCCTCATCACCGAGGCCACCGTCTCCGATGTGCCCAAGAACACTCAGCTTGAGGACGCAATCGCTGCTGCTACCGCTGGTCAGCAGGGCGGCGGTATGTACTAAGGCCGACAAGGTCTAGAACTCCCACCGGGAATCCGGGGGCGGGACGGGGACTTCTCTCCGGAACGTCCTCGGACATGCAAAGAGGCTCCGCATCGCGCTTCGCGCTGCGGAGCCTCTTTGCGTCCTGACGCTCCTATTTGGCAAGGTGTTTTTTAGAATCCATTTTGCGCTCGGCCTCGAAGGCCTGCCTGTCCCAATCGAGCGGAAGTCCGGCCTCGACCCATGCCTCGTAGGCCCTCCTTATGGGCTTGAGCTCCCTTTGGCC